>JAFWVY010000060.1 GCA_017523725.1 Bacteroidales bacterium
AGCCGTTACCACTGCATATCTCGAGGCGAATTATGATGATCTTGCCTGCCGCCGCATCAAACTCACGGATGTCACCGTCAGCGACAGCTTCGGTGGAACGGTCCGATCACATCGTCGGCCTCGTAGCCCGGGAGCATGAGGACGGGGATATCCAGGGCCCGGCACAGTTCCATCAGCGGATCCAGGGCATCGATGACCAGTTGGGGCGTCTCGGAGCGGTTGGCCTTGTAGGCCGGGTACATTTCATTGCGGAAAGTGCCGCCCGGCGGGTCGAAGGCGACCGCCAGGTGGGTGGGTTGCTCCCGTTCAATCAATTCAAGGATGTATTTGGTGAATCCGAACAGGATGGACATGTCCATCCCCTTTGAATTGATCATCGGCCGGCGCACGAAAGCGTAGTACACCTTGAAGACGAGGGCGTGGCCGTCGATGAGGTAGAGTTTGTCAGTCATCATTCATCAAAGGTAAAAAAAAATTTGCAAATCCATGCAAAATCACTACCTTTGCAATCCATTTCGCCAAAGACGATAATAATAAAAACGACATACAATGAAAAGAACATTCCAACCTTCCCGCCGCAAGCGTGTCAACAAGCACGGTTTCCGCGAGCGTATGGCTTCCGCCAACGGTCGTCGCGTGCTGGCTTCCCGCCGCCGTCATGGCCGCAAGAAGCTGACCGTTTCTTCCGAAGACCGGTTCTAGGAACCGCGCCTGAAGAGAGAATGAGGGTTGACGGAATGTCAACCTTTTTTCATATATGGAAAAGCCCCGGACTGTCCGGGGCTTTTCTCGTTATTTATCAATCGGATACAGATGCAGCAGGAAGACAATCAACAGGGCGATGGCCGCCGGGAAGAGCGAGAACAGCGACCAGATCATATGCTGGACGGAGGCCTCGTTGGTGATCGTCACGACCGTCTGTCCCGTAGCGGGATCCGTACCGGAGATGAAGCCGGAAAGGCCGAGCAGCAGCGCCACGAGCGCGCCGGAGATTGCCGAGCCGAATTTCTGGGACATCGTGCCGGAAGAGAAGATCAGGCCCGTGGAGGAGGTTCCGTTCTTCTCGGTGGCATAGTCGGCCACGTCCGCATACATGGACCACAGCAGCGGCGAGAACAGGCCGATGCCGATGGACGTGATGATGACATTCGCAACCATCAGCCAGATACTGGACGGATCCATCGGAATGAAGAAGAAGGCCACGGAAGACACGGCGCACAGCAGCGCGGCCCAGGAGAAGGCCTTGCGCTTGGAGCCCACCCATTTTGTAAACTTCGGGGAAACGCCGCCGAAAATCATGCAGGTCACCTCGCCGAAGGTCATGAAAACCGTATAGTTGATGATCAGGCCGGAGACGGTCACGTCGCCATGCAGGCAGTATTCCAGCAGATAGCCGGCAACCGCATAGCGGAAGCCGTTGAAGAAATTCATGCAGATGCCGACGAGCGTCAGGTAGATCCACGGTTTGTTGCGGAACAGGTCCGCAAACGGCTTGAAGGAGAATTTCTCCGCACGGACCGGTTTGAGCCGCTCCTTCGTCAGCAGGCCGCAGCCGAGCGTTCCAAGCGCCGCCAGGGCGCCCAGCAGCACGCCCAGGACCGCATACTGATGTGCAGGCGTACCCCCGACCATTTTCTGGAGGTACGGGAACGAAAGCAGGGTGACGAAGCCCATGGCATAGGCACCGACCATGCGGTACGACGAGAACTCGTTCTTCTCGTTGTCATCGTCGGTCATCACGCCCAGCAGCGAACCGTACGGCACGTTGACGGCGGTATAGACGGCCATCATGAGCAGATAGAGCGTATAGGCGTAGATGCGCTTGCCCACGGGGCCGAAGTCCGGCGTAAAGAGCAGCAAGGCGAAAACGACACCCAGCGGAATGGCGCCGAAGATGAGCCACGGCCGGTAGGTACCCCAGCGCGACTGCGTCCGGTCCGCCAGCGAACCCATCACCGGGTCGGTTACGACATCGAAGAGGCGCGCCACCAGCATCAGCGTCGCGGTGTCCGCCACGGTCAGTCCGAATATATTGGTGAAAAACAGCGGGAATGCGATCGACATCACCTTCCAGGTAATGCCGCCGGCAGCGGCGTCGCCCAAAGCATAGCCGATCTTCTCTTTCAGGGTAGGTTTGTCGGAAATCGTCGTTTTAGCCATTATACATGCGGTAAAATCTCTGCGAATATACGATTATTTTCCGAGATTCCGGTCGATAAGCCGGTTCAGACGCCGTACGGTCTCGGTCGTGGTGAAGCCGTCCGGCTCGGTGTGCAGGCAGTAATCGACCAGCCGGGAGACATCCGATGTGGCCACATGCATCCGGGTATCGCAGGACGCGTAATAGATGTACACCTTGCCGTCCGGATCGGCGATCCAGCCATTGGTGAAGAGCACGTTCATCACGTCGCCGACGTACTCCTCCCCTTCCG
>JAFWVY010000061.1 GCA_017523725.1 Bacteroidales bacterium
AAGGGAGGAGTTTCGAGCAAGGCGGGCGAAGCGAAAGACGCCGCCCGAGCGCTTCGGCACCCGGAGCCGTTACCCGGCGCTGAAGCACCCCCGCAAAAGCCACGGGGATAACGGCAAAGGGTGCATAGCGCGAGGGCGAGAAAGCGGCCGAGCCAGAGCCCGCCGTCCCGTGCGAGAACATGTCCGACGACCGTTAGGCCCGGGAACCGGGACTAAAAGGGAGGAGTTTCGAGCAAGGCGGGCGAAGCGAAAGACGCCGCCCGAGCGCTTCGGCACCCGGAGACGTTACCCGGGGGCGAAGCACCGCCGGGAATACGGCACCCGGAGCCGTTACCCGGAGGCTCTCAGACAATCTCCGAATACGTGCCAAGATACTTGAAGTTTTCTTCGCAGTGTTCCAGTTCGCTGATGAGCGAGGCAAACTTGTCGTCGTAGATAGACAATTCGATGTCGAAATAGAACATAAACTCGAAATCGCGATTGGGAATAGGACGGCTCTCGAGCTTGACGAGATTGGCACCAGTGGCGTTGAACCGCGACAGCACACCATACAGCGAACCAGGCTTATTCGAGATGACCATCATAATGCTGGTGCGGTCGGCACCGGGATAGATGCGCGCATCTTTCGAAATGCAGATAAACCGCGTGTGATTGCCGTCGTAGTTCTGGATCTGCTCATTGAGAATCTCCATGTTATACAGTTCCACACAGCTCCGCGACGAAATAGAGGCACTGGTACGGGTTTCGTCCTTCGCGACGCGCTGCGCAGCGATGGCAGTGTTCTCGACCGGCACCACCTGCACATCTTTGAGCGAACCGAGAAACTGCGAGCACTGCGTGATAGCCTGCGGATGCGAATAGATAACCTTGACATCCTTCATCTGAGTGCCGCGGGCGCCCAGCAGCAGGTGGTCAATCTTGATACGCGTGGAACGCACGATGTGGACATTGTACTTGATGAGCAGATCGTAGATCTCGTTTACCGAACCGGCCGTCGAGTTCTCGATGGGCAGCACCCCATACTGGCACATGCCGCCGGTGACCATGCGGATGACACCTTCGAACGAGTTGTTGAACATGATTTCGGGCACCTCGAAGATACGCTCAGCCGCCGCCTGCGAATAGGCACCCTCGCGGCCCTGACAGGCCACGACAGCCCGCTTGGGGAACTGTTCAGGCTTGGAATGAATCAGCGTAGATATTTCGTTATAAAGCAGGGAATCCTTCTCTTTGTGCATGGCTTCGTAGGCCTTGCTGATATGGAACATCGAACGGTAAAGAGCACGTCCGAAATCCTCGAGCGCCGGCGGCATAGCCTTGGATATACGCGCAAGCACCTCGCGCTCGCGGGACGATGAATTGACAGGCTGCCCGTTGGCCCGCTTGTATTCGCCGACCTGGTCGACAATCTGCATGCGCTGCACAAAGAGGCGGCAGAGTTCGTCGTCGATACGGTCGATTTGCTGTCTGTAGTCTTGAAGATCCATATTCCTGATTATTAATATTCTACTACTTGATAAAGGCCGCCCAGCCGTTCGAAGTCGGCATAGAAGGACGGATAGGATTTGGTGATGCACCCGGCATCGCCGATGAGGGTTTCCTGTTGCATGACCGCCGCCATGACCGCGGCTGCCATGGCCATGCGGTGGTCATGGTGCGGGTCTGTCCGGACAGGTGTTCCGGAGGGTTGCCGGGACGGGTTGCCGTACACGGTCAGCGTGTCGTCGCCGACAGTGGAGCGGATGCCGAAAGCATCCAGCAGTTCGACGATGGAAGCCAGCCGGTCGCTCTCCTTGAACCGGAGCCGGCCCACGCCGGTGAAACGGGTCTCCCCTACCGCCCGTGCCGCCGCGACGGCCAGTACGGGCACCAGGTCGGGGGTGTCAGCACAGTCGGTCTCCGCCCCGCGAAGCACCGACGGAAGAGCCGTGATTCTCCCGGATTCTATGATGAATTGCGCGCCCATGGCCCTGAGGATGTCCATCATGCGGCGGTCGCCCTGCACCGTGCCGGCATAGTCCAGCCCCATGAGGGTCAGGGGCTGTGTCCCGGCGGCACCGGCCGCCAGCCAGAACGCTGCACCGGACCAGTCGCCTTCGACAGTCAGGTTATCTACAGCAGAATAATGCTGTCCCTCAGGCACTTCGATAGCATCAGCAGTATAGCGCACCTCGATACCGAAGCGGCGCATCGTCTGCACGGTCATGTCGATGTAGGGGGCGCTCTCCACCCGCCCCGTCAGCTCGATGCGGCCGCCTTCGGCGGTCAGCGGCAGAGCGAGCAGCAGGCCGGAGATGAACTGCGAGGAGACGTCCGCAGCCAGGCGGAAGGTACCGCCCCGCATCTGTCCGGACAGCATCAGCGGCATCACGCCCTGCGGGGAAAGTACGGCGCCATGTTCAACCATGCGTTCGTACAGCGGTGAAAGCGGGCGCTCCGGAAGGCGGCCGCTCCCCACGAAAGAGGCGGTGCGGCCGAGGGCGGCTGTCACAGGCAGCAGGAACCGCAGGGTCGATCCGCTTTCGCGGCAGTCGAGCGTCACATTGTGACGTACCTTTGTTATCGGCTGGACGTTGTAACAGACTCCGTTCTGGCTTATCTCCGCACCCAGCGCGTTCAGGCAGCCGGCCGTTGCCCGGATGTCGTCGTTCACCATATCGCAGCGGATGGTGCACGGACGGTCCGAGAGCGCCGCGCAGATCAGCGCACGGTGGGCGGCCGACTTGGAAGGCGGCGGGGTGACTTGTCCGCCGAGCGGACCGTTGACGCGGACAATCATGAAGCGGTGGCTTTAAGCAGTTCGAGCGCCCGGGACACGGGCATCTTATACAATCCGCAATGGCCCATCCGTTCTGGCAGCACCAGCGTGATGGTATCCGGAAGACGCTTCTTGTCGTTCAGCATCACGTCGAAGAGTTCTTCTGGCGTATAGGGACACGACAGGTCGAAACCGTAGCGCAGCAGCGTGTCGCGGATCGGTGCCGTGAAATCGCCGAGTCCCATGGCCGCGCCCATGCGGGCCGCCCGGAGCATGCCCTTCGCCACTGCACTGCCGTGCGAAACGGTAAATCCACTCAGTTGTTCGATGGCATGGCCGACCGTATGGCCGAAATTGAGCAGCTGCCTGGTGCCGCGGTCGAATTCGTCGGCGCCGACCACGTCGCGCTTGAGTTCCACGCAACGCCGGATGACCGCCTGCATATCCTGTACAGGCGGCACGGATACCGCCGAGAAAAGATCCTCATCGAGGATGACGCCGTATTTCACGACCTCCGCAAAGCCGTCGCGCAGGATGTCCGGCGGCAGCGTGTCGAGGGTCTTCGTATCGCAGAGTACGAGCGACGGCTGATGGAACGCGCCGGCCAGGTTCTTGCCGGCCGGAATGTCCACGGCGGTTTTGCCGCCTACGGAACTGTCCACCGCCGCGAGCAGCGTCGTCGGTATCTGGACGCAGGGCACGCCGCGCAGGAACACCGCCGCGGCGAATCCGCCCATGTCGCCGGGTACGCCGCCGCCGAGCGCGATGACGGCATCGCCCCGGGTGAGACGGTGCTCTGCCATGAAGTCCAGGAAGGAGGCCATCACGCCAAGGTTCTTGCTGCCTTCGCCGTGCGGAAAGACAAACTTGCAGGCGTCCAGTCCGGCAGCCGCCAGCGACCGGAGCACCCGTCCGCCATACAGCGCGTCCACGGTGTCGTCGGTCAGCACGGCCGGACGGCACGTCCCCAGCACCCGGCGCACCTGCTCCCCGGCTGCATCGAGAAGGCCTTCGCCAATCAGGATGTCATAGTCTTTCGAGGCTTTCACGCTCACTTTGCAGATATGCTCCATCGTCGTACAGGATTGTTTATCGTAATTATACTATTGTTTTTCAGACATTTCCTTAGCCAGACGGCCGTCGCGCAAGAGTGTGCGGAGCCGGTCGGCGTCCCCGGCGCGCATGGCGTCGCGGTATTCGGCGAGATGGCCGATGATGGTGTCGAGTTCCTCGAGCAGAAACTCCTTATTCTCGAGGAACAGCTCGGTCCACATGTTTTCGTTGAGCCAGGCCACCCGGGTGAGGTCGCGGAAGCTACCGGCGCTGTAGCCTTTCTGGTTCAGGGCCGACGGGCTCTTGATATAGGCGTTCGAGACCACGTGCGCAAGCTGCGAGGTGAAGGCGATCATGCGGTCGTGCTGTACGGCGTCGGTAACGACATGCCGCTTGAAACCCAGCGGCGCGAGCAGACGCTTGACGCGGTCCAGGAGCTCGATGTCGTCGTGACGGTCGGGCACGATGATCATCGGCGCACCGACGAACATGGTGGCCTTGGAATATTTGAAGCCGGACATGTGCGTGCCGGCCATGGGATGCCCGCCGACAAACGTGAACCCGTGTGCGCGGGCGAGCCGGAAGCCGGCTTCGCAGACCACGCGCTTGATGCCGCAGTCGTCGATGACGATGCCCGCTTTGTTGAACAGGTCGGCCTTTGCGGTGAGGTAATCCACGGCCGCGGCGGGGCATACCGCCAGATGCACGATGTCGCACAGGGCGAGCATCGCATCGTCGAGTACAGCGTTCACCACGCCCGAAATCATGGCGTACTGAAGGATGGCCCGGTCGGTGTCGAAGCCGACCACCGTCCAGCCGGCCGCCTGGTAAGCCTTGGCGATGGAGCCGCCTATCAGGCCCAGCCCGACCACGCCGACCGTTCCTTTGAAGGTCTGTCCGGAGGTCTCCTGAATGTTACTGTCGTTTGTCATCTGGTCTGTTTTCCAATAATTTCACGGATGCTGCGCACTTTGCCGTACACGGTGTCGAACTGGGCCGGTGTGATAGACTGGGCCCCGTCGCAGAGAGCGTGTTCGGGGTCGTTGTGCACTTCGATGATGAGGCCGTCGGCGCCGGCGGCCGTGGCGGCCATCGACATCGGCTCCACCAGGCGCGCCTTGCCGGTGGCATGGCTCGGATCGACGATGACCGGCAGGTGCGAGAGTTCCTTCAGCATCGGAATGGCCGACAGGTCGAGCACGTTGCGTGTATAGGTGTCGTAGCTGCGGATGCCGCGCTCGCACAGAATGACGTTCTCGTTGCCGCCCGACATGATGTATTCGGCGCTCATCAGCAGTTCCTTGAGGGTGCTGGCCAGGCCGCGCTTGAGCAGGATGGGATGTTTGGAGCGGCCGAGTTCCTTGAGCAGTTCGAAGTTCTGCATGTTGCGGGCACCGACCTGGATCAGGTCGACGTCTTCGAACATGTCCAGATGGCTGGCGCTCATGATTTCGGTCACGATGGGCAGCCCCGTGGCTTCGCGGGCTTTGCGGAGCAGCTCCAGGCCTTCACCCCGGAGGCCCTGGAAATCGTAGGGCGACGTGCGGGGCTTGAAGGCGCCGCCGCGCAGCAGTGTGGCACCGGTGGCCTTGACGGCACGCGCAATGCCGACAATCTGTTCTTCCGACTCGACGGAACAGGGACCGGCGATGACCGCGAAGTGGCCGCCGCCGATAAGCACTTTGTTCTCGCCCGACCCGATTTCGACGACCGTGTCCTGCGGATGGAAACGCCGGTTGGCACATTTGAAGGGTTCGCTGATGCGGGTGACATGCTCGATGATGTCGAGCCCGCTGAGCAGGTCGATGTCGATTCTGCTGGTATCGCCGATGAGGCCGATGACGGTCTGGTACTCACCTTCCGAAAGATGGACGCCCACGCCCTGGTTTTTCAACCAGGCAATCAGATTGTTCTTCTGGACTTCCGTCACACCGTTTTTCAGTACTGCAATCATTTCTCAGTTGTTTTTCATTCAATAAAAAAGGCCCGAACCAATGTCCGGGCCTCGTTTGTTCTATGTCTGCAACGCATACGACAATCTTACCCGGCTATCTCAGTCTGGCAAAATAATAATAAAAATAGAAGTATGCGTTGTTTTTTGTTCTCATATCGGGCGCAAAGGTATGCAATCCATGCATTCGTTGTTCACGCGGCACGTCTTTGTTTTGCAATTTTTTTCAAATAATGCGGCCGGGAACCTGCAACCTGTCATGGCCGTGCGTCATTCCCACTCTATCGTCGAAGGCGGCTTCGACGAGATGTCGTAGCAGACGCGGTTCACGCCTTTCACCTGGTTGATGATGTCGTTGCTCACCTGGGCAAGGAAATCGTAAGGCAGCCGCGCCCAGTCGGCCGTCATGGCATCGGTGCTGGTGACGGCGCGCAGGGCCACCGCGCGTTCGTAGGTGCGCTCGTCGCCCATGACGCCCACGCTCCGGACATCCGAAAGCAAAATGGTGCCTGCCTGCCAGACCGTGTCGTACAACGGCACTTCGACGCCGTCCCGCTCCACTTTCCAGCTGCGCAGCGCCCGGACGTACACATCGTCGGCGTCCTGCAGCACGCGGACTTTCTCGGGGGTGATTTCGCCCAGGATGCGCACGGCCAGGCCCGGCCCCGGGAACGGATGGCGCGTGATGAGGTGCTCCGGCATGCCGAGCTCGCGGCCCACGCGGCGCACTTCGTCCTTGAAAAGCCAGCGCAGCGGCTCGCACAGCCGCAGGTTCATGCGCTCCGGCAGTCCGCCCACGTTGTGGTGGCTCTTGATGACCTTGCCGGTGATGTTCAGGCTTTCGATGCGGTCGGGATAGATGGTGCCCTGGGCCAGCCAGCGGGCGTCGGAAATCTTGCGCGCCTCGGCTTCGAACACTTCGATGAAACAGGCTCCGATGATGCGGCGCTTAGCCTCCGGCTCATGTACGCCGGCCAGGCGTCCGAAGAACAGGGACGACGCATCGACGCCGACCACCTGCAGGCCGAGTCCGCCATAGTCGCGCATGACGTCGCGGAATTCGTTCTTGCGCAGCATGCCGTGATCGACGAAGATGCACGTCAGGCGGTCGCCGATGGCGCGGTGCAACAGAACGGCCGTCACCGACGAATCGACACCGCCCGAAAGGCCGAGGATGACGCGGTCGTTGCCCAGCGTCTCGCGCAGTTCGGCCACGGTCGATTCGACGAAACTGGCCGGGCTCCACAGTCCGCGGCTGCCGCAGATGTCCACGACAAAGTTCCTGAGCAACTGCGTACCTTGCAGGGTATGAAAGACTTCCGGATGGAACTGCACGCCCCAGAGGGGCTCGTCTCCGGCCTGATACGCGGCGTTTTTCACCGTGGACGTCGAGGCGATGCGCCGGAATCCGGCCGGCAGCCGGGTGATGGTGTCGCCGTGGCTCATCCAGACCTGCGTCCGGTCGTCGAGGCCCTTGAAAAGTGGATTCTGACGGTCCTCGATGTCGAGCATGGCCCGGCCGTACTCACGGGTCCCTTCGGGCTCCACGCTGCCGCCATAGGTCTGCGCCATGAGTTGCGCGCCATAGCAGATGCCCAGCACCGGCACACGGCCCCGGATGGCATCCAGATTGGTCTTGAAGGCGTTCTCGCCATAGACACTGAGCGGCGATCCGCTCAGGATGACGCCGATGACCGACGGGTCGTCGGCCGGGAACTTGTCGTACGGCAGGATTTCGCAAAAGGTGTTGAATTCCCGCACCCGGCGTCCGATGAGCTGGGTGGTCTGGGAACCGAAGTCGAGTATGATGATTTTCTGTTGCATTTATATCTGGCTAGGGTCTGTGGGTTCTTCTGGTTCACCGGGACCGGCAAACTGGTCGCGGTCGCGCCGGTAGGCGTACAGGTCGGTGGGATAGCAGCCCGTGAAACAAGCGGTGCAGAGTTCGCTGCGGCCGGAGGCGCTGAACAGGGCTTCCTTCGACAGGAAATACAGTGAATCGGCACCGATGAAGGCGCGGATCTGTTCGACCGAATGGCCGGCACCGATGAGTTCGTCGTAGGTGCCGGTATCGACGCCGTAATAGCACGGGAAGGCATACTTGGGGCTGGCGATGCACACATGCACCTCGGTGGCGCCCGCCTCGCGCAGCATCGCGACGATCCGCCGCGACGTCGTGCCGCGCACGATGGAATCGTCGATGAGGATGATCCGCTTGCCGCTGACCACGCTCCGCACGGGCGACAGTTTCATCCGCACGCCTTTGTCGCGCAGGGTCTGGGTCGGTTGGATGAAGGTCCGGCCCACATACTTGCTCTTGAGCAGCCCCATCTCGTACGGCAGGCCGGCGGCTTCGGCATAGCCCATGGCGGCGCTCAGGCTCGAGTCGGGCACGCCGACCACCATATCCGCTTCCACAGGATGTTCCTGATATAGCAGTTTACCGGTTTTCTTCCTGAAAACATGCACGTTGCATCCTTCGATGTCACTGTCTGGCCGGGCAAAATAGATGTATTCCATCACGCACATGTCGTGCCGTTTGAACGCCGAATAGTGCATGCTCCGGAGGCCCCGGCTGTCGATGGTGACCACCTCTCCGGGCTCCACGTCCCGCAGGAATTCCGCGCCGATGGCGTCGAACGCGCAGGTTTCGCTGGCCACGGCATATCCGCCGCCGAGACGTCCGATGGACAGCGGGTGGAATCCGTATTTGTCGCGGCAGGCATAGATGCGGCCGGCTGTCATGATGACCATCGAGAAGGCGCCTTCGACCATGTTCAGCGCCTCCATGATGTTGTATATCCGGTGGTCTTCCGACCGGTCTTTCTTGATGAGATGGGCGAAAAGTTCGCTGTCGGACGTGGTCTGGAACAGGCTGCCGTGCCGTTCAAGACTGGTCCGGAGTTCTTCCGAATTGATGATGTTGCCGTTGTGGGCAAGCGCGAAATTGCCGGCACTGTGCTTGAATACGAAGGGCTGTATGTTCTCCGGGCCGCCGACCTGGGTGGTCGGATAGCGGACATGCCCGATGGCCATCGAGCCGGGCAGTGCCGCCAGCGACGCGCCGTCGAAGACTTCGCTCACCAGGCCGCGCCCCTTGTGGAGGTGCATCTCGCCGCTGCTGTCGGCGGTGACGATGCCGCACCCCTGCTGTCCCCGGTGCTGGAGACTGTGCAGGCCGTAATAGGCCAGCTGTGCCGCCTCGGGTACGCCGTAAACAGCCAGAACGCCACACTCTTCGTGCAATGAACGGTCGCCGGTATCAATCATTTTTCGCATGGTTACAGAGTCTGTCATATACTTCCTGATAGGCCGCGACAATATCGCCCATGTCGCGCCGGAAACGGTCGCGGTCGAGCCGGCGTCCGCTCTCCAGGTCCCACAGCCGGCAGGTGTCGGGGCTTATTTCGTCGGCCACCACGATCTCGCCCGCTGCGGTGCGGCCGAACTCCAGCTTGAAATCGACGAGCCGGATGCCGCACGCACGGAACAATCCGTCCAGTACGTCGTTCACCCGGTAGGCCACGTCGCACATGATGTCCAGCTCCGCCCGGTCGGCGATGCCCATGGCGACGGCGTGATGGCGGTTGATGAGCGGATGGTCGAGCGCTTCGTTCTTGTAGCTCAGTTCGATGACAGGTTCGCGGAATACGGTTCCTTCGGCCTGTCCCAGCCGGCGGACGATCGAGCCCGCCGCCACGTTGCGCACCACCAGGCGCAGCGGAATCATCCAGAGATTCTGGCAAAGCTGCTCCCGGTCGTTCAGTATTTCGATAAAATGAGATGATACGCCCTGTGCCTACAAGGTCTGGAAAAGCAAGGCCGAAATGCGGTTGGCCAGGATGCCTTTGCCTGCGATCCGGGCGCGTTTGATACCGTGATAAGCCGTAGCCATATCCCTGAAATGGAGGACGATGCGGTCTGGCCGGTCCGTAGCATAGACGGCCTTGGTATGTCCTTCGAGCATTTTATCCCGTTTCTCCATCTGACGTTTTTTTTATGACGCTGCCGCCCCTCTCCGGGTGGACATGCCGTAAAAAACACCCTGCCTCCGAAGCAGTTTTTCCGGTACAAAAATAAGAGAAAATGCATCCACCGGTATTCGGACGAGAAGAATAATCAACGCCGCATCGTAAAATGGCTGTGACTCAGTCAATGGCTACGATGCAGGTCTGTCGGAACCTCCTTCGGCTATGCCTCTGACAGATTCTTCGGCTACGCCTTTGGCAACTCCTCCGGTGGATTCTTCGGCAACGCCCCGGACGATTCCTCTGGCAACCCTTCCGACAGCTCCGTCAACGGTTCCTTCGACGGTTCTTTGGGGGGCAATTCAAACGGTTCATCCGACGACTCCTCCGACGATGCCAGCCCGCGGATCTGCCGGTCGGGCGTCACGCCGAGCTTTTTGAGGTGTTCTATCCGGCCCATCACGTTGCCACGGCCGGTGTAGAGCCGGCGCTTGGCGGTGGCATAGCTTTCGGCCAGGTCGCCGATGCGTTTCTCCATGTCGAGGAAGGTCTCAGAAAAGCCGGCCACTTTGTCGTACAGGTCGGAGGCCGTCCGGACGATGGTGTCCACATTGCGGTTCTGCCGGTCGTTCTGCCAGAGATTGTAGGCCAGCTGAAGCGCCATGAGCAGGTTGCCGGGTGAAAGGATGACGATGCGCTTGCGGTACGCGTAGGCGCTCAGGCCGGTATCCTGCCGCATCGCGGCGATGTAGCTGCTTTCGTTCGGGATGAACATCAGCACGTACCCGATGGCATGGGGCACGACCTTGTCGTAGGCTTTCGCCGCGAGTTCGTCCACATGGGTGCGGACACTCTTCAGATGCTCCTTCAGCAGCTGTTCCCGCTCCGGCCCGTCTTCGGCGGCCACCGCCGCGGCATAGGCTGTCAGCGAGACCTTGGCATCGACCACGACACACCGGTCGCCCGGAAAACGCACGATGACGTCGGGCCGCAGCAAGTGTCCCGCTTCATCGCGTATCTGCTCCTGCACGAGGAACTCCTCGTTCCGGCGCAGTCCGCTCGATTCCAGCATGCGCTCCAGCACCATCTCGCCCCAGTCGCCCTGGGTCTTGCTCTCGCCCTGGAGCGCCCGCGCCAGCTGCTCGGCGTCCGAACCAATCTTCAGGGTCTGCTCCCGGAGCGACGAAACCATCTGCTGCTGCTCCTGCTGGAAGAGTTTCAGGGTGTTTTCGAAAACGGATTCTATCTCTTTCTTGTCCACTTCCTGACGGGTGCGGGTCTCGTCCACCGACTTTCTGAAATCGGCGAACTGCTCCCGGATGGGCTTCAGCAGTTCGTCCATCTGGGCGCGGTTGCTCTCCTGCAGCGCCGTCTGACGCGCCGCCAGCTGCTCGCCCGTCTGTTGCTGCATCTCGTGCCTCATCGCCGCCAGCCGCTCCTCCCAGCGGAGGTCGCTTTCGCGGCGCAACGCTTCGGCATGGAGCCGTTCCTGCTGCAGGTTCTCCTGCACGGCGGCCACCTGCTGCGCCGCCAGCGTCCGTTCGTGCTCCGCCTGCCGGGCCAGCGATTCGGCCTGCGAGGCAAGCGCCCCGTTCTCCCGGCTGAGCTGGGCAATCTGCTCTTCCCGGCGCTGGGAGGATTCACGCCATTGCTCCGTTTCCTGCCGGAGATGGCCGACACGGGAGGACATCCTGACACGGCAAATCAGCCACAGCAGCGCGCCTGCCGCGAATCCGGCCCCCAGTCCGATGGCAAATGAAGATGTATCCATAGACAAAGATTCAAGACACCGGAAGCAACACCAACGGCATCCGGCCATCTGCAAAGATACACCGCGCAACGCATGTTCCGCTGTCTGATTCTGGGAAAAAAAAGGACGGCCACCGGGCCGTCCCTGTGTCAAGCGGAAATCCTGTTTAGTACATCTCGACGGTGGCAGAATCGGTTTCCAACGTCTCCGCATACAGTACGTCAACTGCAGGTGCTGTCACCACCACCGGGTCCAGATTCAGCACGATAGCTGCATCCAAGGCCGGTGCCGTCACAAACACGGGCGCCGCATCGACGACCATGGCCACTGCATCCAGCGCAGGAGCCGTCACCTCGACGGCCTCCAGGTTCAACACCATCATCGGCAGGTCCAGGGCCGAAACCGTCACCTCCACCGGCGCCAGGTCGATGGCATAGGCATATTCATTTTCTATGGAAGCTGCACGCGTCAGAACTGCGGTCAGAATCAGGGCGAGGGTCAACATCATTCTTTTCATGGTCTTTTCTTTTTATTTGTTTCTTGTTTTGTTCCTTTTTCGTTGTTTTGGCTCTTTGACGGACACGCCTCCTGCCCGTTTAAGCCACGACGCTTAAAAGAAGTTAAAGACCATCTTAAAAACTGTTAACCCGCAGCGGGCATTCCGGCGATCAGCGGATTTCAATGAGCAGACCGTCGGAATGCGCGTTGAATTCCGGTGCGTAATAGCACTGCAGCGTGGCGAGTCCCGTCGAGAAGCGGCCCTGGTGCGTGGCCCGGAGGTCGTATTCGAAAACATACGTTCCGCGCTTCATCTCAGAAACAAAGAAATGCGACGCCGCATCGCGCGTGCTCTCGTAATAATACAGTCCCTCCTGGCTCTTATAGCGCGACAGCACGTTTTCGGGTTCCATGCCCGCTGCACGGGTGTCCTTGAGGTGCACATATTCCATGTCCTGATCTGCCCGGATGGTCAGCCGTACGCGGACCAGGTCGCCCACATGCAGCGGCGTGTCAGCGCTCACCGGCTCCATCACCTCGCCGGCAGTCGTCCTGCGGACGCGGAAATAACGGCGTTCCACCTGCAGTCCGCCGACAGCAGCGCGCACATCGGTCGAATTGGCGAAATACTGCCAATACAGCGCACCCCACATAAGGTGCCCCGACGGGTTCTTCACCGTGACACGTCCCATCTCCGGCTGGATTTCATCGCCTTCGCGGACAATCTGGAAATAGCCGGTACCGGCCGCACCGGCAGGCGCCGGCCGCTCTTCGCCGTTCTCGATGAGAATCGGCAGGGCATCGGCATCGCCCAGGATCTTGCCCCGCGCCATCAGCGCATAGCAGGCGGCGGCCGTGGCGCGTGTCGTCTCCCAGCTGTGGGTCTGTTTCTGGCGCAGCAGCCAGGTCTGGATTTCCTCGACCATCGCTTCGTCCTGCGTCACCTCATGGTACATCTCCACCAGCAGTGCCGCAGCGGCAATCGGGTCTTCGCTCCACAGCCGTCCCTGTTTCAGTTCCGGCCAATACACGCCGTAGTCTGCCTGACGGCGGACGGCGCGTTCAGAAAGCGAACGGACGATTTTCCGCGCTGTGACGGTATCGCCGGTGCGGTGGAGCGTCAGCGCGAGCATGCCCTGCGCGTAAGCACCGTACCGGGTCCAGTAACGGGTGGCCTGCTGCAGATAGAACCGGGCTGCGTCTGTCATATCAGCCGTTTTACGGCCGGCAGCGGACAGCACATACAGATACTGCAGTTCCCTGAACGACGGCTGATAGTCGTCTTTCGAGGGCTTATGCCGCAGCCATTCTTCGTACAGACCGGTGAAACGCTCGTCCAGAAAATCATACGCACGGTCCAGCATCCGGCGTGTCTCGGTCCGGTTGCCTTCGCCCAGTGTCTCCATGCGCAGCAGCTGTTCCATGCCCGAAGCGACATGCAAGGTCATGTTGAGGTCCGGGAAGTTGGACCCGGTGAACCAGCCGAAACCGCCGGACGGCATCTGCGCCTCCCGCAGCAGCCGCAGGGCCTGTTTCTGTTCACCTGCCATACGCTGCACGTCGAAGAGTACGCCCATCCGGGCCTGTTGTTCGGCTTCACTACGGGCTTCCATCACCCACGGTGTTTCTTCCAGCAGAATCTGTTTCAGCTGCTCGTCAGCCGCAAGTTTGGACTGCCATCCGCCGTCGGCCTCGGCCTTTTTCTGCCACTGGTCGAAGACTTCGCGGATGCGCGGCGTCTGACGGGCCAGCAGCGTGGCGACACTGTTGGCAAAAAGGCGGGTGTAGAGCTGTTCCACATTCTTCGTGTCGGTCTCCATCAGGTACGGAAGTGCCTGCACGGCATACCAGACGGGCTGCGGCGTCATCTCGAAGGTGAGCCGGTACGACTCGACCGACGAAGGATGCGTCTGCTGTTCGACCAGCCGGTCCAGCGTAAACGTCCGGGTCGTTCCGGCGGACAGCGACATCGGCAGGGTCTCGGTCACCAGGGTCCGGTCGCTCAGCACCGGCAGCACGTTCTCCTCCCCGTCGGTATAGCCGTCCGTCAGAAATTCCAGCCGGTACTTGACAGCTGTGGCACGGTCGGGCACGACGATCTGCCAGGCCGCCGTCTCGCTCCGGCCCGGCGCCGTCTGCACGGACATGCGGACCGATGCCTGCAGTCCCTGTGGGGTCAGCAGGCAGGCCACCGGTTCGTCTGTCAGGGCATCGCGTATCGACAGCACAGCCGTACCCTCGAGCGGATTCCCGACGGTATTGTAAATGCGGGCCACGAAACGCAGCGTGTCGCCGCCGCGCAGCAGTCTGGGCGCCTGCGCCTGGACGGCCACGGGTTTCTGGGTGACGACTTTCCGGGTGATGGTGCCGTATTTCAGGTCCTGCGTATGGGCGAAGCCGACCATGCGCCATTCGGTCAGCGCATCCGGCATCGTGAACGAGAACGAGAGGTTGCCGTCGGCGCCGGTGGTCAGTTTCGGAAAGAAGAACGCCGTCTCATTGAACCGCGTCCGCAGGTAACCGGCCTGACCAGCCTGGTCGGCCTCTCCTACTTCCTCTTCGTCAGCGGTTCCGCCCGCAGCCGCCATCGGCGCAGGCACCGGTGCGGCATAGACGGCTTCCTCCTGCACGGCCGCATCCATCATCATGTTCACAGCGCCTGCTAAAACGCCCTCGTTCGCCGTCAGGGTCACCATGGCGTCAGCCGACCTTGCGGCAGCGCCAACATAGAGGGCCGTGCGGGACGACTTGAACATAATGCGCCGCTCCGGCAGACAGGAAAGCAGATTGTAGTTCAGCAGTCTCGGCGGATAGGCCGGAAAACGCGGATTGAACCGGTTGGGAATGGTCGGCAGCGACAGGCGCCACGAAACCATTTGCCAGGCAGGCACGAAAGAAGTGACACGGGGAATCGACAGATAGGTGTTCCAGTGGAACGGATAAAGCGCATCGAGCGAGGCGTCGTACATCGTGACCATCAGCCCGGAGGTCACCGGTTGGCCGGCGGCGTCGCGGACCGTCACGGTCCACTGCTCTTCTTCGCCCGGCTGCATTTTGTCGCGGAAGGTGGCCAGGTCGACCTGCAGTTCACGGGACGGCTGCCGCAGCGACAGGGTCTGTTCGCGCGTATAGACGCGGTTCTGCTGCATCAGCGTGAAGCGCACCGCCGCACCGTCGCTCTGTGCCGTCGCCGGGATACGGACCGTCAGGGGCACCTGACCCGTTTCAATCACCTGGGTCTGCCGGCCGTCCTGGCCGATGTATTCGTAGAGCACATAGCTGTTCTTTTCGCCGCCGGCGATCTGGAACTCGAACGACTCGCCCGGAACCGCCTCGGTCCTGACGGGCGTGAACCAATCTTCGATAAAGGCGATCGGCGTCGAAGGCGTCTCGGCCACCACCCTGAAATAGAGCGTGTCAGCCGCCTGCGCACTGCCGGCCGAAGCCGCCACGCAGACTTTGTACCAACCATCCTTCAGACGGCTCAGCTGCGGCAGCGAGACCTGCATCGTCGAATCGGAGGCGCCATGCCAGCGCAGTACCGACCGGCCTGTGGCCAGGTGCTCCGGCGCAGCCGTTTCGCCGGCAGAGAGCCACGGGAAATATCTTTCGTGTTCGGCCTTGGGTATCGGAATCTCGTGGGGTAAATAGTAGATGTCTTCGTAAACCAGCTGCCTGGGCGGGGTCAGCGCATACACCGTCACATCCAGGTCGGCCGGCACGAACGCCTGCTGGGCGTTGACCGTCCCGATGGATACGGCCGGTTCCTGGCCCGGCAGCAACAGTTCCGGCCAATTGGCCGTCAGGTAGAGCGGGCGGTTGCCAATCCGGACAAACGTGGTTTCTGTGTGGGTCTCTCCTGCCCGGTCGGTCACCGTCGCCCTGACGTGATAGACCGAGATGCGGTTGCCGGGGTCGGTGTCGGGCGGTACGGCCGTGAAGGCGATGTCGAAGAACCCGGCCTCATCGGTGACACACGTGTCCTGCTTGAGGATGACTTCCGAGTCGTGATAAACCGGGCCGATCCGGCGCAGGCCGCTGAATGCGAAGAAAGGCCGCTCGGTCCGCCGGACCACCTCATAGGCCACCGTGGCGCCGTCGGCCGCATAGCCGGCATACGTCTGCGCCAGACCTTTTACGCGCACCTCGTCGCCATAACGGTACATGGCCGTCACCTCGTCGAACTGCACCGCAAAAGTGGGCCGCTTGTATTCCTCCACGGCAAACGATATATAACCGCCGTCGGAACATGACAGGCTGAACATGCCCGTCGTGCCCCGCGAAGGCAGGTCGAACGCGCCGCCGAAGGCGCCCAGCGCATCGGTCGTACAATGTACCGTGTCGAGCAGCTCGCCGTCGGGACTCTCCAGACGCACGGTCATTGCACGTTTCTCAGCCGTCTGGTGAATCTTGCGCGCCATGTCGTGCATCACGGCGATGCCGCTGAACTGCACCTGCTGGCCGGGCCGGTAGATGCTCCGGTCGGTGTAGAGCTGCACTTCGTACGTCGGGCGCTCCTGCGTCCGGCCCGTCGCCGGGCGGTAAACATAGAAATCGTAATTGTACAGCGTATCGCCCCGGTACGAGACGTCGGCGACCATCCGCTGCGCCTGGCGCACGGCCGGCGCTATGACGGTGACCATGCCGTCGGCGTCGGTCTCATACTGCCGGGCGTGTGCCTCACGGCCCCCATTGGTCACCGCATGCAGGTCCACCCGCGCCCCTTTGAGCGGCCGGCCGGTCTTGCGGTCGGTGACATAGATCCTGAGGACACCGTCCTCCCGCTTGGTTATCATGCTGATGGGCGAAACGCGGAGAGACAGCACGCGGATGCACCGGAAGGCATAGTCGGTCTGCCGGATAGGCGCATTGCTGTATGCCAGCAGATAATGTCCGGCAGGCAAACCGTCTATCTTGAACGCGGCCTGCCGGTAGGTGCCGACCTCGCCCGTCGGCAACGTCTGCCGCCAGGAACGGACGGGCGCCGTGCCCTGAAGGAATCGTTCGAGGTCGTCTTCATCCCAGCGTATTTCGAGTTGCCGGCAAAGTTGCGAAGGCAGCCGATAGACCGCCAGGAACAGGCTGTCGGTGTTGCGGTAGTTCAGATGGGCCTTTATCGGTTCATCCGGAATACGGCTCAGCCCCGTTTGGGTACTGCCCGCCTCGAGATCCATGAACAGCGTACACTCGTATAAATCCTCGTCGCGGCGGACCCGGGCGCCACCGGCCAGCGGGTCCTGCGGGAAAAGCATGAGCAGCGTATCCAGGACGCCCAGTTCCGACTGTACACTCTGCTTCCGGCAGGCATAGGATAATTCGTAGAGTACACTCGGGGCCGCCGCCGTGCCGCGGCACGACTGGAAAAGCCGCCGGAGATAGGAGATGTACCGGGAAGAGGGCGTGCCCGTCGGAATGACAGGCTGGATGGCGTACTGGGCGCGCAACAGACCGATCCTCGCCAGGCTGGAAGGGTCGTCCGCATGACGCAGTGTCAGACCCTGCAGTGTCCCGAGCAGGAGACGCACCGTCGGGTCAGTCTGCTCCGGCCACTCTACCTCGGCAAAGGCCGGACCGTCCAGCAGGATGGACGGCAGGAGCGGCTCCAAGTCCTCATTCGACATCCGGTCTCTGCAGAAATCCAGAATATGGATGGCCACCGCCTCGTACAGCGCCGGCTGCCAGGATGGATCCTTCCCGCCCGGCAGCCAGAGGGCGGCCCACTTGTCCGAGGAAGCGTCCTGGTCTGCCAGGTCACCGATACCGGCCAGGGCCCGGGCATAAAGTTCCCGGATCTCGCGGTACAGGGTCTCGCTGGTCCAGAGCAGCATGTCCGCATCGGGCGTTTCGGCAGCGGTCCCGACCGTCTCGGTGCGTTGCCCGATCTGCCAGCCGTACGACGCGCCATAGGAGACATAGATGTCGGCCAGCATCAGGTCGGCGAAAGGCCGTATCCGTCCGGGAAGTGTCGCCGCGCGTTGCTGTACGCCGGCCGCCAGCGCCGCATAGTCCTCGGCCTCGCTGCTGATGTCGGCCGACGCACAGATCTGCTGCGACCAGGCCAGCACATACGACGGCCAGTCGCCTTGCTTGGCCGACTGCGTCATAATGTTGTCGCACAACGTCATGATCGATCGGGGCAGACGCAGTTCCTGCAGCGAGTCGAGCTGCGGACGGGCCTGGTTGAACGCGTCCTGTGCAGACACACCGGTACAGCACAAGACTGCCCATGCGGCAAGTACCGCGCGGCACAGCCAAAGACGGCAGGCAGACACTTTCTTTTCCATCTCGGTAATGTTTGTTCCCCTGACGCGGGGATGGTTGTCAGAATTCGATGATTTCGTCCGGCGCCGTGAAAGAGCAGATACGGGCGCGGGCGTCCTTGAAATAGAAGACGGCCGTGTTGTCGTCGTTCTCGTCGTACATGCCCCGGAGCGAAGCGTACGCGTCGAGCATGCTCTTCTTGGCCTCGATGCGCCCGTCGTCCACGAGCGTGCCGCTCAGCCGGATCCACTGCGACCCGTTGTAGGCGCAGAGCTCCACATGGGGATTCGCGGCAATCTGTCTGGCCACGTCTTTCTTATGGCCCGTCTGGATGTAAAGTTTGCCCTCGAAGATGTGGATGGTGCCGAACGGCCTTACGCGGGCCTGGTCGCCGTCCACCGTGGCGAGATAATACGTCTGGCAATTCTTGATGAAATCATAGACTTTCTTCATACCTGTAGGATTTTGGGTTTGATACTTCGCGTGATCGACGGCGGCGGACCCGGAGGTCTCCCGGCCGCAGGAAAGAAGGCAAAGGCAAAGGCCGGACAGCAGCATGGCCTGAATCGTGCGTTTCATGTTTTGATGTGATTGGTAACGTACAAATATAACACATTCTCCGCAGCATACAATTTTCAGGCCGGGCTGGCAGCGAACCGGAGAAAAACGCGGGTAACGGAATTATTGCCTACATTTGCAGACGGACGGCGTCCGGATGGCCCGCCCGAACCCTTGAAATAACACAGAACATGAAAAAAACAGAACGCATTTTGCGCACCCTTCTGCCGGCGCTCCTGCTGCTGGCGGGCTGCGCCGCACGACAGACCGGTGACGGTCCGTACGTCAGTCTCTTTACCTACACCACCGCCGACGACCAGGGCAAAAGCGGCATGCACTACGCATGGAGCGACAACGATACGGTATGGCATACCATCGGCGCACCGTATGCCTTCTTCTCGTCGGACTACGGCAACTGGGGCTCCGAAAAACGCATGAACGCCCCCTATGTTCTCCGCGATGCGGAGGGCACCTGGCACTGTGTATGGAGCCTGAACGACCGCGAGAACACGTTCGCCCATGCGGCGTCGCCCGACCTCATCTACTGGGGCCGTCAGGCTTATCCGTTCATCGACACGCCCGAATGCCTGGCGCCGGTCCTGACCTATGACGCCCGGAAAAAGCAGTTCGCAGTGACGTACAAGACCAAGGACGGCGGTTACTACCGCATTGTCACACCCGATTTCAAGACCTTCCAGCCCGCAGTTCCTGTTACAGAAAGCGCATACAATGACCTGTCCGTCACCCGCCAGATCGACGGCAAGACTTTCCGCGGCCAGCTGCACCGCATCCCCCGGACCATGCTGGACGCCATCCTGGCCTGGCAGCAGGACCAGGACGCCAAGGCAGCCCTGTACCGGGAAACGCTGCGCGACGACGGCCGGCGCTTCAGGAACCTGACCTCCTTCGAGGCTGCGCTGGACATCCATCCCGAAGACAGCAAGGCCATCAGCGACATGCTCATCGGCGTCTTTTTCGAGGACATCAGCTACGGAGCCGACGGCGGACTGTATGCAGAACTCGTACAGAACCGCGACTTCGAATACCAGCCGTCGGACAAGCTCGGCCGCGACCGCAACTGGAACAGTTTCCACTCCTGGCAGCTGCAGGGCGAGGGCGGCACTTTCGCCGTCGATACGGCAGCGCCCGTCCATCCCAACAACCCGCACCATGCCGTCCTGACGGTAGAACAGCCCGGCGTACGACTCTGTAACACAGGCTACGACGGCATTCCGTTGCGCAAAGGCGAAATGTACGACTACGCCTTCTTTGTCAAGACCGACCGGCCGCAGCGCATCCGGATCTCCCTGACCGACGCGGGCCGCGTGCTGGCCTCGGCTGTGTGCGAGACAACCGGGGAAGGCTGGCAGCACCTCGAAGGTACGCTGACCGCCCCGGCCGATGCCCCGGCTGCGGCCGTCGCCCTCGAACCGCTCGCGGCGGGCACGTTCCGTTTCGACCTGGTTTCGCTGTTCCCACGGAACACTTTCCACGGCCGCAAGAACGGCCTGCGGCGCGACCTGGCGCAGGCCATCGCCGACCTGCACCCGCGTTTCGTCCGTTTCCCGGGCGGCTGTGTGGCGCATGGCGATGGTCTGGATAATATGTACCGGTGGAAGAACACCATCGGGCCGCTCGAAGCCCGCAAGGGACAGCGCAACATCTGGAACTATCGTCAGAGTTACGGACTCGGATACTACGAGTTCTTCCTGTTCTGCGAAGACATCGGCGCCGAGCCGCTGCCGGTGCTCCCGGCCGGCGTACCCTGCCAGAATTCGCAGGTCGGCGGCGGTGGCCAGCAGGGCGGCATCCCGATGGACCAGATGGACGATTATGTACAGGAAGTGCTCGACCTTATTGAATATGCCAACGGTGACGCCACGACGCACTGGGGTGCTCAGCGGGCCGCCGCCGGACATCCCGAACCGTTCCACCTCAAATACATCGGCATCGGCAACGAGGACCTTATCACGGATGTGTTCGAAGAACGTTTCACCATGATTTTCAAGGCAGTCAGGGAGAAGTATCCCGACATCACCCCGATCGGCACGGTGGGGCCGTTCTACCAGGGCACCGACTATACCGAAGGCTGGGAACTGGCCCGGCGCCTGCAGGTTCCCATGGTGGACGAGCATTACTATGTCTCACCGGGCTGGTATATCCACAACCAGGACTTTTACGACCGGTACGACCGCGAAGGGACGAAGGTCTATCTGGGTGAATATGCTTCGCATGCGTCCGGCAAGCCCAACAACATGGAATCGGCCCTGACCGAGGCGTTGCATCTGGTCAACGTGGAACGCAACGGAGACGTCGTATCGATGACTTCGTACGCGCCGCTGCTGGCCAGGGAGGGTCACACCAACTGGACACCCGACCTGATTTTCTTCAACAACGACGGCATCCGACTGACCACCGACTACGAAGTTCAGCGGCTGTTCGGCAACAACGCGGGCAACCGTTACATCCGCAATGAGATCAAGGCGGAAGGCCTCTCAGACGACGTGCGGCGGCGGCTGGCTTCGTCGGTGGTCCGGGACGACCGGACGGGCGATGTGATCGTCAAGATGGTCAATCTTCTGCCGGTGGAAGTGACTCTGCGCATCGACCCGGCGCAGACCGGCTCCGCAGCCGCCACAGCAGAAGTGACCGTCCTGGCCGGCAACCCGTCCGACCGGCAGGTTGTTCCGGAGACTTCGTTCCTGCCGGCAGGCCGTCTGTCGGCGCTGCCTCTCGCACCCTATTCCCTCACCGTCGTCCGTATGCCGGCAAAATAGCGCCGCATGCGACGAAAATCGTAGGCAAGACGTATCAATTCGCACGAAGTTTCTAACTTTGTGCGAATTTTTTTCATGCCATGAATATTTCCTACAGAGCCGAAATCATGCCCTCCTCGCCCATCCGCAAACTCTCGCGGATTGCCCAGAAAGTCGAGGCCGAAGGCATCCGGATATACCACCTCAACATCGGCCAGCCCGACCTGCCGTCCCCGCAGATTGGCCTGAACGCCCTGAAACACATCGACCGCAAGGTCCTCGAATACTCGCCCAGCCAGGGATTCCAGAGTCTGCGCCGGAAACTGTGCGACTATTACGAACAATACCAGATAAAGTTCTCGCCGGACGAAATCATCGTCACCTGCGGCGGTTCCGAAGCGGTGCTGTTCGCCTTCATGACCTGCCTGAACCCGGGCGACGAAATCATCGTGCCGGAACCGGCCTACGCCAACTACATGGCATTCGCCGTGTCGGCCGGCGCCGTCATCAAACCCATTGTCTCGACCATCGACGACGGCTTCTCGCTGCCGCCGGTCGAGAAATTCGAGGCGCTCATCACGGAGCGGACCAAGGGCATCCTCATCTGCAACCCGAACAACCCGACCGGATATCTCTACACCATGAAGGAGATGATGCAGCTGCGCGACCTGGTCAGGAAGTACGACCTGTACCTGTTCTCCGACGAAGTGTACCGCGAGTTCATCTACACCGGTTCGCCCTATATCTCCGCCTGCCATCTGGAAGGCATCGAGCAGAATGTCATCCTGATCGACTCGGTCTCGAAACGCTACTCGGAGTGCGGCATCCGCATCGGCGCCATCGCCACCAAGAACGAGGCCGTGCGCAAGGCCGTCATGAAATTCTGCCAGGCCCGGCTCAGCCCGCCGCTGATAGGGCAGCTGGTCGCCGAGGCCTCCATCGCGGCGCCCCGGGCTTACATGACCGCCACCTACGAAGAATTCATCACGCGGCGTAAATGCCTCATCGACGGACTGAACAAGATTCCGGGCGTCTATTCGCCCATCCCGATGGGGGCGTTCTACACCATGGCCAAACTGCCCATCGACGACTGCGACCGGTTCTGCGAATGGTGTCTCACCGATTTCCGCCAGGACGGCAAGACCATCATGATGGCGCCCGGCACCGGATTCTATTCCGATCCGGACATGGGCAAGGACCAGGTACGTCTGGCCTACGTGCTCTGCATCGAAGACCTCAAAGATGCGCTGCACCTGCTCGAAGCCGCGCTGAAAGAATACAATGCACTGAGCGCCAAATAAAAAAGACTCTCCCGGGATTATTGCATGTCAGCATCTGACCAAGAAACGCCGCGCCGGACGGCCGAGGCTCTGCCCCCGCTGTGGACGGGCAACTACCTCAAGGTCTGGACGGCGAACTTCATGATGTACTTCTCGTTCATGCTGCTGATGCCGCTGCTGCCGCTCTACCTCAGCGACACGTTCCAGGTGGACAAGCACGTCATCGGACTCGTCCTCTCGGGCTACACCATCACCGCGCTGCTGATACGTCCGTTCAGCGGTTTCCTGGTGGACAGCTTTCCCCGGAAGACCGTACTGCTCGCCTGCTATTTCCTGTTCTTCGCCCTCTTCGCCGGATACCTGGCGGCCGGCACGCTCCTGCTGTTCACTGTCGTCCGCACGCTGCACGGCGCCCCCTTCGGCGCCGCCACCGTCTCCAACAGCACCGTGGCCATCGATGTCTCCGACCCGGCCCGCCGCGCCGAGGGCATCGGCTACTACGGCCTCAGCAACAACCTCGCCATGGCCCTGGCGCCCACCACGGCTGTCTGGCTTTACGGCATCACGCAGAACTACCGGATGCTGTTCCTCACGGCACTCATCTGCGCCGCCGTCGGATTCGCCATCGACTGCACGCTGCGCCTGCCGCAGCGGCAACTGCTCCGTCCCGCCCGCAAGATCGCGCTCGACCGGTTCTTCCTGCTGGCCGGCTGGCGCGAAGGAATCACGCTCGGCTGTTTCTCCTTCGCCTATGGCATCCTGTCCACCTACCTCGCCATCTACGGCAAGGAAGAACTGGACATCACCGGCGGCACCGGTCTGTTCTTCATGATTCTGGCCATCGGCCTTATGACTTCGCGCATCGTCGGCGGACGCGCCCTGCGCAAGGGCCTGGTCGTCCGCAACGCCTCGGCGGGCGTCCTCATCTCGCTCTGCGGATACCTGCTGTTCGCGGCTGTCCATTCTCCCGTCGGCTACTATGGCGCGGCCCTCATCATCGGCCTCGGCAACGGGCACATGTACCCGGCCTTCCAGACCATGTTCATCAACCTGGCTCCCAACTCCCAGCGCGGCACGGCCAACTCCACCCTGCTCACCTCGTGGGATATCGGGCTGGGCATCGGCGTGCTGCTCGGCGGCTCCCTGGCGGAGTTCTTCGGATACCATACCGCCTTCTGGATGGCCTGGATGGTCCACCTTGCCGGCGTGGCGCTTTTCTTCGCCTGCACCCGCCGCCACTTCGTGCGGCACCGGCTGCGCTGAGCGGCAAAAGTTATCAACAGGCTGTTCATTTCTTTTTCCGGCCCGCCCTGCATTTTGTCTTATCTTTGCCGATTAAGAAGCAAAAAGACAGTGCATGAACGGAGACTACACGAGTGACGACATAAAAACCCTCAAATGGAACGAGCACATCCGGCTGCGCCCGGGCATGTATATCGGCAAGCTGGGTGACGGCAGCGCATCGGACGACGGCATCTACGTGCTCATCAAGGAGGTGCTGGACAACTCGCTGGACGAATACATGATGGGATTCGGCAAGCAGATTCTCATCACGATAGAGGGCCGGACGGTTTCGGTCCGCGACTTCGGCCGCGGCATCCCGCTCGACAAGGTGGTGGACGCCTCGTCCAAGATGAACACCGGCGCCAAGTACGACTCCAAGGCCTTCAAGAAATCGGTCGGTCTGAACGGCGTGGGTATCAAAGCCGTCAATGCGCTGTCGAGCTTCTTCGCCGTCCAGGCATTCCGCGACGGACAAACCAAGCGGGTGGTTTACAGCAAAGGAGAAATTGTCGAAAACCAGGACATCACGACCACGGAAGAGCCCAACGGCACCCTGGTGACCTTCACGCCGGACGACACGGTCTTCGGTCCCTACAATTTCTCCCAGGAATTCATCGAGACCCAGCTCAAGAATTACTCGTTCCTCAATACTGGTCTGATTCTCAACCTGAACGGACAGAAAATCGTTTCTAAGAACGGCCTGCTCGACCTGCTTCAGGAAAACATGTCCGCACCGGGGCTCTATCCCATCGTCCATCTGAAGGGCACGGACATCGAGGTGGCCATCACGCACGGCACGCAGTACAACGAAGAATACTACAGCTTTGTCAACGGGCAGCATACGACCCAGGGCGGTACGCACCTGCAGGCCTTCAAGGAAGCCTACGTCAGGACCGTCCGCGATTTCTTCCACAAGGACTACGATGCCTCCGACATCCGCACCTCCATCATCGCCGCCGTCAGCATCAAGGTGGAGGAACCCGTCTTCGAGTCACAGACCAAGACCCGGCTGGGGTCGAAGGACGTCGGGCCGGATGGGCCGTCCATCAGCCGCTTCATCAGCGACTTCCTGAAGAAGGAACTGGACAACTACCTGCACCGCAACAGCGAGACGGCCGATGCGCTGATGCGCAAGATCAACGAGTCGGAGAAAGACCGCAAGGCGATGGCCGACATCCGCAAGATCGCCAAGGAGAAGTCCAAGAAAGTCAGCCTGAACAACAGCAAGCTGCGCGACTGCCGCATCCATTTCACCGACAACCGGCCCGAAGCCGCCGCCTCGTCGATCTTCATCACCGAGGGTCTGTCGGCCAGCGGCTCCATCACCAAGAGCCGCGACGTGAATACGCAGGCCGTGTTCAGCCTGCGCGGCAAGCCCCTCAATTCGTTCGGCATGACCAAGAAAGTGGTGTACGAAAACGACGAGTTCAACCTGCTGCAGGCAGCCCTCGACATCGAGGACGGTCTTGAGAACCTGCGCTACAACAAAGTCATCATCGCCACCGACGCAGACGACGATGGCATGCACATCCGGCTGCTGCTCATCACGTTCTTCCTGCAGTTCTTCCCCGACCTGGTCCGGCAGGGTCACCTGCACATCCTGCAGACCCCCCTGTTCCGCGTCCGCAACAAGAAGAAGACCTGCTACTGCTATTCCGACGAAGAGCGCGTCAAAGCCATCCACGAGCTGCTGCCGAATCCGGAAATCACCCGGTTCAAAGGTCTGGGTGAGATTTCCGAGAACGAATTCAGGAACTTCATCGGCGAGAACATCCGGCTCGAAACAGTCCGGATGCGCAAAAACGAGGACATTGCAGGCATGCTGTCGTTCTATATGGGCAAGAACACGCCCGACCGGCAGGCGTTCATCATCGACAACCTGCGCATCGAAGAAGACCGGGTGGACGAAATCGAGGCCGAAGGTGCCAAAATATCAGACTAAGGAGCCATGGACGAAACATTCAATCCCGATATCACCCCGCAGGAAGAACAGGTTTTCTCCATCAAAGGCATGTACCAGAACTGGTTTCTGGACTACGCCTCGTACGTCATCCTCGAGCGGGCCGTGCCGCATCTCGACGACGGTCTGAAACCCGTGCAGCGGCGCATTCTGCACACCATGAAGACGCTCGAGGACGGGCGCTACAACAAGGTGGCCAACATCATCGGCCAGACCATGCAGTACCACCCGCACGGCGACGCCTCCATCGGCGATGCGCTGGTCAACCTCGGGCAGAAAGACCTGCTCATCGACACACAGGGAAACTGGGGCAACATCTTCACCGGCGACGGGGCCGCCGCGCCGCGCTACATCGAGGCCAGACTCTCGAAATTCGCGCTGGACGTGGTGTTCAACCCCAAGACCACCGAGTGGAAACTCTCGTACGACGGCCGCAAGAAAGAGCCGATTACGCTGCCCATCAAGTTCCCGCTGCTGCTGGCTCAGGGTGCTGAAGGCATCGCCGTGGGTCTGGCCTCGAAGATCCTGCCGCACAACTTCAACGAACTTCTCGATGCCTCCATCGCCTACCTGCGGCACGAGGACTTCGCGCTGTATCCCGACTTCCCGACGGGCGGCCTCATCGACGTCAGCAAATACAACGACGGCAAGCGCGGCGGCTCGGTGCGCATCCGCGCCGTCATCCGGAAGACCGACAGCAAGACGCTGGTCATCGACGAGATACCGTACGGCAAGACCTCCGGCGGCATCATCGAAAGCATCCTCAAGGCCAACGAACGGGGCAAGATCAAGATCAAGAAAATCGACGACAACACCTCCGACCGCGCCTCCATCGTCATCCACCTGGCCGCCGGCGTATCGCCCGACAAGACCATCGATGCGCTGTACGCCCTCACCGACTGCGAGATCAACATCTCGAACAACTGCTGCACCATCTGGAAGAACAAGCCGAATCTTATGAGCATCAGCGAGATGCTCAAATTTTCGACCGACCGGACCGTGGAACTGCTGCGGCAGGAACTGCAGATACGGCTGGGTGAGCTGGAGAACGACTGGCATTATTCGTCGCTCGAGAAAATATTCTTCGAAGAAGGCATCTACAAAGAACTGGAGAACAAGGAATACGAGACCTGGGATGCCCAGCTCACGGGCATCGAACGCCGTTTCGACCCCTACCGCCAGCTGCTGCAGCGCGAAATCCTGCGCGAAGATGTGGAGAAACTCTGCGAAAAACCCATCCGCAAAATCTCGAAATTCGACATCAAGAAGGCCGACGAACACATCAAGGCCGTCGAAGCCGAAATGGCACAGGTCAAACGCGACCTCCGGCACCTGACCGACTACGCCATCCGGTATTTCGAGCACATCAAGGAAAAATACGGCGCAGACCGCCAGCGCAAGACCGTCATCCAGAATTTCGACACCATCGAGGCCACCAAGGTGGTCATGGCCAACGAGAAACTCTACATCAACCGGGAGGAAGGCTTCGTCGGCTACGGCCTGAAACGAGACGAATACATCTGCGACTGCTCCGACATGGACGACATCATCGTAGTCCACAAAGACGGCACTTACGTGGTGAGCAAAGTCTCCGAGAAAGCCTTCTTCGGCAAGAACATCATCTACGCCAACGTCTTCAAGAAGAACGACACCCGCACCATCTACAATGTGGTGTACCGCAACGGGAAAAACGGCGTGAACATGATGAAACGCTGCGCCGTCACAGGGGTCACGCGCGACAAAGTGTACGATCTCACCCAAGGTGTCGAAGGCAGCACCATTCTGTATTTCAGCGCCAATCCCAACGGCGAAGGCGAGATTCTCCGTGTGGTGCTGCGGCCCGTCGCGCACGTCCGCCGCACCCATATCGAGGTGGATCTGGCCGACCTGGCCATCAAGGGACGCGGCGCACGCGGCAACGTGCTCACCAAATACCCCATCCAGCGCATCGCACTGAAAGAGAAAGGTGCTTCGACGCTGGGCGGCACCAACATCTACTGGGACAGCGCCGTCAACCGCATCAACAGCGACGGGCACGGCCAGTTCGTGGGCGAGATGCACGGCGACGACCAGTTGCTCGTCATCACTTCGGACGCCCTGTACCGCACCACATCCTACGACCTGACACAGCGTTTCGAAACCAACGTCAGCCGCATCGAGCCGTTCGACCCCGACCGTGTCTACACCGCCGTCTATTTCAACGACGAACAAGACTTTTATTACCTCAAGCGCTTCCCGTTCGAAGCCGTTTCAACGCCGGTGCCCTTCATCGCAGAGGACGGCCACTGCAGCCTAGTGCTGCTCAGCAGCGCACTGCAGCCGCGTTTCCGCATCACTTTCGGCGGCAAGCATGCCTCCCGCGAACCCGAAATCGTGGAGGCCGAGACCTTCATCGGCGTCAAGAGCCTGCGGGCCAAAGGCAAACGCCTGACCAACTTCACGGTAGAAACCATCGAAGAAATCGAGCCCGAAGAAGAGGATCTGCCGGACAGCCCAGACATCGAAACCGAGCCTGATATGGAAGCGCCCGAGACTGCACAGCCAGCCTTCGAAGAGGAACCCGCTGAACCCGAAACTGCCCAGCCAGAGACCGAAGCAGCGTCCGCAGAAGAGCCGGCAGTTGAAGAGCCCATAGCCGAGGAACCGGCAGCAGAAGCACCGAAAGCGGAAGAAGCCGTAGCCGAGGAAAGGGCGACGAAGGAGTCCGCAGCCAAGGACGAGGCATCCAAGACCGAAGATCCCAAAGCCGAAGAACCGCCGGTAAAGAAAACGGCCACGAAGAAGCCCGCCGCAAAGAAAGCAACAGGCAAGAAGGCAGCGGATACCGGCAAGGATGCCGAACCGACGGCCGACACAGAACCTTTCGAGATGCTGGATACCGATACGCCGGCCGGAGAAGAAACCGACGCTACAACCATAGCAGAAACCCAAGCATCCGACAGGGAACCGGTCACAGACCGCTACCCCGAAATCCGGACCGTCGTCCGCAAAGGCGGCGACGACCATCAGGAAGAAGAACTCTTGCTCGACTGGGAATGAGAAACGTCTTCCTGACCGGTTTCATGGGCAGCGGCAAAAGCCGCATTGCGCGGTATATCTCGAAGCGCTACGGCATCGTCTGTCTGGAGACCGACAACCTGATTGAATCACGCGCCCAATGCACCATCCGCGAGATTTTCGAACAACACGGCGAGCCGTATTTCAGGGAACTCGAACGGCAGGTGCTGCACGACATTCCCGACTATGCCGTCGTCTCCACGGGAGGCGGCCTGCCCTGCCACTTCGACAACATGGAATGGATGCGGGCGCAGGGCACCGTCTTCTACCTCAAAGCCAGGACCGAGGTGCTGGCCGCGCGGCTGGACACGCCCGAATCGCGGGTCAAACGGCCGCTGCTTCCCGATACGGCACAGCTGATACCATACATCGAAGCGACGCTGAAGACCCGCGAACCATTCTATCTGCAGGCCGACTACACCATCGACGTATCCGACCTGTCTGTCAGAGACATTGTAAAACAAATCATCGACATCACCGGCCAATGACCGGACACGGCCGCCGTTCGTTCAAACCAGTCATCATGAAAGTCTATACCTTGGTTTTCAACCCCTTCGAAGAGAATACCTATCTCGTGGCGGACGCCAACGGCGACACCCTCGTCATCGATCCCGGCTGCGCAACGCCGCAGGAATGTGCCCAGCTCGACGCCACCGTGGCCAAGCATGGCCTGCATCCCCGGAAGATGGTGCTGACCCACTGCCATTTCGACCATACCGCCGGATGTGCCGCCGTCAAGGCAAAGTACGGCATCACCTGCGGCATGTCCCGCGGAGATTTGCCATATCTCAAAGACATGCAGCAGCAAGGCATCGCCTTCGGCTTTGGTGCGACCGAACTGCCAGAGGCTGATTTCTGGCTCGATGACACCCCGGAGATCCGCTGGGGCGAAGCCGCCCTGCAAGTCATCGCCACCCCCGGGCACTCCGCCGGCAGCGTCTGCTTCTACGCGCCGGGCGAGCACCTGCTCTTTGCCGGCGACACCATCTTCCAGGGCAGCATCGGCCGCACCGACCTACCGGGCGGCAACTACGACACCCTGATGGACAGCATCGAGCAACGCATCCTGACCTTGCCGCCCGACACCCGCATCTTTTCCGGACACGGTCCTTCCTCCACCCTGGACGAAGAACGGCTGAACAACCCGTTTCTTCTGCGCCTCGGACGTTACCTGTAATCCATAAACAAGCATATGAATACCGCCTTCTACACCCGGCACATCGGCCCGCGCGAGGCCGAAACTCCCGCCATGCTTTCCCGCATCGGCGTAAAATCCATGGATGAACTCATCGGCCAGGTCGTTCCGGCAGACATTCTGAACGACCACGACCTGCTGCTGCCCGAAGGGATATCCGAAGCCGTCTATCTGCAGCGTCTGGCCAGCATGGCCAAAGGCAACAAACTGTTCCGCAGCTACATAGGCATGGGTTGGTATGGAACCTGTATGCCGGCCGTCCTGCAGCGCAACATCCTGGAAAATCCAGCCTGGTACACCCCCTACACCCCTTATCAAGCCGAGATCTCGCAAGGCCGTCTCGAAGCACTTCTGAACTTCCAGACCATGACGGCCAGCCTCACCGGCATGGAAGTGGCCAACGCTTCCATGCTGGACGAAGGCACCGCCACCGCCGAGGCCATGATCATGATGTGGCACGCCCGCAGCCGTGATGCCGTAAAACGCGGCATCAACCGGTTCTTTGTCGACCGCGAAGTTTTCCCGGCCACCCTCGACGTATTGCTCACCCGCGCCTCGGCCCTCGGCATCGAACTTGTAACCGGCGACTACACCGACAGCGAGCTGTTCGATGAGACCTGCTTCGGCGCCTACGTCCAGTTCCCGAACGCCAAAGGTCGCCTGTGCGACTACCGCGACTTCATCCGGCGTGTCCACGAAACAGGGGCGCTGGTGGCAGTCGGCGCCGACCTGATGGCCCTCGTGGCACTGACGCCTCCCGGCGAATGGGATGCCGACATCGTGCTCGGCTCCACCCAGCGTTTCGGCCTGCCCATGATGAACGGCGGTCCCTATGCCGCATATTTCGCCACACGGGACAGCCTCAAGCGCACCATGCCGGGCCGCATCGTCGGCATCACCCGCTGCGCCGACGGCGAAGAAGGCCTGCGGCTGGCCCTGCAGACCCGCGAACAGCACATCAAGAGAGAAAAAGCCACCTCGAACATCTGCACGGCCCAGGCACTGACCGCCACGCTGGCCGGCATGTACGGCGTCTGGCACGGTCCGGAGGGCCTGCGCGCCATCGCCGCCCGCATCCACGGACTGGCCGACTGCTTCGCCAATCTGCTGCGCCGCAACGGGTTCGACGAGCTGAACGGACAATTCTTCGACACCCTGCGCATCCGGCTCAAGGCCGTCCGGAAACAGCAAGTGCTCCGCAGAGCCCACAGGGCCGGCATCAACCTGAACAGCACAGAAACCGGGGTTATCGGTATCAGTTTCGACGAAACCGTCACATGGGACGACTTCGCCGACCTGGCCGCGCTCTTCGACATCCCTGCCGGTCAGATTGCCGAAGCACGCCGGCAGGCCGATTTCAGTCCGGAGAAACAATACACCGATGACATCCGGCGCACCTCGCCGATCCTGACGCAGGCCATCTTCGGTGCGCACCATTCCGAGACAGGCATGATGCGCTACATCAAGCAACTGGAAACCAAAGATCTGTCGCTGGCCACCGCCATGATTCCGCTGGGGTCGTGCACCATGAAACTCAATCCGGCAGCTGCCATGATCCCGGTCACATGGGCCGCATGGACCCAGATACATCCGTACGCACCCGAAGACCAGCTCCGGGGATACAAGGCCCTCATCCAGGAAACCAAATCCATGCTCGGCATCATAACGGGACTGCCCTATGTGTCGCTGCAACCCAACTCCGGTGCCGCCGGAGAATATGCAGGTCTGACCGTCATCCGGGGTTATCTGGACGCCCACGGACAATCCCGGCGGCGGGTGGTGCTCATCCCGGCTTCCGCCCATGGCACCAACCCGGCCTCGGTCGCCATGGCCGGTCTGACCGCCGTCAACGTGCCCTGCGATGAAAACGGCGACATCGACGTCGAACAGTTCGAGGCCGCTGCTGCAGAGTACCGCGACACGCTGGCCGGTGCCATGATTACCTACCCGTCCACCCACGGCGTATTCGAGGCGTCCATCGTCCGGCTGGTCCGGGCCGTACACCAGAACGGCGGTCTGTGCTACATGGACGGCGCCAACATGAACGCCCAGGTAGGCCTCACCTCCCCCGGGCGCATCGGAGCCGACGTCTGCCATCTCAACCTGCACAAGACCTTCGCCCTGCCGCACGGCGGCGGCGGACCCGGCATCGGCCCCATCTGCGTATCCGAAAAACTCAAAGATTTCCTGCCCGGACATCCCGTCGTGTCGGACGGCACCCAGACCGCCGTCGCATCATCCCCCTGGGGCAACGTCGGCATGCTGGCCGTCGCCCACGCCTACCTCTGCCTTATGGGAGCCACCGGACTCCGGAAAGCCACGGAATACGCCATTCTCAATGCCAATTATATCGCATCGGCCCTCCGGGACGCTTACCCGATTGTCTATACCAACCGCAACGGCCGCGTGGCGCACGAACTGATCCTGGACTGCAAACCCTTCAAGGAGACTGCCGGCATCACCGAGACCGACATTGCCAAACGGCTGATGGACTACGGATTCCATGCGCCCACGCTGTCCTTCCCGGTACACGGCACGTTGATGGTGGAGCCCACCGAAAGCGAGCCCAAAGCCGAACTGGACCGCTTCATCGAAGCCATGCTGTCCATCCGCCGCGAAATCGATGACATCGCAGCGGGGCGCGCCTCGCGCGAAGACAATGTGCTGAAGAACGCGCCGCATACCTGCCGGCATGCAACCGCCGACACCTGGTCTCATCCCTACAGCCGGAGCGAGGCCGCCTATCCCGTGCCGGCACTGCGCCAGTTCAAATACTGGCCGGCCTGCAGCCGCACCGACGATGCTTTCGGCGACCGGAATTTCATCGGCATACGGCAGGACTGAGCGACGCTATTCGGTTTGTATGGCCAGGCTGCCGGCCTTCAAGTTCTCGCCCGTACCGCTCAGATGAAGCGATGATGGCGTCCGCCCGCTTTGTATCAGCACCTGAGCCAGGCCATTGAAAACCGGAATGCTGAACGCATGACAGTCGGACGTTTCGGGATGATCGCCGCCCAGATATGAAGGATCGCCGTTGCCCGCTCCGAGAATGCGTCCGTCGCCCTCAAGGATGAACTCGATCATCTGACAGGCATCGGGTACCATGCGGCCCTTGACATCCTGCACCTCGACAGTTACCACACTGAGGTCCCGTCCGTCGGCTGCAATAGAGGCACGATCGGCTTTCAGCACAATCCTGGAAGCCGGTTTGGTTGTTTCCACCGTCTCCGTCATGATGCGCCGGCCATTCCTGTAACCTGTGGCCACGACCTTGCCCGGCTGATAGACCGTCTTCCATTTCAGGTGTCCGTTGGGGGGCATGGCCTGGCGCGCCAGTTTGCGCCCGTTCACCGTCAGCTCCACCTCCTCGCAGTTGCTGTATACCCATAATTCAACTTCCTCGCCCTCATGTCCTTGCAGATTCCAATGGGGAAAAATGTGGAGTACCGGTTCGTCGGTCCACCAGGCTTTCAGGTACCATGCCTCATCTTTGGGGAAACCGCAATAGTCAAAAATGCCGAACTCGGAGTCATGGGCCGGGTAGCTGAGCGGATTGGGTTCTCCGCGATAGTCAAAACCTGTCCAGTAGAACAATCCGGCCGCCCAGGGACGCTCTGCATAGAACTGCCAGCCGCGTTCAATGCGGTTCTCTGTGCCGTCCTTGTCGGGAGTCAGGTTCAAGGCACGCATGTGCCCCGTCCGTCTGGGCACATCGAAATAAACGCCCCGCGTGCCGCAACCCGTAGTCTCCTCGGTGCCGATAATCTTCCACGCCGGGTTTTCTTTTTTCCGAGTGTCCACATTATTCTGCAGTATGTAGTTGAAACCCACTACTTCCAGTCCCTTAATCATCTCCGCCCCGCCGGAGTTGGCAATGGTAGACGGGCGCGTGGGGTCGAGCAGACGGGCATACTCCGTCATGGCCGCAGCCACACGGCGTCCCTGGACGGTATTCTCCATGCCCCACTCCTCGTTGCCGTTGCTCCAGAGAATAACGCTGGGATGGTTGCGGTCGCGTTTAATCATATTCTCCAGCAGCCGCAAATGTTCTTGGTTGATGCCGGCCAGCCGGTTCTCGTCGATGACGAGCATACCCTCCCGGTCACAGATGTCGAGCAGCGCGGGAGTCATTGGATTGTGCGATGCCCGATAGGCATTGCAGCCCAGCGTCTTCAGCTGTCTGATGCGCCACGCCTGCAGGGCATCGGGGATGGCGGCGCCCACCCCTGCATGATCCTGGTGCATATTCATGCCCTTGATTTTCAGCGGTTGGCCATTCAAGACAAAGCCACGGTCGGCATCGAAGACGATGTCACGAATACCCGTCGTGGTTTCGTAGACATCCGTCACACGGCCGTCCACCCTTACGATGGTCTCCACCTTGTAAAGATAAGGATCTGTGGGGCTCCACAGATGAGGTTTATCCAGCATGAGCGTCTGCTTGCAACCGAGCGTCTGCTTGGCCAGCAAACGCAGCGACACGGCATCGGTTCTGCCGACCTCGCGGCCTTCAGCATCCAGCAACCGCTGTTCAACATCGCAGTCCTGAGGAGCCAACGCGTGATTGTTCACCTCGGTTTCTATGGTGACTACCGCCTTGTCGTACGGTGCCTCCAGGTCTGCATGGACAAACGTGCCGAAAGGCGCCACACTGACGGCCGCCGACTTCACCAGCCACACATCGCGGTAGATGCCTGCCCCCTCGTAGAACCAGCCTTCTTCCAGAGAGGCATCCGCACGGACACAAATCAGGTTTTCGCCGCCATAATCAACATACTCCGTCACATCGTATATCTGCGTGGCATAACCGCTGGGCTCCGTACCCATGTAGAAACCATTGAACCAGACCCGGGCGTCGCGAAAGACACCGTCGAACTGCAGGACAATATGCTTACCAAGGTCATCCGGCGGGATATTGATGACCTTGCGATACCATCCGACACTCGTTTCGGGATACTTGTAGCCTACGGTCTTGTAACCGTGCGAGTGGCTCGCCGCATTCGCATACGGCAAAGTGGTCACCCAGTCATGGGGAATACGCACGTCCTGCCATGTCGAATCATTGAATTTCTTTGCATACGGTCCCTCATTATGTATCGAATTGGCCTTTGTCAGATAGTTGAAATATTCCGTTCCGCAGCCGAAGTCTTTCGAAGGATCGGAGGCATGGCCGAATGCAAATTTCCAACCCTCATCCAGCCGGATGACTTCTCGCACATTTGTCTGAGCCGGAGTCCCAAGCGACAGCATCAGGAATGCCGTCAAAAGCAGTGATCTTATTCTCATTTTGTTCAAGCTGTCAAATTTCCTTAGAAACTCTAAAATAAATGAAAAGTTGGGAAATCTGCAAGTCCTCTCACTCCAGCGGCAGCTGCACGGTGAAAACCGCCCCCTTGTCAGGTTCCGAACGCACCGATAATCGGACTTTTAAATTGAACTTTTTTTATTATAATAAAAATCATGCTAGCCGCATATTTACATATATATCAATACATTACATCGCAAATCAGCTCAAAAAAGTGTGCGATTACCAGAAGTTTGTATAAAAAACGCACACTCTCATGCAATCTCCCCACTGTCAGAATAGAAAAGATCCGTCACCGCACCTAATTTGACAGCTTCGCTTGATATTGCACCATCAGTGCACAAAAAAAGGCCGTCACTCAGATGATTGAGCGACGGCCTCTTCTTTTACGGGTTTTCCTGTTTATTTCACCGTCTCCAGACGCAGGTAATCGTACAATACGCCGTTGTTGATGCCGCCGGCAGGTACCGTAAGCACCAACTGGTTGGTTCCGGCCTGCAGCAGTGAGGCATCGAACGTGAGGTCTGTCTCATACCACAGTCCCTGTGAGCCGTGACGCGAGACCACGCCGTCGGTGGTGGACAGTTCCAGGCTGCCGGCAGCGGCACCGTTCACGGTTACCGGAATGCGGCGGACCGCCGTACCGCACATGGCGGCGCGGAGGATCACCTTACCGGCGGGTACAGTAGCCAGGTCGAACTGGATAGTGTAAGGTGTGGCACGGCCGTTAGAAGATACGCCGAAGAAGGCTGCAAACGGACTGTTGGACGGCTGGGCCGGCTGCGCGGGCGCCTCGTAGTGCGGCACCTGGGCATAGAACCAGTCCTTGGCAGGATCGCTGCTGCCGATGACAAAGGTCACGTCGTTCGGGAAGAAATCAGCATATTTCTTGGCGATGTCCGGATCGCGGTGCTGGTCTGACTGGAAGAACTCCGAGGCGTTGCGGTTGGCGACACCCACTTCCCAGAGCTGGTCGCCGTAACGCACGGGCGTCCAAGTCAGCGTGCCCAGGTCAAGCGACTTGCCGGATTCCACCACGACATCGGCCTGGTTGAACTCACCCAGGACACCGTCGGTGAAGGCATACAGCGTGTAGCTGCCCGGACGGACGTTCTCCAGCGTAAAGGAACCGTCGGCGTTACCGATGGTCCAGAACTGGTAGAACTTGGCATCGCGCTGCCACGAGGTCATGACCGGAATCTGCATGGGAGAAGCCGGATCGCGCGGCGACTCATAGAGCGGTGCGCAGAGGCCGACCTGCAGATTGGTAAAGGTAGCCGGGGCCTGAGGATCCTGCAGCACAAATTTCCCGCTGACAGTGGCCCGCTCGGATTTCTTGGGATAGTCCACGCCGGACACCCAGTCGAAGGGCCATTTGGCGGCCTCTTTTTCGGCCTGCGCCTTGGCATCGGCATACATGGCGGCTGGCGTCGCACCCGAGTTGACATACAGCAGGAACGGTCCGACGACCTTCTCCCAGCGTTCGCCGGCGGCCACATTGACTTCGGCACCGCCGTAATGGCTGCTGCGCCAGTAGTTCAGCACGCATGGCGCCGCTTCGGAATTGGTGTCGCGGTGGCCCATGAACTCCACTTTGGTAGGGCCGCTGCTCATGTACTCCATAGAGGGGTTGATGAGGTAGAATCCCACGCTGTCAGTTGTGCTGGACCATCCGAAGGCGCGGTTTTTATACAACACCGACGTATAGACGTACTTGTCGCCGGCATAATAGTCTTTCGGATAGTGGAAATCGACTTTCTCGTCCACGCTCATCCAGTCGAAGAACGGCGCCAGCTTGGCGCAGAAACGGGCTTCGCCGAGCTGCGTGTAGGGATAGCTTTCCGGATGGACGAAATAGCAGTAGGTATATACACCGGGAAGACCTTTCTCCAGCGTATAGCGGATCTCGATGTCGGAGGCGAACTGGCCGTCCTGCGAGGCGCCGGGACCGGTACCCATCTTGCGGCCTTCGGAAATGCCTTTCACCGACACTTCGGCGCGGCGGCCGCCGTTCTTGCGCGGATTGATGGTCACCGTGGCTATGGCGTCACGCGTATCGCGCGGACCCATGGCGTCATGCGACCAGAAACCGTACTGATGGTCGGTCATACCGCGGTTCAGGCCGTTGGGATTGGCTCCGGGCGGGTCTTTCTGCAAATCGGCCTTACCGTCTTCGGTCAGGAATGTGGCCAGCATCTCCTTGCCCTGGTAACGCAGCGAAACGAGGTCGCCCGAGGCCTTGGCCACGACAGCCGTCACGATGCCGTTGTCCATCGTATAGGTCTCGGCATCTTCGGTCAGCGTCACCTTGGCACCCTTGTCTGCGCAGGCGGTAAACGCCAGAAGAAGCGCAGACAGCACAAATAGATAAAATTTTCTCTTCATAGTGTCAGCATGTTATCGTTGAATATTGAAAAACTGTCTCATACCCGGAGGAGCCGGCACCTGGACGGGCGGATCGGCCGGGATCAGGAAATCGGCAGGCATCGGCGACGGATGCGCCGTATCGAACGTACCGGCGTCATCGGTCAGATGGGCCGCCAGTTCCGGCAGTGCGGAACGGATGCCTTCGACGATGCAGCGGGCGAACAGATAGCCGCCGTAGGTGGTCGAGTGAAGACCTTCCACATAGGCTTTGGGCGCGGCTTCCGCCCCGAGTCCGGCGGCAAGTTCCACGCTCATGCGGTTGAGGTCGATGAGCGCGCAACCGGCCAGTTCCGCCGCTTCGCGGGCACCCTGCGGATAGTCGCGCATACCCTCGATGTTGGCTTCGCCGGTCTGCATGTTGAGTTTGGTCATTGGTGTAACAATGACCGGGATGCCGCCCATCCGTGCAACCTCAAGCGCATAAGTGGCCAGCAGCCACTTATAGTCGGTCAGGGCGTCGGCATAGGTGTTGATCCAGTTGCCGGCATGGTCATCGACCGGCCACATGGCGTCGTGGCCGTTCCGGTTCAGGTCGTTGTGCCCGAACTGGATGAAGACATAGTCACCGGGCTTGATCTGGTCGGTCACCTTGTCCCAGCGGCGCTGAAAACGGAATCCCTTGGCCGTCTGGCCGGACTCGGCGTGGTTGGCCACCGACACGGTCGGCTTGAACCAGCGTGTCAGATGCTGCCCCCAGGTGCCGTAGGGTTCGGTCACCTGGTCGGTCACCGTGGAGTCGCCGATGAGGAACACCGTCACGACATCGTCGGCGGGCACAATGGTCACGGCCGCCACACAGGGATGCTCATCGCTGAAACGCAGCGTCAGCCGGTCGTCCCACGTGGCCGTCACCGGCAGGTTGGTGGCCGGATCCCATTCCCTGACATCCAGTTTCATGGTGTTGCCCGGCGAGAGTTCCGGCGTGCGGATGTTGACCGTGAAGGTACAGATGACGGTTTCCTTCCGGGCCGTCGCAACGCGCTCGGCCATGAGCCGGCGTTCCTCAGCCTTGACGGTAGTCAGCGATGTGCCTTCAGGATCGCCCAGGGTGACGGTCACCCGGTAATTGCCTTCCGGCAGCTTGACAGAAAATTTGAACACGCCGGACGCCGTGACGAAGTCGCGGGTCAGCGCATCACCTTTCTTCCGGACGACGGCTTCCGGCTCGGCCGGGCCTTCGAATCCGTAACCCGATGCGTCTGTGTAGCGCATGTCGGGCAATACGGCGGTATAGCCTTCGGCCGCCTCGGAGGAACCGAAATCGAAGCGCCAGGCCGGTTGCGCCGTCCCTTCCGCCGGATAGCACGGAAGGGACAGCAGCAGACCCGCCAGCACGACAGCGAAGTAATGCCTTGACAACCGCATGGCAGTCTAGAATTCCAGTCGCAGATAGTCGTACATGACGCCGTCGTTCACCGGTCCGGCGGGCACCGTGATGGTCATGGTGTTGGTGCCCTGCTTGAGCAGCGTGGCATCGAACGTGAACTCGGTCTCGTACCAGATGCCCTGCGAACCGTGGCGGACAATCACATTGTCGCCTACCGAACGCAGCATCAGGATACCGGCATCCACACCGTTCACGGTCACCGGCAGACGGGTGGACGAAGTGCCGCACATGGCGACCCGCAGGATAGCCTGTCCGGATATCGGCTGTGAATCCATGTCGAAGGTGATTTCAAACGGGGTGGCCCGGCCGTTCGAGCGGATGCCGAAGAACGGCATCACCGTCGCGTTGGGATCCTCGTTATGAGGCACCTGCATGAAGAACCAGTCTTTGCCGGGATCGCTCTGACCAACCACGAAATGCACGTCGTCGGGGAAAAGTTCGGCATATTTCAGCGCAATCTCCGGATCGCGGCGGGATTCTGCCCGGTAGAATTCGGAGGCGTTGCGGTTGGGAATACCGATTTCGAAAATCTGGCGGCCCTTGCGCACCGGCGTCCAGGTAAGCTCGCCCAGATCGACGGTCTTGCCGGCTTCGACGACGATGTCAGCCTGCGCAAACTCGCCGAGCACACCGTCCGTGAAGGCCCGCAGCGTATAGGTGCCGGGCACCACGTTGTTCAGCTGGAACGTACCGTCTGCAAGACCCTTGGTCCAGAACTGATAGTATTTGGCGTCGCGCTGCCACGAGGTGATCACCTCGGGACCGGCCGGACGCGGCGACACGTAGTCGGCATGCGTCAGACCCACCTGCAGGTTGACGAAGTCGCCCTTGACCAGCGGATCCTGGAGCACCAGCTTGCCGGTGACCTGACCGCGCTTGACGGCATATTCGGGCGCCTTGACCCAGGTGAAAGGCCACTTGGCCGCCTCGACGGCCGCCTGCCGGCGGGCGTCAGCATAGATGGCGTCGTGGTCTTCGCCTTCGGTGACATAGATCAGGAAGGGTCCGATGACCTTGTTCCAGTCTTCACCGGCAGCCATATTGGCTTCAGCGCCGCCGTAATGGCTGCTGCGCCAGTAGTTCAGCACGCAGCCCGCCGCCTCGGCGTTGGTATCGCGGTGTCCCATGAACTCCACTTTGGTGGGGCCACCGCTCATGTATTCCATGGACGGGTTGATGTAGAACACGCCCACGTTCTTGGTGGTGCTGGACCATCCGAAGGCCGGGTTCTCCGACTGCACGGCCGTATAGACATATTTGTCGCCGGCGTTGTGGTCTTTCGGATAATAGAAATCGACGTCCTTGTCCACGCTCATCCAGTCGAAGAACGGAGCCAGCTTGGCACAGTAGCGGGCTTCGCCGAACTGGGCCAGCGGATACGAGGCGGGATGGTTGAAGATGCAGTAGGTGTACACACCCGATGCGCCGCGTTCCAGCGCATAGCGGATCTCGATGTCCACCTGCAGATCGCCGGCTGCGGCGTTGGTGCCGGGGCCGGTACCCATCTTGCGGCCTTCCGAAATGGCCTTGACCGAGACCTCGGCTATCTTGCCGCCGTTCTTGCGGGGGTTGATGGTGATGGTGGGAATGGCCGGCGCGGAGCCTCTCACGCCCATCGCGTCATGCGACCAGTAGCCGTGCGCACGGCCCGTGATGGTCGGGTTCTTCCAGTTCGGATTGTCGGGATTGGACGCGTCCTGCGGTTCGGGATGCGTATCGGGCGAAAGCGTCGTGGCGAACATTTCCTCGCCCTTGTAGCGCAGCGAGACCAGGTCGCCGGACACCTTCGACACGCGGGCCGTCACCGTCCCGTTGTCCATGATGTAGGTTTCGGCATCCTCGGTGAGCGTCACCTTGGGCGTATTGTCGCAGGATGCCAGGCAGAACACCGCAAGGAGTCCCGCCGTCAGGTACAAAAAGAAATTTCTTTTCATGATAGGTTTATAAAGAATTGTCTATGACTATTTGGTATGTTCTTTCAGCCAGTCGATGACCGCCTGCTGCTCGGCCGTGTTGAACCGGGCATAGTCTTCGGGCGACTGCAGCGTGATGTTCTGTTCGGCCTTTTTCCATTTATAGACCGTCCGGGCGCGTTCCACCGCCGCACGGACACCGGCGACGTCGGCATCGCGGTCTTTGGTGTTCTGCACCACCAGCACGTTACGCGGGGCTATCATGGCCATCAGGGCGTCGTAGTCGTACGGCACCCGTGTCTCGTTGCCTTCGAAAAGGTTCAGGCGCGGCGCCAGGGCATAGACGTCGCCGAAACGCTTGAGGCCCATCGTACCGTTGGCCTTCGTGTCGGTCCGCATCGGCGTGAAGCCGCAGACCGAAATGACGTTCTTGATGCGTTCGTCCAGGGCGGCGCCGTACAGCGCGACCGTACCGCCCATGGTGTAACCCAGCACGGAAATGTTAGAGGCATCGATCATGGCGTCGCGTTCGAGGGCGTCCACCGCACTCTTCAGTTCATCGACCATCTTGCCCAGCCGGGACCAGTTCGGGAAGCGGTTGTAGAAATCGGCGTATTCGTCGTAACGGCCGCCGAAGCCCGTCTGGTTGAAGGCCAGCACCGCATAGCCGGCTTCGGGGAAGGCCAGCACCGGGTGCGGATCGCGGCGGTAAACCCACATATAGCCAAGCGGGAAGTTATAACCGTGCAGCCAGATGACGACCGGCAGTTTGACCGTATCGGGCACGTCGGCCGGGAAATACATGTCGCCGGTGATGTTGTCGCCGAACGAGATACGCTTCGAGGCCACTTTGTCCTTGGCCGGGGCCACCCAGCCGAATTCGCCGCTGCTGCGGGCCACCACCCACGTGGGAACATCGGGCGCCAGCTGGCCGGGATTGGCCGAACCGTTCTTGGCCAGTTCGATCGGACCCGGACGGCGCGAAGCCGCACCGCCGCCGAAACCGCCGAAACCGCCAAATCCGCCGAAACCGCCGAAGCCACCGCCGCGGGTTGCTGTCATGGTCACCGGGCGGTCACCCAGCATGGAAAGCACCGATGCGCGCAGCTGGTCGAGGTTGGCATCCCATACCTTGAGCGATTTGGCCAGCGGTTCGTCGGTCTTGTGCTCGGGATACTGCTGCGGGTCGATCTTCGAACCTGCTTTCTTTTTCCAGTCATCGTAGCTCCAGGTATAGAGGAACTCGTAATTCCATTTTTTGTTACTCCGGCCGAACTGGACATCGAGGAAGTCCAGCATCTTTTCCTGGTCGTTGCTGCCGTGGAAACCGGGCACGTGCATCAGGCTCATGCGGTCTTCGGCACCGTAGCGTGCATAGACTTTGAGGGCCGAATTATAGGCCTGTTCCATGGCCCAGCCGTTGGCCACCTCGTCGTTCAGGCCCCATTCCATCAGGATGGCGCGCGGGGCGATCAGCGCGAGGAACAGGTTGGCATCCACCGGCAGGCGGTCTTCCTGACCGGAGAAGAAGCGCAGACGCGGCACGAACCAGCCAGGGAACATGCGGGTGGTGCTTTCGATACCTTCGCCACCGCCGCGTTCACCGGAGAAACGCCAGGGCACCACGCCGCCGACACCGGTACTTCCGGCCAGCACCGCCGCGAAACGGTCGTCGAAGGCCGCCGCGATGGTCGCCATCTTGCCGTCGCGCGAATAGCCGAAAATGGCCACTTGTTCCATGTTCACTTCGGGCACCGTAGCCAGATAGTCAAGCACGATACGGGCCACCCACGCCCGGCGGGGCAGGGTCGCGAAATCGTATCCGGGATAGAGTTCCTGCAGGTTGGCGGCATCGTCCGAGAAATCGCTGCCGGCGTATCCGGCCGAGATGTATCCGCGGCGCAGCAGGCTGTTGCCCCAGCCCTGGAGCGAGGGCGTCAGCAGCACCGGATACTTCGAGCCGGGCATACCGGTGGGCACGGTGATGCTCACCCGCACACTGCCCTTGTTCTCCGGACCGAAATGCAGGGTGACGCTGCGGCTGTAATAGCCTTCGCCGGAACTCTCAGAGGTCACCTCCACCTCGAAAGTGGAAGGCTTGGGCGGCATCGTGCCGAGCATGTATTTTTCGTAGAGCGCCTTGATTTCGTTGCGGCGTTTCTCCCAGTCGGCCGCCGAAGGGCCTACCGGGGTTCCGTCTTCGAAAGTCAGCGGGTCGGGCAGGAAATTGTTCGAGGGCAGCTGGTCGAAATCCGGCGGCAGTTCGCCGGTTTTCTGCTGCCATGCAGTGAATTCGGGCACTTCGGGCAGCGCCTCGTTCATCCAGTCGAGATATGCCTGACGTTCCTGTTCCGTCATGGCAAAAGCCGTCGCTGTGAGCAACAGACCAATCAGTAATGAAAATGTTTTTCTCATAGTTAGAAATTATAAAGGCAACAAAGATATAAAACAATGTCATAGATGGAATGGAAAAGTAACCGACATGCCGTAAAAAAAAACTGTTATCACAGCCCGAAAAAGCTATTTTTGCAAAGACTTTTTCCGGATTATCCATGCCGTCCTCCAAAAACTCCTTTCCATCCGGCCTGCCGACGCTGCAACTGCCCCATATCCAGACGGTCAGTAAGGCAGCCGACATACCCGGGTGTTTCGCCCGGACGGGTCTCGCCTACACCGCCATCGACACGGTCAACTGGCCCGGTGCATTTCCCGAACACCCGGAGGCATGGTTCGCCGCAGCACACGACGGCCGCCGTATCCTGCTGCATTTCAAGGTTCAGGAAGCGCTGACGGGGGCCCGCACTGCCGATGACGACGGACCGGTCTGGGAAGATTCGTGCGTGGAGTTTTTCTGCGCACCGGACGGAGACGGCTACTACAACCTGGAGTGCAACTGCATCGGCCGGCTGCACCTGGCCTACGGAAGCGGACGGGAGAACCGTACTGTGGCGCCCGCAGATCTGACGGCGCAGATCGACCGCTGGACCTCGCTCGGACACGATCCGTTCCCGCTGCGGCACGTGCCGGAATGGGAACTGGCGCTGGCCGTGCCCGCCGAAGCCTTTTTCCGGCAAAGCCTCTCCCCGCTTTCCGGCCGGCGGATGAAAGGCAATGTCTATGGCATGGGCGGCCGACCCGTCCGGCCGCACTACCTGAGCCTGTTTCCCGTCCACAGCGAAAAGCCCGACTTCCACCGACCGGAATGTTTTTCCGATTTTATCTTTCTATAATATTCTACTAATCAGTGGTTTATAATAAAAGCACTTCTCTCATCGTCCAACAGTTGCAGCGGCATCTGAAGAATAATTCATATCTTTGTTAAATTATACGGCAAACGCCGTTCAACCCGACAGAGAAGACCCATACCGATGATATATTTCCGTTGCCACGGAGCAAAATGCGCCCCGGCTTTCCAGCGGTGGGACGCCGGCCGCCGGAGCATTCTTCTGCGGGCCGCTGTCATGGCGGTCTGCTGGCTTGCCCTGACGCCCCTGTATGCCCAGTTCTATCCGTCCGATGCCGAACCGGCCAGCACCCGCTGGGAATACATTTCCACGCCGCAGGCCGACCTGATCTTCCGACAGGGCCGCGACCGCGAGGCGCAGTACATGGCCCGCACCCTGATGCGCATCGATACGGCCGTGCGGAAATCGCTGCTGCAGCCCCTGCGCCGCATCCCCATCGTGATGCACAGCCAGTCGATGACCTCGAACGGGTTCGTTGTCTGGACCCCGCGGCGCATGGAACTCTATACGACGCCCTCCCCCACCCAGTACGCCCAGAACTGGCTGGGCAACCTGGCCGTGCACGAATACCGGCACGTGGCGCAGATCAGCAGGCTGCACGATGCACTGCCCCGGACGCTCAAATGGATGTTCGGAGAACAGCCCACCGGTCTTTGCTCCGCCTTTGTACCGTACTGGTACCTCGAAGGCGACGCCGTGGTCACCGAAACGGCTTTGACCGATGCCGGCCGCGGACGCACGGCCGGTTTTTCGCAACTCTACCGGGCACAACTGCTCGACGGACGGCGGTTTACCTATGAAAAATCCTATCTGGGTTCCTACAAGGACGCCATTTCTTCGTACTATGTGCTGGGATACCACCTGGTCAGCCACCTGCGCGAAGAAACAGACAACGACATCTTTGGCCGACAGCTCTACGAGCTCGGCCGCAAGCCCTACCGGATGGGCCTGGCGTGGAAACAGACCACCGGCAAGCGCATACGCACCTGGTACGAAGAGGCGACCGACAGCCTGCTCCATGTCTGGCAGAGGCAGGACCTGGCCGTACGGCCGACACGTTTCACACCGTTCACACAACCGCAGAAAACCTATACCGAATACACCGCGCCGCAGGTGCTGCCCGACCTGAGCGTGGTGGCTGTCAAGCGGGCCAGGGACCAGGTCGGCCTCATCGTGCAGATCCAGCCGGACGGCAGCGAGAAAGTGCTGGCACGGCCGGGCGAGATGACCCACGACCACATCCATTACAGCGCAGGTAAAGTCATCTGGAACGAAACGGTGAGCGACCTGCGGTGGCGCAACATCAGCACCAGCCGTCTCCGGCTGTATGACCTGGAGACACATCAGACCCGGACCGTAGTCCGCGGCACACAGCTGGTTTCGCCGGTGCTTTCGCCCGATGCCGGACAGGTCGCCGCTGTCTCGATGGACGAGGGATACCGGGCCGTGCTGACAGTGCTGCAGACTGCATCAGGGGCCGAGATATTCCGGGCCGTGCATCCCTCGGCGTTCCAGTTGCAATCGCCGGCATGGAGCAAAGATGGCAGAAGCATCTATGTCATAGCCCTCTACGAAAACAGAAAGCGTATCGAGCAATATCTGCCAGACACCGGGACATGGCGTCCTCTCACCGGCATGAGCACCGAGGATTTCCAGCATCTGCGGGACGGTGGCGACTGTCTGCTGTTCGACAGTCCGCGGTCGGGCATCACGAACATCTATGCGCTCGACTACAGCGACGGTACCGTCCAAAGCCTGACATCGGCCCGCTTCGGCGCCATGCAGGCCGACCGCATCGACACCACCCATCTGGTCTATGCCGATTTCTCGGCCGACGGCTATGCCATCGTCTCCGCCCGGTGGCGTCCGCAACCGGCCCTCGCTGCCGGCGGTCCGGCCATCTACGCAGCTGCCGTACAGGCTGAACATTTCAACATGGCCGACAACAGACCGGTGGCCGACACGGCGGATTTCCCCGTACGTCGTTACCGCAAAGCCGCCCATTTGCTGAATGTCCACAGCTGGGCTCCCTTCTATGTCGATTACCGCGATGCCACGACCGATCTGTCGGGCGGCATCGGCGTCAGTGCCGTTTCGCAGGATCTGCTCGGGCAGATGATCGCCTACGGCGGCTACGAGCACGAGAACAGCCGGAACATCGTCCGGGCCGGTTTCAATTACTACGGCCTGTATCCCGTCATCGAGGCCTCGGTCGGTTACGGAAAGCAGCTGCGCGTGTACGAGACGGTTTTCTTCAAGGCAGCCGAACCGCCGACCGATGCCGCATGGGATTTCAACCTGCGCACCTACACACCGCTGGTCTTTTCGCGCAATGCCATGACGACCACCCTGACCCCCCTGGTCCAGTTCAAATACAACGACGGATATTATTACAATTTCGAGGACCATGAGTTCCAGCGCGGTGCATGGGAATTCGCCTACAGCCTGCGTTTCTCGTCGGTGCGGCGCACCACCGATGCGGAACTTTCGCCCCGGCTGGGGTACGCCCTGTCCGGCCAGTTCACCCACTCCCCCACCGAAAAAGACCATTTCAGCCGCATCGGCTATGCCAGAATGCAAGTCTTCCTGCCAGGCCTCGGCCGTACGCACCGCGTCATCCTGGAAGGAGGCTTCCAGCGGCAGCATGTCAAGAAGTTTGTCTATAGCACCGGGCTGGATTTCCCGCGCGGATACGATGACAACATGGCATCGCTCCGCATGAGCGAGTTCCGGCTGGACTACCTGATGCCGCTGCTGCACCCGGACCTCAGCCTGGGCCGGCCGCTGTACCTTAAACGCGTCTATGCCGACCTGTTCTTCGACTACGCCCGCAACACCACAATGAAATACCGGTATGACATCTGGGGCCTGATGCTGGTGCATGTGCCGGAGACACTGCGGAGCTACGGTGCCGACCTCTATTTCGACTGCAACTTCTTCAGGTTCTATACCCCGGCCACAGTGGGGCTGCGGCTGGCCTACCTGCCCGACCCCGGCCAGTGGAAGACCGACGTCCTCATGAAGATTGCGTTCTGATGCCCTCCGGCACGGCCGGCCGCACAGCCCGGCTGACCGCCGAAGCAACATTTTGATTATCTTCGTGCCATGAATTTGCACACACAGCCGACGAGTGGCTGGACAGAGCGGCTCCAGAACCGTCTCATGGTCCAGCATGTCAAAGTGCGCCGGGTGCTCCGTCTGTTCGTGATGCCCGGCTCCGGCGGCGTGCCGTTCTACGACGTGCTCGTGATGTTCTTCAAGAGCTGTTTCAAGGGCCGGCTTGTCGACCGTGCGGCGGCCGTAGCATTCAACTTCTTCCTGGCGCTTTTCCCGATGGTGCTGTTCGCCTTTACGCTGATTCCCTACCTGCCGGTGGACAATTTCCAGGCGAGGCTGTTCGAGGAACTTAACAACATTCTGCCGCCCGGCACTTTCGACTGGGTTTACCACACCATCGACGACATCATGCAACAACCGCACGGCGGCCTTATGTCGGTGAGTATCCTGCTCTCGTTCATCTTCGGCTCGAGCGGCGTGTCGGCCATCTTCGACGGATTCAAGAATGTGTTCCTCGACATCGATTCTTATTCGTGGCTGAAGCAGCGGATAAACGCTGTCTTCATGCTGATTATCATCGGAGCCTGCATTTTCGTCGCCATTCTGCTCATTTCGTTCGGCGGCATGGGGCTGACGGCCCTGATGCGGCATTTCGAGGTCGAGCGGAGTCTCGTGTTCCACGTATTTAACTTTTTCCGCTGGTTCATCGCCGTCGTTTTCATCATGTTCAGTATCTCGCTGCTTTACTTCTTCGGCAATGCGGAGCAGAAAAAATACCGGTTCTTCTCGCCGGGCTCCTGCCTGGCTACCGGCCTTTTCATTGTCGCAACGGTGGGGTTCAACATCTACATCGCCAATTTCTCGCACTACAACGCCCTGTACGGTTCCATCGGCGCCATGATCATTCTGATGCTGTGGCTCTGGATCATATCGATTATCATACTGTGCGGAAACGACTTGAATGCATCTATTCTGAGATTGTCCAACGCTGGCAGAAAATCCTGACACCATGATGAAACGTCCGATTCTCCTCCTCCTCGCCTGCCTGGCCGTACTTCCGGCACTGGCCGGTCCGAAAAAACTGGATGACATGACCGCCCGGCTGCGGCAGTTCCATTGCATCTCGATGCGGTTCTCCTACACGGCGCTGCAGGAGATGTCCGCGACCATGCCCGACACTGCCCGCTGGCAGGACGCCGTGCGCGGCCGCCTGCTGGTCATGGACGGCCGTTTCAAGCTTTATCTGCCGCAGATGGAGATTCTTTCGGACGGTCATAAAACCTACCAGTATCTGCCCGGTGTCAAGGAAATCAATGTCATGCCGGTCGACACGACGGCACAGACCGACATCACGGCCCGGCCGGACCTGCTGCTGACACGGCCCGGAGCATTCTTCGACGCCGTCGAGCTGACCGCAGGCACGGACGGGCGCACCGCCTTCCTGCTGACGCCCCGTAACCGGGAGAGCAGTCTCTATCAATCGCTGATTCTCTGGATGGATGGCAAGACCGGTCTGCCGGCTGCGCTGTGTGCCGCCACTTCCGACGGCCAGGTTGTCGCCATGGGATTCAGCCGCATCGAAGACGACCGCTCGGCCGATGCCACCTCCTTCACTTTCCGTCGGGCGGACTATCCCGCCGATGCGGAAATCATCGACATGACGTTCTGAAACCTAATAAACAGGCAGGTTACCCCAAAAAACCGTGGCCGCCCACGGCCGACAGATGAACAGTCTTGGCAGTTTGCCCCGGCGAACCGTGGCCGCCCGCGGCCTATGAAGTGACCCCCAAAAGTTGGACAAAACTTTGAGGGGTTATTTATGAAACATTCTTTAGAGAAAAGATTGGAAGTTGTTCAAAGGTATTTGAACGGCGAGGGAGCAACTTTCCTTGAAAAACAGTCCGGAATAGATCATTGTGAGATTG
>JAFWVY010000062.1 GCA_017523725.1 Bacteroidales bacterium
AGATTTATTCCAAAACCCAATAATAAGACACCTAAAACCACCCAAAAGCATTTGTTGTTCATCATTGAATCTACTTTAAAAAGTTAATACACCTTTATAACGCTGGATTGTGGGGAAAAGTGTGTGTCCTGAAAAAAATTTTTCTTTATACAACAATATTTAGAAACAATATGCGTTTGTTAAAAGTTATGGTTGTGGCCTGCCGCAGCCAAAAGATAATTAAGTGTTTTATTAAGAAAACTTTAGAAACATGACTGACATTTTTACAAGAATTAAGGGCATCCCCGGACCACTCGGGCAGTATCAGGAATTTGCGGACGGATATTACATGTTCCCGCAGCTGGTGGGCGAAATCGGCCCGAATATGGAATTCAACGGAAAAAAGGTTTTGTGCTGGAGTCTGAACAACTACCTCGGACTGGCCAACGACCCCGAAGTGCGCAAAGCGGACGCGGAAGCCGCCGCCAAATACGGCATGGCCGCCCCGATGGGCGCCCGCATGATGTCCGGCGACACCAAATACCACCACGAACTTGAGGACAAGCTGGCCGCCTTCGTCGGCAAGCCGAAGGCATTTCTGGTGAACTACGGCTACCAGGCCATGATCTCCACCATCGACTGCCTGCTGGACCGCCGCGACGTGGTTGTCTTCGACATTGAATCCCACGCCTGTATCTACGACGGCATCCGCCTGCACATGGGACGCCGCTTCTCATACCGTCACAACGACATGGCGCACCTGCGCGAAGTGCTGGGACGCGCCACCAAATTCGCCGAGGAGAGCGGCGGCGGCATCCTGGTCATCACCGAAGGTGTGTTCGGAATGTCGGGCGAGCTTGGCAAACTGGACGAGATTGTGGCCATGAAGAAGGACTTCGACTTCCGCCTGCTCATCGACGATGCACACGGCTTCGGCACCATGGGCAAGAACGGCACCGGCACCGCCGAGCATTTCGGCGTTGAGGATGGCATCGACGTGCATTTCGCCGCCTTCGCCAAGAGCATGGCCGGTATCGGCGGCTTCGTCGCCTCCGAAAAGGCGATTGTGGATCACCTGCGCTTCAACATGCGCTCCCAGACCTACGCAAAATCGCTCCCGATGCCGATGGTCATGGGTGCACTCAAGAGGCTGGAGCTGATACAGACCCGTCCGGAGCTGCGCGAAAAACTCTGGACCATCACAAACGCACTGAAAAAAGGGTTGCGTGAAAACGGCTTCAACATCGGCAACACCGAGGCCAATGTGACACCGGTCTTCCTGAACGGCACCGTAGCACAGGCCACACAGATTGTGGTCGATATGCGTGAGAACTACGGCATATTCTGCTCCATGGTCCTCTATCCCGTGGTACCGAAAGGCACCATCGAGCTGCGCCTGATCCCGACCGCCGCACACACCCTGGAGGATGTGGAGCGCACCATCAACGTGTTCAAGGAGGTCCGCGCAAAGCTGGACCGCGGCGAATACAGCGAAACCGAAATCAACAACCAGCGCATCAATTTTTAAGCCATGGCCGGACAGAAGAAATACCGGCTCCGCTGCACGGAATGCGGAGCCGTCATCACCGATTTCAAGGCATGGTTCGAACACGGGCAGAGCTGCCCGGAATGCCATTGCAAACAGGCGGAAATCGAATACACCGCCGATTACGCAAAACTGCCGGAACTGTTTAAGGGCAAGCCGGAGAGCTTCTGGCACTACTTCGATTTCCTGCCGCTTATGGACAAGGAAAACATCGTCAGCTGCGGCGAGGGGGCGATCCCCCTGGAACGCTGGGAGTTCCTGGAGCGGTTCGCGAACGACAACGGCATCAGTGACTGCAAGATATATGTGTATCGGAACGACTTGAACGGCGGCACAAACACCTTTAAGGACATCGCCGCCTCAATGGCCGCCAGCATATTCAAGGAGAACGGGGTGAAGCGCTACTGCATCGCCTCCACAGGCAACACGGCCACCGCCTATGGCAAATACCTCGCCATGGCCGGCATCAGCGCCGCCATCTTCATGCCGGACAACGCAGTCCCCTCCTCCATCGCGGAGATCGCCTCCTACGGGCAGAAGGTCTACCACGTTTCCGGTGACTACAGCGATGCGAAAGCCGTGGCCGCCGCATACGCGCAAAAGTACGGCATCCCCACCTCGGCGGGCAACATCGACCCCATACGCGTGGAATCGAAGCGAACCATGGTGTTCGAATGGCTGCGCATGCTGGGCAAGATGCCGGATGTGTATGTGCAGGCGGTCAGCGGAGGAACCGGCCCGCTGGCATTGGACAAGGCCTATCGCGAGCTGGAGCCGCACATGCCCGGACTCACCTACCCGCGCCCCATCCTGATCCAGACCGACAAATGCGACCCGATGGTGCAGGGCTGGGAGAAGGCTGTGAAAAACGGCTTCCCGGAGGGTTTCGAAAAGGACTTCCCTGTCATCAAGAACCC
>JAFWVY010000063.1 GCA_017523725.1 Bacteroidales bacterium
CTGTCGTCAGCGTGGGAGCCGGCAGATCCGGCGCGGTGGTCAGACTCTCACAGCCGGTGAACATGCCATAATAGCACCCGTCAGCCAACGTGGTGGCCGGCAAGGCCGGCGCAGCGGTCAGACTCGCGCAGAAGCGGAACATCTGCTGATAGCAGCTTGAAGCCAGTGTGGTGGCCGGCAAGGCCGGTGCCGCAGTCAGATTCGCGCAGCCCTGGAACATGCTGAAATAGCACTTTTTGGTCAACGTTGTGGCCGGCAATGAAGGAGCCGCGGTCATACCTTCGCAACCATAGAATAACTGGTAGAAACAAAAATCAGACGGAATCGTCGTCACCTCTTCGCTGCCGCTGATCAGTGACATGACACTGCCTTCGACGGCGAAGTTGTCTCCGGTAGTGCTGAAAGTGCTGGATTGTCCCAATGACTTGCTGAACCCTGTCGGATTGTCGCCATACATATACAGCGGCGACGCGCTGGTGAAAGTGAGGCTGGAGTAGTCCCATACCGTCCAGTTGACATGGTCTGTAGAATAGTACAGCACCGGCGCATTGTTTCCAGCATTGGACAGCGTCAGGGTCGTCGTGCCGGCAGATGTGAATGTCAGGTATTGGAAGACCTTTCCGTCGTCCCGGACCGTCCAACCCGACGGAATGCCGTCCCTGCCTCTCGTCCAGCCGCTCCAATCGTCCGGAGCATCGCTGCCCGACGGCCAGACGTCCAGACCGGCCGCCTTGACAAACACTCCGGAAGGCGCTACATCCCACATCCAGTAGGTTAAGCAGCCATTCGCATTGATATTCGTTGCAAGGCACTTGACGTAACTCAGGTTCGTGCAATTACGGAACATTTGAACATAACAGAATGGATACAATAATGTGGCAGGAAGCGTGGGTGCAGCGGTCAGGCCCGTGCAGTCATAGAACATCTGATAATAGCAGCTGGAGGCCAGTGTCGTGGCCGGCAGTTCCGGGGCCGTAGTCAGACTCTTGCAGCCACTGAACATCCCATAATAGCAGCTGGAGGCCAGTGTCGTGGCCGGCAGTTCCGGAGCCTCAGCAAGATTCTCGCAATGATGGAACATCTGATAATAGCAGCTGGAGGCCAGTGTGGTGGCCGGCAATTCCGGAGCGGCCGTCAGACCAGAGAACGAAAACATATACTTATAGCAATTTACGGCCAATGTGGTGGCCGGCAACGCCGGGGCGGTAGTCAGGTTCTTGCACATGCTGAACATGCTCGAATAACAGTCTGGAGCCAGCGTGGTAGCCGGAAGCGCCGGCGCAGTGGTCAGACTTGTGTTGTAAAACATCATCCCATAGCAGCCTTCGGTCAATGTGGTGGCCGACAACGTAGGCGCAGCGGTCAGACCCGGACAGTTGTCGAATAAAGAATAGAAACAATACGCGCTCGGAATGGTTGCCACCGATTGGGTGTTATCAATCAGCGACATGATGTCGCCATCAATGCTGAAGTTATCTCCCGAAGCAACGATTTGGGTGTATTGCTCATCCGATTTGCTGAAGCCTTCCGGGTTGTCGCCATATATATACAGCGGCGAATCTTTGGTAAAGGTAAGGGTGGTGGAACAGGTGATCCAGGACGCAACCTCGGTGCGGACATCGTTCCACGGCATCCAGACAATACCGTCGGTTGAATAGTACAGCACCGGCGCATTGTCACTTGAATTGTACAGCGTCAGGGTTGTTTCTCCCTCCGAAAGGAAAACCAGATAACTGCCCGATATTCTCTGCCTGATCAGGTACGAAACGGATACAGAACCGCTTTCGTCCTCTACCGTCACCGTGGCACTGCGAGCCTCACCGGTATTGGGTTCTACGATAATATCCATCGTCTGTTTGGTCAGCGACCTGGTTCCCGCAAAGCTGATCCAGTTCTGGGCCTCCGTGGGGATGACGATGCGGGGGTTGAGATTGGAGAAGAACTCCAAGGCCACTTCGCTGCCACTGCTGGAGACATCCTTGGTTATGCTTTCTTCGGATTCAACCACGATGGCTCCAGACTCGGCCTCGAATACAAGCGTACGTATGATGGTCTGACTGCCGTTGGATACCAGAACCACCACCTTGCTGTACTCGTCGATGGCCGCGCTGGTCTGAACCTTGATAACGCCCGTCAGGTTATCGGTCTTGACCACCTTGGCTTTGATATCGCCGGAACCTATGGCCTCGATATTGATATCGTCCAACCCGGACGTGATGGTGTAATGGATGCTGCACATCGAATTGGGTCCCAACGGCACCAGATCGGCTTCGTTAAACTCAATGTCCAGTGCAGAGGCGCGTTTCACCACGAACGTCTGCCCGTCGGCAGTGACAAACGTCACATCGGTATCACCGACCGTCACGCTCTCGAACATGGCGTCGCCGTCCTGGCCGTCTTCGCCGGTAGCCTTGCCCAGCTGGGTCCAGGTCGCACCTTCGTCCGTCGACACATGCCAGTAGCCGTCCTCAATCTTCAGTTGCGGGGTAATGCCGTCTTGGCCATCCTGGCCATCCTGACCGTCTTGACCGTCCTGGCCGTCTTGACCATCCTGGCCGTCGGTTCCCACAGCCTTGACTTTCTGAGCGTTGTCATCGAGCAACCACTCTCCGTCCAGCGTCCAGTACCAGATACCGTCCGTATCCTGCTGCACACCGATTACCGGCGTATGACCATCCTGGCCGTCTTGACCATCCTGACCATCCTGACCATCCTGGCCATCCTGGCCGTCCTGGCCGTCCTGACCATCTTGGCCGTCTTGACCGTCCTGTCCATGATAGATGGTGATGCTTTCGTTCTTGGCAAAGTTGATAATGTAGCCCGTTTCCTTGCCGTTTTCCACAATGGGAACCACCGAGGTGATGTAGTCCGCAGTCTCCATGGCCTCGACAATCGCCTGGATTCCATCGATATAGGTATTGATCTGGCCAACCAAAGCATCGAGCCGTTCGAATGCCGACCAGGTGGGCACCTTGAGTTCCGTGCCGTCGGCCAGCGTAAAGACGACATAATCCTCGCTCGTCGTGTAGTCTATGCTCGAAAACATGGAATCACCGTCTTCACCGTCCTGGCCGTCTTCGCCGGTGGCCTTGCCCATCTCGGTCCAGTTTTCGCCGTTATCCATCGATACCTGCCAGTAACCATCCACGATCTTCATCTGCGGCGTGATGCCGTCCTCGCCGTTATCGCCGGTGGCCTTGCCTACCTGGGTCCAGGTAGATCCGTTGTCGGTCGAAACGTACCAGTAGCCTTCCTCTATTTTCATCTGCGGGGTCTTGCCGGCCGGACCCGCAGGACCGATGGCTTTACCAGTCTGGGTCCAGGTTTCGCCGTTATCCGTCGAAACGTACCAGTAACCTCCTTCTATTTTAAGCTGCGGCGTAATGCCGTTCTCACCGTCGCTGCCGTCACTGCCATCCTGGCCGTCGGTTCCCACCGCCTTGATTTTCTGACCGTTGTCATCGAGCAACCACTCTCCGTCCAGCGTCCAGTACCAGATATCGTCCTCGTCCTGCCTGATGCCGATGAGCGGCGTATTGCCATCCTGACCGTCCTGGCCGTGGTAGATGGTGATGCTTGCTCTCTTGGCAAAGTTGATAATGTAGCCCGTTTCCTTACCGTTCTCCGAGATGGGCTCCACCGAGGTGATGTAATCCCCATTCTCCACTGCTTCGGCAATCGCCTGGAGTCCGCCGACTGTGGTATTGATCTGGCCGACCAGGCTGTTGAGCCGGTCGAAGGCATACCAGGTGGGCACCTTGAGTTCCGTGCCGTCGGCCAGCGTAAAGACGACATAATCCTCGCTCGACGTGAAGTCAATGCTTGCAAACATGGAGTCGCCGTCCTGGCCGTCTTCGCCGGTGGCCTTGCCGGCCTGGCTCCAGGTCTGGCCGTCATCCGTCGAGACGAACCAGTAACCATCTTCAATTTTCAGTTGCGGCGTGATACCATTCTCACCGTCTTCACCATCCTCACCGTCTTCACCATCTTCTCCGTCAGTTCCTACTGCTCTGACCTTCTGATTATTGTCGTCCAGAAGCCATTCTCCGTCCAGCGTCCAGTACCAGATTCCGTCCGTATCCTGCTTTACGCCGATCAACGGAGTATAGCCATCCTGACCGGCCTGACCGTGATAAATCGTAATGGGATCGTTCTTTACAAAACTGATGGTATATCCCGTTACAATCCCGTTCTGCCTGACGGGTGTGATCGAGGTAATGTAGTCGCCATCCTGAAGGCTCAACACTATCGACTGTAGCGAAGAGACATTCTTGTTCATGTGAACGTAGAGCGTATCCAGCTCCGTGACACGGTCTTCCAGTTTGGAGACGCGGTCCTCTAAATCATCATTGCCGGCGAGCAAAGCAGCGGCCAGCACCGGGATGACAAGCAGCCATCGGAAGAATGGTATTCTCATAATACTAATTGTCCTCCTCTCAGGGTTTCGGGGAGATTAAAAATAAACATGAGGCGTAGCCCTGATACGCCATCCCGCAACCGGAATGCGCGAGATTCCCTCTGGGAATTTCCCGTATTTCCGATAGCAAGAGAAGCATAACGCCCCGCTGTTTCAACATGTCATGTGACTGTTGCTCTTGTTGTAATGTGTGCGAAAGATAATAAAAAAAACTTTATGTGTGCCGCGTGGTTCTTTTTTTTGCGCACCAGAAAAGCAGCCGACGAGGACTTTTCTTCCACAAAGCATAAGCGCTTTTTCAGACCATCCTTATGCCGATACCGCAGGCCTCCCGCCTGTCACTGCATGTCGTCCCGGACGGTCCAGCCTTTCGGAATACCGTTTTTACCTCTCGTCCAACCGTGCCAATCTTCCGGAGCATCGCTGTCCGACGGCCAGACGTCCATGCCGGCCGCCTTGACAAACGTCCCGGAAGATGCGACCCTGATCAACCAATTCCAGGTACTGCTATTTGCACTGATATCCGTTGCAAGACATTTGACAACACGGAGATTGCTGCATCCATTGAACATGGAGGCATAACATTCTTTCGCCAGCGTGGCCGCCGGCAGGTCCGGTGCAACGGTCAGATTCGTGCAGCCGGAGAACATGGAAAGACAGCACCTTTCTGCCAATACAGTGGCCGACAATGCCGGGGCGGTAATCAGGCCCGTACAGCCCCGGAACATGTCCTCATAACAGGACATTGCCAATGCAGTGGCCGGCAATTCCGGCGCTGCGGTCAAACCCGTACAGCCCCGGAACATGTCACGATAGCACATTTCTGCCAATGCAGTGGCAGGCAGTTCCGGCGCGACGGTCAGTCCCGTGCAATTCGCGAACATGTATAAATAACATTTTTCAGCCATTGTGGTAGCCGGCAATGCCGGGGCAACCGTCAGACCAGTACAACCCGAGAACATACCGGAGCAGCAGCTTGGAGCCAATGTGGCGGCCGGGAAATCCGGCACGACAGTCATGCTCTTACAATAACGGAACATGCCATAATAGCACCCCGTATCCAATGTGGTGGCCGGCAGCTCCGGTGCGGCGGTCAGATTCGTGCAACTGGCGAACATATCCGAATAACAGTATGCGGCCAATGTGGTGGCCGGCAGCTCCGGTGCTGTGGTCAGACCCGTGCAGCTCAAGAACATTGCAGTATAGCAACTCGGAGCCAATGTGACAGCCGGCAGTTCCGGTGCAAAAATCAGACTCGTGCAGTTTTTGAAAAGGAACCAATAGCAGGAATCGGCCAATGTGGTGGCCGGCAAATCCGGTGCAGTGGTCAGACCTATGCAATCTTCGAACAAAGAGTTGAAACAATATGCGCATGGAATTGTCGTCACCTCCTCACGGCCGTCGATCAGCGACATGATACTCCCTTCTACGCCGAATTTGTCCCCATCCACCATGAATGTACTGAAGCGTTTCAATGACTTGTTCAAACCGTCCGGATTGTCGCCATACATGTACAGTGGCGATTCACTGGTAAAGGTAATCCTGGTATAGTCCCACTCCGTCCAAGTGGCACCATCCGTGGAATAGTACAGCAATGGCCGACTGCCACCTTGATTATACAGCGAAATCGTTGTTTTACCTTCTGATTTGAAAACCAGATATTTATCGACATTCGAGCGAGACTTCGCCGTACGCGGCGCACGCCCGTTTTTCACGCCGTCGCGCGTTTCCTGCCGCGCGACACGGTTTCCGCGCCCGGTATCACTGCAGGCCAGCAAGCATGCAGCCAGCACCGGAATGACCAACAGCCACCGAAAGAATGACTTGATCATAACTTTATCCTGGCTCTGAACTTCCGGCGCATGGCCAGGATGAAACTGTCCATCTCGCCAATGAGGCGGATGACCTGCTGGTCGTGCAGGTTGCTGTAACGCGGATTGGAAAGCAGCAATGCGATGTGTTTACGCCGTTCCACCAGGGCCGGATGGTTGAGGTTGAGCAGCTCGATGGTGCGTGCTCCGCGTTCGGAATGTGCGCGCGGGATGACCTTGCCAGTGAACGTGTACTGCAGATGGTCGCGCGGATTCTCCGTCACGGGGTTGATGAGCAGGTCGTAATCGGCCGGCCGGCAACGCTTGTCCTTGTACTTGGCCGAGAAAAATTCGCTGTTGCACGAGACAACCAGGTTGTTGTAGTCGAACGTGAGTTCCCTGAAGAGACTCCGTTTGCGGAAATGGTCGATGTGAGAACTTGATGCGTGCGCCGAGATGCGCATCTCGGTGTAGGCGCACAGCCCGCCCTGTTCTTCTTTGAGCATGTGGCTGCGCAGCATATAACTGATGTCGCGGGTCACTCCCCAGTCGGGTATCGGATCGATGGCCGCAAGCGCTGCAAAGTACTCCGGCGGTTCCCCTTTATTGATCTTTCTCATAGAATGTCCTTGCTACGCGTCCTCCGGCTCCGCTTCGCCGGTGTATCCTTCTTCTTTTTCCATACGCTGTTCCTCGGCTTCGAGGCGCAACAGGGCCAGGTCGGGATCGGCATAGCCCAGCAGGTCTTCGAGGGCCGAGAGTTTTTCCTGAAACTCCGGCGTGTCGCCGTCGCCCTGCTCGAGCATCTCGTTCAGCCTTTGCAGCTCATTCTCGACAGCCTGTACCCGCAACTGCTGCACCCCGAATATCTCGAGCAGGATCCGGTCGATGCGCCAGCCGTATGAGCCCGAAAAATCGCTGATGACACGGATGGAACCGTCATCGTCTTTCAACAGCACACGCACCTGCTCGCGGCGGACCGAAGCGACAATCTGCGGCGAGTGTGTCGAGAGAATTATCTGGTTGTCGTTCTCCTCGGCAAAACGCTGGTAAATGGGGCCGATCTTGCTCTGCCACGACGGATGCAGCGATGTCTCGGGTTCATCGATAAGCAGGATGGAATGCTTGATGCCGGACAGATACAGCGAGAAAGCTTTGGTGATAATCTGCTGTTCGCCGCGCGAAAGGGCCTCGATGGGAATCTTCTCTCCACCGGGCACCTTGAAGTAAATCTCCCGGGAAGCCGACACGCCACCGAGTTCCACCTGCATCTGGAAGCCGTCGAAGATGTCGTTGAGCATCGACTGCACGCGGGCATAGGCCTCGCTGCTTTTCATGTCTTCTTCGTACACCAGTTTGTCGATGTAGTCCACCAAAATTTTCTTGGTCCGGGCCACCTGGTCGTCGAAAATGGGATAGTACACTATTTCGCCGCGTTCGGCGTCGTCGAACTCCATCTTGACCGCAGCCTGGAAGGACGGGTCGGTGGCGTTGAAGTGCATCGCGTTGAACAGCGTAGATTTGCCGCTGCCGTTGGTCCCGGCGATGACAATCAGCGGCAAGGGCACGCCATCGCATGTGAAATCGATCTCGAAATGCTTGAAAATCTTGTAATTTTCAATCGTTACACTTTTAATCTTCATAAGCTGTAGGATTTTGGGTCGGACGGTTGCCCGGACGTGTCACATACAATTGGCCGGCCTCGGTGCGCAGCACACGGACCGTATCGCCTTTCTCGATATAGCCATACTGCGCCACGGCGTCGTACGAGCGGCCGTCAACCAGCACCTTGCCCGAAGGACGCAGCATGGTGAGCGCCGTGCCGGTGGAGCCCGGCAGCGAATCGGGTAAGCTGACGCTCACGAAGCCTTCATCGCGCGACTGTTCGGCACGCAGGGCAATGCCCTCGAGCGTCGTGCGCCGCAAGAAACGCGGGGCGATCCAGAGCAGCATCAGTACCGCCAGGGCCAGCGAAATGGTTACCAGGGCCGCCTGTCGAAGCAGTTCGCGTATGGCGTAGGAAAAGTCCCAGGAGAACACCACGTTGTCCACCAGGCTCAGGGTCAGGCCGGCTACCATGCAGAGCGCACCGGTAACTCCGGCCACGCCGAATCCCGGAATGACGAATATCTCGAGGGCTATCAGCACAATGCCCGCCACGAACAGCAGAATCTCCCAATGGGCGGCCAGACCTTCCAGATAAAGCGGAGCAAAATACAACAAGGCTGCCAGTAGCGCTACAATCAGCGGGAAACCGATGCCGGGCGTCCTGAATTCGAAATAGATACCGCCTATCATCGCCATGATGAGCAACCCCTGCAGGGCCGGATTCACCAGCCAGCCGATGAGGCGTTCCAGCGGCGTCAGTTCAAAGGCATGCATCTCGTACTCGGCGACGCCTTCGGCTGCAAGCATCTCGGCGATGCTCGCGGCCCGGCCCTCGCAATAGCCCAGCCGCAGCGCCTCCTCGGTCGTCAGCGTCAGTACGCGGGACGAATCCACCACGCCTTCGACGACCGTGCGCGGATCGACCATGGCCTCGGCGATCAGCGGATCGCGCCGCCAGGTGTACACGGTGTCGCCCGCCGCGACGAGCGTGTCGCGGCCGTGCGATTCGGCCGTGGAACGCATCAGGGCGCGCATGAACGACTGGTACTTGTCGGGCAGCGGCTTGCCGGTCTGGTCGACCACCGTCGCGGCACCGAAGGACGCCCCGTCGCACATGTAAATCTTGTCGGCGGCGATGGCGATGAGTGCCCCGGCCGAAATGGCATTGTTGTCCACAAATACATAGACCGGCACCGGCGAGCGGAGCAGGCGGGTGCGGATGGAATCGGCCGCGTCGAGCTGGCCGCCGTAGGTGTTCATGTGCACCACGATCAGGTCGGCATCCAGACGCTGCGCCTCTTCCATGCTCTGCCGCACGATGCGCAGCAGGGCGGGACCGACTTCCTGCTTGATGTCGAACTTGTATATGGTCTTTTTGGCCGGAAGGGCGGATGTATCGGAAGCCATACTGTCCGCCGGGGCAAGCCCTGACGGTGGAACAGTTACCGGTACGGCCAGCGTATCCGCAGCCAGCAGGCCATGCCGGGACACAGCAAGCAAAAAAAACGGCAACAATAAATATGTCAGCAGACGTCGCATCATCAGGTTGTGGATTACGGGTTCTTCCGGGTTACTTTCCAGACCGTGAAATCATCGTACGATACCTCTTTTACGCCTTCCATGGTCCGGAGGCCGACACGGCCCTCCTGCAGCGGCGTCTGCGGATCGGTGCCCTCACAGACCACGATACCGTCCACCTCGACTGTGATGGTACTGCCCACCTTGAGAATGCGGATGTGGTAGTCCTTGTCGGACGAGGCATCGGTGCGGCTGTGTCCGGAGCACAGGATATTCATGCCCGGATTGCGGCGTACGCGGTTCGACACCGCCTCGAAAAGCGGCTGCGCGTTGCGGCTCCAGTACGACACGGTGTAGTTCTTGAGCCGGCCGCTGTGGTAACGCGGGTACATGGCCTTGCGGAGCGGCTGCGCTGCATCGAACACGCTTTCGCCGTCCAGGCCGGTGGCGCTCATGAAGAGCAGGGTCAGACCATTGTCCGATCCGCCGTGGTTCACGACGAAATCGAGCATGTAGTTGGCCGGGAACACATGTTTGCTCCAGACGACCATGTGGCTGCGCTGCGAAAAGTCGATGGTGCCGTCGGCCAGATAGCGGCCTGAGGTGACCCGGAGCCGGCCGTCACGGATGGTCGCACCTCCGTCGCCTTCGACAATCCATTCGGCCTCATCCAGAGGCTGGCGCGTACGGATCTCGCGTCCGGAAGCATCGGTTCCGGTGAAGTCGGATTCGCGGTCGAATGTCTGCGGTGCATCAAACGTGTTGCGGTAAAATACTTCCAGCGTATAGGGCGACGTGTCGATCGGACCCTCGCGCAACGGCTGGAGCGCGGCCAGCGCCTCCTCCAGCGTGGCAGGCGTGGCATTGGCGGCGGGTGCAGGTGCAGGTGCAGGTGC
>JAFWVY010000008.1 GCA_017523725.1 Bacteroidales bacterium
GCAGGTGCAGGTGCAGGTGCAGTGGGCGCGGACGCAGCGGGCATGACTGCAGCGGAAGTAGCTGCAGCAGGCGTGGTCGCAGCGGACGTGGCCCTGCCGCCCTGGGCGCAGGCCGGCAGTACATGGCAGAGAACGGCGCACATCAGGCTGGCGCCGGCCATGCGGAAAATACGGCGGGAAATGTTCATGGCTGTTTCCTGAACCGGCACAACGTCATGCCGGCATATGCAAAAATAATGTTTTTAGCAATGTGTCGGTCGATGTCCGGACAGCTATTTTTCTCATCTTTGCAGGCGAAAACGGCACACCATGGTTTATCCGGAAAATTTCGAAGAGAAAATAGGTTTCACGCGGCTTCGCGAGATGCTTGGGGATTTGTGCGAAAGCGATCTCGGAAAGGCCGGCGTGGAGAGAATGCAGTTCATGACGGCGTATGCCGACGTGGAGGAAGCCCTGGCGTGCACCGAAGAATTCCGGCAGATCCTGATGCTCGAGGACGGCTATCCGGCCCACCGCATCACCGATCTGACCGTCGCCCTGCGGCAGCTGCGCATCCCGGGCACCTGGCCGGAACCGGAGACCATGTCGGCGCTGCTGCACAACCTGGAAACCATCCGCGACATCCAGGCGTTCTTCCGGCGGAAAGAGCAGAACCCCTACCCGTTGCTTTCCAGGATGGCCGGCGATGTCGATGCGTTCCCGGACCTGATCCGCGAAATACAGCGTATTCTCACACCGGAAGGCAACATCAGCGACAGCGCCTCCCCCGCCCTCGCCGGCATCCGCAAGGAAATCGCCGAACAGCAGCGGCTCATCGGCCGGACCATGCAACGGCTGTTACAGCAGGCGCAGCGCGAGGGCTGGACCGACAGCGACGCATCGCTTTCGGTGCGCGAAGGGCGCGTGGTCATCCCTCTCAACGCTTCATCCAAACGCCGCATCGGCGGCATCGTACACGACGAGTCCGCCTCCGGCAAGACCTCGTACATCGAACCGGCCGAGACCGTGGAGCAGAACAACCGTGTCCGCGAACTGCAGTGCGAGGAACGGCGCGAGATCGTCCGCATCCTGACGGCATTCGCCGACCTGCTGCGCCCGCAGCTGCCGGCACTGAACGGCCTGTCCGGCTTTCTCGGCACCATCGATTTCATCAGTGCCAAGGCACGGCTGGCCCTCAAGCTGCGCGCCGCAAAACCGGTGGTGCGCGACCGGCAGGCTTTCCGCTGGATCCAGGCCATTCACCCGCTGGTCTATATGAACCTCAGGCGCGAGGGCCGCGAGACAGTGCCTCTCGACATCGCCCTGAATGAGGATCAGCGGATCCTGGTGATTTCCGGGCCGAACGCCGGCGGCAAAAGTGTCTGCCTGAAAACGGTGGGGCTGCTGCAATACATGCTGCAATGCGGATTGCCGGTCCCCATGTCGCCCGACTCCGAAGCCGGCATTTTCCAGCACCTGTCCATCGATATCGGCGACGAACAGTCCATCGACCGCGACCTGAGCACCTACAGTTCGCACCTCCGGAACCTCAAGCATTTCCTGAAATATGCCGACGGCGAGACGCTGCTGCTCATCGACGAGTTCGGCACGGGCACGGAACCGGCCATCGGCGGTGCCATCGCCGAGGCGGTGCTGGCCCAGTTGCACCGGAAACAAGTATATGGCGTCATAACCACCCACTACAGCAACCTCAAGCAGTTCGCCCTCGAAACCGAAGGCATCGGCAGCGGTGCCATGATGTACGACGCGCAGCAGATGCGGCCGCTGTTCCGCCTGGAAACCGGCAAACCGGGCAGTTCCTTCGCATTTGAGATGGCGCGCCGGATCGGCCTGCCCGAAGACGTGCTCCGCGAGGCTGAGGAAAAGGCCGGACGGACGCATATCGATTTCGAGCGTTTCCTGCACCAGATCGAGCGGGACCGTCGCTATTGGCAGAACAAGCGCGAGCACATCCTGGAACAGGAGAAGAAACTCGACAGCGTGCTTGAAAAATACCAGACACAGCTCGAGCAGACCGACCGGGAACGGCGCGAGATTCTTAAAGCGGCCAAGACCGAAGCCGAAGACATCCTGTCATCGGCCAACCGGACCATCGAGAATACCATCCGCACCATCAAGGAGGCGCAGGCCGAAAAGACGCAGACACAGAAGGTCCGCGCCGAATTGACGGCGTTCCGCGAGCGGATGGAACAGGCAGACGAAGATGCGCAGTCGCGCACCGTCGAGCGGAAGATCGCCCAGATCAAAGCGCGTCAGGAACGGAAACGGCAGCGGCAGCAGCAGAAAGCGGCCGAACAGGCGAAGACCGCCGCCGCACCGGAAACGGCACCGCCGGAAGAGCCGCTCCGCACCGGCGATGCGGTCCGCATCAAAGGTCAGCAGATTCCCGGCGAGATTGTCCGTATAGACGGTGGACGCGCCACCATTGCCGTCGGCCAGATCACGACCAGTCTGCCGCTGGAACGGCTGGAACGCATCTCGCAGCGCGAGTTCAAGCGGGGCGCGGCGCCGGTGGCACCCGAAGTGCGCCAGACGTACGATGTAAGCCAGAAAAGGGTGCACTTCCAGACGCAGAAGGACGTGCGCGGAATGCGCGCAGACGAAGCGTTGGTGGAGATTGAGCGTTTCATCGACGAAGCAGCCATGCTCGGCATCGGCGAGGTGCGGATACTGCACGGCAAGGGCAATGGCATCCTGCGTCGCCTCATTCGCGAATACCTCGGAAAACAGACCGCCGTAGCGCACTTCGATGACGAAGACATTCGCTACGGCGGTTCCGGCATTCAGGTGGTCCGGCTGAAATAATCCTTCCTTAGAAAGTCAGGCAATCAGGCCACCACGAAGGTTGCCCCAGGCCGATCAAATCCATGCGCTGCGTTGCGCAGAGCAACACGAATGCAATGACAGCCAGGATAATAATCGTCCGGAGAATACGCCACCAGAGCGGCGCACGGCGGGCGTACGGATCGTCGAGGTTCATCCGCGGATACTTGGCCACACTGGTCAGCGTAGCGCCGAAGGCGATGTTTATCAACACCACGGCGTTGATGGCCCAGCCGTTGGCGTTGAGCACCGGGCCGAGGTTGCGCTTGCGCAGCTTGTTCCAGGCGATGAAGCAGGCGGGACCGGAGATGAGCAGCATGATGACCGCGATGATGATCAGCCATTTCCACCAGGTGAGACCCGCGACGGCCTTGATGAGACCGGAAAGGGCCAGGCCGATGGCGCCTATCGCCATGCCTATGGCGGCCGCGATGCCCGCGAACTTGGCGATGTCGAACGGCGGTTTCGGTTCGGGCTTCGTCCCCTCTGCCGGCACGTCAATGGCATTGGCCTTGGCCGTCATGTCGTTCATGACCTTGTTGTCCTTTTCTTCCGCCGACTTGTTGATACGTTCGGAAATGGCGTTGGCGAACTTGCGGTAGGGGCTCCAGAACGCCTGACGCACGCTGATGGGATTGTCCACGATCTTGGTCACGACCGCATCCCAGTCCTGACCGGAACGGTCATAGAACACCGCATTCTTGCCGGGACGCAGACGCCGCGTGTTGCCATTGGTCATCACGGCTACGATGTTCATGGATTCGTTGCGCACTTTCGATGTGCAGGCGCAGTAAATCAAGAACATGCCGCTCAGTCCGGCCATATCGGCGTGCTTGCCCAGGTCTTCGACGCGGACGCAGAGGTTGCAGCAGCGCTGGTCGATGTAGAGTTTTCCGGCCTCGAACATGGCGGAATCCTCCGGTTTGTCGGAATAGAAATCGAGGAATATCACATAGTTGCGAAGGAACGCATAGAAGTCGCGGTAGAGGTGGGTGAGCCGGTTGACTTCGTCGATGGCGGCCGCCTCGCTTTCCAGCGCCTTGTCCTGCGCCACCAGGTCGAGCAAAGCCGCCTTGCGGTCGCCGGCCAGCACCGCCTTCACCGCATCGAGCCCCAGCGATTCGACGGCTGCACCTTTCCGCGCAGCCACCCAGCCGGTATAGGCTGCGAAACGGGCCAGCGTCGCCTGCCATTCAGCCTCGGTGATGGAGGTCTTGCCGGCGAAATCGACATCAAACACCAGTTTTTTCAGGGTCGCGAAGGCATCCTGCCAGGCCGGGTTGATGGCGTCGAACGCCAGGGACAATGTCGCCGACGGACGGGCCAGCGGATACTTGGCGATTTCATCGCTCTGCGTGGCCAGGTTGAATTCGCTGATGGCATTGATTTTCTCGACCGACACGTCCACGGCATCCGACACATCCGCATCGAAAGCGATGAGTTTGCAGCGCATGAAGTAGTCGGCGATTTTGTCTTTCAGGGCCTCGCAGGCGGCAAAGGCCGCCGGCGTGTCGTCGCCGTACGGGAAAATCTCACCCGGCGCATCGGCTGCCTGCTGCTGCCATGAGGCGTAATCGGCGCATGCCGCATAGAACTGCTCGATGAGATCGGCATTCACGCCGGCCACGCCGCTGCGGTCCTGCTGCGAACCAATTTTTTCAACAATATTGGTTATCAGCTGTTTCAAATCTTCCTCATCGGTCGATTCGGGCGTAATGATGCCATCGCCGTTGAAACGCGTCTTGGCAAAGATGGCCACGCTGTCGGAGGTGTCGGCCACCGAGATCTCATCCTTCTCAAGACCCAGGTTGGACAGAATCTGCTTCGCAGAAGCATAGAGTTTGGCTCCTTTCTCGTCTTCCTGCTTGATCTGGTTCAGTGGAATGGCGGCATCTCCCTTCAGTATCAGGTCTTTGTCTTTGATAACCGAAGTGAGCCACTCGGCAGCGGCCACCACTTCGGCCACGCGTATCTTGCCGTCGCCGTCGGTGTCCAGCATCTGCAAGGTCGTGGCATCGAATTCAAGGCCTTTTACCGGACAACTTAGCGCCGTCCAGAGTTTCTGGTCGAGTTCGCCGAGGTGCGCGATGTCTTCGCCGGATGCGATTTTGACCCGCACCACACCACCGAGCGAACAATATTCCCATTTGTATGTTCCGTTATCGGTTTTCTTGCTCATGGTAAATGTTATTTAATGTTTTTGATTGTCTGTTAAATACAGAAAAGACCAGGTCTGCCCGGTTTTCATCGCGGCAACGGCTGTCCCGACAGCACGAACGAAAAGAGTATCCTGTTCATCTGTCCAGAAACTGTCGGTTTCTTAGATGTACATGTTGACGATGGCCTCGTAGAGTTCCTGTTTGCCGGAAATCTGCTTCGGCTCGCCAGCCTCGCGGGCGTAATTCACCACGTCTTCGAGCGAGAGACGGCCTTCTTCGAAATCTTTTCCGATGCCCCTGTCGAACGAAGCGTAACGCGCTTTCAACATGCCCGGTATCGGCGATTTCTCCAGGATGTCGGCCGCCGCAATCAGCGCCCGGGCCATGATATCCATGCCGCTGATGTGGGCGATGAAGATATCCTCCAGATCGGTGGAGTTGCGGCGGGTCTTGGCGTCGAAGTTGGTGCCACCCACCAGGCCGCCGTTGCGGATGATGACCATCATGGCCTGTATCAGCTCGTAAAGGTCGATCGGGAACTGGTCGGTATCCCAGCCGTTCTGGTAATCACCGCGGTTGGCGTCGATGGATCCCAGCAGGCCGGCATCGGAGGCACACTGCAGTTCGTGTTCGAATGTGTGGCCGTCCAGCGTCGCGTGGTTGACCTCGATGTTCACCTTGAAGTCTTTGTCGAGTCCGTTGGCACGCAGGAAACCGATGACGGTCTCCGTATCGGCGTCGTACTGGTGCTTGGTGGGTTCCATCGGTTTGGGCTCCACCAGGAACGTACCCTTGAATCCCTTGCCGCGGGCATAGTCGCGCGCCATGCGCAACATGGTGGCCAGGTGGGCCTTCTCGCGTTTCATGTCGGTGTTGAGCAGACTGCAGTAACCTTCGCGGCCGCCCCAGAAGACGTAGCATTCGCCGCCAAGTTCGATGGTGGCGTCAATGGCGTTCTTGATCTGGAGCATGGCCCGGGCCGCCGCCTGGAAATCGGGATTGGTGGCCGCGCCGTTCATGTAACGCTTGTGTCCGAAGACATTTGCCGTACCCCACAACAGTTTGATGCCGGTTTCCTGCTGTTTCTGTTTGAGATAAGCTACCATGGCCTTGAGGTTGGCCTCGTATTCTTCGGCCGTCGCCGCCTCGTCCACGAGATCGATGTCATGGAAGCAGTAATAGCCTATGCCGAGTTTCTGCATCACCTCGAAACCAGCATCCACTTTCTGGCGTGCACGTTCCAGCGGCGTCGCGGCATCGTTCCACGGAAAGGTCTTGGTACCGCCGCCGAACTGGTCGGCACCTTCGGCGCAGAGCGTATGCCACCATGCCATGGCGAATTTGAACCAGTCTTTCATGGGACGGCCCGCCACGATTTTTTCGGGATCGTAGTAACGGAAAGACAGCGGGTTTTTGCTGGCAGGTCCTTCATAGCGGATCTTGCCGATTTCGGGAAAATAAGTTCTTGTTGCCATAATGTTGTTTGTGATTTATTGTTTGATGAAACTTTTCTCCAATGCTTCGCACCAGGCGCGGTAGGCGGCCTGCACCGGCTGCCGCCACGATGCCTCGGGCCGGGTGACCGACAGGCATTCCAGCGAACGGAAGGCTTCGTCCTCCGAAGCGTACAGGCCGGCGCCGAGCGCCGCCCCCCGGGCCGCACCCAGCGAACCGTCGGTGTCGAACAGTTCGATATCGACGTCGCACACCGTAGCCAGGGTCTTGCGGAACAGCTCACTCAAGAACATGTTGGCCCGGCCGGCACGCATCACGCGCATCTGCAGGCCCATCTGGCGCATGACGTCGATGCCGTAAGCCATGGCGAAGGCGATGCCTTCCTGGACCGCCCGCACGAGGTGGGCCCGTGTATGACGGACCAGGTCGATGCCGATGAAACGGGCATCGGAGGCCCGCAGCGAAAGCACCCGCTCGGCACCGTTGCCGAACGGCAGCACCAGTACGCCGTCGGAACCCGCCGGCACGGTTTCGGCCATATCGTTCATTTCGTCGTAGGACAAGTCCTTGCAGATTTCCCGGCGCAGCCAGGCATTCATGATACCCGAACCGTTGATGCACAGCAATACGCCGAGGCACGGCACCTGGTGCGGTGTCACATGCAGGAAATTGTTGACGCGCTGCTGCGGGTCGGTGGCCAACTGGTCGGTCACGGCATACACCACGGCACTCGTACCGGCGGTGGCGGCGATTTCGCCCGGCCGCAGCACGCGGAGCGAGAAGGCGTTGTTCGGCTGGTCGCCGGCGCGGTAACTCACCGGCGTACCGGCAGGGATCCGCCATGCTTTCTCTATGTCAGACGTGGTCCGGCCCGATATGCCCAGCGCGGGCGCGACATCGGGCAGCATGCTCTCCGGAAATCCGAACCAGTCGGCCACGAAGCCGGCCGGCCGCGATTCTTTGAAGTCCCATAGGACGCCTTCGGACAAGGCGGAAGCCGTCGTGGAGACTTCGCCTGTCAGCCGGTAGGCGATGTAGTCGCCCGGCAGCATCATCTTGTAAATCCGGTCGAAGACCTGCGGCTCGTGCCGGCGCACCCATCCGAGCTTGCTCGCAGTGAAGTTGCCGGGCGCATTGAGCAGGTGCGTGAGGCAACGCTGCTCCCCGATGCCTGTAAAGGCTTCGGCACCGATGCCGACCGCACGCGAATCGCACCAGATAATGGCGTCGCGCAGCGGACGCACCGCCCGGTCGACCGCCACCAGACCATGCATCTGATAGGAGATGCCGATGGCGCGCACCGATGACAGGTCGCAACGGGCAGCGATGCGTTCAATGGCCTGTCCGAGATAGTCCCACCAGGCATCCGGGGCCTGTTCCGCCCAGCCTTTCTGCGGCGAGGCGATAGGGGCTTCGGTTTCGGGAGCGGAGGCGGCGGCCGCCGCACGGCCCGTTTTCAAATCCAGCAGGGAGACCTTCACGGAGGAAGATCCGACATCAATGCCGAGTGCGTATTCCATCTTCTGTATCAGTTTTCTATTTTGACTTTGAATTCCAGACGCTGCAATTTTTTCTGCATGGTGCGGAGCACTTCCGGCGCACCGTATTTCACGGCGAGTGAACCCCGGTAATGTATCAGCACGGCACACTGCTCAGCCTGCACGTAGTCGTGGCCGCAGATATCCATCAGGGCGTCGATGACTTCGTTGAAACTGTGCACCGCATCGTTGTACAGCACCAGTGCCGCACGCGGCGGTTCCAGCGTGCCGCGGGCATCGGCTCCGGGCGTAAGATGACTGTGATGATCCATCAGTTACTCTTTTTTTCCGGTTACAAATATACTTTTTTTCGGGTGCAATTCCAGTTGAAAAACAAAGTGTCGTCAGAGCGGGAACCGACGCAGTTGCACCAGGCGCCGTATCCTGTCGTTCAGGGCTGTTTCGCCGAGCAGCCGTTCCAGCGTCAGATGCATCCGGTAGCGCCAGTAGTGCCGTGGTTGCGCCGGCACGTTGATGCGTTCCGCCCGGGCGTCCTGTGCCCGGACCTCCCCGTCCACGGCCAGCCAGTCCTGCAGCGGGAAGATGGCCAGCCGCGAAGGCGACTGCAGATGGGCCGCCAGGATGCGTTCGCAGAGCCATGGCTCGCAGAAATACGGAACGTCCCCGTCCAGCCGCAATACCTCGTGGTAGTATCGGCAGGCATCTTCGTGCTGTTCCTCCCACCAGCCGCGCAGCGTGGAGGTGTCGTGCGAGGAAGTGGTGCAGACGCTTTCGTAGGGATTGTTTTTCAGGATGCCGAACGGGATGCCGGGCACCTTGGGCATCCGGAAAATCTCCAGGCTCAGGATGTGCAGTTCGCGCAGCACCTCGGGCACACTGTCGGGTATCATGCCCAGATCCTCCCCGCAGACCAGCATGCCGGTCGCCGCACAGAGCGCCGGCAGTTTACGCATGGCCTCGGCCTTCCAGAAGGCAGTGTGACGCACGTAGAAATAATCGTGATACATGGCCATGAAACGCCTTTGTTCTTCAGGCGACAGAGCCTGGAAGGAACGGCTTTTCCAGCAGCTGATGCGCGGATGGTATCCTCCGGCCTGCGTATCATGGATGAGCAACACCTCGCAGCAGAGGGCCTCAATCCGGCTCTGGAGCTGCGGACGGCCTTCGAAGATGCCGCTCCGGTCGGCGGCGCAGCGGGCGGCCACGGCTGCCTGGGTCCGATATGCGGGCCGCAGCGTGAAAACGCCGTCGCCGATGGCCTGCAGAAAGACTTTGCGGACAAACGCCAGTTCATCGGGAGCGAACCTTTCGTGCAGCCAGGCCTCGTCAAGCCATGGCAACGTACAGCGGTTCCTGTCGAAAACGATGCCCCATTTCCTCATGTCGGCGGGCTGCAGCGGCCGGGCCGGGCGGAAATAGCCGAGCAGGCCGGAACGGGCCGTGCGCGGTATGGCGAAGATGCGGAAGAATCCCAGAATATGATCCAGGCGGTAGGCATCGAAATACGCCGCCATGGTCTGCAGCCGCTGCCGCCACCACTGGTAGCCGTCAGCGGCCATCACGTCCCACCGGTAGAGCGGGAATCCCCAGTTCTGGCCGTCGTCGCTGAAGTCGTCGGGCGGTGCACCGGCCGACATGGTGTCGTCGAAAAGTGCGGGCTGGCTCCAGATGTCCGCCCCGTCGCGGCTCACCCCGATGGGGATGTCGCCCTTGAGCGACACGCCGCGGCGCCGGGCGTAGTCGTGCACCGCCTGCAACTGTTTCGCGGCATGGTATTGCAGGAAATAGTACAGGCCGGCCTCCTCTGCACTGTCGTCCAGCAACTGCCGGACCGCAGCGGCATCGTAAACGGCATAGGCGGGCCACTGCCGGAAATCGGCCGTACCATAACGGTCGCGCAGCAGGCTGAACGCCGCATAGGGTTCAAGCCAGAAGCGCCGGGGTTCGAAGAAACGTCGGAAATCGGCCGAGGCCAGAGTCCGGCGTCCGTCCCGTTTGTATAGAAGTTTGAAAATCTTCCATTTATAGCTATCCACCGCATCATAGTCGAGACCGCCTTCCTGAGAAGCAGGTGGCTCCGGAAGACCGGCTTTGTCAGCAGCAGGCAGCGGGCCGATGTCTTCCAGCCGGATGTATAGCGGATGGAGTGCAAAGGCCGAAATGGCGTTGTAGGGATAGGAGTCATGCCAGCTGTGGGTCCGGGTCGTGTCGTTGACCGGCAATACCTGGATCCACCGCTGCCCTGTATCGGCCGCCCAGTCGACAAGCAATCTGAGGTCGGCGAAATCGCCGATGCCGGCATCATGCGCCGAACGCAGGGAGAAGACCGGCACCGCCGTACCGGCTTCACGCGGCAGCGTGCAGTCGGGCGGCGTCCGGTGCAGCGTGCAACGGTAGGCCACGGCGGAAAAACCGGGCACAGGCACCCGGAAAGGATAATCCGGCGAAAACGTGAACCGGCGGATGTCTCCGCCGATGAGGTCGGTGCACGCCACGGTCAGGTCGGTTTCCATCCGCAGGAATTCAAAGGCATGGGCCGGAATCTGAACCGGCACCTCTACGTCATTCTCCGCAAAGTTGGCCACCACGACCATCAGTTCTTCGTCCACATAGCGCAGGAAGGCATACTGGCGGCTGCGGTCGAACCCGTCCGGCGCTGCATACATCAGGTCGTAGAACTGCCCTTCGACCGCCGTCCGGTCGGTTGCGGCGACCTGCAGCACCGTGCGGTAAAATGCGCGCAGGGCAAGCTGGTCGTCCTGCAACTGCGGCGCGCCGGGTTCCTTGCGGTGGCGCCAGGCCTGCAGACAAGGCAGGGCCGCGTAGTCGAAAATGGAGGTGCGCCCGTCCCGGCCGCTGAATCCTTCCTGCTGCATGCCCCTTTCGCCGAATTCCTGGCCGGCATAGAGCATGAACGGGTTGCCGCGCATCAGGGCCGCCACGGCCAGCGCAGGCCTTCCGGGCAACGGTGAGCCGGCAAAGAAATCGGACGCGATACGCTGTTCGTCATGGTTTTCAAGGAACGAAAGCATCCGGTCCTGGATGCCCTCGACCGCCTGCCAGGCCTGGGTGATGTCGGAGGCCGGCCGGCTTCCGGTCATGACACCGCGCAGGATGTCGTAAAGCCCGACCTTGTCGTACAGGTAGTCGAAACCGCCCTCGGAAATGTAAGTGCGATACAAGGCCGGCTGATAAACCTCGCCGATGAATATCAAGCCGGGGAATTCCGATTTCAGGGATGATACGGCCCAGTGCCAGAAAGCCACGGGCACCATCTCCGCCATGTCGCAGCGGAATCCGTCTATTTGTTTCGAGGCCCAGAAGCGCAGGATGTCGCGCATCTTGAACCATGTGTCCGGAATGGGATCGAATGCGGTCTGGCCGCCATGCAGGTAATCGACGCCGTAGTTGAGTTTCACGGTCTCGTACCAGTCGTTGGCCGACGGCGTTGCCGTAAAGCAGTCGTTGCCTGTCGCGCGGGCGGGCCATTCCCGGTAGGGTGTTCCGTCGGCGGACGCAGGCGACACGAACGGCTGGTCTGGAATGTAATAGAAATTGTTGGCCGGATGGAATGCAAGACCGGTGCGGTCGGAAGCGCCAAGGTCCTCCACCCCGGCCGGACGGCTGTCCGAACGGTACACCCGTGCCACATGGTTCGGCACGAAATCGATGATGACGCGCATACCGGCCCGGTGCGTCCGCTCCACCAGTGCCTCGAATTCCCGCATCCGGGCTGTCACGTCGACCGCCAGGTCGGGATCGACGTCGTAATAATCGCGGATGGCATACGGCGATCCGGCCTTGCCTTTCAGCACGGCGGCCGGCGCTGCGGCGATGCCGGCCTCCGGATAGGCGGTGGCCGATGCATGCGCGATGACACCGGTGTACCAGACATGCGTCACGCCCAGGTCCCGGATGTCCTGCAAGGCTTCTTTCGTATAATCGTTGAATTTGCCGCAGCCGTTGCGCTGCAGTGTGCCGTCCGGTACGCCGTCGGTGCAGTCGTTGCCGAACAACCGGGGCAGTGTCTGATAGAGGATTATCTTAGGCATGTGTATCGTCTATTTGGGAAGCGGAACCGGCCCACAGCTGCACCGTCCGGCGCAACACTTCACAGGCCTTTTCCATGGCCCCATAGGGAATATATTCGTACCGGCCGTGGAAATTATGACCACCGGTGAAGAGGTTCGGGCACGGCAATCCCTTGAATGACAGCATGGCGCCGTCCGTACCGCCGCGGATGGGCCGGACATCGGGCTGCACGCCCGCCTGCCGCATCGCCTCCGAGACAAGGGCAATCTGCCGGGCGCACTGCGGCAGCACACGGTCCTTCATGTTGTAGTACTGGTCGCGCAGCGTCACCTCCACCGTCCCTTCGCCATACAGGGCATTCAGATCGGTCGCAGCCTGCTCCATCTGTTGCTTGCGCATCTCAAAATGCGCCCGGTCGTGGTCGCGGACGATGTAATCCATTTCGGCATGCTCTACCGTTCCTGTGAGCGACTTCAGGTGGAAGAAGCCTTCGTAACCTTCGGTCATTTCGGGGCGTTCGCCGTCCGGCAGCCGGCGGTCGAACGCCATGGCCACCGTCAGTGCATTGAGCATCTTGCCTTTGGCTGACCCCGGATGAATATTGCGGCCCGCAATCTTCACATTGGCCGCGGCCGCGTTGAAATTTTCGTACTGGAGTTCACCCAGTGCGCCGCCGTCAACGGTCAGGGCGAATTCCGCCCCGAAGGCAGACAGCGGAAAATGGTCGGTTCCCCGGCCGATTTCCTCATCCGGCGTGAAAGCCACCCAGACACTCCCGTGCCGGACTTCCGGATGCAAAACCAGATATTGCATGAGTTCCATGATCTCAGCGACACCGGCCTTGTCGTCGGCGCCGAGCAGCGTGGCACCGTCGCTCACGACCAGCATATCCCCGCGCTGCTGCAGCAATTCCGGGAACATGGCCGGAGAAATGACGCCGCCCTGTGGCAGTTCGATGTCCGTACCGTCGTAAGCGGGAACGAGCATCGGGCAGACCGGATAGCCCGGTGCCTCCGGCGAGGTGTCGGCATGGGCGATGAAACCAATCGGCACGTCCGGCATGTCCGGCGGCAGATTGCCCGGGAGCACGGCCGTGACATAGGCCTGCGGCGTCATCTCCGCCCGGACGCCCGGCATGGCGCACAGTTCGTCGTAAAGCATCCGGAGAAAGATGCGCTGACCTTCAGTCGAGGGCGTTTCGGACGAGGTCTCCGAGGATTGGGTGTCGTAGGTGACATAGCGCAGGAAACGCCCGAGCAATGCCGGCATTTCGGGCAGGATATCAGGAGATACAGGCTTCATATACAGTATTTACAATCGTTCCACCGCCTCGCGCCACACGCTCCATACGGCATCGCTCGGCATACTCCAGTCGCCGCGCGGCGAAAGTCCGACCGACAGAATCTTCGGGCCGTCCGGCATGCACGAACGTTTGAACTGCTGGGTGAAGAAACGGCGGTAGAAGGTCTTCATCCAATGCACAATCTCCGGCCGGTCGAAGGTGCCGCTGAAGGCGTGGCACGCCATGAAACATATTTTTTCGGGAGAATAACCGTAGCGAAGCGTATAGTACAGGAAGAAATCGTGCAAATCGTACGGTCCCACCAGGCTCTCGGTTTTCTGGGCGATATGCCCCTCGGCATCGGCCGGCAGAAGTTCCGGACTGACCGGCGTGTCGAGCACGTCGAGCAGACAGCGGCGCACCGCCTCGTCGGCATCTTTTCCGGCAGCCCAGCGCACGATGTGGCGGATGAGGGTCTTCGGCAGGTCTCCGTTGACGCCATACATCGACATATGGTCACCATTGTAGGTGGCCCATCCCAGCGCAAGTTCGGACAAATCGCCGGTGCCGACCACAAGGCCGTTCTCCCGGTTGCCCAGGTCCATCAGGATCTGTGTCCGTTCGCGGGCCTGCGCATTCTCGTAGGTTACGTCGTGCTGTGCCGGGTCGTGGCCGATGTCGCTGAAATGCTGCAGGCAGGCCTCCCGGATACTGATCTCGCGGAACGTGGCCCCGAGGCTTTTGATCAGGCCGACTGCATTTTGATAGGTGCGTGACGTAGTGCCGAAACCGGGCATGGTTACGCCCGTAATCCGGCTGCGTTCCCATCCGAGGTAGTCCATGGCGCCGGCAATGACGAGCAGAGCCAGTGTCGAATCGAGACCGCCCGACACGCCGATCAGCACGGTGTCGGGACGTACCTGGGCGAGCCGGCGGGCCAGGGCCGACACCTGCATGGAGAAAATCTCGGCGCAACGCGCCTCACGGACATCCTCTGCCGGGACGAAAGGCCACGGCGAAATATCGCGCAGCAGGCGCTCATCCTGTGGTTCTGCAAGTTGCAGTTTTATTATACAGTCTCGCCGATGCATACGGGCCGACATCGCATCCTCCGGCTCATCCGGCTGACCCCGGCCGGCCGTATGTCCGTCCAGCCGCAGGGCGGTAAGCACATCGGCGAAGATGCTGTCACCGGTCCGTCCGGCCCGCAGCCGGTCTGTATCGACATCCGCCACGCAGCGGACGTCGCCCGAGGTCAGGATATCGCCCGACTCAATGACGGCGACCTGCCGGTCGGACACATACACAAACGCAGCCCGGAGCGAGGCGGCACAGGCCGACAGCAGTACGGGCGACCACTTCCCGGCCGGGTCGTAGCAACAGAAAACATGGGCACCCTGCAAGGCGGCACAGGCCACCGGCGAGGACAAGTCGCCGAGTTCTTCCACCCGGCAGGCCGACAAGCCGCAAGAGTCCGCCTCGATCCGGCCGTCGCGGCCGAACGGCACATGCTGTCCGGCATAGGTCAGCGCCGTGACGGGCGGCAGTATCCGCGCATCCCACGCGGAAGGCATCATCCAGAGCAGACGTCCGCGGCAGAAGAACACGGCCGCCTCGACGGTACGGCCCTGCAACTGCAAGTCTGTCCAAGTGCATACCGCCGTATCGTACGCAGCGGTATCGGCCAGCAAAGTATGCCAGGCCTTCTCCCGGCCGTCCGGCGTGGACGGCGTATTGTCTTTCGGAAGCACGAGCAGCTGCACACCTTCCGCAGCTGCCTGGCGGACGATCTGAATCCGCCGGTCCTCGCCGTGTTCTTCGTGCCCGGTCTCCTGCCGGGACAAAGTCGCGGCCACACGTAGGTATCCTTTCATTTTGGGATTGTTTTGCAGACGGCAGGAAGTCCGTCCGGACACGCCGGCAGACCCTGTCTTTCGAAAACAAATATAATCCAAAAGTTCCGTCGGAACAAAGAATGCGTCATTTTTCCGTGATAGAGCGGAAAGCATCGCCGAAACGGCTGATTTCGGCTTTTTGACTATCTTTGTCGGAGACATTTTCCCGATTCCGCATGGCACAGTTTTCCGTTTACAAAGCATCCGCCGGCTCCGGCAAGACTTTTACCGTCAGCAAGGCCTTCATCCGGGAACTGCTGTGCGACGAAAGCGCCTACCGGCACATCCTGGCCGTCACGTTCACCAACAAGGCCACCGATGAGATGAAACGGCGCATCGTAAGTTACCTGGCCGACCTGGCCGGAGGACGCGCCGAACCGCTGCTCTCGCTGCTGATTGCAGATTTCCGGACAGACCTGGCCGAAGGGCAGCCGCTGCCGCCGCACATCCGCCGCCAGATGGCGATGCCGGACGAAGAGGGCCGCCAGGCATTCCGGCAACAGGCCGGACGGATACTCCGCCGCATCCTGCACGACTACAGCCGGCTGTCGGTCATGACCATCGACAGTTTCTTCCAGAAAATCATCCGGTCATTCGCCATGGATACCGGCCTGTATGCAGCCTACGACCTGCTGCTGGATTCAAAGGAGGCGGTCGAAAACGCCGTCGATCTGTATATGTCTGAACTCCAGCCGGACTCCGCTGCCAAGGACTGGATTGCGGAAATAGTGGAACAGCGCATCGACGACGGCAAGAACTGGGATTGCCGGAAGGATCTGACAGCGATGGCGGACATTCTGTTACGCGAAGATTCCCAATCCATGACGGACGAGGTCTTCAGGAAAATCTCCGACCGGGACGCCGTCAGACAGTATGGTGCCAAACTGCAGAAAATCCGGCAGACCTTCGAATCGGACATGAAGCAGGACGCCAGGGAGGCGCTGCGCATCATGGAAAACAACAGCCTGACGGTCGATGACTTTGCAAATAAGAAAAACGGATTTGTCGGTTATTTTATTAAACTACTGCAGGACAAGCCGGAAGCCCCTGGAAAACGGACAACGGAAGCCTGCAACGACATCGAGAAATGGTATAGCAAGAATACGGCCGACAGCACGAAGAAAGCCATAGAAAACGCCTATGGACAGGGCATGAACGCCGCGCTGTGCCGGCTGGTGACGCACTGGCAGGAGCACAGTTCTGACTATGTATCTGCCTGTGCCATCCTGGCCCATCTGCCCGAATTCGGCGTCATGGCCGACCTGCGCCAGGCGCTCCAGCGCTATTGCAACGACCAGGAGGTTTTCCTGATCTCGCAAAGCAATCCCTGGCTCCGGAAAATCATCGACGGAGCCGATGCGCCGTTCATTTACGAGCGGACCGGCGCCCATTTCCGGCACTACATGATCGATGAGATGCAGGACACGTCGCAGATGCAGTGGGACAATCTGCTGCCGCTACTGCGGGACAGCATGGCCCGTGGATACGCCGACTGGACCGTGGGCGATGTCAAACAGTCGATCTACCGCTTCCGCAACAGCGACTGGCGCATCATGGCCGGCCAGATCGGCCGGGACATCCCGGCGGCCGTAGAGAAACATCTGCAGTACAATTTCCGCAGCGAAGCCCGTATCATTGAATTCAACAACTTGTTTTTCAAGACCCTGAGCGCACAATTGGCGAACCGGGCCGGCAACTGGGAAGAAACGTGGAAAGAACTGTTTCTCAAGATATACAGCGATGTAGAGCAAAAAATTCCGGAAAAAAAGGCGGCCGCTCCGGGCGGGTTCGTCGAAATACGGTTTATTCCAGACAAGAAAGAAAATAATTGGAAGGAGGAGGCGCTCCGGGCATTGCCCGCGCAGCTGATGCAACTGCAGGACCTGGGCTACGGCGCGGCCGACATCGCCGTGCTGGTGCGCGACAAGAAGGATGCCGCCATGACGGTGTCCTTTATGCTCCAATGGGTCCGGGAGCATCCCGAACAGGCCGGGAAATATGTGTTCGACATGCTCTACAACGAGGCACAGCTCATCGGCGACAACCTGATGGTACAATGGGTTATAGGTGCACTCAAATACATGATGGACCCGCAGGAGAAAATCAACCGCACTTTCCTGGAATACACCGCCGGACAGTGCCTGCCGGACCATCCGGACAAAGTTTTCGATCTGCTCAATGCCTGGAGCGACCGGTGCCGGAGTCTCTCGGTATACGACGCCGTCGCAGCGCTGACCGAAGACATGGACCTCTACAGCCATGCGGACGACGCTCCCTTCCTGCAGGCCTTCCAGGATTCCCTGCTGAAATACTGCCGGCGCGAGCGGGTCGATACGGCCGCATTCCTGACCTATTGGGAAGAACGGAAGGATAAAGAATACCTGATGACTCCCGAACAGCAGGAGGCCATCCGGCTCATGACCATCCACAAAGCCAAAGGCCTGGAATTCGACGCCGTCCTCATGCCGTTCGCCAGCTGGGGGACCGGCTCCGGACACAACGACACCGTATGGATGTCCACGGCCGGCACTGCCTTCGAAGACATTCCGCAAGTGCTGGTCTCCCCGTCTTCGAAATTGGAAAACAGCATCTTTGCGGCCCAATACGCCTGGGAATGCTTCCTGTCGTGCGTGGACAACATCAACCTGCTGTACGTGGCATTCACGCGGGCTGGAAAGGTATTGATGGCGCAAGTACCGAAAAAAGACAAGGAGGGAAAGGCCATTTCGGACAACGTCGGCCGGTGGATCTGCGATGTCTGCCGGAACGTTTCGGAAACGTCGGAAGACTGGGTCTGGGAAGACGCGAACACCGACCGGCCTTACGAAATCTGCCGGTCCGGCGTCCTGGCCCCCCGGACCGGCCGGGCGACGGGCAACAGCCAGACTGGCCATCGTCTGAACGACCTGTACCGTCCGTCGCTCCGGAGCGATTCCGGCATCCAGCTCAAGAATGCCGCGGAATTCTTCGAAACGCCACAGGCGGCCGCCATCGGACGCGGCGTCGTGCTGCACGAACTCTTCAGCGGCATCCGTGACTTGACCGACCTGCCCGCACTCGTCGGCCGGCTGGCCGGCGAAGGCAAGATTCCGGAACACGACCGGGAGGCGCTGGCCGATTTCGTCCGGCAGGCCTGCAGCAAAGAAGAGGTCGCCTCATGGTTCGCGCCCGGAGCCAAGGTCAAGACCGAGTCCGACCTGCTGATGCCGGACGGTACGCTTCACCGGCCCGACCGCGTAGTCATCCTGCCGGACTGCGTCAAAGTCATCGACTATAAATTCGGCAACCGCACTTCGCCGGAACATGTCCGCCAGGTGCGCGAATACATGGCGATTCTGAAGGACATGGGGTATCCGGACGTCAAAGGGTATCTGTGGTATGTCAGCCTGAACCGCACGGTGCAGGTGGATTCATAACAGAAGTTTTCCTATTTTTGCGGACGATTGTCGCAGACACGTTCTCATGGGAACCGAAATAATACTTCTTGCCGTCGGACTGGCCCTGGTCCTGATTGGTGCGGAAATGCTGGTGGAACACGCCTCCCGCATCGCCCGTCACTGGGGTGTCAGCGAATTTGTCATCGGCGCCACCGTCGTGGCTTTCGGCACTTCCGCGCCGGAAATGGTGGTGAGTTTCATCGCCGCTCTGGAGGGCAATTCCGACATGGCGGCCGGCAACGTCATCGGATCGAACATTCTGAATGCAGCACTCATACTGGGTCTGTCCGCCCTGCTGGCTCCCATCGTCGTCAGCCGTGAAAACCGGCGCAGGGACATCCCGCTCCATCTGCTTGCGACAGGCTTGCTGGTCCTGATCGGCACAAGATTCCGTCTGCTGGGCACAGGTCAGGATCTTCTCGGACGGTTCGCCGGCCTCCTTTTCCTGGCTTTGTTTGCATGGTATCTGTACATTTCGTTCCATGCGAAGGAACCGTCATCCGAAGAAACGAAGCATGGGGAGGGGCCATCTGTCACCAAATCGTACCTGCTGCTCGTGCTGGGTCTGGTGGCACTCATCGCAGGCGGACGTCTGTTTGTAGATGAGGCCAGTGCTCTGGCTCACCATATCGGGCTCAGTGACAAATTCATAGCCATCACCGTGCTCGCCGCCGGCACTTCCCTGCCCGAACTGGCCACTTCGTGCGTGGCGGCCACGAAAGGCAAAACGGGTCTGGCACTCGGCAACGTCATCGGATCGAACATCACCAACATCCTGCTCGTACTCGGTGGAGCCGCCCTGATTCATCCGTTGGACATGCAGAACATCGCTGCCGGCGATTATCTGGCACTGATGGCCTGCGCCCTGTTCATCCCCCTGGCGGCAGTCGGTAAAAAACACAGCATAGGCCGTCTCGGAGGTCTGCTGCTGCTGGCCATCGAAGCGGCCTACATGATTTATCTTTTCAAGACGCTCTGAGCGACGTGTCTCAGTAACTCAGCCTTACGGCCCGCAAGGTGCCGTCGCCGTTGAACGTCAGCGGATCGATGCACACTTCGCGGTAGTATCCGGCCGACCAACCCTGCTTGATGCCGAAGGGACGCGCAAAACGGTGATACACGATGTACCACTCGTCAGTGCCCGGCTTGCAGATGACCGAATGGTGGCCCGTGCCGAAAATCTGCATGGAAGGTTGCTGCGACAGCACGATGGTGGGCGAGACCGCAGCCGGCTGGCCATCCAGCGTAAAGGCGTCGGGCTGGTCGCTCATCAGGTAACGCACCCGGTAGTTGGCACTGCGCGTATCATTCTCCGACCACATGAAATAATACTTGCCGTCACGATAGAACACGTAGGTCCCTTCGTTGTAATTGTAGCGCCGCTTGTCATTCCTGTTTATCAGAACCTTGGTTGTTCCTTCCTTGATGGAGACCATGTCATCGCCCAGTTCGGACACTGCCAGGAATGAATTGCCCCAGTAAAGAAAATATTTGCCGGACACCGGATCGCGGAACACCGCCGGATCGATGACCTGACCGCCCCCGGAGCCGTCCGGCGCACGCGAAAGAAGCGGTGCCCCCAACGCATCGGTGAACGGTCCGGCAGGATCGTCCGCCACCGCCACGCCAATCTGCCTGTTGGCCACGAAATAATAGAAGTACTTGTAAGAGACTTTCCGGCCCGTCCTGGCCATATCCTCCGGCGTCCGCGCCAGTTTGCCCTTGACATACTTGCATTCGATGATACAGGGTGCCCAGGCGAACCAGTCGGCCCACGCGCAGTCTTTCTGCAGGTCGAAAATGACACCTTCGTCGGTCCAGGTCTTCAAATCAGCCGAGGAATAAGCCCTGAAATCGTGGCTCCGCCACTGCTCCGTGCCGTCGGTGGTGGGATAGATGTAATATCGGCCCGTCTTCTCGCTGTAGAGCACCTCCGGATCGGCATGCATGCCCGGAAAAACAGGATTGTTCTCGTTGGGATGCAGATGTCCGGCCTCCCTGGCGTCCGACCAGGCCTGCAGCCGGTCGTATTCCTCCTTGGTGAGACGCATGAAAGAGCCATGCTGCGGCCCGTTCACACCCTCGATGTTCTGCGGGTTGCTGAAGTTACGCATGAACCTGTCAGCCTGGCAGATGCGGTAGTTCTTGGGACGGGACGAATATTCGATGTATGCGATACGCCAGGTGTTGTCGCCGATGAGCTGGAAAGCCGAGACACCCTCGCACTTCTTGTTGCCCTCGAAATCCACATAGTCGTCGTCCACCGGAGCGCTCCACGGACCGGTCAGACATTCGGCCGTCGCGGTGAAAAGACCCGGGGTGCCGCCTTCCTTCTTGATCATCATGTGGAAAAGACTGTCGGACGTCAGATAGTTGATGTCGGCGTCGATGGTGGCATAACCCCAGTCGAGCAGCAGGCGGGGTTTGGTGAGTGTGGTGAACGACTCGTCGGCATAGGAGTAGAACATGCGGTCGTACCGGTCTTCGTCGCGGTTCCACATGGAATAGTATACCATGTAGCCCCCCTGTTTCCCGTCCGGCCAGACGTACGACGGATCCCAGAAAATCTGCGGCGCCCATACGCGGTTGACACCGGACCAGTCGCGGTACACATCCTCCGCATCGGGATCGCTGAAGATGGCCGGCCCTTTGCGGAAATCGAAAGTCACAGATTCCCAGTTAATCAGGTCGGAACTCCGGTGCAGGTCGATGCCATAATTGTCCCAGACTTCCTTCTTGCCGATTTTGAGGCGGTTGGCGGTTTTCATGTCGGTGGTGACCATCAAGTAGCCGTTGCCGTCGGGCGTGCGGCAGATATACGCATCGCGCGTGCCGCCTTCGATGAGTGCATGCTCTGTGGCACTGAAAATGGAATCACCGTTGATCAGGTCATGGAAATGCAGGCCGTCACGGCTGATGGCATATGCCGTCCACTCGCCGCGGTCGCTCATATGGCAGTACAGATAGCCATAATCTCCTTTCTGGTTGTTACCCGGCAGAGAACCGGGTGTCTGGCCGGACAGCGGAAGGACGGCCGGGAGGAGCAGCAGGAAGGCCGCCGCACACAAAAGATGTTTCATATTACCGTGATTAGATAAAAAAACAAATATACGATAATTTTCTAAGATGTACGCATCGGGAAAGAACGCACGAAAAGTTCGGAAGCAGCCGGGCTATTTTTCGGCGTTTTACGGCTGCTTTTTTCTTTTTATGTATCTTAGCCGCCCAAAACAGAATCCAGAGATGGCACTGACGGCACCGATCCCTCCATTCGTATACAAGAAGAAAAACCAGCGGCTGATGATCTTTTTCGTGCCGCTGTTCTGTCTGGCATTCATCTTTCTGTATCAACCGCTCGACCTGACGAACACGGAGTTCATTACAGCGCTCAACCTGCCGCTGAGGCGCGAGACGACATGGCATCTGCTCATTATTCTTTTGGTACTCATCGGCATGGCCATTCTGACCATCAGCCGGTCGTGGATGACACGCCATGCACAGAAACAAATGCTGACTTACCGCACCTACATCTTGTGGGTACTGTGTGAAATCGTAAGCATGGCCATCATCTTCACGATTTCGAAGTCTATCGTCACCAACGAAGACGTCTTCTCCATCTTCCGGAAGGTGCTTTTCACCGTGGTCCTCACGCTCCTCATCCCCTACCTCATGTGCTACATCTACATCATCTGGCAGGAGAAGGCGCATCAGGTCGCGACGTTGCGCGAGCGGCTCGAGGAGGATGACCGGTCACTGCAAAAGGCATACATCCAGATTTACGATGAGAAAGGCGAGATGCGCCTGTCCATCCGGCGGGATAATCTGATTCTGATTGAATCGGCCGACAACTACGTTCGGGTATGGTACTTCCTGAACAACGCCGAAAGCCTCAAGAAGGTCATGATCCGCAACAAACTGAAAAACCTGGCGAACCAGCTACAGGACAGCCGTATTGTGCGTTGCCACCGGTCATACATGGTCAATCTCTCACACATTAAAGTAATGCACCGCGAAAAGGAAGGCGTTTTCATCGAATTCGGCATTCCCGGCGTCCCGGACATCCCGATATCGAAGACTTATGCAGACAGCATTTCCCGGTGGCTTATCAGTGCATAATGTTTTATTTCACCCCTGAAATCGATATGTTCACCCCTAAAATTCCATATTTTACACCCAGAACAGCCTGTCAGTCACACTTTTTTTCAAAGTCGGGAATTTGATAGGATATTTGCGTCATCAAAATTGAAAAAAATGGATCATTTTCTCACCACATTCGAAGAAATCACACGCAGCCAATGGGACCGTCCGGCGCTGACCAATTTCCATGGTAAAACGTATACGCACGCGGAAATGGCACAGGAAATCGCCCGGCTCCACCGGCTCTACAAGGAACTGGGCATCCAGCCGGGCGACAAGATTGCCATTGCCGCCAAGAATTCCGCCCAGTGGGCCATCGCGCTGCTTGCGGGATTCACCTACCACGCCGTGGTCGTGCCGATCCTGGCCGACTTCACACCGCAGAATATCCAGGCGCTGACCGGACACGCCGACAGCAGCCTGCTGTTCACCGACCAGAAAATCTTCGCCGCCATGCAACCTGCGGAAGTCGAAGGCCTCAAGGCCGTGATGAACCTCGAGGATTTCAGTATGCTCTATGCTGCCGACGAAGCGGCTGCAGAAGCCATAAAGAAAGCGGCGGAAGCCCCGGATGAGAAACTCACGCCCGACATGATCCATTACGCGTCCGACAATATGGACGAAATGGTCATCATCAACTATACGTCAGGAACGACCGGCAATCCCAAGGGCATCATGCTCAATGCACGCAGTTTGTCCGCCAATATCATCTACGGCCAGACCAACATTCCCAACCACCCGGGCGAAACGGCCATCTCCATGCTGCCGCTGGCCCACATGTACGGCCTGACCTTCGAATTCCTTTATACGTTCCTCGGCGGATGCCACCTCTATTTCCTCGGCAAAATGCCGACACCGACCGTGCTTATGCAGGCATTTGCCGAAATCAAGCCCTACATCCTGATTACGGTGCCGCTCGTGCTCGAGAAGATTGTAAAGAGCAAAGTCATGCCGGCGCTGAACAAAGCCCCGCTGCGTCAACTCAAGCATATACCTATTATCAACTCCATCATATACAAGGCCATCGGAAAGAAAATCATGCAATTCTTCGGTGGCAACATCCGAACCATCCCGATCGGAGGGGCGGCCATGAACCCCACCGTCGAAAAGATTCTGCGCAAGATGCGGGTGCCTGTCACCGTAGGCTACGGCATGACCGAATGCGGACCGCTCATCAGCTATGCCGACTGGACCATCGCCAAGCCGGGATGCTGCGGCCGCATCGTGAACCATCTCGACATCCGGGTGGACTCGACCGACCCGCAGAATATAGCCGGCGAACTGCAAGTCAAGGGGGACGGTGTCATGCTCGGATACTACAAGAATCCGGAAGCGACGGCTGCGACCTTCACGGCCGACGGCTGGCTGCGTACCGGCGACCTCGGCACCATCGACAAGGAAGGCAACATCAGCATCCGTGGCCGAAGCAAATGCATGATTCTCAGCTCATCGGGACAGAATATCTATCCGGAGGAAATCGAAGGACGCATCAACGCCATGGACAACATCAACGAATCGCTGGTCCTTGAACGCGACCACCGGCTTGTGGCGCTCATTTCGCTGAACGTCGAGGAAGGTGATCCGATTCTGCAAGACGTGCAGGGATTTGCTGAAAAGGTCCGTCAGGAAGTCAACCTCGTGCTGCCGTCCTACAGCCAGATTTCCAAGGTGGAAGTACTCGCGGACGGTTTTGTCCATACGCCGAAACATTCTATAAAGCGCTACCTGTACACCTAGACAAGTATCTCACAATGAAGATGATAGCATTCGGAGATTCCGTCATGAAAGGAATCATCCCAGACCCGTCGCGTGCCAAAAGGTACATGATTTCGGAGGACGGTTTCATCGCACAGTGTATGCGGAAGCTGCGTATTCCCATCACCAATTACGGCCGGTTCGGAAGCACTGTGAAAGAAGGTGAGAAACTCGTGGACAGGCACATCGAACTGATTGGCCAGGCCGACTACACGCTGCTGGAATACGGCGGAAACGACTGTGATTTCGACTGGAAGGCCATCGCCGCTGCGCCGGAAGAGGTACACAACCCGAGAACGCCGCTGCAGGCATTCTCGGCCATGTACACCGGCATCATCCAGAAGATCCGTGCAAGCGGCTCCTGCCCGCTCATGCTGTCATTGCCGCCGCTGATTTCCGAACGGTATTTCCGCTTTTTCTCTCACGAAATGAACGAGACGGAACGCCGCAACATCATGCAATGGCTCGGCAACACGGTGAGCACCATCGGAGAATGGCATGAGCTGTACAACCTGGAGGTATTCAAGATTGCATCCAGAATGTCCGTCAAACTGATAGACGTCACCTCCATTTTCTATTCCAGACGGAAATGCCCGGCCTACATCAGCGAGGACGGCATCCACCCCAATGCAGCCGGGCATCAAATCATCGCCCGTACAGTTTACCGGGAACTGGCCACACTGACCGCGAACGCCGGTATCTGAAGAATTATTTTCTGCGGCGGCGGTTCTTCCGGTTTCTGCGGGAAATCATCCAGACCACCAGCAGCGCGACAGCAGCCAACAGCACAACCATCGTGGACGTAGAGGCATTGTTGCCTTTCACGCGCGACCACATGGCAAGCAGTTTATCCGTATCGTCTCCCCAGTCGTGCTCCAGGGTGCAACGCTCAATGACCGCCCTGTCGGGGTAAAGCACCGGATCGACCCGTACGCTGTCGGCCTCCGGACCGAAGAAGTAGCTCAAGTCGATCGGTTCCCGGGCCTCGTCGATCTGCGACTCCAGCACCTCGAGAGAACCACTCGCAGATACATAACCCGTCACCTCCATATTGCGGATGGCGATGTCCGGACGGCACATGAAATCGATGAACCACGTCGCAGCTTCCACGTTCTTGGCATATTTGGGAATCACCCAGCCGTCGAACCAGACGGTACTCCCCTCTTCCGGGACCACGTAATCCAGCGTAACGCCGACTTCGGCCGCTTCGTCGATGGCCCATACCGCATCGCCGCTCCAATTGAGCGACACGACGCCGCGTTCCTTGGTCATCTGGTCTTTGCCGAAATCAGCCTCCCAGCCCAAAACGCCGTCCTTCACCTGGTTGAGATAGTTCTCCACCGCCGCGATGGAGGCATCGGAAGCATCGTGCATGAGCTCCTGCAGTGTCACACTGCCTTCTTTTAATTCTTTTTGTTTCAGATAGATAAGAACAGGCCCATAAACATCGCGCGGTGCATCCTTGATCAAGATCCGCCCGGCAAACTTGGGATTGCGGATAATATCCCAGGTAGCGGCTTCCTCTGCCGTCACATGGGCCGTGTTGTAGATAATGCCCGTGGTGCCCCACATGTATGCCACCGAATAATCATTCGCGTTGATATTCGGATTGATTTCGTCGAACACGCCCTGGATGTACGGGGAACGGTTCAGTGCGATGTAATTGATGGAGTCGGGAATTGAAGAGAATCCCAGCGGCAGCAGCAAACCGTTGTTCAGCATGCGTTCGATGATGTAGTCGGACGGACACACCACATCGTAGTCCTCGTGCCCTTTCTCAATCTTGGAAAGCATCGTCTCGTTCACATCGAACGTCTGATACACCACCTGGATGGGAGAACCCGTATGGGCCTCATACCAAGCTTCGAATTCGGGAATCACCGACTCGTCGATATAGTCGGACCAGTTGTACACCTTCAGAATCTGCTCGCGATTGTCGGTGCAAGACAGGAAAATGAAGGTCAAAACCGCAAAACACAGGATTTTTCTCATTGTTTGACTGTTTGTTGTTTTGATTGACGTATGTTGATGACCAACAGAACCACCAGGATAACCAGGAAAAGAATGCTCATCAAGGGTTTGAGCTCGGGTGTGAGGCCTCCCTTGCGGGCATCTGCGTAGATATAGGTCGAAAGTGTGTCCAGACCTATGGTGCCTCGCGTAAAGAACGTCACGGCGAAATCGTCGAGACTCATGGTAAACGAAAGGATGAAACCCGAGATCATACCGGGACGCAGGAGCGGTATCATCACCTTGCGCAAAGCCTGTTGCGGGGTCGCCCCCAGATCGATGGCCGCCTCGTAGATGTTCGGATTCATCTGCCGGAGCCGGGGCAGGACATTGAGCACGACGTAGGGCGTGCAGAACGTGATATGGGCCAGGATGACCGTCAGATAGCCCTGCGAAATACCCAGGAACACGAACAGCAGGAACAGCGACACGCCCGTGATGATGTCAGGATTGATCATCGGGATGTTGTTCAGGAACATCATGGACTGTTTCTTTCTGCCGTGGAGATGATGGATACCGATGGCGGCGGTGGTGCCGAGCATGGTGGCGAAAATCGAAGCGACAAGGGCAATGAGCAGCGTATTCTTGAGGGCGGAAAGCAGCCCGGAAGCATTGTTCATGGAGCCGTTGAAGAGGTTGGCATAGACCTGCGTGGAAAAACCGGTCCAGTTGCCGAGCGACTTGGCCTCGGTGAACGAAAACACCACGATGAAGAATATCGGTGCATAAAGTACGATGAGCAACAGCCATATATAGGCTCTGGACAAGGCTTTCTTCGTCTTCATCAGATAATCCCTCCACTTAACTCTTCGGACTGGTCACGTTCCTGCATGAGTGTCGTGATGCCGATGATAATGAGCATAATGAGCGAAAGCGCCGCACCGTAGTTCCACATCGAATTGTTGATATTCTCCTGGATGATGGTACCGAAAAGCTTGATTTTGTTGTTGGTCAGGAACTCGGAAATGGCGAAGGTCGATACCGTAGGCATGAAGACCATCATCACGCCGCTCCAGACACCGGGCATCGACAGCGGCCATATGACCTTGCCGAACACCTGCGCGGGGGTCGCGCCCAGGTCCTGGACCGCTTCC
>JAFWVY010000009.1 GCA_017523725.1 Bacteroidales bacterium
ACCAAAAAGTAATAAAGTCTTTTTCATTTTCATAATGGATTAATTTATTTGCCGTTCCCCCGACTTTTCGTGAACTCCACGGAAAAGCTTTCTTCCAATTCAGTTGCAAAAAAAAACATTAAAATATAAAATGCAAGAAAAATTTATAAAAATTTAAAAAAAAGAAAGCGGCCAATAATTGCTTACTGGTCGCTTTTTCGTGTATGCTTCGGCCGGATGCGGCCGGTGGGTTATTCGTCCTTTTCCTGTTCCTCGTACGCTTTGAGCAGTTTGGACTGCACGTCGGCGGGAACCTGCTGGTATTCGGCGAATTCCATTTCGTAGGTGGCACGGCCCGAGGTGAGGGAGCTCAGCGTGGTGGAGTATTTGTCGAGCTCGGCCAGCGGCACCTGGGCGTTGATGACCTGGAAGCCCTTGACGCTGTGCATGCCCGCGATGATGGAACGGCGGTTCTGCAGGTCGCTCATCACATCGCCCATGCAGTCGCCCGGCGTAAACACCGATACATTATAAATAGGTTCCATGATCTTGGGAGCGGCTTTCTTGAACGCTTCCTTGAAGGCGTTACGGCCTGCCAGCTTGAAGGAGATTTCGTTGGAATCGACCGGGTGCATCTTGCCGTCGTAAACGGCCACGCGGATGTCGCGGGCGTAGGAGCCGGTCAGCGGGCCTTCCTCCATCTTTTCCATGATACCCTTGAGGATGGCGGGCATGAAACGCGCGTCGATGGCGCCACCGACGATGCAGTTGTAGTACTGCAGTTTGCCGCCCCACTCAAGGTCGTATTCTTCTTTGCCCTTGATGTTGAGGGTGAGTTCCTTGCCGTCGATCTTGTAGGTCTTGGGCTCGGGCATGCCATCGTAATAGGGCTCGATGAGCAGGTGCACTTCGCCGAACTGACCCGCGCCGCCGGACTGTTTCTTGTGCCGGTAGTCCGCCAGGGCCACCTTGGTGATGGTTTCGCGATACGGAATCTTGGGCGCAAGGAGGTTTACCTCAATCTTGTAATTGTTGCTCAGGTTCCACTTGAGGATGTTGATGTGGTGTTCGCCCTGGCCGCTGACAATCACCTGTTTCAGCTCTTTGGAGTATTCAACCAGAATGGTCGGGTCTTCCTGCGAGAGCCGGTTCAGCGCTTCGCCCAGTTTCTGCTCGTCGCTTTCGACGGCGGCCTTGATGGCGGTTCTGAATTTCGGGTTCGGGAACGAAGTGGCGGGATACTGCCAGTCCGTGCCGGCGTTGAGCGTCTGGTTGTTGCGGGTGCCTTTCAGCTTGACGGTGCAGGCGATGTCACCGGCCACCACGTCGGAGACTTTCTCTCTCTTGCGGCCTGCAGAAATGTAAATCTGCGAGATGCGCTCCTTGATGCCGTTCTGGGCATTGTTCATGTCCATGGCTTCGGACACCTTTCCGGACATGACGCGGAAGTAGCAGACTTCGCCGAGGTGCTGCTCCACGGAGGTCTTGAAGACAAAGAGGGAGGCGGGCTTGGAGGCGTCGCACGGCACCACTTCGCCGCTTGTGGTCTTTTCTTCGCCGATTTCGGCGGGGGAGGGCATCACATTGACGATGAAGTCCAGGATCTGCCGTGTGCCGATGTTGTTGGCGGCCGACGCGCAGAATACCGGATAGCATTCGCGGTTCTTCAGACCCAGCTTCAGGCCTTTGAACATCTGCTCTTCGGTCAGCGAGCCTTCTTCGAAGAAGATCTCCATCAGGCTTTCATCGTATTCGGCGGCCGATTCGATGAGCTTCTGCTGCAGCTCGGCGGCCTTGTCGGCTTCCCCGGCCGGGATGTCCAGCGTCTCATAGGAGCCGTCGGCTTTGTATTTGAACATTTTCATCTGCATCACGTCGATGATGCTGTCGAACGATGTGCCGGGGTTGTAGGGGTACTGAATCTCGACGATTTTGCCGCCGAACGCCTGGCGCAGCGATTCGATGGTGTTTTCGAAGTTTGCTTTGTCGCTGTCCAGCTGGTTGACAACCATCATCAGGGGCTTGTTGTGGGATTCGGCATGACGCTCGATGGTTTCGGTGCCCACTTCGACACCGTTCTGTGCGTTGACCATCATGATGCCTGCATCGACCACGCGGAAGGCGGAGAAGATGCCGCCGCAGAAATCATCGGAACCCGGCGTGTCGATGAAATTTATTTTGGTGTCTTTGTATTCGGTGTACAATACGGTCGGGTAGATGGAACGCTGGTAGAGTTGCTCCACTTCGCTGTAATCCGAGACGGTGGTCTTGGCTTGCACACTTCCCCGGCGATCGATAACCTTGCCTTCCAGCAGCAGGTCTTCAGCAAACGTGGTCTTTCCTGAACCGGAGTTGCCCAGCAGGGCCACGTTTCTGATCTGACTTGTTTGATAAACTTTCATTTTGAGAATCAGGTATTTAAATGTTTAAAATAATGTTTTTGCCGCGATGAAAATCCCATGGGGATCTCTTCGGAAAAAGAGGGGCACAATGTACGCACAATCTCCGAAAAAACAAACGATTATTTTTCCGGAGGTATGTCTTTCTGTCTGGAAGCACCATCGGGCCTCCGATGTCGCGGGGCTGAAAAAATTTACTAAAAAACATCGGGAATTCTTTTGTTATTCAAAATAATCTTCCGATTTTTGCAGCCCGTTTAAAGCACGTAAAATACTCAAACAAATGTCAAGAGTTTGTCAATTAACAGGAAAGTCCGTTGTGGTAGGAAACAATGTGTCGCACTCCAAGCGGAGAACGAAGAGAACCTTCAGCCCCAACCTGTTCGTCAAGAAGTTCTATCTGGCCGAAGAGGATCGCTGGATTACGCTCAAAGTGTCGGCCGCCGGCATCCGTCTTATCAATAAGAAAGGCTTGGCGCAGGCGCTGAAAGATGCCGAAGCAAAGGGAATCATATCTAAATAAGTTATAAGAGATGGCAAAGAAAGCAAAAGGCAACCGGATTCAGGTGATTCTGGAATGCACCGAGCAGCGGGCCGCCGGCGTGCCGGGAATGTCTCGTTACATCACCACCAAGAACAAGAAGAACACGCCCGACAGACTGGAGCGCAAGAAATACAATCCGTTCCTGAAGAAAGTAACTGTTCACAAAGAAATAAAATAATCCGCCATGGCAAAGAAAGTTGTTGCAACACTGAAGCAGAAGGGAGCCAACCAACAGGTTTCCAAGGTGATTAAAATGGTCAAATCCGAAAAGACCGGCGCTTACACGTTCCGCGAAGAGGTGATGCCTGCCGAGGCTGTGAGCGAATATCTCAAGAAATAGTTTCCCGGATTTCGTGCCGGACGGGTTATCCCGGCCGGTGGTGAAACGGCGGGGGCGGACAAAGCAATTTGCCCGCCCTTGTTCATTATACAATTAAAAGAATGGCATTTTTCGGTCTTTTTTCAAAAAATAGCAGGGAAAACCTGGACAAAGGTGTCAGCAAGACCCGGCAGAGCTTTTTCGAGAAGCTGACGCGTGCCGTCATGGGCAAGTCGAAGGTCGATGACGAGGTGCTGGACAATCTGGAGGAGGTGTTGGTGACGTCCGACGTGGGCGTGGACACCACGCTCAAGATTATCCGGCGCATTGAGGACCGTGTGGCCCGAGACAAGGTGCTCAACACGTCCGAACTGAATGTCATTCTCAAGGAGGAAATCGCTGCACTCCTGACCGAGAATCATACCGGCGAGGCGCAGACTTTCGCTGACATTCCCGACCGGAAGCCTTATGTCATCATGGTGGTGGGCGTCAACGGCGTGGGTAAGACCACGACGATAGGCTAACTGGCCTACCAGTTCCATGAGGCGGGCAAAAGTGTGTGCCTCGGCGCGGCCGACACGTTCCGTGCAGCTGCCATCGAACAGCTCGACGTGTGGGCGGCCCGGACATCGGCCCGTATCGTCAAGCAGCAGATGGGCGCCGATCCGGCTTCGGTGGCTTACGATACGCTGAGTTCAGCTGTGGCGGCGGGCGACGATGTGGTCATCATCGACACGGCCGGCCGGCTGCACAACAAGATCAACCTGATGAACGAGCTCTCCAAGATCAAGAAGGTGATGCAGAAAGTGGTGCCCGATGCGCCGCACGAAGTCTTGCTGGTGCTGGACGGATCGACGGGGCAGAACGCTTTGAGCAGGCCCGGCAGTTCACCCGGGCCACCGATGTCACGGCCATGGCGCTTACCAAACTCGACGGCACGGCCAAGGGCGGCGTGGTCATCGGCATTTCCGACCAGTTCAAGATTCCTGTGAAATATATCGGTATCGGCGAACAGATGCAGGATCTGCAGGTCTTCGACAAGCATGCGTTTGTCGATGCATTGTTTGCTTAGATGTCAGGACATCCAGACGGGATCTGTCAGGTCCGTGATGTCTTCTTCTGAATGGAACTGCTTCAGGGATACCTGTTTATATCCTTCGAGCACGCCTGTTCCATTATAAATCTCCACAAAAGTGCAATTGAGGCGTCCGCTCAGGAAGCGGCGGTCCACCCAGCTGCCCGGATTGGCATAGACGACGTGTCCGGGCCGGCCGGGCGATTCAAGGCGTTTGAGTTCGGGCGTGTGTGTATGGCCGAACACGACCAGCCGGTCGTGGGCGTCGGCTGGATGCGCCCGGGCTGCGATGTACTGGTACGCATGGTCACTGATGCTGGCCATGAATCCGGCTGTGAACGGGATGTACGGGCTTTGGTTGGCGGCAAGACGGTCGGCCCAGCGGCTGCGTTTGTAGGCGTCGCGATAGAGTTTCTGGCGTTCGTCGTTCGAGGAAATCTGCTGGATGTTGTACGTGCCGGTCAGGCCGCCGGCGCCGGTCTGGATGGGACTGTCGATGTCTTTTACCTGACGGGAGCCCAGGATGAGCTGCCAGGCGGTCTCGCAGGACGCTTCGTTCGACTGGTCGTCATCGATGTCGTAGCAGGCGGCGTCCAGGTGCAGCAGACCACCCATGAAGGCGGGCGCCACGGTTTCGTCCTGCGGGAATTCCATGCGTGACGAAGCAGTGTATTTGCTGATGAAGAAACCTTGCGGCAGGATGGCGTTCTCTGCGGTGACGCCGTCGATGCCGAGGTTCGAGACCGGATCCGGCGCGTTGAAGAAATCGTACCGGTGTCCGTGTTCGATGACGGTCCGGCTGTCGGGCCGGTAGATGCCGAGTCCTTCGGCGTCACGGTACTGGGTTACCGTGCCCGGTCCGAATACCAGGTCGATGTCTTCGGCCGTGACCAGCATGTCGTGGTTGCCGGGCACATAGGAGACCTCTACGCCGGCGGCCTTGACGGCTTTGATGCGTTCGATGACCGGCCGGTTATTTTCTACGATGGATAACAGGAACTCTCTTTCGGACAGTGGATTGCCATTTTCATCGGCGAAGGTGGGCGTACCCATCGGTGCCACCCATTCCTCGAACAGATCGCCTGCGATGACCATCTCGCGGTAGTAGTCCCGCTCCCGGATGACATAGTCGAAGAATGCCAGCAGCCGTTCCCGGTTCTCGGAGAACCAGCCATAGGATCCTTCGCTGGCACGCCGGTCGGAGAGATGGATGTCGCTGATGACAGCGGTGCAGGCCTTGAAATCGGTGTGGCGTGTCCGGGCTATCTCGGCGGTCCAGACGACGGCATTCCCGCTGTTATTGCCCGTCGGGAAGGACAGAATGTCCACCAGCGAGCCATCCGCTGCATGAACCCGTGCCCGAAGTGTCTCCAGCGGGACATCCACGGGAATGATGAAGAAAAAGTCGCTCGGTTCGGCGGTCAGCTGGACGGGCGAGGTACAGGTAATCTGAATCCGGTGCCGGTCGTTGCGCCGGTTCTGGAGGGTCGGTTTGCCGAATACGTTGTCGTGGAACGACAGCAGGCCTTCGCCCCACAGGGCGGCGCCGGAGGTGGTCTCCAACTCGATGCCGGAGATGGCAGAATGTCCCGACAACCGCAGTGTCAGCATCTGGCACAGGTCGCGGACGGGGGTGGTGCCCTCTTGGGTTGCGGTAGCCGACAGGCGGGATGCAACGCCTTGTTTGACAGGCTCGTAGCACTGGCTCTGAGGCAATACGAAATGGATGCGTCCATCGGCCTGCATGGCCCGTCGCAGCAGCATTTCACTCAGATAGTCGCGTTGGGTGCCCGATGCAAAAAGCGTCGCCACCGTCGCGGCATAGAGTACCAGGTTGGTCCTGTTGATCATTCCTTGCCAAATATGGGGCAAAGGTAATCAGCACACTGCAATTTGCCAAATCCGGCCCGTTGAAACGCCGGCTTACTCACCGCCGATAGTGCGGGCAATCTTCTCGATGTTGAGCGAACGCGCGGAAGCGTCGATGATGTCCTTGTAGATGCCGCCTTTCTTGTAGATTTCGTCGGGGTCGCCGGATTGTTCGACGCGGCCTTCCTTCAGGGCGTAGACCACATCGGCGTCGATAATCTGCGAGATGCTGTGGGAGATGATGATGACGGTGCGGTTCCGCTTGATGGCGTCGATGCTGTTCTTGATCTGTTCCGTGGCGATGGCGTCAAGGCTGGCGGTGGGCTCGTCGAGGAAGATGATGGGCGGGTTCTTGAGGAACAGACGGGCGATGGCGATGCGCTGCTGCTGGCCTCCGGAGAGTTGGTCGGCCTTGCTGTCGAACTGTTTGGGCAGTTCCATCACCTGGTCGTAGATGTAGGCTTTTTTGGCCGCCTCGATGACTTCTTCGTGCGTGGCGCCGGGATTGCCGTAGCGGATGTTCTCCTCGATGGAACCGTCGAAGATGTGGTTCTTCTGCAACACGATGCCGATGTGTTCGCGCAGGAAGCGCGTGTCGTAGTCCTGCAGCCGCACGCCGTCGAGGGTAATCTCGCCGCAGTCGGGTTCGTAGAACTTGTCGAGCAGGTTGACGATGGTGCTTTTGCCGGCTCCGGAGAGCCCCACGAAGGCCGTGATTTTGCCGCTCTCGATGCGCATGTTGATGTCGTGCAGGGCCTTGGTGCCATTGGGATAGGTAAAGTCTACGTGCTTGATCTCGAAGTTGCCGGTGACGGGTTCCTGGCGGTATTCACCGGAGGGTTCCACGTCTTTGTCGGAGTCGAGGATGCTGAAGAATCCCTCGGCGTATATGAGCGCGTCGTTGATGTCGTCGAAGATGCGCTGCAGCTGCGTGATGGGCGCCACCACGTTGCTGAAGAGCATCACATGGTACATGATCTTGCCGATGCTCATGCCGGGATAGCCGATGAGCACGAGGTAGGCGGTGAGGATGATGACGAGCACGGTGCCGACCTGACGGACGAAACTTTTGACGCCGTCGTAATAGAAGCTCACGCTGCGTGTCTGCATCTGGTTGCTGGTCACCTGGTTCTGGATGTCAAGCTGCTTCTGGGCCTCGATGTCCTCACGGTTGAAAGACTTGATGACGTTGATGGACTCGATGATGCTCATGATGCCGTGGCTCTTGGTTTCGAGGTGGCGGCGCATTTCGCGGCGCCAGCCCTTGAGGCGCCGGGCCTGGCGGTAGGTGATGTAGAAGTAGACCGGTACGATGCAGAGGGCGACGAGGCCCACATAGACATTGGCGGCGAACATGAGGATCAGGGCCAGCAGGGCGCTGGTGAAAAGCGGCAGCAGGTCGATGAAGAAGTTCTGCACGGTGCGCGACAGACTGCTCACGCCCTGGTCGATACGGGTCTGGAGCTTGCCCGTTTCGTTGTCGCCGGCGGAAAAGAAGGCCATGCGGAAAGTGAGCACTTTCTCGATGACGGTCTGGGCGAGGTCTTTGGAGACGAAGATCCGCATGCGTTCGCCGAAGTAGCGCTGGGCGAAAGTGATGAGTGCGGAGAGGATTTCCTTGCCAAGCAGTACGATCGAGATGACGGTGAGGATGCGTACGGCTTTGGACCACGCGAAATCGCCCGACCCGACCAGAGCGTTGATGGCATCGACCGTCCGGTCGAGTACGATGGCGTTCACCTGGGCTGTCAGCGAACTCACAAGTGTCAGTGTCAGCGTCAGGATGACCAGTTTACGGTATGGGAAAACGAACGGCCAGATTTTCCGGCATAATGTAATTATGTTCATACAGACAGCGAGAGGATTGTCATTGGCGGACAAAAGTAAAAAAAAGGGCGTGGAAAAAATAAAAGACATTTTTTTTTGCATACATTTGCCGCCGGTTTCATAACATTTTTTTATGCGAGTTGATGAAAAAAATTTTTCTTCTGTTTTGGGCGGTTACGCTATACTGCTCTCTTGCGTACTCGCAAGGGGCTGAACTATCTGTGATCCCGAGAGTTGACCTTAACTCCAGGATTCCCCTCAACAGTGACGGAGACAGCGATTTCGGATGGCATGGCACGGCACTCTACACTTTGCTCGAAGGCTCCGTCTTTCAGGAAAAACTTTCGTACAGCATCTGCAACCACTGGCTGTCCGACGATCCGAGCCCTCTTTACACGAATTCCTTCCACACCGACGACGTGACGTGGGTGGACTGGGTCAATGTGACCCTCAGTGTCGGGAGTTTCGAGTTTACGGCCGGAAAGGACGGCATGGCCATCGGCAGTTTCGAACAGGATGACTACGATTTCGATTCGCACATCGACTTGAATTCCGTATTCTGGAACAATGCCCAGACGTACCAGTGGGGCGGCAAGGTGGCCTATGTGCCGTCGGACAACAGTTATCTGGCCCTGCAGTACACGACATCTCCGTTCGGCCACATGCTGAATGACAATCCCATGTCGGCCTATGCCTTGTACTGGAACGGTTCGTTCGGTTCCTATTCCGGCATCTGGTCGGTCAATATGATTGAATACGAAAAAGACCATTTCCTGTCGCTTCTTGCCATAGGCAGCAAGGTCGACCTGGGCGGCGTGGAAGCCGGCATCGACTACATCAACCGGGCGACATCGACCTCTGATTTCTTCGATCAGGGCATGACGCTCACCGGTACGCTGTCGTTCGCGCTGGGTTCCAAGATGGAATGCATGCTGAAGGCCGGCTATGAATGCGAACATGGGGAAGACATGTTCGGATGGGGCTATGAATGGTCGCTCGGCGACGGCATCGTACCGGACGGCATCGACAAGGATTATTCTTTCGGTGGCTGCCGCGTGTATTACTACCCCCTGCGCGACAGCCGTGACCTGCGTCTGCATGCCTCGTTCGCGACCAACAACTATGCTGATGCGTGCGTGTTCGGCATCGGCGCAACCTATACGCTGAACTATTCTCTCCAGGGCCGGAAATGAAGAGCGACGATGTGATCATTGCCATTGAGCACATCTCCAAGTCGTTCGGTGACAAGAAAGTGCTCAATGACTTCACCCTCAACATCAAACGGGGTGAGTTCGTGACGTTCCTGGGCCCCTCGGGCTGCGGCAAGACCACGATGCTCCGGATCATTGCCGGACTGAGCACGGCCGATGACGGTCGTGTGCTGATGGAAGGGCAGGATATTTCTACCGTGCCGCCGCACAAACGGCCGCTCAACACGGTGTTCCAGCGTTATGCGCTGTTCCCGCATCTGGATGTGTACGACAACATCGCTTTCGGGCTCAAACTGAAGAAAGTACCTGACGAAGAAATTGAGAAACGCGTCCGCCGGGTCCTCAAGCTCGTCGCCATGTCTGACTACGACGACCGTGATGTGGACACCCTTTCCGGCGGCCAGCAGCAGCGTATTGCCATTGCCCGTGCCATCGTGAACCAGCCGAAGGTGCTTCTTCTCGATGAACCCCTTGCCGCTCTGGACCTCAAGATGCGCAAGGACATGCAGATTGAGCTTAAGGAGATGCACAAGAAGCTGGGCATCACGTTTATATATGTCACGCACGACCAGGAGGAAGCTCTGACGCTTTCCGACACCATCGTGGTGATGAACGAGGGTAAGATTCAGCAGATCGGCACCCCGACCGATATTTACAACGAACCGGTCAATTGCTTTGTCGCCGACTTTATCGGAGAAAGCAATATCCTGAAGGGTAGAATGATACGTGACCGTCGCGTGGCCTTCATCAAGCATGAGTTCGACTGCGTGGACGAGGGATTCGGCGAAGATGTCCGGGTGGATGTCGTCGTACGGCCGGAGGATATTTATTTCACCACCGATCCGGCCAAGTGCCAGTTCAAGGCGAAGGTCAACACCTGCACCTTCAAGGGTGTCCACTACGAAATGTGGGTGGAGGTCTGGAATGCGAGATCCACATGGGTGAGACGGATATCGCCAAACAGGCGCCGAACGTCGCCCGCATGAAGATCCTGGGCGCAAAGATCGTCTCCGTCACTCACGGACGCAAAGCCCTGAAGGAAGCGGTGGACTCCGCCTTCGATTCCTATCTGAAGAGCTATAAGGATTCCATCTACTGCATCGGTTCCGCACTGGGCCCGCATCCCTTCCCGCTGATGGTCCGCGATTTCCAGATGGTCATCGGCGTCGAAGCCCGCGAGCAGTTCCTGGACATGACCGGGAACCTGCCGGACCATGTCGTTGCCGCGGTCGGCGGCGGTTCCAACTCCATCGGGATGTTCATCCCCTTCATCGATGACCCGGTCGACATTCACGGCGTCGAACCGCTCGGTCGCGGTCCCGCTGCCGGTGACCACGCGGCATCCATGAAATACGGAAAAGAAGGGATCCTCCACGGTTTCAAAAGCATCCTGCTCCAGGATGAAAACGGCGACCCGCTCCCGGTCTATTCCGTCGCCAGCGGCCTGGACTACCCTTCCGTCGGTCCGGAACACGCCTATCTGCGCAGTCTCGGCCGTGTCACCTATGACACTGTGACCGATGATGAAGCTATCGACGCCTTCTTCAAGCTCTCCCGCTATGAAGGGATCATCCCGGCCCTGGAAAGCTCTCATGCCGTCGCTTATGCTATGCGGCTGGCGAAAGAGATCCGCACCGGCTCGATCCTGGTCAACCTCAGCGGACGGGGCGACAAAGACGTGGATTATGTGATCGAACATTACGGGTA
>JAFWVY010000010.1 GCA_017523725.1 Bacteroidales bacterium
AATCATACTCGATGGTGAATTCTTCCGGCAGATAGGCTCCCTGTTCCTTGATCAGAGGCGTGATGACTCCGTTGTTGGTAATCTCGACGGCCTTGATTCCGCCCAGGGTCTTGACCTCGGCGCCACCGTCCAGCAGATCCCACTTGGAAGGAAACTCGCCCACCACTTCGGCTGTGAAATCATCCTCGAACAGAATGACTTCGCCGCGTTTGAAATCGGATGAGGTAGCGGCATTTGGAGAAGCTTCTCCTACAACTACCTCTCCAGCCTCTTCACTGCTCCCGGCCTCGTTCCGGCCGTTTCTCTGGCGTCTGGAATTGCTTTCTCCGCCGTTGAAGGCGTCGTCCACTTTATCTTCTACTTTTCTTTCGACATTGCGGGTTACCGCATTTTCGGCGGCGTTGCGCGCCGCATCCTGCAACCGGTCAAGAAACCGTTGTGCAAAGGCGGCGTCGGTCATCAGTCCGAGCGCGATGCACAAAAAGATTAATTTTTTCATGGCAAATTGAGTTTATTGTCAGAAATTATAAATGAATCCTGCCGAGAACAGCAGGGAATATTTCACGTCGTAATCGTCGTATTTGCAGGTGCTGTATTTCGCCTCTGCATTGAACGTCAGCGCATAGGCCACCGGAATGTCCACGCCGCCCCCGAAGTTGAATCCGAAACTGGTCTCCCGGCCGATATCGGAGTGACGCTGCTTGATGCTGCCGTACATCACGCCGGCGAGCGGATAGACATAAATCGTGCCGGCGGGAATCAGGTATTCTATTTCCGCGAAGGTGTTCCAGGTGTTGATGTCTTTTTTCTCGAAGGCAATGTTCACGCCGTTGTCGAGGCGCAGCTGGTCGTTGAAAAAGTACTGGTACCGGAGTCCGATGCCGAACGTGTTCAGGTCGTCGCCGTGATCGGCTTCGAGAATGGTATGGAAGAGGTCGATGCCGGACCCCATGGTGCCTTCCTGCGCCGCGACGGGAAACATTACGGCACACGAAATGAGCAGAGCGCAAAAGAATTTCTTCATGATGCAAAGAATAAAAACGCCGGTTCCGGATGGTTCTGATGCATGGCCGGACCGCTTGCAAGCCTCAAAGATAATTATTTCGGATTGATAATTGAAAGATAATCCATACTTTTGTAAAATAAATGGATATAGGTCCGATGAAAAGGATTTGTTTTATACTTTTTTTTGCGGTCATCCTGTCGGGATGTCACCGGAATAAGGGCATCATTTCCGGCACCGTCGCCACGTCAGGGCAGGACACACTTTTGCTTTGCCTGGCGGGAAATCCGGCGGTGGCCGATACGCTGGCTCTGCCCCCGTCCGGCGAATTCAAGATAAAAAAAGAAATGGCCATGCCGGCTTTCTACGACCTGTCGGTCCGGGGACAGTCTGTGACGATTGTGCTGAAACCCGGCGACAGGGTGCGTGTCGCGGGCGATGCGCAGAACTTCATCGGCACCTTCCAGGTGGACGGCAGTGCCGAATCGGCACAGATTCTCGCGCTCAACGAGCGGATGCGGCGTACGCTGCAGGTGAAGGACTCCATCGACGGACTGTTCCGGCGGGCGCAGCAGTTGTCGCGGGCTGAATCCTACCGGGGCATGCTGTTGGAGAGATATGCTGCAGAACTGCAGGATCTGCGCAAGAGCAGCATCGCGTTCGTCGAGTCGAACCGTTCGTCGCTGGCCGCGCTGTATGCGCTGTACCAGAAGGTGACGCCGCAGACTTACGTGTTCAGCGAGGAGGAGGACCTGAAGTATTTCCAGATGGTGGATACGGTTCTTTTCAAGAAATATCCCGGCATGCCGCTGGTGACGATGCTGCACCGGAACGTGCAGGAGATGTCCGACCAGCTGCGCCGGCGCAGGCTGGGACAGATGATTTCCGGACTGGGCGAAGCGGCGCCGGCGTTTTCCGCGCAGGATGCGTCCGGGAAGCAGGTGACGCTCTCTTCGATGCGGGGGAAGACCGTGCTGGTGTTCTTCTGGGCGTCATGGCATGAGGCGTCGCGCGCATGGAACCCTGTGCTGCACGACATTTACCGCAAATACGGCGGCGACCGTTTCGAGATATGCCAGATTTCGTTCGACTATACCTATGCTTCGTGGCGGAAGGCTGCCGAAGAGGATGACATTGTCTGGACCAGCCTGTGGGAGCCGCAAGGCCGTGCGTCGGCCCTGGCGTCGGATTACCAGGCCGAATCGCTGCCGGCGATGTGGCTCATCGATGCGGAAGGCACGGTCATCGCGCGTCAGCTGACGCCGGAGGCATTGCAGAAGAAACTGGAAGAGGTCTTGAAGACAGAATGACGACGTTGCAGATTCCGTCCCATAAAAAGGTTTATTTCGCTTCGGATTTCCATCTGGGACAGTTCCCTTATGCGGAGAGCCGCCGGCGAGAGCAGGCCATCGTGGCATGGCTGGATACCATAAAAGCCGATGCGGCGGCGTTGTTCCTTCTGGGCGACATTTTCGATTTCTGGTTTGAGTACCGCCGTGTGGTGCCAAAGGGGTTTACGCGGTTCCTCGGAAAACTTTGCGAACTGAGCGACGCCGGCGTGGCCATTCATTTCTTCGCCGGCAATCACGATACGTGGATGTGGGATTACCTGCCGCAGGAAATCGGGGCGGAGGTGCATCCGGAATCGTTCGAGACCGAGATCAACGGCGCCCGGTTCTTCATGGCGCACGGGGACGGTGTCGGACCGATCAGCAACACATACCGCTGCATGCGCTGGCTGTTCCGCTGGCGTCCGGCGCAGGTGATGTGGGCGGCCCTGCCGTCGCGCATCACGGTCGGATTCGGGCTCTGGTGGGCCAGCCGCAGCGCGCTGAAACCGCCGTCGAAACGGCGTCCGATTGTCTGCCGGACAGAACCGTCATACCTCTTTTCCGAGCAATACGCTGAGACGCATGATGTAAAATATTTCGTGTTTGGCCATCTGCACCGCGTCTTCGATGAACCGCTTCCCGGCGGTGCGCGCTACATCAATGTCGGAGACGGCATCAAACATTATTCGTACGCAGTGTTTGACGGGGAGCGGCTTTCTCTGGAGACTTTCCCCGGCCCGTCGGAGGACGCGTAAATTAAACCAGGTCGCCGTCGCCGGATTGCGGCGTTATTGTATATTTGCAGCATCAAATCTCTTGTGTCATGAGCGGATTTTTTGGTTGTGTATCGCGGGTGCCTTGCGTCACGGATGTGTATTACGGCACAGATTATCATTCCCATCTCGGGACGAAACGCGCCGGAATGGCTTTCTACGACGGACAGAAGTTCCTGCGCTCGATCCACAATCTCCAGAACGACTATTTCCGCTCACAGTTCGAACGCGAACTGCCGCGTTTCGAGAACTCCCGCATCGGCATCGGCGTCATCAGCGACACGGAATCGCAGCCTATCGTCATGACGGGCCGGTTGGGCCGCTTCGCCTTGGTGACGGTGGCCAAGATTTTTAACATCAACGAACTGGCTCAGGAACTGCTGGCCGAGAAACTGCATTTTTCCGAACTCTCCGATTCCGATATCAATCCGACGGAACTGGTGGCGGTGCTCATCAGCCGCGCAAGTTCTTTTGAAGAAGGTATCCGTCTGGTTTATAGTAAAGTGAAGGGATCTTGCTCGATGCTTATCATGACGGAGAACGGGATTTATGCGGCCCGTGACAAGTATGGCCGGACGCCGATTGTCATCGGACGGAACGACAACGGTTACGTGGCGGCTTTCGAAAGCACGTCGTTCACGAACCTGGGCTACGAACCCGATTATTTCCTGGGAGCCGGGGAAACACGCTTCATCACGGCTGAAGAACACCGGCAGGTCATCGCGCCCGGCAAGAAATGCCAGATCTGTGCGTTCCTGTGGGTGTACTACGGCTATCCGACCGCCTGCTACGAGGACGTGAACGTGGAGGAGGCCCGCTACCGCAACGGTGCATCGCTGGCACGTCACGACGACACCGAGGCCGATTTCGTGGCCGGCATTCCCGATTCGGGCATCGGACACGCCATCGGATACAGCAACGAGAAGCACCTGCCCTACCGCCGTCCGTTTGTCAAATATACGCCGACGTGGCCGCGCAGCTTCATGCCGCAGTATCAGAACATGCGCGACCTGGTGGCCAAGATGAAACTGCTCACGAATGAGGCACTGACACATGATGCGCGCATTATTTTCCTGGACGACAGCATCGTGCGGGGAACGCAGCTGAAAGATAATGTCTCCAAACTGTATGAAGCGGGTGTAAAGGAGGTGCATATCCGTGTGGCCTGCCCGCCGCTCATCTATGCCTGCGATTTCCTGAATTTCTCTTCGTCCCGTTCTATCCTGGACCTGATGGCCCGCAAGGTCATTGCCGAACTGGAGGGCGGAGAGGTTTCCGATGAGGTGTTGCGGGAATATGCCGATGCCGGCACCGAACGCTATGCGAAGATGATTGAACAGATGCGCCGCCGTCTGAATCTCACCTCGCTCAAGTTTCAGACGCTGCCGGAACTGGTGGAAGCCATCGGCCTGCCCAAGGACATGCTCTGCACGCATTGCTGGGACAACTCAAGCTGCCTGTAGAATCCGCCCGCTCCGCAACCTCTGCTTCCGGTGGCGGAATCCGGAGCCTGCCGGACAACCTATGAGAAATACTCCCGGCGCGAGGCGTCGAGCCGCAGCATGATGAAAATGAGGATGGTGAACGCCAGCAGGGAAGATCCCCCGTAGCTGAAGAACGGCAGCGGAATGCCGATGACGGGCAGCAACCCGATGACCATGCCGATGTTGATGAAGAAGTGGAAGAACAGGATGGCCACGACGCAGTAGCCATATATCTGGCTGAAGGCCGACCGTTGCCGTTCGGCCAGGGTGATCAGCCGCAGCAGCAGCACGACGAACGCCGTGACGACGGCGCATGTCCCCATGAACCCCCATTCTTCTCCGATGGTGCAGAAAATAAAGTCTGTACTCTGTTCGGGCACGAAATCGTACTTGGTCTGTGTGCCCTGCAGGAATCCACGTCCTGTCAGACGGCCCGAGCCGATGGCGATGAGCGACTGCTGCGTGTTGTATCCGACGCCATAGGGGTCTTCCTTGAGGTGCAGCATGATTTCGATGCGTTCCTGCTGGTGCGTGTCGAGTTTGTCGAAAAGTGTGTCCACGGAAGTAATGAAGACCAATGACCCTGCGACGAGCGCCAGCGGCAGGAACGCTTTTCTGAAATGGGTGAGGAGGGCCAGCCCGCCGAGGACGAGGCAGACGGCGGCCGCGCCGACCATCATCACCAGATGGAGCGGATAGCCCAGCTGCATGCTCTCGTTCAGCGATACGGCCAGCACCATGATCAGCGTGCAGATGGCGACCCCGATGAACCACGGCCGGAATTTCCGGAAGCTGATGGCTGCGGCGAGGATGCCGCCGCCCACGATAAGTCCCGTCAGCAGGGCTTTGTCGAGCAGGAACGACAGGATGAACAACACGACGGCGAGGATGCCGATGCCGAGGATGGCGAAGGGCATACCGGCCCGGTAGAGTACCAGCAGGAAGGAGACATAGACCAGACAGGATCCCATGTCGGGCTGCAGCAGGATGAGGGCCGGCGGAATCACGATGAGGATGCCTGCCATCAGGAGATATTTGAACGGAAGGCCTCCCTTTCCGTACGAGGGCCGGCTGCTGATGAACCGCGCCATGGCGAGAGATGTGGCTGTTTTCGCGAATTCGGAAGGTTGCAGTTTGAAGGGCCCGATGCTGAACCAGGAGCGTGCGCCGTGCGAATATTCCCCCAGAAACGGGACGGCCAGCAGGGAGAGCATCACCAGGATGTAGATGGGATAAGACAGCACGGAATAGAATTTGGCGTCCAGCGTCAGGCATATGCCCGCCGCGACGAGCGACAGGCCGATCCACAGCAGCTGTCGGCCATAGTTCTGCGAAAGGGACAGAATGCTCTGGTATTCTTCGTTATAGACAGCCGCGTAAATGTTGACCCAGCCGGCCAGGACAAGCAGCAGGTACAGCCCGATGGTGAACCAGTCCAGGTTCTTCAGTAAATTGTCCTGCCGTTCCATTACTTGAATTCTATCATTTTGCGTTCCAGCGCCGGATTGGAGATGTTGCCGGTCAGGTATTTCTCGATCATCAGCGAGGCGATAGGCACCGCCCATGTGGCACCGAATCCGGCATTCTCGACCACGACGGAAATGGCAATCTGCGGGTTGTCCTTGGGCGCGAAGGCGATGAACAGCGCATGGTCGTTCCCCGCATTCTGCGCGGTCCCGGTCTTGCCGCACCAGGTGATGGCGCCGCCGGCGACAGGATAATGACGCCCGGTGCCGGCGGTCGTCACGCGGTAAAGCCCTTCGACCACCGTGTTGAAATGCGCGGCGCGGACATGGCTTTCGATGCGGTGGTTATACTCTTCGGTACGAACGATGTGCGGCGGGTAATAGAAACCGCGGTTGGCGATAATGGCCGCCAGGTTGGCCATCTGCAGCGGTGTGGCGGAAATCTCGCCCTGTCCGATGGAAAGCGAGCGGATGGTCATGGCCCGCCATCCTGTCGGCCCGTAGATCCGGTCGAAAAAGGCCTCTGTCGGGATATTCCCCATCAGGATGCCCGGGATGTCTGTCTCGAGACGGGTGCCGTAGCCGAAACTGAGCACGTCTTCCCGCCAGGTGTTGTAATTGTCCTTGAAGGAACTGCTGCGTTCCAGCGTACTCCTGAACGCATGCCAGAAATAGGGGTTGCAGCTCTGCTCGATGGCGTTGAGCAGCGTGACGGGCGAACCGTGGTGGTGCGTGCATTTAATCGGCACAGACGAGGGACCGCTGCACGGGAAGGGGGTGTATTCCGTAATGCCGCCTTCCTGCAGGCAGACCAGCGCCTGCAGAGGTTTGAAGGTGCTTCCCGGCGGATAGATGGCGTTGGTGGCCCGGTTCAGCAGAGGCTTGCGCGTGTCTTCCTGCAGTTTCTGGTAATTCTGTGAACGGGCTTTCCCTACCAGCATGTTAGGGTCGTACATGGGCACTGAAACCATGGCCAGGATTTCACCGGTGGCCGGCTCGATGGCGACGATGCTACCCCGCATGCGCTGCATCAGGGTCTCCCCGTATTCCTGGAGATCCATGTCGATGGTGCAGGTGAGATTTTCGCCCGGATAGGCGATGGAATCGAACCTTCCCTGCTCGAAGGAGCCCTTGATGACGTTGTGGACGTCCACCAGGAAGATTTTGCAGCCTTTCTTTCCCCGCAACCGTTCCTCGTAGGCTTTTTCCAATCCGCTCACCCCGATGTAGTCACCCATCTTGTAGTATGGGTTCGAATCGATGGTGTTCTGGTTCACTTCGCTCACATATCCCAGCAGATGCGGGGCGATGGGACGGGTGTATTGCCGGACGGTCCGCGCCTGTACATAGAATCCCGGCAACTTGTGCATCTGTTCCTGCAGCACGGCGTACATCTCCGACGACATCTGCTTGTAGAAGGCCGAGGCCTTGTACCAGGAGTAGCGTTTGGCAGCCGTCATGCGCTCCTCCACCTGCAGGGTGTCGATCTGCAGGATGGAACACAGGACGGTGGTGTCGAACCCGCCGCGGGTCTGACGCGGCGTGACCATCAGGTCGTACGATGCCGCGTTGGTCACGATTTCGCGCCCTTTCCGGTCGAGAATCAGCCCGCGCGACGGATAGAGGGTCACGTAACGCAGGGAATTATCCTTGGCTGAAGCAATGTACGAGTCGTCAATTACCTGGATGACGAACAGCCGGCATACGAAGAGTACCGCTGTCAGCACAATGGCTGCGCCGATAACGTATTTCCGGGGGGACAGGGGCGATATCATGCGCTTTCCGAGAAGAGAATTTCACAGGCAAGGATGAACGCGACGGTCAGCACAGCGCTGCACATCGCACGGAGAAGCGCGGAAGGAAGGTCACCGAAATCGGCCGACTCTGCCATGAACAGACACAGGTGATGGACAATCACCAGCGAGGCGGTGTAGTGGAAGAACCATTTGAATCCGGCCTTGCGCATCGACGGGAACCGGCCGCGGTCGTGTTCTGTCGCGGTGGCGCTCTTCAGCATCAGGTACCGGACGTAGCCGGTGACGACACAGGCGAAGGCGTGCATGCCGAGGGTGCCCGAGAACAGGTCCACCACGATACCGGTCAGGAAAGACAGCAGCAACAGCAGCGACGGATGGATGCGGTATGGCAGGAAAAGGATGAACCAGACGTACACGTACGGATTGAAGTAACCGCCGATGTGGAGGTGGTTCAGGACGACAACCTGGAACACCAGCAGGATGATAAAGCGGAACAGGATGGTACGCAGGTCCTTCAGCATGGCTAATTGTGCAGGTTATGTCCTGTTTCCAGGGCGTTCTGTTCGTCTTTGTACAGGTCTTTTATGACGGTCACATGGTACAGCTGCCTGAAAGAGGAAGCCAGCCGCACCCGGATGTTGTAGAAGTTCCCGTCGTCCTTGTCGAAGTCCTCGACCGTGCCGACCGGGGTTCCTTCGGGAAACATGGAGGAGAAACCGCTGCAGACGAGCGTGTCGCCGATGTGGACGGGGGCATGCAGCGGGATGTCGTTCAGGGTGGCGTAGTAGGGGCTCCGGCCGTCCCATACCAGCGATCCGAAAAACTGTGAGGTCAGGAACTTGGCGCTGACGCTGAAGTCGCGGTTGAGTACGGACAGCACGGTGGCGAAGTGCGGTGACGATGCGGTGACGATACCTACGATGCCGTCGGGCCCGATAACCGCCATGTCGGCCGTGATGCCGTCCAACTCTCCCCGGTTGAGCGTCAGATAGTTGTATTGCTTGGAGGTGGTATTCTGCACCACTTGCGCCGGAATGCAGAGATACTGCTGCCGGTAAAGCGTGTCGTAAATGGAGCGTACCCGTCCAAAGGTGTCGCCCGCCTGCAGCAGACGCGTGTGCAGGGAGGCGTTTTCTTCTGAGAGCCTGATGTTCTCCCGGTTCAGCGAGAGGTAGGCGGCCGTCTTCCGGACCGGCGCGTAAACAGACCCTTGCACCGTGTAAAAGGCATTCGCGAAATGGGTCCTCTGAAAACTGTTGTGCTTGACAATCAGGAAGACCGATCCAGCAATCAACAGAATAAAGAGAATGAATGTCTGATACTTGAGAAGGAACCGGAAGAACGATTGCATGTACTAGCGCATTAAGAAAGAGAATTTCTCAATGTTGTTCAACGCAATACCGGTTCCGCGCGCCACGGCGTGCAGCGGATCGTCCGAAACCGTGAAGGCGATGCCGAAGCGGTTGGTGAGCCGTTTGTCCAGGCCTCTGAGCAGGGCGCCTCCGCCGGTGAGGAAGATGCCGTGCTTGACGATGTCTGCGTACAACTCCGGCGGCGTGTGCTCGAGCACGTCCAGGATGGCGCTTTCGAGACGTCCGATGGATTTGTCGAGGCAGTGTGCGATTTCCTGATAGGATACCGGCACCTTGATGGGCAGACCGCTCATCAGGTTCGGGCCGTTGACCTCGTAGGGCTGCGGCGGATCCTCCAGGTTCTCCAGCACGGCGCCCACCTGGATCTTGATCTCTTCGGCCGTCCGGTCGCCGAGGCGGATGTTGTGCTCCTGACGCATATAGTCCTGCACGTCGGCCGTGAACACGTCACCGGCGTCCGTGATGGACCGCTTGTAAACGATACCGCCCAAGGCAATGACGGCGATTTCGGACGTGCCGCCTCCGATGTCGATGATCATGGCACCTTCGGGCGCGGTGACGTCCACCCCGATACCGATGGCGGCAGCCATCGGCTCATAGATCATGTACACGTCGCGGCCGCCGGCATGCTCCGACGAGTCACGCACGGCGCGGATCTCGACTTCGGTACTGCCCGAAGGGATGCAGACCACCATCTTGAGGGACGGTGTGTACCACTTGCTGGGATTGACCAGCTTGATCATGCCGCGCAGCATCTGCTCCGCAGCGTCGAAGTTGGCGATAACGCCGTTGCGCAACGGGCGGATGGTTTTGATGTTGTCGGGCGCACGGCCTTCCATCAGGCGGGCCTGGCTGCCCAGGGCGATCATCTTGCCGGTGTTCTGGTCTATGGCGACAATCGACGGCTGGTCTACCACCACATTGTTGTTGTGCATAATGATGACATTGGCCGTGCCGAGGTCAATGGCGATTTCCTGCGTGAATGAGAACAATGAAAACAGTCCCATGGTGTATTAGTGTTTAAAGTGGCGGATGCCTGTACAAACCATCGCCATCTGATGTTGGTTGCAATAATCGATAGATTCTCCGTCGCGGATGGAGCCGCCCGGATGGACGACCGCCGTGATGCCCGCATCGTGGGCGATGGCAACGCAGTCGGGGAACGGGAAATACGCATCGCTCGACATGACCGCACCTTTCAGGTCGAAGTTGAAACGGTGTGCTTTCTCGATGGCCTGCCGCAGGGCGTCCACCCGCGAGGTCTGGCCCATGCCGCTGCCGAGCAGCTGACGGTCCTTGACGAGAACGATGGCGTTCGACTTGGTGTGTTTCACCAGCCGGTTGGCGAACAGCAGGTCGGCGACCTGTGCCCCGGTCGGCGCAAGATCCGTGACCGTGCGCAGTTCTTCGGGCGTTTCCGTGTGGAGGTCTTTCTCCTGCACCACGACGCCGTTCAGCAGCGAACGGAATTGCATCTTGCCGCCCGGGAATCCTTTCTGCTGCAGCAGAATCCGGTTTTTCTTGACTTCCAGAATCTGAAGAGCTTCGTCCGAGAATCCGGGCGCAATGAGAATCTCGAAGAACAGGGCATTGATCTCCGTCGCCGTGGCCGCGTCGATGGGGCGGTTGGCTATGAAGACACCGCCGAAGGCCGACACCGGGTCGCCCGCCAGCGCTTTCTTCCATGCTTCGACCAGCACATCGTCCGAGGCGACGCCGCAGGCGTTGTTGTGCTTGAGGATGGCAAAGGTCGGAGCCTCGTTGAAGTCGGCGATGAGGCTGACGGCAGCATCGATGTCCACCAGGTTGTTGTAGGAGATTTCCTTGCCGTGCAGCTGGGTGAACAATTCGTCGAACGCCCCGTAGAATGCCCCGTGCTGGTGCGGATTCTCTCCGTAGCGCAGCGGTTTCTCGCCGGAGAGACTGCACTTGAATGCGGGCATGATGCCGTCGGCGTTGAAATAGTTGAAGATGGCCGAATCATAATGCGACGATACTTCGAAAGCTGCGGCCGCGAACCGTTTCCGGTCTTCGAGCGAGGTCTCGCCGCCTTTTTCTTTCAGCAGGTTCAGCAGCGGCAGATATTCGCGCTTGGAGGGTACGATGACCACGTCCTGAAAATTCTTGGCCGCCGCCCGGATGAGCGAAATGCCGCCGATGTCGATTTTCTCGATGATGTCGGCATCGGATGCGCCGGCCGCCACGGTTTCCTCGAACGGATACAGGTCGACGATGACCAGGTCGATGGCCGGGATGTCGTATTCGGCGGCCTGGGCCAGGTCTTCCTTCATTTCCCTGCGGTACAGGATGCCTCCGAATATTTTGGGATGAAGCGTCTTGACACGTCCTCCGAAGATGGAGGGATAGCTGGTGACATCCTCGACGGCCGTGACGGGAATTCCCAGTCCGGCGATGAAATCGCGCGTTCCCCCCGTCGAGTATAAATCAACGTCCAGGTCGTGCAGCGTCTTGACGATATCATCCAGGCGATCTTTGTGATAGACAGATATCAAAGCGGATTTTATTCTTCTTAAATCACTCATTATCAGCATAGTTTGATTAACCATGCAAAGGTAGTCAAAAGCGAAGAAAAAAGACGAAAAAAACGCCCCGAAAATGGAGCGTTTTTTTCAACAATAAATCCGGTGAAGAAACGGCTACAGGTGCAGCCCGAGCGTGACCGCGATGCGGTCGATGTCCGAAGATGTCCGGGCCTCGACGGCGGCGGCGTTGAAGTCGTTGTACAGCCAGATGTCTTCCTTGTTGAAATAGTGCTGATAAGCGAAGTCAACGAAACCGATGTCCCCGCGGAAACCGAAACCGGCGGAGAGAATCTGCTGGTTGCGGTTCTTTCCGTTGCTGTAGGACGAATCGATGGGGTTGCCGATGTTGGCATAGCCGGCCCGCAGATAGGCGACCGGCGAAACGCGCAGTTCACCGCCGATGCGCAGGTTGCCGGTGGAGACGAACTGGTCGCGGGCTTTCTGCGTCACCTCCTTTGCATAGGTCGGATCGCCTGAGGCTTTCATCTTCGACCGGGAATAGTCAATGAACTCATAGTCGATGCTGATGATACCCGCGTTCGGGAAGATGTAGGCCCAGCTGGTGATGAACCGTCCCGGTGTGGTCATGTCGAAATCGAAATACGAGTCGGCATCGGTGTAGAAATTCAGCTCTCCACTGGTGCTCGGCGAGGTATAGTAATTGGCCTTCATCGTCGTCAGTGCGGAAGAGGTCATGTCATACCAGGTCGGAGAATGGTACGCCAGACCCAGCCGCATCTCGGGGATGGGACGGTAGATGGCGCCCAGTTTGAAGTTGACGCCCCAGCCTTCCATGATGAATTCGTCCGTCATGCGGTAATCTTTCAGGTACTGCGTGGCATTGCGCTGCTCGAAGTGATTGATGTACTCCTTGAAATAAACATCATGGAATCCGAGGGTCCCGCCGAAATACCATACGTCATCTACGTTGAAGCCCAGCGAGAAGTTGTATTCCTGTATTTCGCCCCTGCGGGAGATGGCCCGGGTCTGGTATTGTCCGTAGACGTCCAGCATGTCGTGGAAGTAGGGCATCGCATCGGGGAACCCGGTCTGGGGGTTGGCACCGAAGAAATAGGCCGTGTCGAGGGCATAGACGTCGAAGGCCATCCCCTCGTACCGTCCCAGCGCGCTTGGCATCAGCGGGTCCCAGTCGTTGTTGCCGACGGGGTTGTTGGCCGAATAGGCGAATTCATCCAGAATCGAGGACGTCGCCCGGTTGGAGGTGATGCTGATGTCCTGGTTGAAATCGGCGATGCGGGCATAGGACATTCCCATCGTCATGCTTTTCGTACGGCTCGGCGACAGATTCACAGTGGAGACAAAACCGAAACCGTTGAACGGGAAGTTCACTTTGGAATCGGTGTCGGTCTCTCCGTTCAGGGTCGCGTCGGTGTGGTTGATTGACAGCATGGGCGTGATGAGAAGTTCATCACCCCGGTAGGCGCCGATGCCGGCGGGATTCTGTCCCAAGACGGACATGTCGGCTCCCAGGGCACCGAATGCACCGCCCATGGACATGGCCCGTGCGGTACCGGTCGGATATCTTTGAGAGAGTCTCAGCAGGTCGGAAGAGCCTTGTGCAAGACAAACCGATGTCATGCCGAGCAGAAGGATGGAAGAGAGAACTCTGTTATACATGGCGATTAGGGATTAAGGTTATCTTCTGGAAGAACTGCCGGAGGACGATGCTCCGCTGCGTGTGGCACCGCCGCCCGAGGAGAATCCGCCGCTTGATCCGAAGGACGGAGATGTGCTGAAGGACGGCGTAGAACTGTATGACGGGGCGCTGAAGGTAGAGCTCGACCGGGTGGAGGCAGAACTGCCGAAAGAGGATGCAGCCGAAGAACGCGTCGCGGCGGAAGAAGCGGAAGAAGCGGCAGATGAGCGGGTCGCCGCCGAAGAGGCCGCCGCGGAGGCGGCAGACCGGGTCGCCGATCTTGTGGCGGTTGAACTGTTGTTGTTGCTGCTCTGCGTTGCGGTGCTCCTTGCGGCGCGCCGGGTGGCATTGCCGGAGGATTGCTGTTGCGGCTGCTGTACGGCCGGCTGTGTATTGCGCTGCTGCACGGCCGGTTGTGTGCTGCTGCTCTGCGGAGCAGTCCTGGACTGCTGCTGTGCGGAGTTGACAGCCTCCCGGCGCGGGTTGGCGACAGGGGCGGTCCGCTCCGTGGACGGCGCGGTGTAGGTTCCGGCGCTGCCCTGCCGGGCCGGAACAGCCTGGTCGGCATTGCGGCTGATATCGGTACGCGCTGCGCTCTGATTGTAGGTCTGGCCGCTTTGCGTACGGTTGTAGGTCTGTGTGGTGCCGGATCCCGCGGCTGCCTGAGCCTCGTTCAAGGCCTCACGGCGGGTCCGGGCCGTGCTCTGCGTGCCGCTTGCGGAGGCAGGTTGCGGGCTGCGGGCGGCAGGCGCCGCGCTGCCGGCACTGCTGCCTGTTCCTGCAGTTCCTGCGGTACGACGGGTCGCGGCCTGCTGTACCGGCACTCTGTCACCCGGCAGCGCAGCGTCCGCGACGTCGGCGGCTACGATGCGGCGGGAGACGTTGTTCAGCGTATTCTCCCTGCGGGAGGCAGGTCCATAGGTCGTGTGGTCCGTCCGGGGTCTGGGCGGGTCGATGAACGCGATGACCGGTCTGTAGAACGGGTCGTGGTAGAATCCTGTGGCATGGTAGAACAGTGGATCCCATCCCCAGCCCAGGTGAATGCTCCAGCGGGAACGGGGATAGAATCCCCATCCGGTGGAGTAACCGATGGAGAACCTGGGAGAAGCCCAGCTTCTGTAATAGTAGGGATCTCTGAAGAGATAGCCGTCGTACCAGGGATCGTAATACCACGGATCGTACCAGGGGTCGTAATACCACGGGTCATACCACGGATCGTCGTAATAGTAATAGTTGTTGACGACCGTGGTCTTGCCGGACTTGGCGGCGGAAGGAGTCTCTTCAACCGTGGCGGAAGGTCCGGAATAGTAGACGGAACCGTCGTCGGCATAGAACAGTTCGCCTCTGGTTTCGGAAGCCGTAGACTGATGGGCGGCCGTGCCGGAAACGGCACCGGAGGGCACCGTCGTCTGGGCGGATTCCTTCTCAAGGAGATAACGTTCATAGTCGCTCATCCCGTCTTCGTAACGGATGGCGGGTGCAGCCTCGGCAGGGGCTGCCGCACCGGAAACAGGCGGAGCCTGTACCACGGTCGTCGCGGGAGTGGCGGGCGCGGGCATGTAATACAGATCGTCGTTGACATTCGCAGTGCTTCTCGCGTAGTCTGCAGACGTGCAGGCAGGCAGCATGGGCACAGCCAGCAAGAAAAGAATCATTTTTGCTCTCATGTCTTTGTCCTCCTTCTATAAACGTTGAAAAATATCTATTTTTGCGGTGTAAATGTAGCAAACAAATTTTATACCAAGTTAGATTATGGCTAAAGTATTGACTCCCCGCGCAGAGAATTATTCGCAATGGTACAACGACCTGGTCGTGAAGGCGGACCTTGCGGAGACTTCGGCGGTGAGGGGATGCATGGTGATAAAACCTTATGGTTATGCCATCTGGGAGACGATGCATGACGTGCTGGACCGGATGTTCAAGCAGACCGGGCACCAGAACGCCTATTTCCCCCTGTTTATCCCGAAAAGTTTCTTCAGCCGCGAGGCGCATCATGTGGAGGGTTTCGCCAAGGAATGCGCCGTGGTGACCCATTACCGCCTCAAAAACGACCCGGAGGGGAAAGGCGTGATCGTCGATCCCGAGGCCAAACTGGAGGAAGAACTGATTGTGCGTCCGACGTCTGAAACGATAATCTGGAATACTTACCGGAACTGGATACATTCTTACCGCGATCTGCCTATTCTGGTGAACCAGTGGGCGAACGTGGTGCGCTGGGAGATGCGCACACGGCTTTTCCTGCGCACGGCGGAATTCCTGTGGCAGGAGGGGCATACCGCGCACGCCACGGCAGAAGAGGCCATGGAGGAAATGAACAGGATGATAGGCGTGTATGCCGATTTTGTCGAGAATTACATGGCCGTGCCGGTCATCAAGGGTTACAAGACGGACAAGGAACGTTTCGCCGGTGCGGTGGAGACCATGTCCATCGAAGCCATGATGCAGGACGGCAAGGCGCTGCAGGCCGGGACCTCCCATTTCCTGGGACAGAATTTCGCCAAGGCGTTCGATGTGAAGTTCGCCAACCGGGAAGGGGCGCTGGAATATGTCTGGGCGACTTCCTGGGGCGTGTCTACCCGGCTCATGGGGGCGCTGATCATGGCTCATTCGGATGACAACGGGCTGGTGCTGCCGCCGCGGCTGGCACCGATCCATGTGGTGATGGTGCCGATATACCAGCAGGCGGCGCAGATTCCCGGCTTGGTGGCGGCATTGCAGGCGCTCAAGGTCAAGCTGGAAAACCGTGGTCTGCGCGTGAAACTGGACGACCGCGATACGGTCAAGCCGGGATTCAAGTTCGCAGAGCACGAACTGAAAGGTATTCCGGTACGCGTGGCGCTGGGACCGAGGGACCTGGCGGCCGGCACCGTGGAAATCGCACGCCGTGACACCCTGGAGAAACAGGTGGTGGACATGCAGGCGGCAGAGCAGGTCATCGTGGACCTGATGGAGGAGATTCAGCGGAATATCTTCGTCAAGGCCAAGGCTTTCAGAACGGCACATACGGTGAATGCGGACACTTACGACGAATTCAAGGCGGCGCTGGACGGGGGCAACTTCGTCATGGCGCACTGGGACGGCACTTCGGAAACCGAGGAACTGATCAAGGACGAGACCAAGGCGACCATCCGTTGTATCCCATGCGATGCGCCGGAAGAACAGGGCCGCTGCATCCGTACGGGACGGCCGTCTGCACGACGGGTGCTGTTTGCCCGGGCCTATTAAGCACAGCCTGTGATGACAAGCGTCGACAGCCCGCTCGTGATGGGCATTCTCAATGTGACGCCGGATTCTTTTTTCGACGGCGGGGCGTATGACGGCGAGCGTGCCGTGGCAACCCGGTGTGAGAACATCCTGTCGGAAGGCGGCGCATGGATAGATGTCGGCGGTGTTTCGACGCGTCCCGGGGCTTCGGAGGTTCCGGCCGAAGAGGAATGGCGCCGGGTGTCGGCGGCGCTCCGGACGCTGCGGCGTCATTTTCCGGATGCCCGGGTTTCGGTCGATACGTTCCGTGCTGAGATTGCCAGACGGGCGGTGTCGGAGTTCGGCATTCAGATGGTCAACGATATTTCCGGCGGGACGGACGCAGATATGTTCTCCACGGTGGCGGAACTGGGGGTGGCGTATGTGTTGTCGCACCATCCTGCGGCAGAATCAGGCATGGCCGGTCTGCCGGAACCGGTCGTGGAACGGGAGAAATTTTTCTTTGCGCGTCTGGTACCGCGGCTTATGGCATGCGGTGTCCGGGATATATGGATCGATCCGGGTATCGGGTTCGGGAAAACGTTGGAAGAGAACTTCGCGTTGGTCGCCCACTTGGACGAATTGTCGGAAGATGGTCGGCCTCTGTTGGTGGGCGTATCCAGAAAATCCATGATATACAGGCTTCTGGATACGGATCCGGACGGGGCTTTGGCCGGTACGCTGGCCGTTGAGACCCTGGCGCTTCTGCACGGTGCCCGGATGCTGCGCGCACACGATGTCCGTGCAGCATCCGACTGTGTCCGCATCGTCGGGAAGTTTTTGTCGTGCCGTCAAAAAGAATGTCTATGATAACAGCCTTTGTAACCCTGCATGTAGCCGATGTCGTGGATATCCTGCTTGTAGCCTATCTGCTCTACAAGTTGTATATGCTGTTCAAGGGCACGTTGGCATCCAACATCATGATGGCCATTTTTTTCATGTTTGTGTTTTGGATGGTGGTCCGGGCTCTGAGGATGGATCTTATGGCGGGCATCATGAAACAGGTTTTCAGCGTAGGACTGGTGGCCATCGTGGTGGTGTTCCAGCCGGAAATCCGCCGGGCACTGTCCCGTTTGGGAGCGCAGGGGCTGAGTCGGGGGCGTTCGATACAGGAGTGGCTGTTCCCGTCTGCAGAGTCGGCTTCAGCCGCGGTCGATGCCATTGTGGAAGCCTGTTCGCGGATGAGTGCCGCGCGCCAAGGCGCGTTGATTGTGATACCCGGCTCGGATGACCTCAGCCAGTACGAGGAAACCGGCGACAGGATCGATGCGTTGCTGACCCCTCGGCTGATTGAAAATATATTCTTCAAAAACAGTCCTTTACATGATGGAGCCGTCATCATTTCAAAGAATAGAATCTCATCGGCGCGCTGTGTATTGCCCGTGTCGGATTCGCTGTACCTGTCCCCGCAGTATGGCTTGCGTCACCGGGCGGGACTGGGTCTGACGGAGGTGACGGACGCGAAGGTCATCATTGTCTCGGAGGAAACTGGAGACATGGCACTGGCCGAGCGTGGCATGCTGTATGAACGGCTGACGGCGCAGACACTGAAAGACAGATTGTCGGCCTCTGCGAAGAAGTCTGCGTAAGTTATTCGGGGCGCTCCTGTCCCGTTTCCTGGACAAGATAGTAGTCGTCCGTATAGCGGACCATCCGCAGGGCGCGGTTGACAAAGCCGTCACCGTCGCCGGTGCGTTCGAAGAATACGTCCGACTGGAGCATCCGTGAGGCTTCCTGCGGAAGGGCGGATGCGAAGTCTTTGCCGTATTTCCGGAGAAGGGGAACGAAGTACGTGGCGATGTCGTATCCCAGGAAGGCGTAATTGTAACCTTTGCTGAGCATTTCGAACGGTTCTGTGCGGAACAGGTCGCGGTAGCTGTGCAGGAATTCCTGCGTTTTGTTCTGGTTACGGTCGATGAAGAACGGAGCCGTATAGCGGAACTGCAGCGTGTGGGAATAATCCAGGTCGATGTTGACATAGTGGATCCACGATTCCGGGCCGCAGAGAAGGATATCGCGTCCCTGCGAGGCTACGTTGAGCTGCGACATGAGATTGGATGCGAACAGTTCATCGGACGACGGGGTAACGAAAATGTAACGGCGTTCACCCGCGAAATAGCCGGCCGGGAAAATGGCGCGGCGCTCGGCCGGGACGGCGAGCGTGAGGGTGCCCGGGCATTGCTCCTGTAACTGCTGCAGGAAGGAGAAGTCGGCCGTGGACATGCTTTCGGCCGTGTTGCGCACGAAAACGATCTGCGCATCCTGCTGTCGTTTCAGGTAGTCCAGCATCAGTGCCTGCGTTGAACGGCTGTCGGGGAAAAACTGGAGCATGTACGGGTTGTTCCTGAGCAGACTGGTGTTTTCGGTGAGCGGAGATACGAAGCAGGTCTGCGTGTTGCGTGCAAAGGCATTCATCCGGCCGAGCATATCCGAGTAGAACGGTCCGATGAACAAGTCCATCTGTTGCATTTCGGGACGTCTCAGAATGTCGTCGAGGCGGTTGACATCGCGGCCGGTGTCGAAGGTGTGCAGTTCGATTTCGTATCCCTGTTGCCGCAGGTCGTACATGGCGGTGAGGAATCCCTGGTAGAATTCCAGGAAATTGAGCGACCGGTCGTACAGTTGCGGCGTCTGTGCGGCGAGCTCTTCCGGAGAGGATTCGAGGAACGTGTTCTCTTCGAGGAATAGCGGGATGAGTAGTGCAATGCGGAGGGTTCTCCGGTCGAAAAGACTCCGGAACGTTGAACGGAAGTCCGTTCCCGCCGTGTTGAACGAGATGTTGTCGAAGGAGGCAATGCCGGTATCGGTGCCGGGTTCCGTCAGGGTGTCCTTCCGGACGACGACCGTGTCGGTCTGCCGGAATACGAGCGGCAGGGCGATGGGGTTGGCCTCAGACGGGATGCGGAGGCTCTGTCCTGTCTGGATGCGCAGCGTCCGGCTGTCGATGTCTGGATTGGCTTCGAGGATGTCATTGACGGAAACGCCGTATTTCCGGCTGATGGCGTAAAGGGTCTCGGACGCTTCGACCCGGTGGATGACCGTCCCGCTGCCGGGGGCTGCCAGGTCTTCCGTACCTGCTCCTCCTTTCGGAATGACGATGACCTGACCCGGGTCGATGGGGGCGTATTGCAGTTCTGGATTAAACTTGTACAGGGTGTCCAGAGAAACGCCGTACTGCCGGGAGATGTCCTCTTTCTGCTGTCCTTCTTTGGCAACGTAGAAAACAAAGCGGTCCGACTCCAATCCTTTTCCTTCGTAGGTCTCTTTTTCGCCGGGAGCTGGGATCCGGAGTTCCTCTCCAATCCGGATGCCGGTGAAGGCGTTGGGATTGGCGGCTACGATGTCCTTCTGCAGGACACCATAGGCGTTGGCGATGGAGAAAAGGGTCTCGCCTTTCTTGACGGTGTGCAGGTAGTAGGTTTGTCCGTCAATGACTTGCTTCTTTTTCGATACGGTGACCTTTACGGGGGAGTTCTGGGCATAGATGCAGTACGAAGCCATAGGTTGGAGTATCATGACTGTAAAGATCAGTGCGATACAGACCAACCTGAGGCGTCCGCTGTGGAGTTCGGTACGGTTCATGGTGTTATGGTTTCGCGAACGGTTGCCCGGTGCTGCACCGTGCAGTTTCCGGCCGGCCGTCATCCCGCCGGTATTCGGACCGGCGGGACTTCTGCTTTGCAAATATTGTTCCGCTTTTCATCGGAGATTACAGGCTCTCCGTAAAGGCTCCCAGTTTGAGGTAGGCCTGGTAGAGCGGTTTGTACTTCTCGACGTTCTCGGGAATGGGCTGGAATTCCTGTTCGAAGCCTTGTCCCATGGTTTTCTGCGCGGCGGCGACGTCGGGATAGACCCCCGCCACGACGGCGGCGAACATGGCGGCCCCGAAGGCGCAGGCCTGCTCGCTGCGGGCCACTTTGATCGGCATGTTCAATACGTCGGCCAGGGTCTGCATGACGAACGGCGATTTCTTGGATATACCGCCGATGCCGATGATGGCATCGATTTTCACGCCTTCGCTGATGAAACGGTCCACGATGGCCTTCGACCCGAAGGCGGTGGCTTCGACCAGCGCCCGGAAAATCATCGGAGCCGAGCTGCCCAGCGTAAGCCCCATGATGGAGCCTTCGAGCAATTGGTTGGCATCGGGTGTCCGACGTCCGTTCATCCAGTCGGTGGCGACGATGTGCGTGCTTCCGATCGGGATTTTCTCCGCTTCGGACGTCAGTGCGGGAATGATACGGTCGGCGGCTTCCCGGATGACCTGCTCCTTCTGGGCGTCCGTCAGGGTCGTCGCCTTGCCGATGAGGTTCTTCAGCGGCCATTCCATAACCCGGCGGAACCAGGCATAGATGTCGCCGAACCCGGATTGTCCGGCTTCCAGTCCGATCATGCCCGGAATGACGGAACCGTCCACCTGTCCGCAGATGCCGCGGATGAGTTTTCCGGAGATTTCGTTATAGGAGGAGATGAGGATATCGCAGGTGGAAGTGCCGATGACGCGGACCAGTGTATTCGGTACAATCTCAGCTCCGACGGCGCCCATGTGGCAGTCGAAGGCACCGACGCCGACGGCGACCTGGGTGGTGAGTCCCAGCCGTCCGGCCCATTCCGGTGTCAGGAAACCGGCCCGGAAATCGCTGGTGTAGGTACGGGTGTACAGCCGTTCGCGGAAGCCTTTGAGCAGCGGGTCGAGCGCAACGAGGAATTTTTCGTCGGGCAGTCCGCCCCACTGTTCGAGCCACATGGCTTTGTGTCCGGAGGCGCAGCGGCTGCGGTAGAGATTCTCCGGCCGGGTGTTGCCGGTCAGGATGGCGGGCAGCCAGTCGCAGTGTTCCACCCAGGAATAGGCCTTGGCACGGACTTCCGCATCTTCGCGCAGTACGTGGAGGACCTTGGCCCAGACCCATTCGGAGGAATAGATGCCGCCTTCGTAGGCGGTGTAGTCTGTATCCCATTTCTTCGCCAGGGCGTTGATCTCGGCGGCCTCGCGGATGGCGGTGTGGTCTTTCCAAAGAACGAACATGGCGTTGGGATTCTCTGCGAATTCGGGCAACAATGCCAGTGGCGTGCCGTTTTCGTCTGTGAAGACGGGGGTGCTGCCGGTGGTGTCGAAGGAGATGCCGACCACGTTCGCCGCCACGTCGGGCGGACATTGTTTCAGGGCTTCACGGACGGTGTATACCAATCCTTCGATGTAATCCAGCGGATGCTGGCGGTACTGGTTAGCTGCCGGATTGCAGTATTTTCCGGCTTTCCAGCGCGGATATTCGAAGACGGCTGTAGCCAGTTGCTCGCCGGTTGCGGCGTTGACGATGATGGAACGCACGGAATCTGATCCGTAGTCGAGTCCGATGCAATATTTGTTGTTCATGGGGATGTTTTATTTTTGTCCGTAATAGGCGTTCGGCCCGTGTTTTCGCATGAAATGCTTGTCCAGGATGTCCTGCGAAAACGCCGGCCGGCTGTTGATCTGCAGGGTGTGATGGGCCATCTTGGCCACCTCCTCCATCACGACGGCGTTGTGCACCGCGTTCATGGCGTCGGTCCCCCAGGCAAACGGGCCGTGGTTGTTGACCAGCACGCCAGGCACATAGTCGGGGTTGACATCGCGGAAGGTCTCGACGATGACCTGTCCGGTCTCCCATTCGTATTGGCCCTTGATTTCTTCCCGTGTCATCGGGCGGGTGCAGGGGATGGGGCCGTAGAAATAATCGGCGTGCGTCGTTCCCAGCGCGGGGATGGCACAGCCGGACTGGGCCCACGAAGTCGCCCATTCGGAGTGTGTATGGACCACGCCGCCGATATTGGCGAAGTTGCGGTACAGGCAGATGTGGGTGGGTGTGTCGGAGGACGGTTTGTAGCGGCCTTCCACTACTTTCCCGTCAAGGTCTACCACCACCATGTCACCGGCCTGCATCGTATCGTAGTCCACGCCGCTGGGTTTGATGACCACGAGGCCTTTTTCACGGTCGATGCCGCTGACGTTGCCCCATGTGAAAATGACCAGCCCATGCCTGACTAGGGCCAGGTTGGCTTCGAAAACGGTTTGCTTCAGTGTCTCCAGCATAGTTCCAGTTCAGTTAAAAAAGGCCGACCAAACAGTTTGACCGGCCTTTTTCGTTAAGGGTTGCGACTACCAGAATACAGCGTACAGGGTAGCGATGATAATGACGATGCCGAGGGCACCCAGGAAGAATCCACTGTTGGTCTCGAACAGTTCGGTCTTGATTTCGTAAGCCTTGTCATCTTGCGATGTCGTGCAGGCGTTCGAGAACATGATAACCGAGATGAAGCCCAGCAGGAAGACCAGTACGAAGATGGATTCGAATCCGAGATTCAGGATGCCGCAGCCGAACAGGTTGGTTCCCCAGATCAGGCCGGCGATAAGGCAGAGACCGGACAGGACAGCGCAGATCCAACCCGCATTGCGGAAGGAGGCTTTCGTCTTGTCACTCAGCGGAGCAGCGGGAATACGGTGCGTCTTATCGGTGAAGGTCAGCAGCACGGCGCAGATAATCAGCGTGATGGCCACATAGCCCATACGCAGGATGAACGGCAGGTCCGGAAGCAGGATCTTCATGGCGATACCGACCGGGATGGTGATGATCGTGGTCCACAATGCGGCGCGGTTGGTCGCCTTTCTCCACAGCAGACCCATGCCGAAGACCACCACGACTCCCGGATAGATGAATCCGGTGTATTCCTGGATGTACTGGAAGGCCTGGTCCAGACCGCCCAGCAGGGGCTTCGCAGCGATCATGGCGATGACCAGGGCGGTGATAGCCGTGATACGGCCGATGCTTACCAATTGCTTTTCAGAAGCTTTCGGGTTGATGAGCTGTTTGTAGATATCCATGGTGAAGACCGTGGAGGTGCTGTTCAGCATGGAGGCCAGCGAAGAAACGATGGCGGCGACAAGCGCGGCGAATGCCAGACCGCGGATTCCCGTGGGAGCGAAGTTGCGCAGCAGCCAGGGGTATGCGTCGTCGGCGATGGAAATCTTGCCTTGGATGCCGGCCGGCAGCAGTTCGGGATTGGAGAACATCACATAGGCGGTAATGCCCGGAATAACCACGATCAGCGGGATGAGGATCTTGAGGTATCCGGCGAAGATCAGACCTTTCTTTGCTTCCTGCAGGTTCTTGGCGGCCAGACCTTTCTGGATGATATACTGGTTGAATCCCCAGTATCCCAGATTGGTAAGCCACATGGCACCGAAGATGACGGCCAGACCCGGAAGGTCTTTGAACAGGTCGGGTTTCACGTTCTTGTCGATAATCATGTTGAAGTGCATGTCGCCCGGGGTCTCTCTGACTTTGGCCAGAATCATCTTGAACCCTTCGATGACACCACCCTGGTCGCCGGAAATGGCGTTCAGGGCGAAGGCCGCCGTAATCAGACCACCGCCGACCAGGAACACCACCTGGATAACGTCTGTCCAGGCAACTGCTTTAAGGCCGCCGTAGATGGAATAGATACCGGCGAAGAGCAACAGGCCGATGACACCGTATGTCGTGGGAATGCCGATAATCTGCTGCATGGCCAGGGCGCCGAGCCAGGCGACCGACGTCAGATTGACGAAGATGTACACCAGCAGCCAGAAGAACGAGAAGAAAAATGCCACGCCTTTTCCGTAACGTTCACGGGTGAGTTGCGGCATCGTGAAGATGTTTCGGTCGATCATGGGGGGCAGCAGGAATTTCGCCACAAGAATCAGTGTGACGGCGGCGAGCCATTCGTAGGCCGCGATGCCCAATCCGATACGGTATCCCGAACCGGACATGCCGATAAAGTGTTCAGCTGAAATGTTGGCGGCGATAAGCGACGCGCCGATTGCCCACCAGGCCAGCGTTCCGCCAGCAAGGAAATAATCTTTTGTGTCTTTCTCCTCACCTTTCTTGGTGCGCGAAAGCCACAGTCCCAAACCGACGATCACCAAGGCATACAGCACAAAGATGACATAGTCGGCTGTCTGAAAACCAGCATTGTTCATACTAAGATCTGTTTGGTTAATAATTGATTGTAAATGTTTTGCGAAAAATAAACCCGTTTTGGGCAAAACAAAGATAACATCTTTCTCTTAAAGAGAGATGCTGCGGGCCGATTTTTTTGTATGGCTGTAATGTCTGTGCGGAGTACAGCTATTTGTCACCGACCGGCACGACAATCAGGGCTATGATATAGATGAGAAGCCCGGCGAGTCCGCAGAAAGTCAGAAAGACCCAGATGAGGCGGACAATGGTGACATCAATGCCGAAATATTCGGCGAATCCTGCGCAGACGCCTCCGATGACGCCTTTGCTCTTGATACGTTGAAGTTTCTTTTCCATGGAGAGATTGTTTATGATAAAGGTTTGGATGACAGTTGGGCAAGCACCCGGTCCAGCGCTTCCAATCCGAAGTCGGGCACGTAGGCTTCCGAGTTGCTTTCGAGTTCCTGCAGGTAGCCGTTCTCCATGTTCTTGGAAAACAGATAGTCGCAGACTTCGTCGTATTCGGCCTGCGTCAGCCGGCGCCCCAGACATGCGTCGTTGCGGACGGCGGGTGTCGGGAAATACTGGGCCATGAGGCTGAGGTAGAGGTCCGGGGAGAGCTGCGCCAGAAAGTCGATGACGCGCTTGCTGTTCTCGAGATGTCCCGGCAGGACCAGATGGCGGACCAGCAGCCCTTTTTTCAGCAGGCCGTGCCGGAAAATGTTATGCGGCACCTGGCGGAACATTTCGGTGATGCACGCTGCGGCGGTCTCGAAATACCGGTCGGCTTCCGACCATGTCCGGGCCAGGTCGTCGTCGGCATATTTGAAATCGGGCAGATAGACATCGACAAGGCCTTCCAGCCGGCGCAGATGTTCCACGGATTCGTAACCGTTGCTGTTGTACACGACGGGGATGTGAAGCTGCGGCTTGTAACGCTGCAGTGTTTCGGCAATGGGCTCGGCGAAATGGGTCGGACTGACCAGGTTGATGTTTTCGGCTCCCAGGTCCTGCAGGTACAGCATCAGCTGCCCCAGCGTGTCCGTTGAGATGTCGCGTCCGCAGGCACCGCGCGAGATGGTTTCGTTCTGGCAGAACCGGCAGCGCAGGTTGCAACCGGTGAAAAAAATGGTGCCGCTGCCTTTCTGTCCGGAGATACATGGCTCTTCCCACAGGTGCAGTCCGACCCTTGCGATATTCAGCCCTGTCGTACCGCAGAATCCCTTCCGGGTGACGCGGTCGGCCGGACAGTGTCTCGGGCAGGATGTGCATCCCATGGCGTAGCGGCTTAGCGGTTGCGTTGCGTGGCGGCTTGCAGGGTGTTGGTCAGCAGGGAGACGATGGTCATGGGACCGACACCGCCGGGCACCGGCGAGATGTAGCTGCACTTGGGCGCCACTTCGTCGAATTTGACGTCACCTTTCAAGCGCCATCCGCGCGGTGAGGCAGGGTCGGGAACCCGGGTGGTGCCCACGTCGATGACCACGGCGCCTTCCTTGACCATGTCCGCCGTTACGAACTCGGGACTGCCGATGGCAGCGATGACGATGTCACCCTGCCGGACGATTTCCGGGAGGTTGGACGTGCGGCTGTGGCAGACGGTGACGGTGGCGTCGCCGGGCAACGTCTTCTGTATCATGAGCATGCTCATGGGCTTGCCGACGATGTTGCTCCGGCCGATGATGACGCAGTGTTTCCCGGAGGTCTTGATGTCGTAGCGCCGGAGCAGTTGCATGATGCCGGCCGGCGTGGCGGAGACGAAACAGGGCAGGCCGAGCATCATCTTGCCGATGTTGACCGGATGGAACCCGTCCACGTCTTTCGACGGGTCGATGGCCTGGATGATGTGCTGGTCGTCGATGTGCTTCGGCAGGGGCAGCTGGACGATGAATCCGTCCACGTCGTCGTCGGCGTTGAGCTCTGCGATTCTGCCCAGCAGCTCCGCTTCGGTGACGTCTGCCTCGTAGCGGATCAGGGTCGATTGGAAGCCGACCTGGGCGCAGGAACGTACTTTGTTGGCCACGTAGGTCTCGCTGCCGCCGTCGTGTCCGACCAGGATGGCGGCCAGATGCGGCGGACGTTTCCCCTCGGCTGTCATCTGTTTTACCTGTTGTGCTATTTCGGCTTTGATCTGTTCCGAAATCAGTTTCCCGTCAATGAGTTGCATATGGCGTAAGGTATAAGGTTATCGTCTCGGCATGCGGCGCATCAGTCCGGCCATTTTTTTCTGGTCGGTCATCATGTGCATCATTTTCCGTGTTTCGTCGAACTGCTTGATAAGGCGGTTGATTTCCTGGATGTCGGTTCCGCTTCCACGGGCAATGCGTTTCCTCCGGCTTCCGTTGATGATGGCCGGCGTGGCACGCTCTTCGGGCGTCATCGAATGGATGATCGCCTCGATGCCCTTGAAGGCGTCGTCGTCGATGTCCAGATTCCGGATGGCCTTGCCTACGCCGGGAATCATGCCAGCCAGGTCTTTCAGGTTGCCCATTTTCTTGATCTGCTGTATCTGCCCCAGGAAATCGTTGAAATCGAACTGGTTCTTGGCGATTTTCTTCTGCAGGCGACGGGCTTCCTCGGCGTCGAACTGTTCCTGGGCTTTCTCCACCAGGGAGACGATGTCGCCCATGCCCAGGATGCGGTCGGCCATACGGGCCGGGTGGAAGAGGTCGAGCGCGTCCATCTTTTCGCCCGTCGAAACGAACTTGATGGGCTTGTCGACCACCGACTTGATGGACAGTGCGGCACCGCCGCGGGTGTCGCCGTCCAGTTTGGTGAGCACGACGCCGTCGAAGTCAAGTCGGTCGTTGAAGGCTTTGGCCGTGTTGACGGCATCCTGTCCGGTCATGGAGTCGACGACGAACAGGATCTCGTCGGGAGAGACGGCCTGTTTGATGGCGGCGATTTCCGCCATCATCTCCTCGTCCACGGCCAGTCGGCCTGCGGTATCGATGATGACTGTGCCGAATCCGTGCGTCTTGGCATGGGCGATGGCGTTTTTGGCAATCTGAACAGCATTGCGGCTGCCTTCTTCGGTATAGACGGGTGCACCGACTTGGTCGGCCAGGACTTTCAGCTGCTCGATGGCGGCCGGACGGTAAACGTCGCAGGCGGCCAGCAGCACAGAACGCCCTTTCTTGCTCTTGAGCCACTGGGTGAGCTTGCCGGAGAACGTGGTCTTGCCGGAACCCTGCAGACCGGCGATCAGTACCACGGCCGGGCTGCCCTTGAGGTGCATTTCCGAGGTCTGACTGCCCATGAGGGCGGTCAGCTCGTCGTGCACGATCTTGACCATCATGTCGCTCGGCTTGACGGCATGAAGCACGTCCATACCCAAGGCTTTCTGCTTCACGTTGTCGGTGAAGGTCTTGGCCGTCTTGTAGTTGACGTCGGCGTCAAGCAGTGCCTTGCGGACTTCTTTCAGCGTTTCGGCCACGTTGATGTCGGTAATCTTTCCCTGCCCTTTCAGCAGCTTGAATGCGCGGTCGAGTTTGTCTGATAAATTGTCGAACATGTTATACAGTGTTAAGGCGTTCTTTACATGCGTTCGGGGACTTCTATGCCGAGCAGTGACATGCCCGACCGGATGATCCAGGCGGTTTTCAGCGACAGCATCAGCCGGAACGAACGGACGGCCTGCTGCGGTTCGTGCAGAATCGAGAAGTCGTGGTAGAACTGGTTGAATTCTTTAGCCAGGTCGTAGACGTAGGCGGCGATGACCGAGGGATTGAGCGCGTCGCCGGCGGCCTTGACAGCATCCGGGAATCCGTAGAGTATTTTGACGATGCTTTTCTCTTTGGCGTTCAGGGCATAGGGCTCCGCCATGCTTTCCGGCACCTCCATGCCGTCTTCGGCGGCCTTCCGCAGAATCGACCGAATGCGGGCGTAGGTGTATTGGATAAACGGTCCGGTATTGCCGTTGAAATCGATGCTCTCCTCGGGGGAGAACATCATGTTTTTGCGTGGATCGACCTTGAGTATGAAATACTTGAGGGCGCCCAGCCCGATGATGCGGTAGATGTCCTCGGCCTGCTGTCTGGTGTATCCTTCCAGTTTGCCGGCCGTTTCGGACATGCCGCGGGCCGTGTCGATCATGTCATCCATCAGGTCGTCCGCATCGACGACGGTGCCTTCGCGCGATTTCATCCGGCCGTTCGGCAGCTCCACCATGCCGTAGGACAGGTGGTGGATGTGGCTCGCCCAGCTGTAGCCGAGTTTGCCGAGGATGAGCGAGAGCACCTGGAAGTGGTAGTTCTGCTCGTTACCCACGACGTAGATGTGTTCGTCGATGTCGTAGGTCGAGAAACGCTGGCAGGCCGTGCCGATGTCCTGTGTCATGTAAACCGACGTTCCGTCGGCGCGCAGCAGCAGCTTTTCGTCCAGTCCGTCCTTGGTGAGGTCGCACCAGACCGATCCGTTTTCCTTCCGGTAGAAAATGCCCTCATCCAGGCCGCGCTGGACAATCTCCTTGCCCAGCAGATAGGTCTGCGATTCGTAGTAAACCTTGTCGAACGACACGCCCAGTTTGCGGTAGGTGTCGTCGAATCCGTCATAAACCCATCGGTTCATGGTTTCCCACAAGGCGAGTGTCTCCGGGTCCCGCGCCTCCCACCGGCGCAGCATCGCCTGGGCCTCCTGCAGCAACGGGGCCTTGGCGGCGGCCTCTTCCTCTGACATCCCCTGCTCTTGCAGTGCTTTGACTTCTTTCTTGTATTCCACGTCGAACCGGACGTAGTAGTTGCCGACCAGATGGTCGCCCTTCAGACCGGTGGACTCGGGTGTTTCGCCGTTGCCGAAGCGTTGCCATGCCAGCATGGACTTGCAGATGTGGATGCCCCGGTCGTTCACCAGGTTCACTTTGATGACCTTGTTGCCGTTGGCTGCCAGGATGCGGGCCAGCGAGAACCCCAGCAGGTTGTTGCGGACGTGGCCGAGGTGCAGCGGTTTGTTGGTGTTCGGCGACGAGTACTCAATCATGATGGTCCGCGCGCCTTCTTCCGGCTCGGAAATGCCGAACGAGGCATCGGCCAGTGCCGTGTTGACGAAGTCGAACCAGAACCGGTCGCGGATGCTGAGGTTCAGGAATCCTTTGATGGTATTGAAATCACCTGCCTCGGGACAGTGCTCCGAGAGATATCGGCCGATGGCGGCCGCCGTTGCGTCGGGTGCGGCGTGCGAAATCTTGAGAAGCGGAAAGACGACGAGGGTGTAGTCGCCTTCGAATTCCTTGCGGGTCTCCTGCCAGGAGACGAGTTCCGGACCGACGTCCTGTCCGTAGAGCGCCCGGACGGCCTCGACGGTATATGCTGCGAGAATCTGTTCGATATGCTGGTTCATTGCGGGAACGGTATTTTTCATGAAAAGAAAAAGCAAAGATAACTAAAATGAAGTTCCCGCCGTCCCGTCCGGTCAGTCTTTGAGATGTTCCGCAAATGTGTGGCGGTAGAACAGCAGAATGATGAAGACTCCGATGGTGATGGCCGAGTCGGCCAGATTGAAGATGGGACGGAAAAAGATGAACTCTTCTCCGGCGGAGAACGGGAACCATTGGGGCACCGCGCCTTTTATGATCGGGAAATACAGCATGTCAACGACTTTCCCCTTCAGGAATCCGGCGTATCCACCGTCTTCCGGAAGGAAGGATGCCACGTGGGAAAACGTGCTTTGGTCGAAAACCAGCCCGTAGAACATGCTGTCGATGATATTGCCGATGGCCCCGGCGAGAACGAGTGTACAGGCAAGTACGAATCCGGTACGGGCTTTCATCTTGAGCAGGTAGTGGATGTACCAGCCGATGAGTCCGACGGCGGCGATCCGGAACAGGCTGAGCAGGAATTTACCGATGCTGCCGCCCAGTTCGAAACCGAAGGCCATGCCGTTGTTCTCGATGAAGCGGATGAGGAACCACTGTCCGCAGACCGGGATGTCCTGTCCGAGGGTCATGTGTGTCTTGATCCAGAACTTGACCGCCTGATCGGCAATCAGGACGAAAAAGAACAGTATCAGACATTTGGTGCAGGGAGACAGTCTTTTCATAACAGATCGTTGTCGTGGATTGTTCAGCAGGAGGACATCCGGGTGCGGAGGGCTTCCGTCAGAACGTCCCGGATGGACGGATAGGTCGAGGCGATGATGTCGTCCAGATGATCCGGCTGCCGCCAGAGCAGGCGGGTGATTCCTTCTTCAATCTGAGGTCTCATCGCCGCCGGTCCGGGCAGCGACATCCGGAACCATGTCGTTTTTTTCAGGACGGGACAGTCTTCCAGGAAGTATGTATGGAAGGTTTCCGTGAGGAACGAGGCACTGGCCGGCGGTCCGGGCAGTCCGCATTCCTCGGTGACTTCGCGCAGGGCGTTCTCTTCGGGCGTCTCGCCCTCTTCCTCCTTCCCTTTGGGCAGGTCCCAGCGTCCGTTACGGAAGATAAAAAGCCATTCTCCGCGGTGGTTCTGCAGCAGCCCGCCGGCGGCGCGGATGCAGCGGAAATACGATTGGAAGGCCTCTATTGTTTCGTCGATATTATTGGTTATCAGACAGATATTTTCTCTTTTCTGCAGTCTTTCCCATAATTCGGCGATTTGTTTTTTGTTTTGAAACTTTACGACGGGAATACCGGAGTTTCCAGTTGTTTTTGTATTTTTGTCGCAGAGTTCAAGGCAAGCGTCCAGATAATAGATTTTAATGCTTTTCATATAGATAAAAGGTAATGGGAACCTCTGCAGAAGTCGCAAAATATTTGCTGCAAAGTAAAGCAATAAAATTGGAACCGTCAAACCCATTCACATGGGCTTCAGGTTGGCTTTCTCCTATCTATTGTGACAATCGCAAGACGTTGGGATTCCCGGAGATACGCAGTGCCATCCGGGATGCTTTCGTACAGCTTATCCGCGAACGGTTCCCGTCCGTGGACACGATTGCCGGCGTCGCCACAGGGGCCATCGCCCAGGGCGCGCTGGTGGCCGACCGGATGCAGTTGCCCTTTGTCTATGTCCGTTCGGCCAACAAGACGCACGGGATGGGAAACCGGATAGAGGGACGGATGGAACCCGGTGCAAAAGTGGTGGTGGTGGAGGATCTCGTCTCCACGGGAGGCAGCAGCCTGTCGGCTACGGCGGCGCTGCGCGAAGCCGGGGCGGAAGTGCTCGGCATGACAGCCATCTTCACCTATCAGTTCCCGGTAGCCGCCGCACATTTCGCGGAAGCAGGCGTATCGCTTTACACGCTGACCGATTACGGGACGCTGATTGGCGAGGCACTGTCGGAAGGCTATATCCGGCAGGAAGATGTGGAAATGCTCAAGGCCTGGCGCCAGTCTCCCGAGACATGGAACGGCAGGGCGTAAACAAGAAAGACTATGGAACTGAAATTAGAGAGCAGAATCGGCAAGGTGTCGCGGGATGCCGGTCAGATTTACGAGTTTCTGTCCGACTTCAATCACTTGAGTGCGTTTGTGCCGCCTGACAAGGTGCAGGACTGGCAGGTCACGGCCGATACGTGCAGTTTCTCAATGCATGCCGTGGGCAAGATCGCTTTCCGGGTGTTGAACCGCGAACCGCAGCATACCATCAAGATGGCGGTGGAAACAATGTACGCCAAGGATGTACTGCTGTGGGTGCAGCTCAAGCCGGCGCAGCCCTACGAAACGCGGGTGAAACTGACGCTCAAGGCTGAGATGAACCCGATGATGAAACTCTTTGTTTCCAAACCGCTGCAGCAGTTTCTCGACAAAATCATAGACACGCTGGAAGCCATGTAGCCTATGCCGGCTGCAGCACCACAAACGGAACAATCATCTCTTCCATGGAGATGCCGCCGTGCTGGAAGGTCTGGTGATAGTAACTGGCGAACTGGTTGTAATTTTTCGGATAGATAAGATAATCGCCGCCGGATGCGAAAATGTAACTGGTGGTGAGCGCTGTCCGTGGCAGTTGGCAGGAAGCCGGCTCCCGGACCTCGAAAATGCGTTTGTGTTCGAAGGCCAGTTTGCGCCCCTGTTTGTAGCGGATGTTGACTGAGGATTCGCGGTCGCCGACGACCCGGACGGGATTGGTCACCCGGATGGAGCCGTGGTCGGTGGTAATGATGACACGGACTCCTTTGGCGGCCATTGCCCGGAGCAGGTCCAGCAGCGCAGAATGCTCGAACCATGTGCGCGTCAGGGTGCGGTAGGCGGCTTCGTCGCCGGACAGCTGTCGGATCATGTCGCTGTCGGTTCGCGCATGTGAAAGCTGGTCCACAAAATTGAACACCAGCGCGATGAGGTCGTATTGCAGATATTGCCCGAGTTTCTCCGGCAGTTTCTTCCCGGCTTTTTCAGAGGCGATTTTCTCGTAAATCATCCGGACCGGAAGACGGCGTCGTCTCAGATGTTGCTCGAGCAGTTGCTGCTCGAATTCGTTATGTCCTTCGTCGTGCTCTTCCTCCCCTGTCCAGTATTCCGGCATGGACCGCTGGATCTGCAGCGGCAGCAGCCCGGCGAAGAGCGCGTTCCGTGCGTACTGGGTCACTGTGGGCAGGATGGCGCTGTACAGCAATTCCTTTTCGGTCTTGAAGTAGGGTGCAAGCAGCGGGGCGAAGGCCTTCCACTGGTCGTACCGCATGTTGTCGATGACCAGCAGGCAGGTAGGCTGTCCGGTTGCAAGCATCGGGAAAAGTTCCTTCTGCAGGATGGTGGAAGAAAGAAGCGGGGTCTCCGGACTGTCCGGTGATTGCATCCAGCCGGTGTAGTTCTGCCGGACGAACTTGGCGAAGGCGGCATTGGCATCGTTTTTCTGGGTCTGCAGGATGTCCTGCAGCAGGTTGTCTCCGAGCGATTCCAGCTCCATATCCCAGTAAACAAGTTTCCGGTAGAGCTCAGCGTAGTCTCCGAACGAACGGGCGGCTGCGATGTCGCCGCCCAGTTCTGCGAACGTGGTCTGGTAGGCCGTGGTGGTCCGGGCGCTGACCAGACGCCGGCTTTCGGTGTTTTTCTTGATGCTCGACAGAATCTGGTTCGGATGGACCGGCTTGATGAGGTAGTCGGCGATTTTGGCCCCGATGGCCTCATCCATGATGTTCTCCTCTTCGCTTTTGGTAATCATGACCACGGGCGTGTCCGGTGCGGTCATCTTGATGCGTGAAAGCGTCTCGAGACCGCTGAGCCCCGGCATGTTTTCGTCCAGCAGAATCAGGTCGGCCTGAATCTCTTTCAGCATGTCGATGGCGTCGTAACCGTTGGTCGCCGTGCGTACGTCGTACCCCTTGCCTTGCAGGAACAGGACGTGCGGGCGGAGCAGGTCGATCTCGTCGTCGGCCCAGAGAATGGTTATTCTGCGATCCGTGCTCATTGTTCTCTGAATAAGCCGGCGTGTCCGGTGCGGAAACTGCGGAGATACGACTGGACGGCCCCTGTGGATTCAAGCAGCCGGAGATCTTCTTCTGTAATCAGGAAGAAGAAACCTTCGCCCCGCAAGTGCTCCTGCATGGCGGGTGTCTCCGCAAATTTCAGGTAATACTTTTCGGCATCCTGTATGCGCCGGAACGGCGATACCGTGAGGATGACGGCCTCGCGCGGCATGTCGGTCCGCGAAATTTCGAGGTCGGCTCCCGGATAGTTGCTGACGGTGAAGTCTGTCAGGTCGAAGACAAGCTGGTTGAGGTCTTCCTGGGCCGAAAGATACCAGCCGAAGATCTGCGGCCGGGCCCGGTCGCAGGTAAATTGCAGCGAGTCGACCTCCCCGGTGTCGGACAGGCGGCCGGCCATTTCTGCCGTTGTCTGGTAATTGGCGAATGCCGACAGGATATCGGCGGCGGCAGCAGCCACTTCCTCCCGCGGATAGCGTTCGATGACCTGCCGCATTTCCGTCCGGAGGGTGTCGATGTTTTGGCTGCGCCGGCTGGCGGACAAGGCGCGGAGGTAGGCGAACTGCGGCAGGGAGACGTCGTCGGTGAACAAGTTGAAGGCCTGGTCGGCCATGGCGATGACCGCATCGTCCTCCCGTTGCTGGTATTTGTCGTATGTCTGCCGGTACCATTGTTCAGCTGTTTCGCGGGCAGAGGTCCGACGGGCGAGGAATTCCGGGTCGTCCAGCATGCGTGCATAGACGCTGCCGGGTGCGACGGCGTTCAGGGTACGGCGGCTGGCGGTGGCCCGTTCCGTGTCTCCCAGCGAGGTATAGAGCCGGGTCAGAGCGAAGTAGGCATAGGGACCATAGTCGGATTCCGGGTACCTGGACAGCAGCTCTTCATATTGTTTCACTGCGGCCGCAGCATCTCCGAGAAAAGAATCGTAGATGTCGGCGCTGCCGGCAAGGGCCTCCTGAATCTTCCGGTGAGAGAGGGCGAGAGCTTCCTCAGTGCGGGGCAGGTCCTGCGTGTAGAAATCGTGTTCATGCGTGTCGGTGATACGCGTCTGCTGCGTTGTGTCGGCTTCGGCTGCCGCGGCGGTCTCGGGGGTTCTGTACACGATGTCACGGTTGCTGCGGCGCCAGTCGTCCTCAAGCGTGCGTTTTCCCCATCGTAGTGCGAATTCGTTGGCTCCACGCGATTTGGCTGTGTTACTGTAGAAGTACCATTGGTTTTCTGTCCCGGCGATGGCTCCCGACTGCCTTGCGCGCTGGTTGTAATACTGCCTCAGGCGGGCTTGCTCCGCTTCGGCGGCCTTTTGTTCTTTTTCGCGGAGTTCCCCGATGGTCTGTTCAATCAGAGATTCCAGTTCTTCCTCCGGCATGGCGGCCATCCGTTGCAGGCTGTCTTCGCGCTGGATTGCTTCCAGATGACGCATCAGGGTTCTCCGGTTTTTTGCGCGGTCCTGTATTTCGGCATATTGCGGATGAAGGGTGGTGATGGCCTGCAGGGTTGAGTCGTAATAGGCACCGGCCGTCTCATATTGTTTCCGGTCGAAAAAAAAATCGGCCACCCTCCGGCAGGATTCGCCGCGCAGCGGATCCCGTCCCCGGGTCAGTGCCGCTGCCTGGCAATAGAGCGGGACCGCTTCGTCCAGACGGCCTTCTTCGGCATAGACATTGGCCAGCGCATAATAGATTTGATTGCGTCGCGACTGGTTGCGGGGCCGTTTCGCCATGACGGACAGGTCGTGCTTGATGGTTTCCCGGTCGCCCTGTGCCGCCAGAATCTTGGCGTGTTCCATCTGTGCCGCGAAGCGCATCGCCTCGGGCGCGCCGCTGCGGGCAACCTGTCGGTACTGCTGTCCGGCCCGGCCGTTATCGCCCTTCAGTGCGTAAAGCTGCGCCAGCAGATAGCCGATGCGGTGCTTCGTGCCGCCGGGAACGGCCCGGCTGTGCTGCAGCTCCTCCAGCATCGGGAGAACCTGGTCGAAGTCTTCCTGTTGCAGCAGCAGGTCGGCCTGCAGCAGCCGCAACTCTGTCCTGAAAGCGGCCCGGTCGGGCAGTGACCGGTCGTCCAGCAAGGCCTGCAACCGGCTTTGCGCCTGTTTGAAATCCTTCTGTACCAGCAGGGTTCTGACGCGCCATAGCTCGGACGTATATACAATCGGATCCTGCGGGAAAATCTCGGTGATGCGGTCGAAGGTCTTTATGGCGTTGTAATAATCCTGCAGATAGAAATAGGATTTTCCCGACAGAAGATAGCATTGAGCGATGTACGGGTTGAACTCGTTCTTTGCATAGAACCGCTGTTCGGCTGCGGTCATGTTCTTCTGTCCGATGTCGGGCTTGGCTTTGATGGAATGCAGCGAGACAGCCGTTTCCGCTTTCTGGACGGCGGTCTCGAACGACTCGGCACCGGCCGTGACAGGAACGGATTCGTAAGGGAACAGCGGCAAAGGCCGGGTATAGTCTTCCTGATAGGCATTCGCGACGGCCTCCATGCCGGCCCTGAACTGTTCCTGTGCGTTGAACAGGATGTTGTATTTGGTAGTGACGCTGTGGTAGGATCGGGAGAACGGCGTGTTCCTTTGCGTGGAACATCCAGCGAGGCACAGCAGCAGGGCAAGCCCGGCAAAGACTTTGCGCAGCACGGCGGCGGTAGCGCCTTTGCCTTGTCCGACGAAACGGCCTGCCTTGTCACCGGCGTCCTTCCGGTGTCCTGCGTGGTCCAGCCAGTCATTCAGGCACGCTTCCAGCCCTTCGTAGTCCGAAATAGTGCGGGCGCCGCCGCAGGCAATCAGATCGACCGCTTCCTGGAACCCGGTGTAAGCCGGCCCGAAGATGACGGGAATGCCGTAGACGGCCGCTTCGAGGGTGTTGTGGATGCCGCGTCCGAAACCGCCGCCGATGTAGGCGATGGCGGCATACTGGTAAACAGCCGACAGCATGCCCATGTTGTCGATGATCATCACTTCGAAACCGGAGAGGTCTCCGGCCGTTCCGGCCTGCGTGTAGCGGACCGCTTTCTTCCGAATGGCGTCCAGGATGCGTTGTACATGTGCTTCATCGATTTCGTGCGGAGCGATAATCCATTTGAGCGGCCGGTCCGAGGTGTTGAGATACCGGATCAGCAGGGCTTCGTCGGGCGGCCAGGAACTGCCCGCCACGATGCATGTACGCCCGGCAGCAAAACGTTCGACCGCTGCAATGGCAGGTGCTTCGGCGGCGATACGGCAGACCCGGTCGAACCGGGTGTCGCCTGTCACTGTGACGTTGCGGATGCCGATGCCCTCCAGCAACTGCTGCGAACGTTCGTTCTGGACAAACAGGTGTGAGAACATGTGGAGCATCTTCCGGAACCATCCGCCGTACCATTTGAAAAACACTTGGCCGGGACGGAAATTTGCCGAGACCAAGAATGTCGGAATGTTCTTGTCCTGCAAGGCGGCCAGCATATTCCGCCAGAATTCGTATTTGATGAAGAAGGCCTTTTCCGGCCGTATCAGTTGTACGAACCGGCGGGCGTTGGCCCGGGTGTCTGCCGGCAGATACCAGACATAGTCGGCTTGTGCGTAATTTTTCCGGATTTCGTAGCCTGACGGCGAGAAAAAAGTCAGGACAATCTTGTGTCCGGGATGCTGCTCCCGAAGGGCCTCAATGAGCGGCCGCCCCTGCTCGAACTCTCCGAGCGAGGCGCAGTGTATCCAGAACCGCCGTTCGTCCTGCCCGGTTTCCGCCGCAATGCGGCTCATCAGATGCCGCCTGCCCGCCACCCACTGCGCCGCCTTCTTGTTGCCTGTGGCGGCCGCGATGCGGATGGCCAGCGTATAGAGGAATATGAAGCAGGAATACAGCATCGGACGGAGTGGTTATTCTCCCATTTTCCTGGCCCAGGAGTCCTTCATCGTCACCGTGCGGTTGAACACGGGGCGTTCAGGCGTGCTGTCCGGGTCGGTGCAGAAATAACCGACGCGTTCGAACTGGAATTTGTCGCCGGGCACCGTCCCTTTGAGGAACGGCTCGACCTTGCCGGTAAGCACGGTCAGCGAATCGGGATTCAGGTTGTCTTTGTAGTCATGCCCTTCGGCGGTGTCATCGGGATTTTCGACGCTGAAAAGCCGGTCGTACAGCCGGATTTCGGCATCCACGGCGTGCCGTGCCGACACCCAGTGGATCGTGCCCTTGACCTTGCGTCCGTCGGGCGACTGCCCGCCTTTGGAGGACGGATCGTAGGTGCAGCGCAGTTCCGTTACTTGCCCGTCGGCATCCTTGACAACTTCGTTGCACTTGATGAAATAGCCGTAGCGCAGCCTCACCTCCGCACCGGGGGCCAGCCGGAAATATTTCTTCGGCGGATCTTCCATGAAATCGTCGCGGTCGATCCACAGGGTCCCGGAGAACGGTACCTGCCGCGTGCCCTGCGACGGGTCTTCCGGGTTGTTGACGGCTTCCAGCCATTCTTCTCCGTTTTCGGGATAGTTGGTGATGGTCACCTTCAGCGGATGCAGGACGGCCAGTACGCGGGAGGCGATTTTGTTGAGATGCTCGCGGATGCAGAATTCCAGCAGCGAGTATTCGATGACGTTGTCCCGTTTGGCCACGCCGACACGTTCGGCGAAGTTCCTGATGGATTCGGGCGTGTAGCCGCGGCGGCGCAGACCGCAGATGGTCGGCATGCGCGGATCGTCCCATCCGGCCACATAGTGCTGCTTGACCAGTTCGAGCAGTTTGCGTTTGCTCATCACGGTATAATTGATGTTCAGCCGTGCGAACTCAATCTGCTGCGGGGCATGGATGCCCAGTTCCCGGATGAACCACTCGTACAGCGGCCGGTGCACCTCGAACTCCAGCGTGCAGACGGAGTGGGTGACGCCTTCGACCGAGTCGCTCTGTCCGTGGGCGTAGTCGTACATGGGATAGATGCACCACTTGTTCCCTGTGCGGTGGTGCGGCGCATGGATGATGCGGTACATGACCGGGTCGCGCATGTGCATGTTGGGCGAGGCCAGGTCGATTTTAGCCCGCAGGGTTTTCTCTCCGTCCTTGAATTCGCCGCGGCGCATCCGTTCGAACAGGTCCAGATTCTCCTCCACGGAACGGTTCCGGTACGGGCTCGGTGTTGCCGGTACCTGCGGGGTGCCCCGGTCGCGGCTGATCTGCTCTTGCGACAGGTCGCAGACATAGGCCTTCCCTTTCTTGATGAGCTGTACGGCCCACGCATAAAGCTGCTCGAAGTAGTCGGAGGCGTAGAATTCGTTGGCCCAGTTGAACCCCAGCCAGTGGATGTCCTCGCGGATGGCATCCACGTATTCGGTGTCCTCCTTGGCCGGATTCGTGTCGTCGAACCGCAGGTTGCAGATGCCGTTGTATTTCTGTGCGAGGCCGAAATTCAGGCAGATAGACTTGGCGTGCCCGATATGCAGGTAGCCGTTGGGCTCCGGCGGGAACCGGGTCTGCACTCTGCCGCCGTTCTTTCCGTTGCGAATGTCTTCTTCGATGATGGCATGGATGAAATTCTGCGATGCCGACTTCTCTTCGATGGTTGTTCCGTCTGTATTCATATGCGGTGTTTTGGCCGGTTTCGGCGATGATGCCGGAATGTGGCTTAAAAATGCAAATGTAATGAAAATACCGGAAAGTATGACGGTTGGGACAGGAATGTCGGCCGTGCGGGCACCATGGATGAAAGTCCGTCCGGCGACGGGTTACTCGCCTCCCCGCATGCGTTCGAGCCCCTGTTGCAGGAATCTGACAAACAAATCGGGGTTGAGGTTGTATCCGTAGACCGGTGCCAGTAATTCTCCGGAAGGAGACTGCAGGAGATAGGCCGGTTCGGCGCTGACCCCGTATCGCGTCTCGGCGATGTGGGCGTTGATGCGGCCGATGGTTTTCAGCACTTTCCCCGAGACCGTCACCCAGTCCGAAGCTTCCGCCTCGGTGCGGTCGTCGACATAGAGCGCCACCGGCACATAGTGGTCGCGCAGCAGTTCGAGCACCCTTTCGTCGCTCCATACCCTGGCCTCCATTTCCCGGCAGTTGACACATCCGTGTCCGGTGAAATCGATGAAAAGCGGTTTCCCTGTCGCGGTGGCGTACGCTTCGGCCTGCTGCAGGTCGAAGAATCCGGTCAGACCGTGCGGCAGCGACAGTTTGTCGGCATATTTGATGCTGTCGGTCAGACCGTAATCGGCCACCATGCCTGTCGTTTTCTGCGGCGGGAGATATCCGGACAGCATTTTGAGCGGTGCGCCCCAGAGTCCGGGAATCATGTAGGCGACAAATGCCAGCGTGAGCAGGGCGAACCCGGCCCTTCCCCACGAAAGCCCCTTCCGTTTCTCGCCGTGGAAACGCAGGATGCGCAGCAGGTAGAGTGCCAGGCAGAGGAAAAGTACAATCCAGATAATCAAGTAGGTAGTGCGTCCCAGGATGCCCCAGTGATAGGTCTGGTCCGCCACGCTCAGGAATTTGAATCCGAGTGCCAGTTCGATGAAGGCGATGCTGATCTTTACGGTTTCCAGCCACTGCCCGCTGTGCGGCCAGCGGGAGAGCCAGGCCGGGAACAAGGCAAAGAGCGTGAACGGCAGCGCGAATGTGATGGCATAGACCGCCATGGCGGCCACCGGAATCCAGAATTCACCCGAGAGCGATTTGATGAGGACGGTGCCCACGATCGGCCCGGTGCATGAGAAAGAAACCAGTACCAGCGTGAGTGCCATGAAGAAGATGCCGGTCCATCCGATGGTCCGGGTCCGTTGGTCGGCCCGGTTCACCCACCGGGCGGGCAGCTGCAGGTTGAAAAAGCCGAAAAAGGAGGCTGCGAAGACCATGAAAACGATGAAAAACAGCACGTTGGGAATCCAGTGCGTCGAAATCCAGTTCAGCGTGTCGGCGGTGAATACTTGCCGGCCGAAAAGACGTCCCATGCCCACGACGAGGGCGATGGGCACCGTGTAGATCAGGACGATGCACAGACCGTACAGAAGGGCGCGCATGCGTTTCAACGTGTCGGAGCCTTCTCCGCGCAGGAAGAATGAAATCGTCATGGGAACCATCGGAAAAACACAGGGCGTCAGGATGGCGGCTATGCCCCACAGCATGGCCTCGAGAAGCAGGCGCCACCAGGTGGACTGCGTGGTTGCAGCAGGCACAGTCCTGCCATCGGCCGGCTTGACTTCCGTCGTTCCGCCGAGGTCTCCCGGTATGGGGAACGTTTCGACGGCGAAGCGTGCCGTCTGCCTGTTGTCGGCCGCTATCGGCACGGCCTGTTCCGCCATGCCGCCGAGGATGACAGTGATGACAGTGTCGCGCGGCGGCATGCAGCTGACATCGTTGCAGATCATCCATTCCAGATTCGCTTCGACGCGGACCGGAAGTGTCTGACATGCGATGCGCTGGGAAAAGACGATGGAATCCTTGTAGCTGCCGATTTCCATTTGGAAAAGTTCCTCGAACGTCTTGTCCGCCGGCCGTTCCGGCCGCACGGAACCGTTGGCAGTTCCCCCTTCCCCGACCTCGCAGACAATGCTGGTCGGATAGGGTCCGTCGTGCCCGTAGGGTCCGAGGTCGTACATGTGCCACCCTTCCGGAATCGTTGCCTTGAAGGTGATGTCAAAAGCGTTGTCGCCGGCCGGAACGACGTCGTGCCGCCACGTCACGGCGGTCCGTGCAGCGGCGGTCGTCAGGGTGAAAAGCATCAGCAGTGCGACGCAGAAGTGTTTCATATTCTTTCCAGAAGATGGTGGTTGGATGATTCTGCCCCCATGAAACGGCAACGTGACAAAGTTATGGATAAATGTATTATATTTACCAATTGTTTTTTTTACGGCCATGTCAAAAGTATATTTTACGAATCTCAGGACGAAACCCAATGACAATCTGCTTGATAAGCTTGAAAGGTTGGTGCGGAGAGCCGGCATGATGTCCATTGCGTTCGACAAACAGTTCGTCGCACTCAAGATCCATTTCGGCGAGACCGGCAACATGGCCTATCTGCGCCCCAACTATGCCGCGCGCATGGTCAGTATCATCCGAGGGGCCGGCGGGAAGCCGTTCCTTACCGACAGCAATACGCTTTACTCCGGATACCGGAACAATGCGGTAGACCACCTGGAATGCGCCGTGGCGAACGGTTACAATCCGTTGTCGACGGGTGCGAACGTCATTATCGCGGATGGTCTGAAGGGAACGTCCTACAGAGAAATCGACCTCGGAGGGAAGTACTGCCCGAAGCCGAAGATCGGCGCGGCTGTCGCTGATGCTGATATCGTCATTTCGCTGAATCATTTCAAGGGGCATGAGATGGCCGGATTCGGCGGGGCGCTCAAGAATCTGGGCATGGGCAGCGCGTCCGTGGGAGGCAAGCTGGAACTGCACGCAGCGTCCAAGCCCTACATCGACACGCAGTCCTGCCGGGGCTGCGGAGTCTGTGCCCGTTACTGTGCGCAGCAGGCCATTGCCATCGTGGACCGCAAGGCGTCGATAGACCATGCAAAGTGCGTGGGATGCGGACAATGCGTGGCGCTCTGCCAGTTCGAGGCGGCCGTCGTGAACCAGGACGAGACGTCCGAACGTCTCAACTACAAAATCGCGGAATATGCACAGGCTGTTGTCAAGGGCAAGCCGAATTTCCATGTCAATTTCATCATGAATGTGTCGCCGGAATGTGACTGCTGGGGCCATAATGATGCGGCCGTCGTGCCCGACCTGGGCATCATGGCATCGTTCGATCCCGTTGCGCTGGACATGGCTTCGGCCGACATGGTGAACAAGGCGCCGGTGCTGCACACGCACAACCGGCTCGGCGACAAGTACCCGGACGACGATCTCTGCGGCCAGGACAAGTTCCACCTGATTCATCCCGACACCGACTGGCTGGCCGGCCTGCAGTATGCCGAGCAGATAGGCCTGGGCAGTATGACGTATGATCTCATCGAAGTATAACACCGCCATATGATATCAACAGACAAACCGGTTTCTATTATCGTGGCCGTGGCCGAGAACAATGCCATCGGCTACCGGAACGAACTTCTCTGCCATTTGCCGGCGGACTTGAAATATTTCAAGCGTGTGACCTCGGGCCACACAGTGGTGATGGGGCGCCGGACCTGGTTCTCGCTGCCCCGCCGGCCGCTGCCGGGCCGTAAGAACATCGTTGTGACCGACGTGCCGGACGAGATGTTCGAGGGGGCCGTGTCGGTGCGCAGTCTCGAGGAGGCTTTGCAGCACTGCGATGCTGCGTCAGAGAACTTTGTCATCGGCGGCGGCATGATTTACCGCCAGTTCATGGAAATTGCGCAGAAACTGTACATTACGCATGTGTATCATGCGTTCGAGGCCGATACGTTCTACCCGGAGATCTCTCCGGAAACATGGGAGGAGATATCCTCCGAACCGCATCCGGCCGACGCGGACAATCCGTATCCCTATTGCTTTTCAGTATATCAACGCAAATAAAAGAATATGAGAAACACTTACAACTTGGCTTATGTGCTGTTCATCGCCCTGATCTCGGCGATGGGCGGGCTGCTGTTCGGTTACGACTGGGTCGTCATCGGCGGAGCTGTCAATTTCTATCAGACATTCTTCAATATCGGAGACAATACGGTCCTGCAGGGCGTGGCGACCAGCATCGCGCTGGTGGGCTGTCTGTTCGGAGCGGTGTTCGCCGGTGCGCTGGCCGACCGTTACGGCCGCAAGCCGCTGCTGATCATTGCGGCTTTCCTGTTCACGATTTCGGCGGTTGCGACCGGTTTGTTCAATGTCTTTTCGCTGTTCTGCATCGCCCGTTTCGTCGGCGGTGTCGGCATCGGCATAGCCTCGGCGCTCTCTCCGATGTATATCGCTGAGATTTCTCCGGCGGATATCCGTGGCAAGCTGGTTTCGCTGAACCAGATGACCATCGTTTTCGGTATTCTGGCCGCGCAGATCGCCAACTGGGCCATCGCGCGTCCCGATATCGTATCGGTAGCCGGACTCCACGTCATTGACCCATGGAACATCGAACGTGGCTGGCGGTGGATGTTCTGGGCAGAAACCATTCCGGCCGCCCTGTTCCTCATCATGGCCTTCTTCATTCCCGAAAGTCCGCGGTGGACAGCCTTGCACGGCCGGATCGACCAGGCCCACCAGACGCTGGCCCGCATCGGCGGAGACCATCATGCCGAACTCGAACTGGCGGCCATTCAGGCATCTGCTGCGGCAGAGGTCTCGAAGGAGAAAGTGACGCTCAAGGAACTGTTTGTCAAGCGTTATGCCAGAATCCTTTCATTGGGTATCATCATTGCGGTGTTCCAGCAGTGGTGCGGAACGAACGTGATCTTTATCTACGCGCAGGATGTCTTCGCCGGTGCCGGCTATTCCATCAGTGAGGCCTTCCTCAATATTGTGGTCACTGGCATCGCCAACGTGCTGTTCACATTTGTTGCCATCTATACCATCGACCGCTGGGGCCGCCGTTCGCTGATGCTGTTCGGTGCCATTTCGCTGGCCATTATCTATGCCGTGCTCGGTACCTGCTATGCGATGCACGTCCAGGGCATGTTCATGGTGTTGCTGACGGTGATGGCAATCGCCTGCTACGCCATGTCGCTCGCCCCGGTCACCTGGGTGCTGCTTTCCGAGATTTTCCCCAACCGCATCCGCGGCGTGGCCATGGCCACCTGTACGTTCATGCTCTGGGTGGGCAGCTGCACGCTGACTTTCCTGTTCCCGTCCATGAACGCTTCGCTCGGCAGCAGCGGTTCATTCTGGATTTATGCCCTCATCTGCGCGGCCGGGTTCTGCTATTTCCTCAAGTACTGCCCCGAAACCAAGGGTAAGGCGTTGGAAGATCTCGAGAAGGAACTTGTTGATTAGAAATTGGATATGAAGAGAATTACTTTTTTATGCATGGTTTTCGGACTGCTGGTCTGCGGTGCAGCCTGCTCACGGCAGGAATCGCCGGCAGACAGCCGTCTGGAAATGACCTATGCGTGGCAGAAAATAAGCCATCCCGATGTGGAACGTGTTGCTGCACAGTTTGCCACGCCGCCGGCCGAGAATGCTCCTTGGGTCATCTGGGGATGGGATGGACCGATGACGGAGGAGGTCATCCGCCGCGACCTTGACTCGCTCGCTTCGAGAAACGTGAAAGCCGTGTCCATCGAGGCGGGATACAACATGGACAATGCGCCTTACCTTTCGGAAGGATGGTTCAAGAATGTGCGTTTTGCGGCGGAACAGGCGGCTGCGCACGGTATGAAAGTGTGGATTATTGACGAAGGGAAGTATCCCAGCGGTTTTGCCGGAGGCAAGTTCTCGCAGGAAAAACCGGAACTCCGGATGCGCGGACTGAGCGTCGCGGAACGGGTGGAGGTCGAAGGTGGAGCGGCGTTTGACCGCACGTTGGACGACGCCACCATTGTCAGTGCCGTGGCTGTGTCGCGCCAGGACCGGCAGAAGGTGGAGGTGGTGCCCGTGACCGACGGCGCCATTCACTGGACGGCACCGGAAGGCTCGTCATGGCAGGTTTCGCTCGTCCGGGCCGACTTCCGGACGTCCGTGACCCGCGCTGCCAACAATCCCACGAGAGGCAAGGATGCCACCAACTTGCTTTGCGACTATCTTAGCGAAGCTGCTGTGGCTCAGTTTATCGAATTTACGCATGAGCAGTATAAGAAGTATTGCGGCGATCTGTTCGGCTCGGTCATCCTGGGTTTCCGGGGCGACGAACCGGATTACGGGTTCACCCCGTGGACCCCGGACATGCCCGCGATATTCAAAGCGGCGAAAGGCTATGACATCGTGCCATACCTGGGGGCGGTGAATTCCGGTAACCTGCCGGATGCGCTTCAGCAGGTCAAGGCGGATTACTGGGATGTCTGGTCCGGCCTGTTCCGGGACAACTTCTTTACGCTTCAGGCCGACTGGCACCGCGCCAACGGCTTGGAGTATCTCGTGCACCTCAACCATGAGGACCGGATGACGTCGCTGATTACATCTTCGGGAGATTTCTTCCGCAACATGCGCCATGTGCAGATTCCCGGCGTCGATGCCATCTGGAACCAGATCTGGCCGGGCACCGTGGCGAATTTCCCGAAACTGGCCTCTTCCTCGGCCCACCTTTTCGGCAAACCCCGCGCCTTCAGCGAGAGTTTCGCCGCCTACAATCCCGGTCCCGATCCGGCTCAGGCCAAATGGGTCATTGATTACCAGCTGGCCCGGGGCATCAACGTGTTCGAGTTCATGTTCTGGGGGTCGTCCGCGCAGGGATGGCGCGGCCCGTCGGGCTGGATGGGCTCTCCGGAGTTCCCGGGGATCGTGCAGTATGCCAACCGGATGTGCTATGTTTTGTCGCAGGGAGTCCCCACGGCTTCGGTCGGCATCTATTATCCCACATCTTCGCTCTGGATGGGCGACCAGGCTTCGGACCAGAACACCTGGACGTTGGTGCAGTCCCTGTTGGACCGGCAGTATGATTTCGATTTTGTGGATGATCAGAGTCTTGGCGAAGTCATGACGCTGTCTGGCGGCAGACTGATGAATCTCAGCGGCCAGTCGTACGCCACCATTCTGGTGCCGGCGTGCCAGGTCCTGCCGCAAAAGGTTTACCAGCGGCTGAAGAAATTTGCGACGCAGGGCGGCAAGGTCTGTTTCATCGGATCTTTGCCGACGCGCTTGAGCGGGAAGACTTTCCGGGAGATGACCGAGGTGACCGCCCAGGATTTTGCTTGGGCGACGGTCGATCCGGAAAAGACGCTTTCGGATGTGACCGACGGCCTGCTGCCCGAAGCGGAGATCAAGCTGGACCAGCCATGTCGCAACTTTACCTTTGCGCACCGGAAACTGAACGATGCCGAGGTATATTTCCTTTTCAACGAGAACGATTCCCCGGTCTCCCGGACGGTGACCTTCGCTGCTTCCGGTAAAGCCGAGCTGTGGGATGCCGCTACGGGTGAAATCACGCCGCTCGAAGCATCCGAAAAGGATGGCGGTATAGCTGTTCCCCTTTCGTTCGAAGGATGGGAATCAAAATGCGTGGTTATCAGATAGCGGCGATGCGGTCGGCAACATTCACCCCGTCCATGGCGGATGAGGTGATGCCGCCCGCATAGCCGGCTCCCTCTCCGCACGGATACAGCCCGGATACCTGCACATGCTGCAGAGAGTCCGCTTCGCGCAGAATTCTCACCGGGGAAGACGAACGTGACTCAACGCCGACCACGACGGCTTCCCGGGTGAGGAATCCGTGCATTTTCCTGTCGAATTCCCTGAACCCTTCGCGCAGCCGTACGGAGACTTCCTCCGGCAGCCAGAAGTGCAGGGGCGACGGAATCAGTCCCGGCATGTATGAGTTTTCGGGCAGTGAACCCGACAGCCGGCCTGCCACGAAATCGGTGAGGCGGGCGGCCGGAGCCGTCTGGCCGCCTCCGCCGTTCAGCATGGCAAGATGCTCCACGGCCTGCTGGTAGCGCAGGCCGGCCAGCGGACCTTCCGCTGCAAAATCTTTAAGATCTTCTTCCCGCACCTCGGTGATGATTCCGGCGTTGGCATACGGGGTATGCCGGCGTGAGGAAGACATGCCGTTCACGACCTGTCCCTCGGGCGAAGAGGCTGCGGCGACCATGAATCCGCCCGGACACATGCAGAAAGAATAGACGCCGCGTCCGCCCGCCTGGGCGGTCAGCGCATAAGTCGCAGCCGGCAGCCAGGCCATGCCGGGGTCGCGGTGATACTGTATTTCGTCGATGAGATCCTGTGGATGTTCCACCCGGACGCCCATGGCGAACGGCTTGCATGCCAGTGCCAGGCCTTTCCGGTGGAGCATGTCGTAGGTGTCGTGTGCCGAATGTCCCGTGGCCCAGACGACCGTATCCGTCGTTATCCAGCCGGTCTTCTCCGTAAAGACGCCTTGGATCTTTCCGTCTGCGATACGCAGGTCGGTGACTTTGGCTCCGAAAATGACTTCGCCGCCGCATCCGGTGATGGTGGCATACATATGCCGCACGATGTCCGGCAGTTTGTCTGAACCGATGTGAGGATGAGCCTGGTACAGAATCTTTTCGTCAGCGCCGTGGAAATGGAACCGGGCGAGAATCCTACCTGTGTCACCGCGTTTGGACGACCGGGTGAACAGCTTGCCGTCGGAGAAGGTGCCGGCGCCGCCCCATCCGAAACAGTAGTTTGACTCTGCATTGAGCCCCAGTCCCCGCGAGAGAGTGGCGATGTCTTTCTTGCGTTCTCCTACCTCTTTTCCGCGCTCCAGTATGACGGGGCGCAGGCCGTGCTCAATGAGCCGGAGCGAGGCGAACAATCCGGCAGGCCCGCTTCCGACCACTACCACGGGGCGGCCGGCATGTACATCCTGGTAACGGAACGGCTCCTGGCCGGCAGCCGGATCCTGCTCATCCGGGGCAAAGACGGCGACGGTGCGGAGAATCCTGACGCCTTGCCGGGACCGTGCATCGATGGATTCGCGCAATATGCGGGCGCACGGTGTCTCTGCAGTCTGTGCCGCTCTGCGCAGTACTTGCTGCCAAAGTCCGGGGTCCGCCGCTTCCTGCGGTGACAAGGAGAAATCGAGGATTCGCATGGGTGTCGATGGATGATGCCGGGATAGTTCCGCTGCGGCGGAACACGGGACAAAAGTAACATTTTCTGCGGAGAAGCCGGATGGAACCGTCTGTCTATTCGAAATAGAACACGAGCGAATAAACCGAGGGCTTCATCGTGCGTATGCCGCTCCGTTCCGAGGCATAACGGACGCAGTCCTGCAACCCCCAGGAGCCTCTGAATTCTATCGTGAATTTGAAAAAAGGCAGGTAGAAATCCACTCCGGCACCGGCGTCGAAATAAGGTTCGAAGCGTTGGAGTTCCAAATCGTATTTGTGTGCTGCCGTAAGCTCTTCATCCGGAGACACGGGTTCGCCGTCCATATCCAGGTCGAAGGCGATTTTATTGAGCAGATACCGCATCGAACCGCCGGCCGTGACATACGGACGGACATTGCTCGTCCGGTGCGATTTGTACTTTATCAGCAGGGGGATGTCCACATAGCTGACCCGCATGCCGTGCTCTTCCTCTCCGAATTTCAGGTTACGGTCGCCGAAACTGATACCCGGTACGGTCCGCAGGTCGAAATACTCATGCAGCCGGAAGTTGGCCACCGCCTGGATGCTGAATCCGTAGGAAAGCATCTCCAGGCTGGAAGTGCCTTCGATGGCGCAGTCCATGGTGTTCAGTCCCAACGCGAACCCGAAATGCACAGGATATTCGTCGTGGGTTGTCTCGTTGAGCAGCCATGAAGTGCGCTGCGCATGCGAGCAGACGCAGCCCAGGCACGAAAGGAGAAAGAGACAGGCGATTTTTCTCATGCGGCAATCCGTACATCTTTTCTGAAAACGCAGGAACCGTCTTTTTATTGCCGTCGCATGCGTTTTTGTCGGAGATGCCACGGCGCTGTCGCCCGGGTTCAGAGCAGGGCATATCTCCTGCCGGGCAGGGTCTGGATAAGTCCCGCTATCTCAAGGTTCAGCAGTGCGGCGGGCAGCATGCCGGCGTCTGCGAAGGCGAGTGTCCGGTTCATCTCCTCATAGCCGGCCTTCCCGCCGGAATCTTGCAGCAGCCGGACAATCCGCTGTTCTTCCTCGGAGCAGCCGGTCAGGCGTTCCGCGCGGTCAGCACGCTTCCCTGCTGCGGCATCTTTGGCCTCCCACCCCATGATGTACAGAAGGTCGTCGGCCGATGTCAGCAGATGCGCGCGTGCCGTCCGGACAAGCCAGTTGCAGCCGGCCGACTGTGCATCGGAGGTCCTTCCCGGTACCGCGAATACTTCGCGGTTGTACGAGGCGGCGATGTCGGCAGTGATCAGCGAGCCGCCCTTTGCCGCCGATTCCACGATGACGGTCGCATCGGTCAGCCCGGCGATGATGCGGTTGCGGCGGACAAAATTCGCGGGATACGTCGGCATGTCGCTGCTGAATTCCGAAACCAGTGCGCCGCCGTTTGACATGATGCTGACAGCGTCCTTCCGGTGGGAGGCCGGGTAGACGTGGCTGAAACTGGTGCCGAAAACAGCCACGGTCGAGACGTTGCAATCCAGTGCGGCCCGGTGGGCGCAGATGTCAATGCCATAAGCCAGTCCGCTGACGATCAGTAGATTGTCAATCTTTGTCGCCAAGTCTTCAATGAGATGCCGACAGAAGGATTCTCCATATTCCGTCTGCTTCCGCGTCCCGACCACACTGATGGCATGCGCCGCTTCGAAACAGAGGCTGCCGCGGTAGAAGATCAGCAGCGGTGCGTCTTCGCATTGCCGGAGACGTTCGGGATACATCGGATCGGTGTAGAACAGACAGCCGATGTGGTGCTGCTCCATGTAGGCCATTTCCTGTTCCGCCTGCCTGAATGTGTCATGGTTGCCGATGGATTCGGCGATGTCGGCCCGCAGTCCTGCATTGGTCAGTTCGACGGCAGAGAGATGAAAAATATCGGCGGGTTGGCCGAAGTGCTCCTGCAACTGCTGCGCAGTCCGCAGGTTGATGCCTGGCGTGAAATACAAGGCCAGTTTGTAGAACAAATCGTTTTGCATGTTGGTGTTGGTAGAATGTTATCAAAAGGCGGTCTCACGACTGCCGGAATTTATGTTCTTGCCGATGACAAAACCGGTGTCAGCGGTTCAGCAGGAAGTCCACGAGGTCCCGCTGGGCGACCTTTGTCTGCTGACCGGTGGCGAGTTCCTTGACCGTGATGCTGCCGGATGCCATTTCATCTCCGCCGAGGATGGCCACGAAGGCGATACGTCGGCTGTCAGCATAGGCCAGCTGTTTTTTCATCTTGAGGGGATCCGGATAAATCTCGGCGCTGATGCCGGCGCGGCGTACCTCGCTGAGCAGCGGGAGTACGGCCCTCATCTCATCTCCGCCGAAATTGACAAAGAGCACTTGTGTGGTCTCGGTCGTGCTGTCCGGGAATCCGTCTGTCTGCAGAAGTACATCATAGATGCGGTCGGCTCCGAAGGATATGCCGACGCCTGACAGACCCGGCATGCCGAAAATACCCGTCAGGTTGTCATAGCGTCCGCCGCCGCAGATGCTGCCGATCTTTACGTCGTTTGCCTTGACCTCGATGATGGTGCCGGTGTAGTAGTTCAGACCGCGTGCAAGCGTCAGGTCGAATTCGACGGCCGTCTGCACCTGCATGTCGGTCACGTAGCCCAGCACTTCGCGCATCTCTGCCACGCCTTTCAGGCCGGTTTCGGAGGTTCCTTCGAAAAGTGCCGCTATGGCCGACAGCTTTTCTTCGGTGGAACCGGACAGCTGCAGCACAGGCTGCAGGCGTGCGACGGACGCTGCGGAGAACCCGCGCTCCAGCAATTCTGCATTGACATTTTCGAGACCGATTTTGTCCAGCTTGTCGATGGCCGTCGTCAAGTCGGTCACTTTCTCCGCCTGACCCAGAAGCTCGGCGATGCCGCTCAGGATCTTGCGGTTATTGAGTTTCACCGTCACGCTGATCTGCAGCCGGCGGAATACCTGGTCCACCATCTGAACCAATTCTGCATCGTACAGCAGCGAGTCGCTGCCTACCACATCTGCATCGCACTGGTAGAATTCGCGGTAGCGGCCCTTCTGGGGACGGTCGGCGCGCCATACGGGCTGGATCTGGTAACGCTTGAACGGGAAAACCAGTTCGGCCCGGTGCTGGACGACATACCTGGCAAAAGGCACGGTCAGGTCGTAGCGCAGACCTTTCTCGCACAGCAGCGCGGCCACGTGTCCGGCATCGTGCGAGGTGAGGACATCCGGTCCCGCATCCGCAAGGAAATCGCCGGAATTGAGAATCTTGAACAGCAACTTGTCACCTTCTTCGCCGTATTTGCCCATCAGCGTAGACAAATATTCCATCGACGGGGTCTCGATAGGTTGGAACCCGTAGCTTCGGTACACCGACTTGATGGTGTCGAAGATATAGTTGCGCCGTGAAATCTCTTCCGGAGAGAAGTCTCTGGTCCCTTTGGGGATGGCGGGTCTGGAAGCCATGCTTATTTCTGCTGTTTTGCTTCGATGCTCAGCGTGGCGTGCGGTACGACGCGCAGCCGTTCCTTCGGAATCAGTTTGCCCGTTTTGCGGCAGATACCGTACGTCTTGTTCTGGATGCGGATGAGTGCCGCGTTCAGGTTGTCGATGAACTGCCGCTGCCGGTGCGCCAGCCGTGCCGCTTCCTCTTTCGAGAGCGTGGCTGCACCGTCTTCGATGATTTTGTACGTGGGGGACGTGTCTTCGGTGTCGTTGCCGCCGGTATTGTCGATGGCACCCTGGTACAGGGCGTAATCCCGCTTGGCAACCTCCAGTTTCTCCAGGATGATCTGACGGAATTCCTCCAGTTCGGCGTCAGAATACCTTGTTTTTTCTTTCTCTGCCATAGTTTAAAATTTTATCCAAGATACGGAGTTTTTTCTTATCCCACAAATTTTTTCAAACTTATTTGCAAAGAAGTTCCATCCATGTCGGCGACTGCTGCGCCGGGGATGTTTTCAGTCGTTGCAACAAGCGATACAGCAAGTACTTGCGAGGCGATATAGTCGCGGTGAACGCGGACGGCGTCGCAGACGGCCTCGGACGATGCGATGTCCACCGAGATCTTGTCAGTGACTTCCAGTCCGGAGTCCTTGCGCAGGTTCTGGATGCGGTTGACCAGTTCACGGGCGATGCCCTCCCGGCGCAGATCGTCGGTCAGGACGATGTCGAGGGCGACGGTCAGTCCGCCTTCGGTCACCACCTCCCATCCCGGAATATCCTCCGAGGAAATGATGACGTCCTCCCTGGTCAGCGCAATGTCGGTTCCGTCCACGGCAATCGTCGCAGAACCGGTGCGTTCCAGCCGGGCGATATCGTCCTGCGAGAAAGCCTGGATGGCAGCCGAAATGCCTTTCATCAGTTTGCTGTATTTCGGTCCGAGTACCTTGAAATTGGCCTTGATTTTCCGGTCGAGCAATCCGGCAGTATTTTCGATATATTCGATCTTCTTGATATTCACCTCGTTCTTGATGAGGTGGCTGACGGCCTCGATCTGGGTCCGGGTGCGCTCTTCCAGAATCGGAATCATGATGCGGCTGAGCGGCTGGCGTACTTTCAGATTGGCCTTGCGGCGCAGCGCCAGCACCATCGAGGAAATCTGCTGCGCGAGTTCCATCTTCTCTTCGAGATCGCGGTCGATGAGGGAGGCATCGCTCTTCGGGAAACTGGCGAGGTGTACCGATTCGAATGTCTCCTTGCCGGTGGCTTCGTTCAGGTCCAGGTAGAGGCGCTCCATGAAGAAGGGCGCGATGGGAGACGCCAGCTTGGCAACGGTGTCCAGGCAGGTGTAGAGCGTCTGGTATGCGGCCAGTTTGTCTTCGTTCATCGCGCCGCCCCAGAATCGCTTGCGGTTGAGCCGGACATACCAGTTGCTCAGGTCTTCTGTCACGAACTGCTGAATCAGACGTCCGGCCCGTGTCGGTTCGTAGTCCTCGTAGCTTTCGGCAACCCGGTCGATGAGGGTGTTCAGCAGCGATACGATCCATCGGTCGATCTCCGGCCGCGCCGCGACCGGGACTTCCGGTTCGCTGAACGTGAAGCCGTCCACATTGGCGTACAGGGCGAAGAAGGAGTAGGTGTTGTACAGGGTCCCGAAGAACTTGCGCATCACTTCCTCGATGCCGTCCATGTCGTTTTTCAGGTTGTCCCAGGGCGAGGCGTTGGTAATCATGTACCAGCGCAGGGCATCGGAACCGTATTTGTCGATGGTTGAGAACGGATCGACGGCGTTGCCCAGGCGTTTGGACATCTTGCTGCCGTTCTTGTCCAGAACCAGACCGTTCGAGATGACGTTCTTGAAGGCCACGGAATCTTTGACCATGGTCGAAATGGCATGCAGCGTGAAGAACCATCCGCGCGTCTGGTCGACGCCTTCGCTGATGAAATCGGCCGGGAAGAAACTGCCCGAATCGACAAGTTCCTTGTTCTCGAACGGATAGTGCAGCTGTGCATACGGCATGCTGCCCGAATCGAACCACACGTCGATGAGGTCGGTCTCCCGGCGCAGGGGCGCTCCGGAATCCGATACGAGCACAATGTCGTCCACATACGGCCGGTGCAGGTCGATGCGGTCGTAGTTCTCCTTGGTCATGAGACCCGGGACGAACCCTTTCGCCTTGTAGGGATTTTCCTTCATAAGGCCGGCGGCCACCGATTTCTCGATCTCATGGTACAGCTCCTCGACGCTGCCGATGCAGATTTCCTCGCGGGTTTCGCGATTCCGCCAGACGGGCAGCGGCGTGCCCCAGTAGCGGCTGCGCGACAGATTCCAGTCGTTCAGGTTTTCCAGCCACTTCCCGAAACGTCCGGTGCCGGTCGCTTGCGGTTTCCAGCGGATGGTTCCGTTGAGTTCCACCATGCGGTCGCGGCATGCCGTCGAACGGATGAACCAGCTGTCCAGCGGATAGTACAGCACAGGCTTGTCGGTACGCCAGCAGTGCGGATAGTTGTGCACATGTTTCTCAATCTTGAAAGCGGAACCTTCCTGCTTCATCTCCATGCAGATGAAGATGTTCAGGTCTTCGTCCTTCGTCGCTGCGGCCTCGTCGTATTTGCCGCCGACGTTGTATTTCGGTGCGTAGGCGTTCTTGACGTAGTCGCCGGCGTGGCGGCTGTAGGCTGCCTTGTCGACACAGCGGTCGATGAAGACGGAGTCGCAGTCTTCGAGCAGATAGTACTTTCCCGTCAGATCCACCATGGGGCGCGTTTCTCCTGCGGTATTCACCATGAAGAGGGCCGGGATGCCGGCATTCTTGGCTACTCTGGCATCATCGGCGCCGAAGGTCGGCGCAATGTGGACGATGCCCGTGCCGTCCTCCGTAGTGACATAGTCGCCCGGAATGACCCGGAAGGCCAGTTCGGACAGCTCCACGAAGGCGTCCTGCCCGGAGCGGAACACTTTGTCAGGATGCGTTTCGGCATAGGAGCGGAAAGCGTCGGCCACCGTGTCGGACAGTTTGTCCAGGGGCTTGACCCAGGGCATGAGCTGTGCATAGTGCATGCCGACCAGGTCGCTGCCTTTGTAACGTGCGGCAATGCGATACGGCACCGTCTTGTCGCCGGGTTTGAAATCATCCATGTCTTTGGCGGCGCCGTCGGGTTTCAGGTAGGCACCGAGCCGCTCTTCGGCCAGGATGACGGTGATTTTTTCTCCATTGTACGGATTGTAGGTCTGGACGGCCACATAGTCGATGGACGGTCCGATGCAAAGGGCTGTGTTCGACGGCAGCGTCCACGGAGTCGTGGTCCATGCCGCGAAGTACGGCGTACCCCATGCGGTCATATCCGGCCGGGGATCCGTAATCCGGAACAATCCGGTCACGGTGGTGTCCTTGACGTCCCGATAGCAGCCCGGCTGGTTCAGTTCGTGGGTGCTGAGCCCGCTTCCTGCGGCCGGAGAATAGGGCTGGATGGTGTATCCCTTATAGAGCAAACCTTTGTTGTACAGCTGTTTGATGAGCCACCACAGGGTTTCGATATACCGGTTGTCGTAGGTGATGTACGGGTCGTTCATGTCAATCCAGTACCCCATCTGCCGGGTCAGGTTCTCCCACTCTTTCGTGAATTTCATCACTTCACGGCGACAGGTCCGGTTGTACTCGTCAACCGAAATCTTTTTTCCGATGTCTTCCTTGGTGATACCCAGCGATTTTTCGACACCCAGTTCCACCGGCAGACCGTGGGTGTCCCATCCGGCCTTGCGGTTGACGCGGAATCCCTGCAGCGTCTTGTAGCGGCAGAAGATGTCCTTGATGGTGCGCGCCATGACATGGTGGATGCCGGGTATGCCGTTGGCTGAAGGAGGTCCTTCATAGAACACGAAAGAAGGTGCGCCTTCCCGCGTCGCCAGACTTTTCTCGAAAGTGTGCTGCTGCTCCCAGTATGCCAGAATCTCCCGGTTGATGCCGGGCAGGTCCAGTTTTTTGTATTCTTTGAAACCCATCGTTCGTTTACGGCAAAAGTTGTTTTTGAAAAACTGCAAAGATAACGCTTTTGATGGTTTGAGTAAAAAAGAAGGCGGCGGATAATTTTACGTTCCGGCCCGCAGCGGGGCGGTGGGGACAAAAAAAGAGGGCGAAAGAATGTCCACCCTCTTCAAATCCCGCGACAAAGCGCAGGGAACCTTGGCGCCGATCAGAACTGGAAGAAGTTCTTGGCGTTGTTGTAGCTGATGTTCTCGACCATCTGACCGATGAAATCGATCTCGGAGGCCGGCAGCAGTCCGTTTTCGACGTCGTTGCCCAGCAGGTTGCAGAGCGTCCGGCGGAAATACTCATGCCGCGGATACGACAGGAAACTGCGCGAGTCGGTCAGCATGCCCACGAAGCGGCTGAGCAGGCCGAGCAGCGAAAGCGCGTTCATCTGTTTCTCCATGCCGTCTTTCTGATCCAGGAACCACCAGCCCGAGCCGAACTGGATCTTGCCGGCGACCGTTCCGTCCTGGAAGTTGCCCAGCATGGTAGCCACCACTTCGTTGTCACACGGATTCAGGTTGTAGATGATGGTCTTGGTGAGTTTGTCCTGCGAAGCCAGCCGGTTCAGGAATTTCGACATGGCCTTGGCCGTGTTGAAACTGCCGATGGAGTCGAATCCGGTGTCGGGGCCGAGCAGCTTGAACATGCGGGAGTTGTTGTCGCGGATGGCGCCATAGTGGAACTGCTGCGTCCAGCCTTTGGCATGGTCCATCTCGCCGAAGATGACCATCATGGCCGATTTGAATTTCAGCACTTCTTCCCGGCTGAGCGTGGTGCCGCCGTACACTTTGTTGAAGATAGCCTTGATTTCGGCATCGGTGTAGTCTTCGGCATAGAATTCCTCGATGCCGTGGTCTGACAGCTTGCATCCCATCGAAGCGAAGAAATCCTGACGTTTCCGGAGAGCAAGGATCATGTCGTCGAACGAGGAAATGTTCACGCCGGACACATCGGAGAGTTTCTCGACGTAGGCGCGGAAATTGGCTGCGTTCTCGACGGCCATGGCCTTGTCGGGACGCCATGCCGGCAGCATCTTGATTTCAAAGCCGTCGTCCTTGACTTTCTGGTGGTATTCCAGCGAATCGACCGGGTCGTCGGTGGTGCAGACCACCTCGACGTTGTAGCGACGCATGATGTTGCGGGCCGTGTAGGCGGGTGTGGCGAGCTTGGCGTTGCATTCGTCGAAGATCTCGCGCGCAGTGGCGGGGCTGAGCAGTTTCTCGATGCCGAACGCCGTCTTCAGTTCGAGGTGGGTCCAGTGATAGAGCGGATTCCGCATAGTGTACGGAACAGTCTCTGCCCATTTCTCGAATTTCTCCCAGTCGGTGGTGTCCTTGCCCGTGCAGTATTTCTCGTCGATGCCGTTGGTCCGCATCGCGCGCCATTTGTAATGGTCGCCGCCGAGCCAGATTTCGGTGATGGAACGGAACTTGTAGTCATCGGCCACCATCTTCGGAATCAGGTGGCAGTGATAGTCGATGATGGGCATCTTGGCTGCATGCTCGTGAAACAGTTTCTGCGCGGTTTCGGTCTGCAGCAGGAAATCTTTCGACATAAAATCTTTCATGGTATATTTTTTTTTGAGGATTAAACGAAAAAATGCCGGCCGGAACGGGTCCGGCCGGCATGGGAGAACATACTACTGGAACAGACGCATGATGTGGCGGTCGTACATGTTTTCAATCACCTGCTGGCCTACGATGGCTTTGTTGCGCTTGAGGGCGTCGGTGTATTCCTTTCCATATTCGGCGGCCACCTTGTAACCCACGTGGATCAGCTGGCGGAAACTCGGATTGTAATTCGGATTGCTTTCGACGTGACGCAGTGTCTCGGCGAACTTCACGCCGTCCCATTTCTCGATTTCCTTCGGTGCCGGCAGTTTGGAGGCATCGATGTCGATGACGGTGGCATACGGGGCGCAGAGTTCTTCCTGACGGCCGTAGGCGTTGGCGTAAATTCCCTTGGCCAGGTCCAGTGCGGCCTCGTCGGCCAGTGCCAGTCCGATGACTTCCTCAAGCCAGGTCGTACCGGCGGTTTTGAGGTGGATGCCGCTGTCGTGTTTTTTGATGAGGCTGCCCATGATGGGATAGATCGAGAATTTGTCACTGCCCGAGTGGATGCTCAGCTTCAGGTTGTCCGGAAGACCGAATTCCTTGATGGCGAACTTGATGACGAGCAGGTCTTCTTCGAATTCCTTGGTGAACTGGGCGATGTCGCCGACATAGTCCACGCCCTTGTTGAAACGTCCCGTGAATTTGGGGGCGATGGTCTGGGCCGGGACATTGTTGGCGGCGAGTGCGCTCAGGATGAAGAACATTTCGATGGGGGTCTGCGGGTCGTTCACTTCGTCCATCGAAACCTCGGGGACGAAATTGTCGGCCCCCTTGACGGCAGCAATATGGCTGTAGATCCGGCCGGCTTCCTCGGCAGCCCACAGGAACTTGTTGGCGGCTGCGACAATCACGTCTTTTGTGACGTTGAACGGTTTTTCGATGCCCGGAATGACCAGCGAGCCCATATATTTCTCATTCCTCTTGATGAAGGCGTCCACCGAGGCGGCCGAAGCCTGTTTGCCGATGAAGTCTGCCAGGTCGATGGTGAAGAAATCCGACGAACTCATGAATTTGTCGACGTTCGACATGTTGATGTGGTCGGCATCCACGAAATAGGCGCCCGTGTAGCCGCAGGCCTTGACCGCCGCGTCGGCTTCGATGCGGGTGTCTTCGGGGACGGAGTTGACAATGGTGTGCTCACGGTTGGACTTGTTCCATACGGGAATGATTTCCAGATTCAGTTCCTTGCGTGCTTTCATCAAAGCCTGTAACTGGGCTTCTCCTTGATGGGCGAAACGGTCGCCGATGCCGAATGAGTATTTTCCGATTTTCATGATTAATATGGATTAAGTTGTAAAAATGTATGCTGTAACCGTGCGAAAATACAAAAAAATAGTGGTCTTGCTACCCTTTCTTTTGTTACATTTGCAAAAAAAATGATGCCGTCGGCATCTTGAATGTGGCATTTCATCATTTCTAACATTAAAATACACCGCATCATGACAACATCATTCGACGACTTGAAAGGTAAAGTATGTGTCTTTACCGGAGGCTACGGCGTACTTGGCAGTGCTCTGGCGCGCGGCCTGGCCGCAGTGGGCATCAAAACCGCCATCCTCGGCCCGAACGGCACCGCTGCCGCGGCGCTTGCGGCCGAACTTCAGAAGGAATACGGCGTCAAATGTCTCGGCATTTCGTCCAGCGTGCTCGACAAGGATTCGCTGCTCGCCGCCAAGGAAACCATAAACAAGGAACTGGGCAAGATCGACATTCTCATCAACGGTGCCGGCGGCAACTCTCCGCTCGCGACCTGCGGCGTGGAGCAGATGGACGCTTCGTCGCTCGAGCACCTCGACCAGACTTTCTATGGTCTTGGCATGGAGGGATTCCAGAAAGTGTATGACTTGAATTTCAAGGGTATGCTGCTTTCTACGATGGTCTTCACGCAGGATATGCTCGAAATCGGCAAGGGCAATGTGCTGAACATTTCCTCGATGAATTCCTACCGTCCGCTCACCAAGATTCCCGCTTATTCGGCAGCGAAGGCGTCGCTGAACAATTTCACGCAGTGGTATGCGGTGCACGTCGCCAAGGTGGGCATCCGGGTCAATGCCATTGCGCCGGGTTTCTTCCTGACCAAGCAGAACCGCTTCCTGCTCACCGACGAGCAGACCGGCGCGCTGAAACCGCGCGGCAACAAGATCATCGCCAATACGCCGATGGGCAAGTTCGGCGAACCGGACGACCTGATCGGGACCATGCTGTTCCTGCTGAGCGACATGTCGTCGTTCGTCACCGGTGTCTGCATTCCGGTGGACGGCGGTTACAGCGCATTCGGCGGCGTATAGGCGCATCCCGTGCAGCATAGAGGGCGGCCGGAACCGTTCGGCCGCCCTTCTTTTTTATCCGGCACAGACCGCCGGGCAGAGACCAAACCAGACAAAACTTTCCAAGATGTTATATTTCAGCAGAGGTTCGAAAGACGACCGTATCACTCCCGACGAAGTGCGTCGGATCCTGAAGGAAACCTTCGACAAGATGGGCCCGCGGAAACGCGTGCTGGCCATCCCGCCCGATTTTACCCGGTTCAACTCGTATGCAGGGCAGATTACCGAAATGGTCAACGATTATTTCGGCGACCGGCTGACCGATGTGATGCCGGCGCTCGGTACGCATGCGCCGATGACGCCGGAGCAGGTCAAAACCATGTTCGGCCGTGTGCCGGCCGGGAAATTCCGTGTGCACGACTGGCGCAATGACGTGGTGACGGTCGGTGAGGTGCCGTCAGAGTATGTGCACAAGGTGTCGGAAGGCCGGCTCGACTATGTGTGGCCGGCACAGGTCAACAAACTGCTGCTCGACCCGTCGTTCGACTTGATTCTGTCCATCGGGCAGGTGGTGCCGCACGAGGTCATCGGCATGGCCAACTACACCAAGAACCTGTTTGTCGGCGTGGGTGGTTCGGAAGGCATCAACAAAAGCCATTTCATCGGGGCGACCTATGGCATGGAACGCATCATGGGCCGGGCTTCGTCGCCGGTGCGCGATGTGATGGAGTATGCCCGTCAGCATTTTATCAAGGACCTGCCAATTGTCTTCATCCTGACGGTGATGGCCAAGAATCCCGCAACGGATGCCATGGACGTCAAGGGCCTTTTCATCGGAGACGACTTCGAATGTTTCCAGAAGGCGGCCGACTTGTCGCTCGAGACGAATTTCATCATGGTGGAGAAGGAAATCAAGAAGTGTGTCGTCTATCTCGATCCGGAGGAATTCAAGAGCACGTGGTTGGGCAACAAGGCGGTTTACCGTACCCGCATGGCGCTGGCCGACAATGCCGAACTGATTGTCCTTGCACCGGCGCTCAAGGAATTCGGCGAGGACAAGACCATCGATGGTCTCATCCGCAAATACGGCTACAAAGGGACGCCCCACACGCTGAAGTGTACGGCTGAGAACAAAGACCTCCAGGACAACCTGGGCGCATCGGCCCATCTTATCCATGGCTCGTCCGAGGGGCGGTTCACCATCACTTATTGCCCCGGTCCGCTGGTGACGCGGGAGGAAATCGAGGGCGTCGGTTTCAAGTATGGCGACCTGGCGGAAATGACGAAGCGCTATCCACCCGAAAGCCTGAAGGATGGCTGGAACACCATGCCCGACGGAGAGGAGATTTACTATATCTCGAATCCGGCGCTAGGCTTGTGGGCTTATCCGGACCGCTTCAAGGACTGAAGGCGAACGTGGCGTCATGAAGATTGTCTGTGACGACAAGATCCCGTTCCTGAGGGGTGTTTTCGAACCTTGGGCCGAGGTCGTGTACCTGAAGGGTTCCGCTATTTCGGCACGCGACGTGCAGGATGCCGACGCGCTTATCGTGCGCACCCGTACCCGGTGCAACGCTTCTCTGCTGCAGGGCAGCCGGGTGCGTATCGTGGCTACGGCCACCATCGGCTACGACCACATCGACACGGACTGGTGCGAGCGGCACGGCGTCCGGTGGGTCAACGCTCCGGGGTGCAACGCCTCCAGTGTGAAACATTACCTTGCGTCCGTGCTCTGCACGCTTTCGGAAAAACTGCCGCTTGACTTGCACCGGGCCGTAGTCGGTGTGGTGGGGGTCGGACATGTGGGGCGCAAGGTTGCCGCCGCGGCCGAGGCTCTCGGATGCCGGGTGCTCTGTAACGACCCGCCGCGCAGCCGGACGGAGCCGGATCTTCCTGCCGACCTTTTTGTCCCGCTTGACGAATTGCTTTCCCGCTGTAATATCCTGACACTGCATGTGCCGCTGTCGTATACGGGACCTGATGCCACGCACCATCTGTTCGATGAGGAACGGTTGCGCCAGTGGCTCGGACGGCCGTCGTTCAAGCCGCTGTCGGATGCGTGTCCCGCCGTGCTGGTCAACGCCTCGCGCGGGCCTGTCGTGGACAACGAAGCGCTGAAGCGGGCTGTCGTCCGCTACAGGCTGGGTGCCGTGCTCGACACGTGGGAGAACGAGCCGGACATCGACCGGGACCTTCTGCGGCAATGTCTCATCGCCACGCCGCATATCGCCGGTTATTCCGCCGACGGGAAGGCCAATGGCACCCGGCGTTGCGTACAGGCCGTCGCAGCCGAACTCGGGCTTCCGCTGGCCGGATGGAAACCTGCAGACATCCCTCGTCTCCAGCCAGGACTTCTTACCATACCGGCGACCTGCGATACACCCGACCGGATACTGAAGCATTGTATTCTGCAGACCTATGCCGTCGCAGAGGATGACATGCGTCTCCGGGCCGCACCGGAGGCGTTCGAAAAATTGCGCGGCAACTATCCGATTCGTCGTGACATTGAAAGTTATTCCGTATCTTTGTCCGTTAAGGATGCTGCTGCGGCCTGTGCCCTGCGGCAACTCGGATTCAGGAACGTATAAGACAATCATTTATAAATAATCCTGTTATGAAAGAAATTTCCGACATCGGGCTGGTAGGTCTTGCCGTCATGGGTGAGAACCTGGTCCTCAACATGGAAAGCAAGGGCTTCCATGTCAGCGTGTTCAACCGGACCGTGGAGAAGGTTGACAAATTCATCGCCGGTCGTGGCGCCGGCAAGAATATCTACGGCGCTCATTCGCTCGAAGACCTTATCGCATCGCTCAAACGGCCGCGCAAGGTCTTCCTGATGGTCAAGGCAGGACAGGCGGTCGATGATTTCATCGAACGGCTCATTCCGCTGCTTGCGCCGGGTGATGTCATCATCGACGGAGGCAATACCCATTTTCCCGACACGGCCCGCCGGACGGCGTATGTCGAGAGCAAAGGCCTGCTCTATATCGGCACTGGCGTCAGCGGCGGTGAGGAAGGTGCGCTCAAAGGCCCTTCCATGATGCCCGGCGGTTCACCTGCGGCATGGCCGTTGGTCAAACCTATTTTCCAAGGAATCTGCGCCAAGGTGGAGGACGGCAGTCCGTGCTGCGACTGGGTGGGCGAGAACGGTGCCGGCCACTTCGTAAAGATGGTGCACAACGGCATCGAATACGGCGACATCCAGCTCATCTGCGAATGTTACCAGATCATGAAAGATTATCTGGGTATGACCAACGAGGAGATGCACCAGACGTTTGCCGAATGGAACAAGGGCGACCTGGACAGCTATCTCATCGAAATCACCCGGGACATCCTGGCCAAGAAGGACGAAGACGGCACTTATGTGCTCGACTATATCCTGGACACGGCCGGCCAGAAGGGGACCGGCAAATGGACAGCCATTTCGGCGTTGGACCAGGGGGTGCCGCTGACACTCATCGGCGAGGCGGTGTTCGCACGCTGCCTGTCTGCCCAGAAGGAGGAACGCGTCCAGGCCTCGAAGGTGCTCACCGGTCCGAAGGGGAAGAAGTTCACCGGCGACCGTGCGGCTTTCCTCGAAGATCTGCGCCGGGCGCTTTTTGCCGCGAAGGTCGTGTCGTATGCGCAGGGCTATACGCTGATGCGTGCGGCGGCCAAGGAATACGGATGGAACCTCAACTACGGCGGCATCGCACTCATGTGGCGCGGCGGCTGCATCATCCGCAGTGTCTTCCTGGGCAAGATCAAGGCGGCTTTCGACAAGAACCCCGGCTTGCAGAACCTGCTTTTGGACGACTATTTCAAAGACAAACTGTCCGAGGCGCAGCAGAGCTGGCGCGAAATCGTGTCGCAGGCTGTGCTCGGCGGAATTCCTGTCCCGACGCTGGCATCCGCACTTGAATATTACGACGGATACCGCTGCGACCGCTTGCCGGCCAACCTCCTGCAGGCCCAGCGCGACTATTTCGGCGCCCATACCTATGAACGTACCGACCGTCCGCGCGGCGAGTTCTTCCACACCAACTGGACGGGACATGGCGGCGACACGGTGGCAGGCACCTATATCGCATAACAAAGTTGTGATTCAAAAAAACGGGCGATGCCACCGGCGCCGTCCGTTTTTTTTTTATCCGTTTCCTGCAGTCCGTGCCGGCCTCTACGGCTCCGTCGGCGTTTCCGACGGAACCATATTCTGAAGTTCTTCCAACGCCTTCAGAAAGACGGGATTGGTTTCGTTGTACAGTTTCCAATAGGCCTCGCTGCCCCACAGGTTGCGCACCAGTGCCTGCTTGATGTACAGAGCCTGGTTTTCCGGGTCTTCCTGCCGGCCACCTCTGGGGCGGTTGTCCGTCTGGATTTGCGCCAGCATGTCCGGCGTGATATCCACGTGTCGGATGAAACTGTCGGCGTCTCTGTACTGGCGCAGCCACAGGTGGCCGTACCTGTCGATGAGACCGGCCACGGTCTGGTTCAACCATTCTGCATGCCGGGCGTTGTGACGTGCTGCGGACATCGAATCCGGTGCCACGTAAACATCCGGCAGGATGCCGCCGCCACCGAGCAGTGGCCGCTGCGCAATCAGGCTCCTGTAGGCGGAGGCGGTATCCGGACGATGAGACCAGAAATTGAATTCCGCACGGGCATCACGGGAGAAGGCCTCGCGGTTGTAATCCTCCCGCGTGTCCATGTAAGGTTTCTGGATGACACGTCCCGAGGGCGTGTGGTATCGGGCGACGGTGAGTCGGATCATGCTGCCGTCCTGCAGGACGATCTGACGTTGCACCAGTCCCTTGCCGAAGGTCCGGCGACCTATGAGGATGCCGCGGTCCCAGTCCTGGATGGCGCCCGCCAGAATCTCGCTGCCCGAGGCAGAGCCTTCGTCAATCATCAGAGCAAGCGCTCCGGAATGGAAAAGTCCGGCCCTGGTGGCGACGTAATCGGTGCGTTGTTGCCGGTCTCCCTCGGTATACAGAATCAACTGCCCTTCCGAAAGGAATTCGTCGGCTACCTTGACCGCGGCGTCGAGCAGACCTCCCGAGTTCTCGCAGATATCCAGGATCAGCCGCTGCATGCCCTGCCATTGCAGACGACCGATGGCCTTGACCATTTCTTCGTAGGTCGTGTTCGAGAATCGGGCCAGTTTGATGTAACCGATGGTGGGGGTGACCAAGTAGGCCGCCTCTATGCTTTCGACGGGGATGTTGCTCCGGACAATGGGGATGGACAGCAAGCGGGAGACATGTTTCCGCTTGATGCCGAGGATGACGCGCGTCCCACGTTCGCCCCGCAGCGTCTGCTGCAGTATGTCCCGGTTCAATGTGCGGCCGGTGACAGGCTGCATGTTGACGGTCACGATGCGGTCTCCGATTTGGATGCCGGCCCGGGCTGCCGGTCCGTTCGGCGACAGCGAAACCACCATGGCCGTGTCGCGGTAGATGGTCGTTGCGATGCCGATTCCCTCGAAGTGCCCCCGCATGGACTCGTTCATGACCCGCGCTTCTTCGCGGCTGAGATAGGACGAGTGCGGATCGAGCCGCCGCAGCATGTCTCGCAGCGATTCTTCCTCCATGCCGTTCATGTCCAAACTGTCGGCATCCACGTACCAGTTCTGTACGAGGGAAAAGGCCTGGGCGATTTTGGTTCCGGGGCGCATCTGGAACTGCGGCTGGCGCATCGAGGCTCCTTCGTTGGTCCGTTCATAGGTTTGCGGCGGATACCCGAACGGCGTGAATACATTCCGGCCGGACTCCGTTGCCGGGACCTGCGCCTGAACGCAAAGGCCGACAAGCAGCAGACATGTCGCCAGTATGTATGTCATTTCTTTTTTCATGATCGTTCAGGACAGCCAGTATTGGATATAATAGAAGTCTTCCGGGTACGTCAGTTTCATGTTTGCAGGTTCGCCCCGCACAATGAAGATGGACTCGTCCGGCAGATATTTTTTCACAATCGAACAATCATCGGTCTGCAGACAGCCGTCGTCGTCCGCCGCACGGGCATAGGCCGCCGCAATGACGCTGCGTCGGAAGGCCTGCGGGGTCTGGCTGCGCTGCCAGTACTGCCTGGGCGGCACTTCTTCGATGGTTTTTCCGTCCGCATCGGTGCGCATCAGTGTATCCGCCGAAGGCACGCAGACGTTCACAGCCCGCCATTGTCCGAGGGCGGCTGTCACGTCGCCGATGATGCGCTGGCTGACCAGCGGACGGGCGGCGTCATGGAAAATCAGGTTGTCTTCGTCCTCCGTGTAGGCCCGGAGCGCGGCCAGGGTCGAATCACGCCGCGTAGCGCCGCCGGGAATCGTACGGCTCCATTTCCGGTACGTCCCTTTCTTGCGGAGGTCCTCCATTCGCTTCATGTAGTCCGGGTGGCATACCAGGCAGATCTCGTCTATGGTGCAGTGACGGTCAAAGGCTGCGAGGGCGTATTCCACCACAGGGCGGTCTTTCAGCATGGAGAACTGTTTCGGTTCCTCCATGCCGGCGCGTCTGCCCGAACCGGCCGCCAGTATGACTGCGATATTCCTCATGGCTTGTCATCGTCTGGGTCCGCCCATCATGCCGCCGAATCCGCCGCCGAATCCGCCGCCGCCTCTCGGGCCGCCAAATCCACCTCTCTGGTCGTTACCCCATCCCTGGTTGATAATCCGGATGGAAGTGCTGCCGGCGTCACGACGAACGAACCGCACCGCATCGGCAATCAGGAACCGGAGGCGCGTGTCGTTGGAAAGCACGACCTGCGCCGTGTCGGCAGGGAGCACCACCGTCGTCAGGTAGTTCCAACCCGTATAGCAGCGCCGGAATTCCAGCGAGGCCTTCACATCGATGGTGTCGCCCTGCGTGATGCGAAAGTCGTAGCTCGCATTCCAGTCCATGCCGATGGCATTGTTGTCGCGCCACATGTTGTAATATACATCGTATCTTCCAGCCTCTTTTATCGGCACTTTCCACGTGGCGGTCTGGCCGCTGATGCCACCGTTGCGTCCCGAACGGATGACATTGGCCGAGCGGACATACTGTCCGTAGTAGAAGTTGTTGGTGGTCGGCGTCCATTTCAGCGGCGGCCGCCAGGCCGAGAATCCGTGGTATTTGTAGATGGAGGTCTCCTCTTTGGCCAGCCAGCGCGGCAGCAGCCCGTAAATCCGTGGTTCCGAAGTAGAGAACAATTCCTTGTCTTCGTTGTCCACGATGATCTCGTTCTCGGGCACGAAGTTGACGGCATGTTCTATGGTGAAAATGCCGGGCTTCCGCAGGTCACGCCGGAGAATACGCCCCCAGTTGTTCAGCGAGGTCTCGATGCGTCCCGGCAGGTTCTCGGAGAGTAATGTCCGGACGATGATGGCGCGCGGCCGTTCTTCCGATACGAACACGGCTTCCTTGGTTTCGTGCGGGCCCATCATGACCGGGATGTAATCGATGTCCTCCCAGCCGAACTGCAGCATCAGGATAATCATGCCTTCCTTGTCGGAGTCGTTCGTGATAATCTGCGACACTTCGTATTTGACTTCCAGATCCTCGCGCACCCGGTAGAATTCGGTTTGCGCGAAAAGATAGCGGGGGGCACCTTTGTCGCGGTACCAGCCATCGATCCGGTCCTTGAGGTCCACGCCGGTCGAGTCGGCCAGCCGGTCCAGAAACTCTTCGAACCGGAGATTCCGGAAAGGATGGGCTGTCACGATGTCGGAGAAAATGTTTTCGAAACTGTCCCGTCCCAACTCCATTTCCCCATAGGCGAAAAGTTGTTCCGCCTTGAGCTGTATAATGCTGGAAATCAAATCATTTTTGGAAGTATCTGCCACCAGCTCCTCCAGCGACTGCTCCTGCAGCAACAGGCTGGCCTGCTCCTCGGAACTGATGCCGATGACGTTGCGCCGGAAGTTGTTCGCATTGCCCATCTCATCGCGCTGCATATAGACAGACACCAGCCGGTTGGCCATCGGGATGTCGGGCGAATAGACATTATAGATAAAGTCGAACAGCTGTGGGAACTGATACCACGGGTTGCCCGACCGTCCGACCGCCACGCCCGCCGAGGTACGGATTCCTGTCCAGCCCTGCCGTCTTTGGAAGGTGTACAGGAAATTCGTGAAGGCAAACGTCTCCAGTTCTGCCTCCGTTGCCTCGACCCTGCGCCAGCGTTTTCGCCGTTTGATGTCGGATGTGAAGTCGACGGAATTCATCGAAAACCCTTTCTCCGGGAAGAAGACCATGGACGGCTGCGTCCATTCCCATGCCTGCGTCCAGGCGCGCGAGTAGGCGGTGAAGGTGCCTGGTACCTCTACCAGCGAGAACCGGTTGTACTGGTACGGCAGCGCGTTTTCACGCTCGAAGTCTTCCATGCTCTCCTCGATGAGTGTCGGAATGTCGCCCTTGATGCTGTCCAGCATGTGCCGGAAGAAGTCGTGGCCCTTGATATAGTAGAGTTCGTAACTGAGCCCCGCCGTATCGACCGCCAGGTATTCGTAGTCGCCGATGACCAGTGAAATCTGCGGCAGCGGTGTTTCAGGACAGAAACGATACCATCCGTCACCGGCCTCCGAATAGGCACCCTGCACGATGGCCATCTGGCCTTCAACGGGTTTCACTTTGACGTCGAAATCGCTGAAGAAGGCCTGCTGCCAGTCCGAATGGAACATCGTGAACGACGTTCCCGCTCTTGGATACCAGTAGGTTTCGGGAGTCAGCATACAGAAATCTGGTCCCAGGAAAGCGTATTTCTTCGGAATCTTCACCATGTTGATCTGCTGGCGGGCATCACGGACGGCATCCGGCATGTCGAGGTAGCACAGATTCTCATCTATGCCGCCGTTGTAGCGGATGGTCAGCTGCACCGTGTCGGAGGTCCGCAGTGTCCGGCCGAAGTCTACCAGCAGCAGCTGGCGCTTTCGCTCGAATGCCACCGGCATGCCGTCCGAAGTCACCTCCGATACGGTCAGACCGGGGTTCAGACAGAATACGAACGTGGTCGAGTCGCGTCGCGGCACGGCGGTCATGTCGGCCTTGACATCAATGGCTTCGGGCAGTTGTTCCACCTCCATGTCGTATGACAGCACCGACAGTATGGGGTAGTGGCCGTACGTGTCGTTCAGCAGAATCAGTTCGGCTCGTTCATGCTTGCCAGACTGTACGCCCTGGATGTGCCGCATGCCGATCTGTCCGGCCGCGGCCAGCAGGACGAGCGCACCGGCCAGCCAGATGTAACGCATGCGCGGGTTGGCCGGCAACCGGGCGAAGAGGAACACCGTCAGGAATACAAACGCAACGCCGGCGAGCAGGTACATCACCCGGAGTGCGATGATGGTCTCCATGCCCGTGAATCCGGTGATGGTCGATTTGAACATCGGCAGACTGTAAGCCATGTAGTCGAACAGGTAGTAATACTTGTCCTGCAGGTAGAACAGCGAGTACATGATGTACCCCAGCAGCACGATGAACGTCAGGGCCTGGTTCTTGAGCAACAGCATCATGAAGAACGACAGACCCATGATGAAGATCAGCGTCGGGATACTGATCAGCAGGAAATAGACTATGTACGACGAAAAATCGATATAGGTGTTCACTGCCGTCAGGTTGAAGATGAATCCGACAGCCAGTACGATGAGGTTCAGCAGCAGAAACACCCGCAGGTTGCCCCAGGTCTTGCCGAATACGTACTCTGCGTTACTGAGCGGCCGGACATAAAACACTTCCGAGGTGTCCAGCTGTTTGTCGCGCTTGATGAATTCCGACGACAGGAACACCGCGATGATGGCCTGTGCTACGTTCAGCATCAGGATGTTCATGTACGGGATGGTGGACGGGACCGCACGGTACACCCACGGCGACCCGCCGGTGTCGGTGAGTTGTGCCATGTCGTAGAACAGGATGACCGCGATGGCCAGAAAACTGAATAGCTTGAAGAACCAGCTGCGGGTCAGCAATTTGCTCTCGTAGCGCGCAACGGACAATATGTTATGGATCGTCGTCCACATGGTCTTGTCAGGCAAAATGCCCCGCCGAATGAGAGGGGCGAAATCTTATCTTACTATTAATCAGTATATTAAATTATATATAAAGCGGACAAAATTAGCAAGAAAAAGACGCCCTGCCAAGTGTCGGGCGTCGAATGAGGTGAATTTAAAATTCTTTAAGATTCTTTAATGAACGCGGCGGTTTCGCTGTTTACCGGAATACCCTCTCGCCCAGCGTTTCGGCCAACTGTTTTTTGAGTGCGCTCAGGGCATCGTAGCGCGACAGCAGAGCGGCGAGCTGGTTCTCGTCAACCGGTATGGCGCTCTGGGCTTCCCGGATTTTTTCCATTTCCTGCCGGAGCAGTTCGGATACCTTGGTTGCCTTGTAGGCCATCAGTTGCATCGGCACCACCTCGTTCAGATGGTTCTCCTCCTTCCGGACAGAGACCTTGGTGCTGCCACTGTTGGCGTGTGTATCGAAAATCTTGCTCAGCGTATATTTCCCGGCGAAGAACGAGGCGGCCAGCTCCACCACCTCCGGTTCCCTGTGGCGGACGAAAAACTGCTCGCCGGTCGTCTCCCCGCGGCCGTTGCGTTCGCCGATTTCTTCCGCGATGCGCCGGTACAGGGGCCGTTCGAAATACAGGTCGTCGGCCTCCATCTCTCCGAGAATATACTCGGCGACCGTGCAGTCCGGCCCGTCCGGTTCAGGCTTGATCTGCCGGGATCCATACATCATCATCAGCCGGATAATCTCGCGTTCGGCAATGTCCAGTTCGTCCGGCGCATGCTGTATCCGGACCGCGGTTTCCATCGACTCACGCTCCGGCGTGCCCTCACCCTCTGAAGACGGGACACCGTGTTCACGACCGAGTTCCACCCGCCGGCGCTGCTGCTGAAACTGCTGTTCCGCCGCCTGCACCCGCCGCTTGTCCACCTCGGCCACCATCATCCGTTCTTCCACCTGCAGCGTGCGGCAGCATTCCTGGATGTATACCGACCGCATCACGGCGTCGGGAATGACGGAAATCGACCGGATGATATCGCTGATGAGTTTGCCGCGCTGGATGGGGTCGTCCTGGGCCTCGCTGAGCAGCAGCCGGGTCTTGAACGTGATGAAATCCACCTCTTCCGCCGCGAGGAACGCCTTCAGTTCGGCCGTGCTGTGCGATTGCGCATACGAATCGGGGTCTTCGCCGTCGGGCAACAGGACAATCCGGACGTGCAACCCTGCCTCCAGAATCATGTCGATGCCGCGCAGCGAAGCCTTGATGCCGGCCGCATCGCCGTCATACAACACGGTGACATTCGACGTGAAACGGGAAATCAGCTTGATCTGCTCCGTGGTGAGCGATGTGCCCGACGACGCCACGACATTCTCGATGCCCGACTGTGCCATGGACAGTACGTCGAGGTAGCCCTCCACCAGATAGCACTTGTCCTCTTTGCCGATGGCCTGCCTGGCCTGGTAGATGCCGTAGAGGTGGTCGCTCTTGTGGTAGATTTCAGACTCGGGCGAATTGACATATTTGGCTACTTTCTTGGTCTTGTCGGTCGTCAGCACCCGTCCGCCGAACGCCACGACCTGGCCCCGCGTGTCGTACACCGGAAACATCACGCGTCCCCAGAAACGGTCGTACGGACCATGCTCTCCTTCGATGGTCATGCCCGTCGCGACCAGCATCTCCTGCTTGAATCCGTCCTGCAGCATCTGCCGGGTGAACGCATCACGCCGGGGCAGGCAGTAACCCAGCCCGAACTTCCGGATGGTATCCTCGCGCAGGCCGCGTTCCTTGAAATATGCCAGGCCGATAGCCCGTCCGTCCTGATGCTCCATCAGCAGCGATGCGAACAGCTTCTGCGCATGGGCCATCAGCACCAGCATGCTTTCCCGGTTGCTGCGCTGCTCCTGCTGCTGCGGTGTCTCGCGGCCGGTCTCCTCGATTTCGATATGGAATTTCCTGGCCAGATGGCGCAGCGCCTCCACGTACGACAGATGTTCGTACTCCATGACAAAGTTCACCGCATTGCCGCCCTTCCCGCAGCCGAAACACTTGTAGATGTTTTTTGTCGGCGACACCATGAACGACGGCGTTTTTTCTTCGTGGAACGGACAGCGGCCCACATAGTTGCCGCCACGCCGCTTGAGATCGACGTAATCACTGACCACGTCGACGATCTGTGCCGCGTCGAAAATCCTGTCGATGGTGTTCTGCGATATCATGCGATGACAATTGCCTGTACAAAAATACGCCAATCCAGTCTTTCCCCGTTTTTTTCTGGCATAATATTTGGAAAAACTTTGCCCGGAGTCGTGCGGATGGGTTTATCAAATTGGAAAGCAAACATTTTCGAACCGTTTTTAAACCTTTTTCAACCTGCTCTGTCCAAAATGAGATTTTTTTTTCAGAAATACAGTTCAACCTTTTAATAACCTTTTATCATGAAAAAACTGTTTTTGACTTTTGCTGCTGCCTTTATGATGTTGGCAGTGAGCGCCCAGCCGCAGGGCGGGCAGATGCCGCAGGGTGGCCAGATGCCCGAAGCTTTCCAGAAAATGAGAGAATCGATGACCAAGATTCAGACGGAAAGAAATGAGGCTCTTAAGAAAATTATGACCGGTGACCAGGTCGCCAAATTCGATGCTTGGGTCGAACAGCAGGCTCAGCGCATGGGCGGTATGATGGGTGGCCAGCGTGGTGCCGGCCAGGGCCAGAGACCGCAGGGTGCTCCGCAGGGTGCTCCTCAGGGTGCTCCTCAGGGCCAGAGACCGCAAGGCGCTCCCCAGGGTGCTCCGCAAGGTGCTCCTCAGGGCCAGAGACCGCAGGGTGCTCCGGGTCAGGGTGGCCAGCCTGGACAGGGCATGGGCCGTGGCATGATGGATCCCACCGCTATGATCCAGATGCAGGTCGAATCTCTGAACACCGCTGTTACGCTGACCGAAGATCAGAAGAAGAAAGCTACTGAAATCTTCACGGATGCTCAGAAGAAACAGACCGAACTGATGCAGCAGCTTATGCCGCAGGGCATGGGTGGCCCGCAGGGTGCTCCCCGGCCGCAGGCTCAGTAATCGAACGGCTGTGAAGCATACGGAGGGATCGGCGTTGCCGGTCCCTCTTTTTTTATTTCCGGGAGCCGCTGACTGGCGGATAGAACGCCCGCGGAATGTACTCTATCCGGCGGGGTGGTCCGAGTTCGATCGACACTACGTCGAACCGGACCTCTTCTTTTATATGGAATTGCCGGATAAAGGCGTTGGCGGCGCGGACCAGCAAACGGCGCTTGTCAGTACCTACGGACCGGAAGGGTGCATCGGCCGGCTGTCCGGAACGGCATTTGACCTCCGTGAAGACAATCTCGTCGCCGTCTTTCGAAATAATGTCGATTTCCTCGTGGCGGTGCCGCCAGTTGCGCTGCAGAATGGTGTGTCCGTGCGCTTCCAGGCATTGCACGGCGAGGTCTTCGCCAAGCTTCCCGATGTCCTGCTGCAGAGCCATCTTACGATTCGATATAACCCATGTGGCGCAGGTGGTACTCGCTGTCCCGCCAGTCTTTCTGCACTTTGACGAAGGTCTCGAGGAATACTTTTTTCTGGAAAAACTGCTCCATGGCCTTGCGGGCATCGGTCGCCGTGCGCTTGATGGCAGCACCCTGCCGGCCAATCAGGATGCCTTTCTGCGATTCCCTGGCAACCCACACCGCCACCTGGATCCGGATGATGTCTTCGCTTTCCTTGAACGATTCGACCGTCACCTCGGTGCAGTACGGAATCTCCTCACTGTAATGCTCGAAAATCTTTTCGCGGAAAATCTCCGATACGAAAAACCGTTCCGGCCGGTCGGTCAGGGCGTCCAGGTCGTAGTAGGGCGGATGCACCGGCAGCAGCGCGCGGATGCGTTCCATCACCAGGTCCGTGTTGAATTTCTCCTTGGCCGAAATGGGGATGATCTCGGCGTTCGGCACGCGTTTCCGCCATTGTTCCACCAGTTCTTCCAACTGCTCCTGCCGGCTGAGGTCCACCTTGTTGATGAGCACCAGCACCGGCACGGTCGCTTCGGCCATTTTGTCCACGTAGGCCGCATTTTTTTCGGGATCTTCCACCACATCGGTGACATACAGGAAGATGTCGGCGTCGATGAGGGCCGTGCGGACGAACTCCATCATGGCGTCCTGCAGCTTGTAGGCGGGTTTCAGAATACCCGGCGTATCGGAGAAAACAATCTGGCAGGTCTCGTCGCCGGTGATGCCGATGATGCGGTGCCGGGTCGTCTGGGCCTTGGCCGTGATGATGGACAGCCGTTCGCCCGTCAGGACGTTCATCAGCGTGGATTTTCCGACATTCGGATTGCCGAGGATATTCACAAAACCGGCCTTGAAGTTTTCTTCCATACAGATATGTTGCTAGGTTTCAGATAATAACAATGATGCCGGACGAATGGTCCGTCAGGACAAAGATACGCAATCAAAGGCGGATGCACGGGTGCGCCCGAATATTTTTTATTGTACCTTTGCCGCTCAAACCCAATTTGTTCTCATGGAAAGAATTGCTGTTTTCCCCGGATCGTTCGACCCGTTTACGCTGGGGCACGAATCGATTGTGCTGCGCGGACTGAAACTTTTCGACCGTGTGATTGTCGGAGTCGGAAGCAACGACAGCAAGCAGCCGTTCTTCTCGCCCGAAGCCCGTGTGGCCATGATCCGCGATCTGTTCCAGGACGAACCGCGCATCGACGTGCAGTATTACACCGACCTGACCATCGACTTCTGCCGCCGGAACAAGGCGCAGTATATGCTGCGCGGCTTGCGGACGACGTCCGATTTCGAATACGAGCGCGTGGTGGCACAGGTGAACCAGGCCATGCTGCCCGAGGTGGAATCGGTTTTCATGCTGACGTTCCCCGAACATACCGCCATCAATTCGACCGTGGTGCGCAAGGTGCTGCGCTACGGCGGCGATGTGTCCAAGTTCCTGCCGGCCCGGCTGAATATCCAGCGCTACATGCCGCGATAGGACATAAAAAAAGCGACCCGCCCGGGCCGCTTTTTTTATCAAACCGGATTGATCAGTTGGCTTGAGGGGCGCCCTGCGGTCTCGGGCCGGCACCGGGCTGTCCCTGCGGACGCTGTCCGCCCTGACGTGTACCCTGCTGTGCACCTTGCTGTGCACCCTGCTGGGCCGGTCTGGCCAGATAGCTGGCCAGCGGGCTCCGTGCCGCGCGCAGGCCCTCTACCATGGTCTGGGCGTTGAGCGTGGCGCCTTCGAGGTTGGTGTGCGTGTGGTCGCCGGGGAAATACGTGCGGACGACATCGATGCCCAGCGCCTCGTATTTCGTGGCCACCATGTCGTTCAGGTCAATGTAGAGTACGCCTTCGGCATCGGCGATTTCCTTCAGCCACTTGCCGTAAGTCTCGGTAACGCGGGCTGACTTGCCGTCGCGCATGTCGCCCCACGGAATCTGCGAGAACAGGATGGGTGTGGCACCTTTGGCCTTGACATCCTGCACATATTTGCGCATATACCAGCCGAATGTGTGAACCGTTTCCACCGTGCCGTCCGCCTTGGTCACATCTTGCGTTTCATCGCCGGTGCCCTTGAGTGAGCCGCGTGCCTTGGCGTCGTCAATCGGGCTGCCGTCGTTGTGCCCGAAGCCCACCAGCACGAAGTCGCCGGCTTTCAACTCTTTCATGATATTGTCCCAGAGCCCTTCGTTCAGGTAGGTCCGGCTGCTCCGGCCGCCGCGGGCGCGGTTGTACACTGTGATGCGGTTGCTGTCGAACATGGCGATGATCGGCGTACCCCAACCGACGATGTTGCCGGAGTTGGGTGCCACCGTCGAGTCGCCCACGATAAACAGCTGTTTCTTGACCGGGAAGGTGCCGGAGGGTTTGTCAAGCAGGAAGGGAATCAGCTGGCAACCCGGCAGGTCGCGGATGGCGCCGGCCACGAGCGAAGCGTTCAGCATGGCTCCGTCGGCCGTCGTGTGCGTGTGGTCGGAGGCCAGATAGTATTTGCCGGTGACGACTTCCTGCCCTTCTTTCTCCAGAGCCGCCACAGAGAGGGAACTCAGGTCGATGAAAGCAACTTTCTCGCGCTCTGCCACTTCTTTGGCCCATCTGGCATAGTTGCCGCCGCCCGGACGCATCTTGAAAGGTTCGTCCCAGTCGTTGCGCGGAATCAGCGAGCAGACGACAGGCGTGGCACCTTTGGCTTTCGTCTCCTTGATGTACTGCGCGAGATACCAGCCGTAGGTGTGCACCACCTCGTGCTTGCCGGTGAGCATGTTGTCGATTTCTTCGGTCTCGTCGCCGATGCCCGACAGCGTGCCTCTGGCGCGTGAGTTGTCGTTCACCGCACCGCCGTCGTTATGGCCGAACTGCATGATGACGAAGTCGCCCGGCTGCAGTTTCTTCACCACCTCGGCCCACAGTGTCTCGTTGGTGTAGTACGTCCGGCTGCTCGTGCCGCCCAGCGCATGGTTCTCGACGTTCAGTTTCTCGGCATCGAAATACAGCCCGATGGCGTCGCCCCAGCCCCACTGGCCGTTGGAACCGTCGCCGCGTCCGTTCCTCACGGTCGAGTCGCCGATGAGATAAAGGGTCGGTTTCCGGGTGGACTGCTGCTGCGAAGGCTGCGAATCGGCCTTCTCGCACTGGCAGAAGAGGCCGAGCACCACCATCAGGTAGAAAAAGAGTCTGTTCTTCATGGTTGTATCGTTTAAAAATGAATTTCCATAGGAATTTTCCTGACAGGGAAAAACAAGTAAAGATAGTAAAAATTTTCCGATAGCCGATGTATCTGATTCCGCCAAAAAAACGGCACGGCCCGACGGGTAAAAAAGTGCATGGCCTGGCGTACACGTCGGCATTTTTATTACCTTTGCGGGAAGTACCGAACAAATCAACGTTTAACCATAGAAACATGAGCAAGATATCCGTAATCGGCGCCGGCAATGTCGGTGCAACATGTGCGAACTGCATCGCACAGAAAGAACTGGCAAGCGAACTCGTACTGCTTGACATCAAGGAAGGCGTTTCCGAAGGCAAGGCCATGGACATGATGCAGACGGCCGCCCTTCTGGGCTTCGACACGCGCATCACCGGTGTCACCAGCGATTACACCAAGACCGCAGGTTCCGACGTGGTCGTCATTACCTCCGGCATTCCGCGCAAGCCCGGCATGACGCGCGAAGAACTCATCGGCATCAACGCCGGCATCGTCAAGAGCGTCATCGGCAGCGTACTGCAGTATTCCCCCGATGCGGTCATCGTCATGATCAGCAACCCGATGGATACCATGACGTACCTCTCGGTCAAGACCACCGGCCTGCCGCGCACCCGCATCATCGGCATGGGCGGTCTGCTGGACAGCTCGCGTTTCAAATATTACCTGAGTGCGGCGTTGGGCGCTGCGCCGACCGATGTGACCGGTTGCGTCATCGGCGGACACGGCGACACCACCATGATTCCGCTCACCCGCCTGGCCACCTATAACGGCGTGCCCGTCTCGACACTGCTCGACAGCGCGGCGCTGCAGCAGGTCGCGGCCGACACGATGGTCGGCGGCGCCACGCTCACCAAACTCCTGGGCACCTCTGCCTGGTATGCGCCCGGTGCCGCGGCTGCTACGCTGGTCGAAGCCATCATCCGCGACGAAAAGAAAGTGATGCCGTGCTGCGTGTACCTCGACGGCGAATACGGCCAGAAGGACATCTGCATCGGCGTGCCGGTGATGATCGGCCGGAACGGCTGGGAGAAGATCCTGGACTACAAGCTGGACGACGCCGAAAAGGCTGCGTTCGCCAAGAGCGCTGAAGCCGTCAGAAAGACGAACAGCGTGCTGCACGATATGAAGCTGATTTAAGCGCAGTTTTTCCACCAAGAAAAGGGCATCCCGGACGGGGTGCCCTTTTTTGGTTATGAAACAAAAACGATACGCTGTTGTTCAACACCAATGGTCTTATCCCTCATTTCCTTGGTGGACACTGATGAATTATAGTATGAAGATAATGCGAGGGAGCATCCATGCAGGGGGGGGAATCCCGCTATGCAAGATTACTGTTTAATGAGTTTGATGGCGAATCCGCCTCCTGATGCGAGACGGATAGGCAATTGGTCGGTGCTGTCGACGTTTTTACGCTCAATTCGATAATCGGTTGCCACCTTGTCTGCATTAATGCCATCGGTAATGATCTCGGCCTTGAATCTGCCTGCAGGGAGAAAACCGAGGTCCAGGTTGAGATCGCGTGCTTCCCAGTTAGTCTCGCCACCTACGTAGAAGTTGCCTGCATTATCGGTGCGAACGGTCACGATGTACTTACCCATCACGCCATCGATAACTTTCATGCTCTTGTAGAGGGATGGAAGGGAGGCAACGAATCGTGTGCATTCTGACTCTTTCTCGTAGATGGTCGGGTTGTCGGCCAACATTGTGAGAGGTGAGTCATGAACGATGTAGTGTGCAATTTGGTGACAGCGTGTTCCCATGGTCATGGGATTGCTATAGACTGGTTGGAAATCTTTGGATGTTGCGTTGCGGAATCCTCCAGGCGTGAAGTCGGTATAGCCGCATTGCAGACGTATGTATGGGAAAGTTACGTCGTATAGTGGCATGTCCTGCTCGCCTTGCTTAGTCCACTTCGCTTCTTCCATTCCGAAGACAGCCTCGAAGTTGACGACATTGGGATAAGTGCGGTTGATGCCTGTTGGGGCATAGATGCCGTGATAGTCAAGCAGCATGTGGTAGCGCGCACATTTGTCGGCAATGCGATAGGCCATCTCTACTCCTGTCTGGTCGTTACGGTCGAGAAAATCTACTTTGAAACCGGCTATACCCATTTTGCCATAGTGCTCACAGATGGCATCGATATTACTGTCGAAACAATTGAAGACGCACCAGAGGATGAGTTTTACATTTTTTTTCTTGCCGTATTCTACAAGTTCTGGCAGGTTGATTTCGGGAATGGTGGTGAGTAGGTCGCCGCTGGAAGGGACATACCATCCTTCGTCCAGAATGACGTATTCGAGTCCGTATTTGGATGCGAAATCGATGTAGTACTTATAGGTAGCGTCGTTGATGCCAGCCTGGAAGTCGATGCCTGAAATGGACCGGTCATTCCACCAGTCCCATGCCACCTTGCCTGGGCGAATCCATGATGTATCGCTTATGCGGTTAGGACTCGCGAGGGTGTAGACCATATTGTTGTCGAGCATTTCAGTGTCTTTGTGGCTGATGGCGAGGATGCGCCAGGGAAAAGTACGGTTTGTGCTTTGACGTGAGATGTAGTTTTCGGTACTTGTCACGTATTGCTGCTTACGCCACTGATAGAAATCAGTTGTGCGCGGGTAGCGTGGGAAGCGGGCCTTAAGGCTCATGCCTTCTGCCTGGAAGAACATCCCTGGATATGCCTCGAGATCGCTCTCCATGATGGTAATCTTTGCAGTGCGGCAATCGATGGTCAGGGGCAGAAAGGCGAGAAGGTCTTTCTGTTGAGTAAGAGGCGCAACGTTGTAGGTTGCCTGAAAAGCCATTGCTTCGGGTTTCTGTGGATTGGTCGTGAACGGGAGGTAGCTAAGATAGTCTTCGGCAAAGAGAATGTCAGATGTCTCAGATTCGATGGTATATTCGCCCTTAATGCTCTTTGTGACAAAGCGATAGGCTACTCCTTCGTCAAAAACGGCGAATTCGAGATTCGCTCCTGTACCGTTGAGTTTCACAACGGCGTGGTTGTAGGTCGTATGATAGGATGCCTGACGATAGAATGGGGCAGTGATGTCGCTGTTTACGACCTTAATTGTTGGTTTACCTGCCATTTTTGCCTGAGAGAGGTCAATCTGTTTGCTGCCCGCTTTGATGTCAAGTCCTATGGTTGCTGACTTGATGAGGAGGCTGGAACCATCGGTGACGGAGAACGAAAGTCCGTTCCGATCGGAGAGTTCAACTTTTATCTGCTTGTTTGGCGAATAGATACTGACTTGTGCCCCAGCGCTTGTTGAGAGTATTGTGCAGAACAAGAGGATGATGAGTAGTTTTTTCATATGGCTTTAGAATTTGATTTGATATGGATAGGTTACAGGACCGTCATCTTCTTGCTGGTCGCGACGTCCCCATCCAAATGAATCCGGGTTATATTTTTTTGCAGGGCAGCCTACGACTACAAGATAGAGTTTCTTGATGTTCCCCGGGTTTTTGTAGGAGAGCGTCTTCTTTGCGTCTGAATTGGCTCCGAGATAGGTCGGATTGTTGTCGTTGTCGACAGCTACAAGTCCGTAGCGATAGCCTATGTTGTCTTTCTGTGAGAGAGCCCGGAATTGTATCTTGACGGTCTGACCTGCGTCAGGAAGTTTGATTTCGTCGACATTGAATCCGTAGGTTTGTGGTGCATTGACAGGCTGCAACCATCCGCCTGTGACTTCTTTCATCTCGCTCAGCATCTCACATGAATAGCGCACGCTCTCTTTGCGCTTATCAGGGAAGTCGAAAGTGATGAGACGGCTGTAACAGTCGAGCAATTCATCGCCCATCTGTTTCACGTCGACATTGTACATACGCATGTAGGTCTGTGTGAAATCTTCACCAAGTCGTCCGCCCCGGAACATATCGGCCATATAGGTGAGTCCGTGCAGGAAACTCCAGTACTCGAGGACGAATGGTGCATGATACATGTTCTCACTGTTAAAGAGACTGAGGTGTATGAGTTTCTTGAAGGCCTCCCAGTGGTAGTTTTCGTCTGTTGTCCATTTGGGGTTGACGTTCCAAAGCATCCATTGGGCACTTGTTTCCATGATGCCACCACCACCGTGCCCTTCTCCGTCGCAGGAAATCTGAATCTGGAAAGAGTGCCCGATTTCGTGTGCGATGCAGTTGAGCGTTTTGTCTTGTATGCGGTTTGGCGCAATCCAGAGTGCTCCAATCTCATTGTCGTAGCAGCCACCATAGGCAGTCCCTTCGAGGGAGTAGTTGAGCATCACCATCATGCGGTATTTATCGGCCTTTGAGCCTGGAAGAATGAATCCCATCATGTCACGATAGACATTGTAGAAGTACTCTACGCGACAGAGGAGGTTGTCGAGATCGACTGTCATCTTGTGACCATCGAGGTCTGGCGCCTTACTGAGGTCGTCGCCAAATCCTTTCTCCCAGAAACACACCACGTTTGGTGTACAAGCCATGCGGTAATAGCTCCATTTTGAGTCCTTGTTTGTGAAGTCGTTGTCGCGCAGCTCTTCAGGGATGTAGATGGCTTTGCCTTTAGGAATTTGATAGCCTTGGACTTCTTCTGCCTGAGCTGCTGCAAGACTTACAATGCAGCAAAAGAGGGTTAACAGGATCTTTTTCATAGGGAGAAATGTAAAATGTAGCCATCCTCTTTCGGGGAGTGGGGACAATATTGTGATTCTGAATTATCTCTTTTTAAGATGCGTCCCCATTTGATAGGATCATTAGTTACGCAGAGGTAAAATTATAAATTTATGCAACAACCTTTGGAGTATTTTTTTTGTATTCTCTTTATGTTTGATAATGATATGATTAGCGGATGTGCGAACGTCATCGCTCAAGATGGCCTGGAGCTCGGTATAGACCGTATTGAAGGTCTGACCTTGCTCTGCAGCAAGATAAATCTTGATGCGTGCGTTTACTTAAGAACTTTCCATTCGCCGGCAATGTCAGACCCTTCACGGAGGATTTTTCCAGATGCTTTCAATTTTGCGATATGCTTCCTGTTCTGATATCCCATGTATCCTGGCTAGTTCGGCGGCTGTAATATGCGAAATCTTCCGCAACGATTATGCAGAGAGTCTTGCACCATTTTCGTGACCTCACGAAAATGGTAGCTCTTTACCATACTTGTTTCCTTGCCTCTTTCCGTACTTTCTGGATTCAGTGCGGAAACGCCCAGCCGCAAGGTCAATTTTTCTTGCGGTATCGCAAATACGGAACATGTCTCACCAAAGCTGCCGTGGAAGTCTCCTTCTCACCCCTTCAGCACCCGCTCCAAGTATTCGGCGGTATGGCCGGTGTGTTGCTGCGCCACTTCTTCGGGCGTGCCGGTGCAGACGATTTCGCCGCCGGCGGTGCCGCCTTCGGGACCCATGTCGATAATGTAGTCGGCCGATTTGATGACGTCGAGGTTATGTTCGATGACGATGACGGTGTTGCCCCGGTCAACCAGCTTGTTCAGCACGCCGAGCAGGACGTTGATGTCTTCGAAATGAAGGCCGGTGGTGGGCTCGTCGAAGATGTACAGGGTGCGGCCGGTGTCGTGGCGGGCCAGTTCCGCGGCCAGTTTGACGCGCTGGCTTTCGCCGCCCGACAGCGTGGTCGATGCCTGCCCGAGCCGGATGTAGCCCAGCCCGACCTGCTGCAGTGCTTTGAGCGGCGGCAGGATGGAGGGATGGTTGGCGAAGAATTCCACGGCCATGTTGATGGTCATGTCGAGCACGTCGCCGATGCTTTTGCCCCGGTATTTCACTTCGAGCGTCTCGCGGTTGTAGCGCATGCCCCGGCAGGCGTCGCACTGGATGTACACGTCCGACATGAAGTTCATCTCGATGGTGCGCATGCCGGCCCCGCCGCATACTTCGCAGCGGCCGCCCTTGACGTTGAACGAGAACCGGCCCGGCGTGTAGGCGCGGATCTTGGCTTCGGGCGTTTCGGCGAACAGCTCGCGGATGGCGGTGAAGACGCCGGTGTAGGTGGCCGGATTGGAGCGCGGCGACCGGCCGATGGGCGACTGGTCCACCTGGATGACTTTGTCGATATACTGGAGGCCTTCGATGCTGTCGTAGGGCAGTGGATCGCGCAGCGAACGGTAGAGTTTCTGGCTGAGGATGGGGTAGAGGGTGTCGTTGACGAGCGACGATTTGCCGCTGCCGGAGACACCGGTCACGCAGATAAAGACGCCCAGCGGAAAATCGACGGAGATATGCCGGAGGTTGTGCCCCGAGGCGCCGTTGATGCGGAGGGTGGGCCCTTCGGGCTTGCGGCGGACGGCCGGAACCGGGATGCGGCATTCGCCACGCAGGTAGCGGGCGGTGAGCGAATCGGTCTTCAGGAACTCAGGCAGGGAGCCCTGTGCCGTGACGTGTCCGCCCAGACGACCGGCGCCGGGTCCCATGTCGATGAGATAGTCGGCGGCCCGCATCATGCTTTCGTCATGTTCCACCACGATGATGGAATTGCCTGCATCGCGCAGTTTCTCAAGCGAATGGATGAGTCGGTCGTTGTCGCACTGGTGCAGGCCGATGCTGGGCTCGTCGAGAATATACAGCACGTTGACCAGCTGGGACCCTATCTGCGAGGCAAGCCGGATGCGCTGGCATTCACCGCCCGACAGGGTCGCAGACGGCAGGTCGAGCGAGAGGTAGCCCACGCCGACGTCGGTCAGGAACTGCAGCCGTTTGATAATCTCTTTCACCACTTCGGACGACACGGTGCGCTGTCTTTCGGACAGATGCGGCGGAAGTTGCTCGAACCAGGCCTGCAGCCGGGAGATGTCAAGCGCGGCCAGCTCGGCAATGTTCTTGTCATGGATCCTGAACTGCAGGGCCTCTTTCTTGAGCCGGGTGCCGTGGCATTCGGGACAGGGGATGTGGCGGACGAACTGGTTCACCCATTTCTGGGTCTTGGCCGAGGTCGATTCGTTCTGCTCCTGCAGCAGGTAGTTGATGACGCCTTCGAAGTGCAGCAGGTATTCCTGGCCGCCCAGCATGCTGCTCATGCGGAAGGTTTCTTCCGAACCGTAGAGGATGGCGCGGAGGGCTTCATCGGGGTAATCGGCGATCGGGTCGGACAGGTCGAGTTTGTAACGGTCGGCAATGGCTTCGATCTGGTGGAAAATCATCGTCTGCTTGGCCGGACCGAGGGGCACGATGCCGCCCTTCTTGATGCTGACCGAGCGGTCGGGAATCATCTTGTCGATGTCCACTTCGGAAATGGTGCCCAGCCCGTTGCAGTGCGGACAGGCGCCCTGCGGCGAGTTGAAGGAGAAGGTGTGCGGCGCCGGGTCGTCGTACGACAGTCCGGTGGTGGGACACATGAGCATGCGGCTGTAGAACCGGCTTTCGCCGCTTTGTTTCGCCTGGATGCGGATGACGCCTTTGCCGTGTTTCATGGCCGTCAGCAGCGAACTCCGGATGCGTCCCCGGTCGTTTTCCGACACGATGAATTTGTCGATGACGATGTCGATAAAGTGCACCTTGTAACGGTCGATGCGCATGTTGGGCCGGAGGTCGGTGAATTCGCCGTCGATGCAGACCGTCAGGAAACCGCGGTGGCGAATCTGTTCGAAGAGTTCCTTGTAATGCCCCTTGCGGCCTCGGACCACCGGCGCCAGCAGATATACGGCCTGTCCTTCGAAGTTCTTGCAGATAAGGTCTACAATCTGGTCATCGCTGTATTTCACCATCTTTTCACCTGTCGCCGAGGAATAGGCATCGGCGGCACGTGCGAACAGCAGACGCATGAAATCGTAGATTTCGGTGATGGTGCCGACCGTGCTGCGCGGGTTCTTGTTCGTGGTCTTCTGCTCGATGGCGATGACGGGGCTCAGGCCGGTGATGTACTCCACCTGCGGCCGTTCGATGGTGCCGATGAAGTGCCGGGCATAGGCCGACAAGGTGTCCATGTACCGGCGTTCTCCTTCGGCGTAGATGGTGTCGAAGGCCAGCGACGACTTGCCGCTGCCGCTGAGTCCGGTGATGACGGTCAGGGCGTTGTGCGGGATGCGTACTTCCACATCGCGCAGGTTATGGGTGCACGCGCCGCATACGTGGATGCAGTCTTCTTGGTTTTCAGGAAGATATGTGGTTCGGTCGGCTGGTTGTTTCGACTTCATCTGGCGGATCAGAGGTCTTACGGCTGGGTGGATTCTATCTTCCGGATACTTGCTTCGTCAAGCATTTCGCTCACCGACGGCCGGAATCCGGCTTCGGGGATGAGGATGCGGTAGGTCTTGCCGCGTTTGTTGCTCAGCGTGGTTTCCCGGAGCCATGGATTCATTATCTTGAGTGTCTTGTAATTGATGCCGTGATCGAAGGCGAATTTCACCAGGTCGGGCACGGGGGTGCTGACTTTGACGGTGTCGCACGGTATCGGTGCGTAGAGTTCATCCGGCTGCAGGGTGAACCCATAGGTCCCGGGCTGTTCCATGATGACTTTCAGTGCCAGGATGCGGTACACGTACCGGGCGGTCTCGTCGTTGAGCAGCAGGTCGTAGTAATTGCTGACCCGCTGGCGGCGCACCTGCCGTGCGGCACCGGCCTTGCCCATGTTGTACGCGGCGGCGGCCATGGTCCAGCTGCCGAACTGGTCGCGGGCGGACTGCAGGTAACGGCAGGCCGCTGCGGTCGAAAGGTCGATGTTGTACCGTTCGTCCACTTCGGTATTCACTTCCAGTCCGAATTCGGCGGCGGTGGTTTTCAGGAACTGCCAGAATCCGGCGGCACCGGCCGGCGAGACGGCCTGGGTGAGGCTGCTTTCGATAACGCACAGATATTTGAAGTCGTCAGGAATGCCGTTCGCCTTCAGGATGGGCTCGATGGCCGGGAAGAACCGTGCGGCCCGCTTGATGCACTGCATGGTCGATGAGTGCAGGTAGGCGTTGACAATGAGTTCTTTCTCGAGCGACTCAAAGACATCGAACATCTGGAGCGGCACTTCTTCGCCGGCAAAGGACAGGCGTCCGGGCATGCGGGGCGACAGGACGATGCTCGGTTCAACAGCCCGTGCGGCCGATGGCAGATCTTCCGTGCCGGCCGGTCCGTCGGGGGCTTCGGTGGCGGACGCACGGCATGAGATGCAGAGCATGGCCGTCATCCACAGAATGCTGAAACTGAAAAGGAATACGGAGCGCATATTATTTCTCTTGCCTGCAAAGGTACAACTTTTTACAGCAGGAAAGGCCGCCGTCTGCAAAAGTGTGCCGGAAATCTGCGGCAGACAAAGAAAAAGCCCGGCAGACTGCCGGGCTTTCTTTTTGAGGTTATACTTGTTGTTTGTTTTTTCTTTTTTTAAGTCTCCGTCTTGCGACTTCGACCGGTTCTTTTAGAACTTCGGATTGTAATTCCGTACGAAGTAGAAGAACCTTGTCAGACCCAGTCCGTGTACCTTGACAGGACTGCTGCTAATTGTCATTCTTGTTTTCATCTTTTTTCTCTCTTTTTTAAACCGGCCGCCCATTTGTCAAAAAGCGTGCCAAAGTTTGAAATTGGAGAGAAAAATGGTGGTAAAAATGAGGATAATTATCAGTTCACCACGATGTTGATGATTTTTTTCGGGACAAATATAACCTTGCGGATGGTCTTCCCTTCGGTCCATTTCTGGCCCGTTTCATGGGCGAGGACGGCTTCTTCGGCCCCTTTGGCGTCGATGCCGAGCGGCAGTTCCAGCATGAAACGGGTCTTGCCGTTGAAGGAAACGGGATAGTTGAACGTATTTTCGACCAGGTATTTCTCGTCGGCTTCGGGGAACCGCGCATCGGTGACCGACGTGTCGTGTCCGAATGCGGCGTAGATTTCCTCGGCAATGTGCGGTGCGAAGGGCGCCAGCATGATGACGAGCGGCTCGAGGATGCGGCGCTTGCTGCACCGGAGGTCCTGCAGGTCGTTGACGCAAATCATGAAAGTGCTGACGGCTGTGTTGAACGAGAAGGTTTCGATGTCGTGTTGGATTTTCCGGATGGTCCGGTGCAGAATGCGGTATTCGGCTTCGGTCGGCTCCTCGTCCGTGAAGGCCGGCGTGTCGCCGCGGCCGCAGCACAGTGACCACAGTTTCTTCAAGAAGCGGTGGACACCTTCGATGCCGGCCGTGTCCCACGGTTTGGACTGCTCGACCGGACCGAGGAACATCTCGTAGAGACGCAGCGTGTCGGCGCCGTAGCGGGCGATGACGCTGTCCGGGTTGACGACGTTGTACATCGATTTCGACATCTTTTCGATGGCCCATCCGCAGATGTACCGGCCGTCCTCGAGGATGAACTCCGCATCGGCGAAGTCGGGCATCCAGGCTTTGAAGCGTTCGAGGTCGAGGACGTCGTTCTGCACGATGTTCACGTCCACGTGGATTTCGGTGGTGTCGTACTGGTCCTTGAGACCGGCCGAAACGAACTTGTTGGTGCCTTTGATGCGGTAAACGAAGTTGGACCGGCCCTGGATCATGCCTTGGTTGATGAGCTTCTTGAAGGGCTCATCCACATCGACCAGACCTATGTCGTGCAGGAACTTGCACCAGAACCGGCTGTAAACCAGATGTCCGGTGGCGTGTTCCGTGCCGCCGACATAAAGGTCGACGTTCTGCCAGTAGGCGGCGGCCTTCTCTGAGACGAGCCGCTCCGTATTGTCGGGATCCATGTAATGGAAATAGTAGGCCGAAGAGCCTGCGAATCCCGGCATGGTGCAGAGTTCCAGCGGGAAGCCTTTGTAGGTCCAGTTTTTCGCCCGGCCGAGCGGCGGTTCGCCTTGCTCGGTGGGACGGTAAGCGTCGATGTCCGGCAGGGTGATGGGCAGGTCTTTCTCGTCCACCGTGAAGGGCAGGCCGTCCTTGTAATAAATCGGGAACGGTTCACCCCAGTAGCGCTGGCGGCTGAAGATGGCGTCGCGGAGCCGGTAGTTCACCTTGCGCCGGCCGATGCCGCGCCGTTCCACCTCATCGATGGCGGCGGGGATGGCTTCCTGGACGGTTTTTCCCGACAGGAAGCCGGAATTGGTCATGATGCCTTCCTTGGCGTCGAAACTGCTTTCGGAGATGTCGCATCCTTCGATCAGCGGAATAATCGGCAGGTCGAAATGGCGGGCAAACGCGTAGTCGCGGCTGTCGTGCGCCGGCACGGCCATGATGGCACCCGTGCCGTACGAGGCCAGCACATAGTCGCTGATCCAGATGGGCACTTCGGTGCCGGTGAAAGGATTCACGGCATAGCCTCCGGAGAACACGCCGGACACGGTCTTCGTCTCGGCCAGGCGTTCGCGTTCGTTGCGTTTCCTGACCTGCTCGAGATAGGCGTCGACTGCCTGTCGCCGGTCGGGCGTAGTGACTTTGTCCACCCATTCGCTTTCGGGGGCCAGCACCATGAAGGTGACACCGAAAATGGTGTCGGCACGGGTCGTGAAGATGAGCATTTTCTCGTCCAGCCCTTTGACGGGGAAATAGACTTCAGCGCCCTCGCTGCGGCCGAACCAGTTGCGCTGGATTTCCTTGAGCGCGTCGCTCCATTCCAGTCCGTCCAGTCCGTCGATGAGCCGCTGGGCATAGGCCGAGATGCGCAGCGACCACTGTTTCATTTCTTTCTGTACGACTTCGTAGCCTCCGCGGACCGACAGTCCGTCTTTCACTTCGTCGTTGGCGAGCACCGTGCCGAGTTTCGGACACCAGTTCACCTGGGTGTCGGCCAGATAGGCGATGCGGTAGTCCAGCAGCAGGGTCAGCTGTTCCCGTTCGTCCATGGCGTTCCATTCGGCGGCAGTGAACGTGCGGCGGCAGGAGTTTGCTGCGTTGACGGCGGCATTGCCCTCACGGGCGAATATGGCGGTCAGGTCTGCGATGGGGCGGGCCTTCTGCATATCGTTGTCATACCAGTGGTGGAACATCTGGATGAACGCCCACTGGGTCCAGCGGTAGTATTTCGGGTCACAGGTCTTGACTTGCCGGCTCCAGTCGAAAGAAAGACCGATTTTGTCCAGCTGCTCGCGGTAGCGGTTCAGGTTCTTTTCGGTCGTCACGGCCGGATGCTGTCCGGTCTGGATGGCATACTGTTCGGCCGGCAGACCGAAAGCATCGTAGCCCATGGGATGCAGCACGTTGAAGCCCTGCAGCCGTTTGTAACGGGCGTAGATGTCGGAGGCGATGTACCCCAGCGGATGTCCCACATGCAGTCCGGCGCCGGACGGATAAGGAAACATGTCGAGCACGTAGTATTTGGGCCGGGAGGGGTCTTCGGTGACTTTGTAGGTGTTGTGTTCCACCCAGTAGCGCTGCCACTTCTTTTCAATCGCGTTGAAATCGTATTCCATCTGATTCAGTTTTTTAATGCCGCAAAGGTACTTCGGCTTACCGAAATATTCAAACGGTATCTGCCGCTTCGCGACTGTGTCCGGGCTGCTTGCCGTGCAAAACAACACTGGCGCTTTGCTTGACGTGAAAGTTTTCCTACATTTGCAGGTATAAAAAAGGGAAACATGAAGAGGTTATTGCACATATTGTTGGTGCTCTGCGTGTTGCTTTTTGCAGCGCACTGCACGAAGGAGAAGGAGGTCGAAACCGTGTCTGACGCGTTGGACTATATTGATGCCGAGGTGACGGTGGAACAGACCGACACGGCTGCGGTGTACCATTTCGTCAAATTATACGCCGACCAGACGGAGTCGCGGACCAAGCTCCGGACGCTGCTTGCGGCGCTGAACCGTATTTCCGATTCGGAAAGGCCTCTTGAAAGTTGGGATTCGATCTCAACCTACCATTACGAATGGGATGAGTTCCAGCTTTATTTCACTTTGAAGGGGCCCTCGCTGAAGGGTTACATCGTGGTTTTTCCGGAAAAGCGGTCGTCTACCGGAAAGTGAGCTTGCAGATAACCGGATAGTGGTCCGAATAGCTCAGGTGCGGGGACTCGTATCCCGTGACAGCGAATTTCTTGTCGCATAAAAAGTAGTCAATGCGCAGGGCATAGTTTCCGCGGATGCGGAACGTGCCTCCGAGCAGTTTGCCCGACGTACGGAAGGCGTCGTGCAGTCTCCCCCTGATTTTCCGGTAGGTGTAGGATGCGGGCGTATCGTTGAAATCGCCGCAGACGATGACAGGATAGGGTGAACGGGCAATGTGCGCCGACACGGTGTCCACCTGCCCGCTGCGGTCGGCGAAACCGTGCTGCAGGGCGGCCCCGATGCTTTTCAACTTGGTCCACTGGATGTCATTCCGTGTGACCAGAGGTGCCGTGTCGATGTAGTTTTTTTCGTTCCGGCTGAATCCGAAGGAGTTGAGGTGCAAGGTGTAAACCCTGACCGTATCGGTGCCGACGAGCAGGTCGCAGCACATGGCGCAACCCGAACCCCGGCTGAACCGGATGTTCTCGCGACGGACAATTTTATGGCGGCTGAGCAGGACCAGCTGCGCATTCCGGGTGTACATGGCAGTCTGCACGTAGGGGTACTGTGGCAGTTGGGCGGCGATGTCCTTCTGGAGATTGCCGCTGAGCGCCTCCTGCATGCAGACGATATCCGCCTCGCTTTCACGGATATACTTGAAGATGTTGTCCCGGTTGTTTTTCTCCCAGGAGAAACAGCAGACGTTGTAGGTCATCAGTTTGATTTCCGGTCTTTCTGCGTGGACGGTCTCTTTGCGGCCGAAACCGGCGTAGCGAGGCAGGAAGTCGTAGCCGGCAGCCAGGGCTAAAACGGGCAGCCAGCCCCATTTGCAGCGGAGCAGAAGGCATCCGACGATGCAGAGAACGGCCATCAGGACCATGAACGGGTACATCAGCCCCGTCAGCCCGTAGAAATGCGCTCCCGGCCGGATGTATCCGGTGACGTAGGCGGCCAGCAACAGGATGGTAACGGCCGTGCAGAGACATTTCAGAAGGAAGAGGGCGATGGCGCGCATGGTCACAGGGCAAGGGGCGCCAGGTCGAAGAGAGCCCGGAATTCGTTGTAGTCGTGCAGCAGGATGTCGGCATTGGCCGTGACATCGGGGTGCGGGAACCGTTCGAAGGCAATGCAGAAGAATCCTCCGCGCTTGGCGCCGAGGACCCCCGTCGGCGAGTCTTCGATGACGGCACATTCGGCGACGGTACGGTTCAGATGCTCGGGGACCAGGCTGTATTCCTTTATTTTACGGATGGGATCCTCGCAAATTTCCCGGCCGCATACGGCATCGAAACAGGGACGTGCATGCAGGGATTCGAGCAGTGTCTCAGCCGCTTTGGTCGAATTGGCGGTGGTCAGCGCCAGAAAATACCCGCGCTGCTTGAGGTCGCGCACCGTTTCCACGGCTCCCGGATAGGCCGGGCAGTATTTGGCCAGGTTCCCCATGTAGAGCGCCTGCCGGCGCCGGACAATCTCGCGGACCTGTTCGCGGGTCAGTTCCGGGAAATACTTGGTCAGGATGCCATCTCCGGTGAGTCCCGAGATATTTTTCAGTTCGCACCGCTCCTGCAGTGAGAATCCGTATTCGGCCAGGATTTCTCCGTAGGCCATGAATCGCCCGCTCTCGGTGTCGGCCAGTACGCCGTCGAAATCGAACAGCAGGGTGGTAACAGAAGACAGTCTCTGATTCATGTCGGCAAAGATAATGGGTTAATTCTGAAAATCTGTGTACATTTGCGGAAAACCTGAGTATGACGGCTCCGCGCTCCATCCTGATTATCGGCCCGGCCCATCCGCTCCGCGGCGGGCTGGCAGTTTACAACGAACGTCTGGCGCAGCAGTTCCGCCAGGAGGGATGGGATGTGACCGTCTATACGTTTTCGCTGCAGTATCCCGGATTCCTTTTCCCCGGCGTGTCACAGTACGACGACCGGCCGGCTCCCGATGGACTGGATATTTTTGTGAAGATCAATTCTATTAATCCGCTGAATTGGCTGAAGGTCGGTCGGGAGATCGCCCGCCGGAGCCCCGATGTGGTTCTGTTCCGTTTCTGGATTCCGCTCATGGCCCCCTGCTTCGGCACCATCGCGCGTCTTGTCCGCCGCAATGGCCACACCCGGGTGGTGGCCATCACCGACAACATCGTGCCGCATGAGAAACGGCCTGGCGACCGGATTCTGACGCGTTATTTTCTTTCGTCGATCCATGGAGCGGTCACCATGTCGCAGAAAGTCCAGGAGGATCTCCGCGCGGTGAGGCCCTCCCTGCCGTCCCGGTATCAGCCGCATCCCTTGTACGACAATTTCGGAGACCCGGTTCCCCGTGAAGAGGCCTGCGCGCATACGGGCATACCGTCTGATGGCATCAACCTGCTTTTTTTTGGCTTTATCCGGGAATACAAGGGGTTGGACTGGCTGCTCGAGGCCTTTGCGGACGAGCGGCTCCGGGCCTGTCCTGTGCGTCTCATCGTCGCCGGCGAATGCTACGGCGACATGCGTCCGTATCAGGAACTGACAGACCGTTATGGCCTCGGCGACCGGGTGCTGTTGCACAACCGGTTCATCGCCGACCAGGACGTGCGTTATTATTTCTGTGCCGCCGACCTGGTCGTCCAGCCATACAAGCATGCCACGCAGAGCGGTGTGACGCAGATTTGCTACCATTTCTGCCGTCCGATGCTGGTGACGCGGGTCGGCGGGCTTGCTGAAATGATACCCGACGGCAAAGTGGGATATGCGGTGGAACCGCAGGTCCCGGCCATTGCGGACGCCCTGGTTGATTTTTGTCTCCACCGCCATCGGAACGATTTCGATGCCGGCATCCTCGAAGAAAAGCGCAAGTATCGGTGGAGCGGCATGACAGAAGCGATTGCAGAGGTCGCTTTCCATGGCCGGGAAGCATGAATCTTCTCAAAAAATGTTAAATCCGACGGTTTTTGAAAAACTCGTTGTATCTTGCGACATAATTCTGAAATCATGCGAAAGATATTGCTGACAATGGCTCTTATGCTGGTCGTCTTCGGACGGCTCGCCGCGCTGGAGACGCCGGACGGCGCTGTTCCGGCCCCGTCGCTGGTGCCGGAGCGTGCCCAGGTGACACTCGGCATGGGGACTTCGTTCGTTTCGCACATAGGTTCATCCTATTTCGTAGAACCCACCATCCGGAAGCAGATTTCACCCCGGTTGCAGATGGCTGCGGCTTTGCGCTACGCCCGTTACGACCTCAAGCCCTTACCCTGGGCTACCTATGAATCGGACGGCGATCTGAGCAGTGTCAGGGTTTCGCTGGCTGGCATCTACCGTATCAACGAAAAATGGACGGTATGGGGGTCGGTGACCCACCAGTTCGGCGATGCCCGGTTCGGACCGGCTTCATCGTATGATGTCTATTCGCTGGGAGCCGAATACCGCCCGAACGAGAGTACGTGGGTCCGTGCCGAACTGAGTGTGGCGAAAGGGCTGGCGCCGTACTGGGGCCCCTATGCGTATGGCGCGTTCTATCCGTTTTACGATGCGCCGTGGTATTACCGGCCCTGTTTGTTCTGATTCCGACCGTCTCCAGTCGGCGGACAGTTTCCGGTGTATCTTTTTCCTGACAAGTTGATTCTGTTATGAAAAAACATGGCCTGTTTCAGGGGCTTTGCCTGTGTCTCTGCTTTCTTTCTGTTTCGGCCTTCTGTGCGCCGAAACACGTGTTCGACCATTTCATTTGTACCGACTACAGTCAGGGCAAGGTGCTCCTGTTCGAGGACGGGCAGGTTGTATGGGAACATGAGGCACCGATGTCGAACGACGTATGGTTGTTGCCAAATGGCAACATGCTGTTTACAACAGGGCACGGCGTATTGGAGGTCACCCGCGCGCAGGATACGGTGTTCTGTTACCGTTCCGACAGTCATGTCTTTGCCTGTCAGCGTCTGCGGAACGGGAATACATTTGTAGGTGAGTGCAATGCCGGGCGGCTGCTCGAAATCGCACCGGACGGTCGCATCGTCCATGAGGTCTGCATCCTGCCGGAAGGAGTCACCGATGCCGGCATGGGTTTCATCCGCAATGCGCGCAGGTTGCGCAACGGGCATTTTCTGGTGGCGCATTATGCCGGCAAAAAGGTCGTGGAATACGATGCGGACGGCCGGATTGTCTGGGAGGCTCCGGTGTCAGGCGGCGCTCATTCGGTGATGCGTCTCCGCAACGGCGACACCATGGTTTCCGCTGCCGATGCCGACCGGAATCCGCGGTTGCTCCGCTACGACCGCAAAGGGCGGCTGATATGGGAATTGTCCAACAAGGATCTGCCCGGTGAGCCGTTCAAGTTTCTCGGCGGCATGTATGCGCTTCGAGACGGCTCCGTCGTGTTCGCGAACTGGCAGGGACACGGCACGGCCGACCAGCCGCATATCTTCCATGTCAGCCGCGACAAACAGCTGATCGAGAGTTTCGGCCCGCATGATGCCATAAAGACGGTCTCGTCGGTCGTGGTCATCGGCCGGCGGAACCGTCTTTCGGATTACGGGCACTGAGACGCCGCTGTCAGAAATCAAACTTGAATCCGACCGCCAACGCTTCCTTGAATTGCGTCCGGGGGCCTTTCGTCCCGTCGTCCTGCAGCATCTTGATGTCGTTGTCGTAAATCAGGTTGGTGGAAATGTTGGTGGAGAACCACTTGTTCACGGCCATGGTAATCTGCACGTCCCATTTCACATCCACGTTCTTCGGCTCGTCCAGGTAGTCGGAGAAGAGTTCCAGCCGCGAATAGAGTTTGATGTTTTCCATGATCTCCTGCTCGTACTCCATCTTCAGGTTGCTACCGAATGCCGAATAGAGGTGTTCGCCCGGATCGACGCCGAAGGCACCCTGCGCCGAAAGTTCATCGTCGGTGACGAAAGTGCCGCGCCAGGTGGCAGGCGTGTAGGTGGCTTTGAACCAGGGTTTCGGGGTCCAGGTCAGACCGAGACCGACGGTCAGGTAGCCGGGGGACATGAATTTCGAAATCAAGGTGTAAGGGTTCGTACTGTAGTTGAACCCTTCGTCGAATTGAGTTTCGAAGGTCAGCAGTGAGCTCAGGTACAGGTTCTTGGCAATTTCATAGCCATAGGTGGACGAGAAGTACAGCTTGTCGTTGGTCTTGCGGGTGCCCGACGTTTCCATGTCGTTCATGCCGTAGTTCATTTCCAGCCGGTTCTGCCAGATGGTCTTGTCCTTCTTGTAGTCGAGCGAATAGTTCATCAGCACGTCGAATCCGACGGTGTTCTCGCCACCGGCGGCCCAGTTGGTCAGACTCACCTGCGAAAGGTTGACAGAGAAAAGCCCTTTGCCGGTCCAGTAGCAGGTATCCGGCTCGGTCTGTGCCGAAAGGACACTGGCGCACAGGACCATGATGGTGAGGATAAAACAGCGTTTCTGTATCATGATGTGAATATTTGCCGTCCGTGACATTGCGGAACGGGAGAACAAATTTACAAGTTTATTCCGGATATGCCGCCCCGGCCGTCCCGCCTTTTTTTCTTTGATAATCCACGCGGAATAAGTATCTTTACGTTTTAGAGATTTTCCACGATATGAAAAGAATTGTTTTCATGGCATTTGCCTGCCTGCTGTCGCTTGAGGTGATGCTGGCTCAGGATCTGACTGAGCGTACTTATTATTATCCGGTGATGAACCCGCAGCGCTCGCAGCGGCTTCTGTTCCCGAAGCCGAAGGTCGAGGGATACGCTTTCAATGCCCCTGCCCGTGTGCAGGAGAACCTGGACCGTGGCGTCACAGCCCTGATTAACGAGAAGAACCAGGTCTATGTGGGCTGGCGCCTGCTGGATACCGATCCCGAGTTCGTGGGTTTCAATGTGTATCGCACCATTGAAGGCGGCAGGGCGGTCAAACTGAACGGCAAAGTCATCTCCAAAACCACCGATTTCGTCGATACGAAACCGGCCATCGGCAAACGGTGCACCTATTTTGTCAAGCCGGTGGTCAAGGGCAGAGAGGGCGCCGCGTCCGAAGCCTTTGTCCTGACGGAAGATGCTGCGGAACATCCCAACTATTTCTCCAT
>JAFWVY010000064.1 GCA_017523725.1 Bacteroidales bacterium
AACGGCGCGGCTCTTCGCCCAGACCGATGATCTCGACAGGGTCGTTCACTTTCACGACACCCGTTTCGATACGGCCGGTGGCCACAGTACCACGTCCGGTGATGGAGAAGATATCCTCGATAGGCATCAGGAACGGTTTCTCGTTCTCACGCGGAGGAATCGGAATGTACGTATCAACAGCGTCCATCAGTTCCATAACCTTCTCTTCCCATTCGGGTTCGCCGTTCAGCGCGCCGAGGGCGGAACCGCGGATAATCGGGGTATTGTCACCGTCGTAATCGTAGAAATTCAGCAGTTCGCGCATTTCCATCTCGACGAGATCCAGCATTTCGGGGTCGTCCACCAGGTCAACCTTGTTCATGAAGACAACGATGCGGGGGACATTCACCTGACGGGCCAGAAGGATATGCTCGCGGGTCTGCGGCATGGGACCGTCGGTAGCGGCAACAACGATAATGGCACCATCCATCTGAGCAGCACCCGTAACCATGTTCTTGATATAGTCGGCGTGACCGGGGCAGTCAACATGCGCGTAGTGACGGTTGGCCGTCTGATATTCCACGTGAGCCGTGTTGATCGTAATACCTCTTTCCTTTTCTTCCGGCGCATTGTCGATGGAGTCGAAAGAACGCTGTTCGGAAAGACCTCTTTTTGCAAGAACCATGGTAATGGCAGCCGTCAAGGTCGTCTTACCGTGGTCTACGTGACCGATTGTACCAATATTGACATGGGGTTTCGATCTGTCAAATTTTTCTTTTGCCATAATTCGATTTATTAAAGGTTGTGAACTTTATTTCCTGACACAAAAAAGAGAGCCAATGATGGGAGTTGAACCCATGACCCCTTCCTTACCAAGGAAGTGCTCTACCTCTGAGCTACATCGGCCTGATATGGAGCGGAAGACGAGATTCGAACCCGCGACCCTAACCTTGGAAGGGTTATGCTCTACCAACTGAGCTACTTCCGCTTACAAAGTATGTGGGGAGAGGAGGATTCGAACCTCCGAAGTCGTAGACAACAGATTTACAGTCTGCCCCATTTGACCGCTCTGGAATCTCCCCGTTATGGTAAAATCCTTAATTCAATGAACTTGAGCCGATGGAGGGATTCGAACCCACGACCCGCTGATTACAAATCAGCTGCTCTGGCCAACTGAGCTACACCGGCAAGACTTCGCCGCCGCCGTCGGGCGGAACCCCTACAAAAAGTGGCGGCAAAGATAAACGTTTAATTTGAAATATAACAACTTTTCAAACTTTTTTGTTCAAAAAAATATCACAGACGAATCCGGCTCATTATCAGGACTCTGTCGTACTGTTTCAGACACCGCGCTGTTTTTCCTTGGTTTTGCCGAGCGAGCGGGTCAAGGAATCAACCGCCTGACTTACAGATTCCTCGAAAGTATTGGTTTGTTTCTTGACAAACAAGTCGTTGCCGGGGATGTTAACCTTGATCTCCGCCACCTTGTTCTCTTCTGCCTGCAGTTTTTCTACACGCAGAAAGACCTCCACGCCCAGGATGGCATCGTAGAACTTGTCCAGTTTACTCACTTTCTTGTTGACGAAGTCGACCAGCTTCTGGTCGATGTCAAAGCGGACTGCATTGATTTTTATTTCCATGGCTGCTTATTTTATGCTCGTGGGTGAGCTTGTTTATAAACTGATTTGATGGTTTGAAGCGAATTGTGCGTATAGACTTGTGTCGCCGCCAGTCCCGCGTGTCCCAGAAGCGTCTTGATGGCATCGAGTGCCGCATGGTTTTCGAGCATGTGCGTGGCGAACGAATGACGCAAGACGTGCGGACTCCGTTTGTCCTGCATGGTTACATTATATAAGAGGTCACGGCAGACGCGGTACACTTTTTCCGCATAGAGGCGCTTGCCACTGTCAAGCACGAAAAACGCATCGCATTCGAAAGCGAACGACTGCTGCCGTTTCTGCTGCAGATAATCCCCGAGACGTCTTGCAAAGGAAGGCGACAGCGGAATGAGACGCTGCTTGTCACGTTTGCCGGTGACCCGCACCGTCAACTGCTTCAAGTCCACGTCCGTTTCATCCAGGCCGATGAGTTCGGCACAACGCATACCCGTGAAATACAAGGTCTCGACAAGGAGCAGATCGCGCAATTCCGCAAAATCCAGTGTCCCGGCATCCCGGAGAAAAAGTTCTCGCAACCTGTCGGCCGCCACCACCGTCGGAAGACGGCGGCCCGTCTTCATCAGACTGGACTTCTCCATCGGATTGGCGCGGACTGCACCCCGGCGCAGCAGGAAACGGTAGAAACCGCGCAGCGTCGTGATCTTGCGGTTGACGGTCCTGGCCGTCATGCCGGATTCCGGAAGGGAGACCAGCCACTGCCGGACGCGCCGGTAATCGCACTGCAACGGGTCGTAACGACGGACGTCACAAAAGTCAAAGAACTGTTCCAAATCGTTTTTGTAAGCCGTGAGGGTATGGGCGCTGTAGCGTTTTTCGTATTGAAGGTATTCAAAATACCGGTCACGCCATGCCAGTGCCTCTTCCATCGCGTTCGCTTACAAAGGGACGGTCAGAGGGCCGCTTAGTCTTCTACCTGCTGCATGTGCTGCACGTAGATGGCATGTTTCATTTTGTCTCTTTTTTTCACAGAAGGTTTTTCGAAAGCCTGACGCGCACGGATTTCCTTCACCGCACCGGTCTTCTCGAATTTGCGTTTGAATTTTTTGAGCGCTCTTTCAATGTTTTCGCCCTCTTTGATAGGAACAATAATCATACTTTCTTTGTTTATGTTTTTGATTTACAATAATTTAACCCGCACAGAACAAGTCATTCCACACGGGGCTGCAAAGATAGGAAAAATATTCTTGATATTACGCCGGTCCGCGTTTTTTTTTTCGACTCAAAATCACCAACTTTGCCGCATCAAAAAAGTGCTCATGCCGTTCCTTCGCAACCATATCCTCCCCTGTCTCCTGTGCTGCCTTCTGCCGGGCTTTCTGGGAGCCTGTCACCACGACGACGACGAACCGGAAGAAAACCGTACCGTCCTGGTTTACATGATGGCCGAGAACAACCTGTCGGAGGACGCCATCGGTGTGAAAAACAACGGCGGCAACATCGGCGAGATGATCGAAGGCATGGCCGGCGGCATCGGCAAAGGAAACAACCTCGTGGTCTATGTCGATCCGAGGGGGCTTCCTCCCGCGCTCATCCGCATCACCGAACACGGACGCGACACCATCCGCAGCTATGCCGAGCAGAACTCCATCTCCCCTGAAATCATGCGCGGCGTCATCGACGAAGTCATCCGCAAATTCCCGGCATCGTCCTACGGACTGATCCTGTGGTCGCACGGCAACGGCTGGCTGCCCGCCTCGGCAGCGGACAGATATGTCCAGATTGCGTCAAAGATGAGCCCCATGTCCATGCAAGATACTGAGGACAAGCCGCTTTGGGATGTGCGCGACCCGTATGCGGTACGCAGTGCCGACACCAGGGCCTTCGGCGTGGAAGGCAGCGTCAACTGGATGGAAATTGAGGAACTGGTCAGTGCCCTGCCCTCCCACACCTTCGACTTCATCATGTTCGACGCCTGTTTCATGGCCTCGACAGAAGTGGTTTACGCCCTGAAAGAAAAAGCCGACTATATCGTAGGCTCAGCCATCGAAATCCTGGCGCGCGGATTCCCCTACGACGAAATAACGCGCCTGCTGTTCCAGCACGAGCCGCACATGAAAGTGGCCAAAGGCTTCTTCAACTTCTACAACCGGCAGTCCGGGAGCAGCCGCTCCGGTGCCATCACTGTCATCGACACGAAATACCTGGACCTGCTGGCGGAAAAATTCAGCGCCCTCGTCAGCGGAAAGGCCGAGCAGATTGCATCGTTCGACATCTCAAGCATACAGATTCTCGACCGTGCGCCCAGCCACAACCATTTCGACCTGGGCGACTTTGCCGGCCACATCGCCGGCGAAAACCAGGCAGCGCTCGCCGAATTCCAGAGCGCGCTCGACAAGGCGGTGCCCTACAAAGCCAGCACGCCTTCCCTGCTCAACAGACTTTTCATCAATACCTATTCCGGCCTGAACGTGTACATTCCGCTCTCGGCCTATGCAGACCTGAACGTTGCCTACCGCCAGACGCCGTGGAGCGTAGCCACCGGCTTCGGACAGGAGCAGTAGGCCGACGCGGCAGGCAGGGGCAGGCTACTGCGCCTCCCCCCAGTTATTCAGCACGGCAGACCCGCTGCCTTCCGCCGTGTCAGCCGGCGAACCGTTGATAAGCAGATTCTTGAAAACAACCCGTGTGGCACCCGCCACCGAATTGCCCCGTTCCACCTTGTCGAACGAACTGTCCTCGACCGAAATGTCATACACGTTGTAATCGTCCGTCTTGTCCAGCCCGGCGATGAGCACCCCGTAACGGCTCTGCTGCGAGGTGACCCGCTGCATGTGCACATTGCGCACCGTCGGCGGGAAATCCCGCTGGCAGTTTTCGTTCGACTCGTACAGCAGATTGATTTTCAGGACAGCTTCTTTGCACTGCCCGACCGTTACGTCGCGCACGAAGATATTCTCGATGATGCCGCCGCGGCAGGTATTGGTCTTGATGCGGATGACCCGTTCCAGGTTCGGGCTGTCCATCACACAGTTCTCGACAAAAAGATTCCGGAATCCGCCCGATATCTCACTGCCGATGACCACGCCGCCGTGTCCGTCCTTCATCTCGCAGTTGCGCACGATGATATTCTCGCTCGGCACGTTCCAGCGCCGGCCGTCATTGTTCCGGCCCGACTTGATGGCGATGCAGTCGTCGCCGGTGTCGAAATAGCAGTTCTCGATGAGCACGTTACGGCAGGATTCCGGGTCGCACCCGTCGCCGTTCGGGTCATGGCATTCTATACGCACGCCCCTGACTATCAGATTTTCACAAAGAAGTGGATGTATCACCCAGAACGGAGAATTCCGCAACTGGACCCCTTCGATGAGCACCGTGTTGCACGAATTGAAATGGATGAGCTGGGCGCGCAAGGCATCCTGCGGTCCCATGATCCTTTCCGACACAGGTGTCTTGTTTTCGCCGAAAGCCAGCAGTTTCGACCGGCCGCCCTGGCTCTGCGACACCTGTCCGGGCGTCCAGCCATAGCGCGTGCTGCCGTTCATGTTCCACCAGTTGGTATTGGAGGCCTGCCCGTCAATCGTGCCCTTGCCCGTGATGGCGATGTTCGTTTCGCCGTAGGCGTAAATCAGCGGATGGTAGTTGTAGCAGTCCACACCCTCCCATCGCGTCAGCACCTGCGGCAGGTAAAGGTCCTTGTTTTCGACGAACCGCAGCGAGGCACCCTCGGCCAGATAAAGGTTGACATTGCTCTTCATCGTGATAGGACCGACATAGAACGTGCCGGCCGGCACGACCACCCGGCCGCCGCCCGCCAGGCTGCACTGCACGATGGCACGGTTGACAGCCTCGTGGCAGGGCTGGTCCGGACGGTCCGCCACAGCGCCGAAGTCCAGGATATTGAAGTCCTGCGACCGGAACGAAGTCGTCCGAATCTGTTTCTCGATGCGCCGGGCTTCCTTGAAAGCCTCCGATATCACATCCCCTTTGGCATGACCGGCCGCCGCGAAAACCACGCACAGCACCGCCGCCATCATTGTCTTTTTCATATCTGTCGTTTTGAATGGTGTTTCCCGGCATCCGTGCCGGGTGGACAAATATACGCAATTAATCTGAAGTCATGAGATTTTCGTTATATTTGCGGGCGTGTATCACGACATCCAATAATCAAACATTTGCATCATGAAAGAGATTCAGGATCTGATTCAAATCTCCCAATTCTACGGAAAGAACAAATCTTTCGTCATTGCCGGAGGCGGCAACACATCGTACAAGAACGACCAGTATCTGTGGGTCAAGGCCAGCGGAACGACGCTCGGCGCCATCACCGAGGACGGATTTGCCGTACTCGACCGCAGCCGGCTGAACTTGATATCGACCAAGCAGTACAGCAACAATTCCGACCAACGCGAGCAGGAAGTGAAGACCGACCTGCTGCGGGCTTCGGCCTATCCCGAAAAGCTGCTGCGTCCGTCCGTCGAGACCTCCATGCATAACTTCATCAACTACCGGTTTGTCGTGCATACCCACCCGACCGTCATCAACGCGCTGCTCTGCTCACAGCAGTCCGCGCAGAAGGTGCAGGAGCTGTTCGGTGACGAAGCCGTGTTCATCCCCTACACCGACCCGGGGTACGTCCTGTCGAAGAAAGTGGAGACCGAGCTGACGGCCTACCGCGCAAAATCCGGCAAGGAACCGCACATCATCCTGCTGCAGAACCACGGCATCTTCGTTTCGGCCGACACGGTTGAGGAAGTCAAGGCCATCTACGAGTCGGTGACGTCCAAGATCTCCGCGTTTCTGCCAGAACTCAAGATCGAGGCGCTGCCGGTGGACGACAAGGCCGCCTTCATCCTGCCCGCCATCCGCATGATGCTGTCGGACGGCCCGAGCGCCAAGGTGGCTGTCATCCGCAACGATTCGCTCATCGCCTCGTTCACGGCTTCGGCCGAAGCCGCAGCCGGTGCCGCCGGCCCCTTCACGCCGGACATCATCGTCTATTGCAAGGCGCGTCCCATCTATCTGGAAAAAACCGAGACGGCCGAAGAAGCCGTCGCCGAATTCCAGGCTAAACTGGACGACTACCGCAAGAACTACGGCTACGATCCGAAGATCGTGCTGGCCAAAGGACTGGGCCTCATTGCCGTGGAAGACAACATGAGCTCGGCGGGCATCGCACTCGACGTGTTCGAAGACCTGCTCAAGATCAGCACCTATTCCCGTCAGTTCGGCGGCCCGAAGTTCATGAACGACCGTGAAATCTCGTTCATCGACAACTGGGAAGTCGAGAACTACCGCCGTAAAGTCTCCAAAGGCGCCGGCGGAAGCAGCCGCGTGAACCAGAAGATCGCCGTAGTGACCGGTGGTGCGCAAGGCTTCGGCGGCGGTCTGGCCGAACGGCTGTTCGACCTGGGCGCCAACGTGGTCATTGCCGACATGAACGAAGTAACCGGACAGGCCATGGAAGAACGGCTCAACGCCAAAGCCGGAAAGAACCGCGCCCTCTTTGTCAAGGTGAACGTCTCCGACCCGGCCTCGGTCGAAGCCCTGACCATCGCCACGGTCAAGGCATTCGGCGGCATCGACCTGTTCATCAGCAACGCCGGCGTACTGAGAGCCGGCGGCCTGGACGCCATGACGCCCGAAACTTTCAACTTCATGACGCAGGTCAACTACGTGGGATACTTCCTCTGCGCCAAATATGCATCGGCCATCATGAAGCTGCAGTCGCAGTACAAGGACGGCTACTTCACCGACATCATCCAGATCAACTCCAAGTCCGGCCTGAAAGGCAGCAACAAGAACTTCGCCTATGCCGGCGGAAAGTTCGGCGGCATCGGCCTGACCCAGTCGTTCGCCATGGAGCTCATGCCGTTCCGCATCAAGGTCAACTCCATCTGCCCGGGCAACTTCTACGACGGACCGCTGTGGAGCGACCCGGAAAAGGGGCTGTTCGTGCAGTACCTCAAAGCCGGCAAGGTGCCGGGCGCCAAGACCGTCCAGGAAGTCAAGGACTACTATGTGGCGCAGGTTCCGGCCAAGCGCGGCTGCGAAGTGGAGGATGTGCTGCGCGCCGTCCTGTACGCCGTAGAGCAGGTTTACGAAACGGGACAGGCCATCCCCGTCACCGGCGGACAAACCATGCTGAACTAGAAAGAAAAATCATTTATATCATAACGTCATGAAAACCAAAGCAGTCCGTATTTACGGAAAAGAAGACCTGCGGCTCGAGACCTTCGATCTGCCGGCCATGAAAGACGACGAGATCCTGGCGAAAGTCATCTCCGACAGCATCTGCATGTCCACGTTCAAAGCCGCGGAGCAGGGCGCCGACCACAAGCGCGTGCCCGCCGACATCGCCGAACACCCGACCATCGTCGGCCACGAATTCTGCGGCGAGATCATCGAAGTCGGCAAGAAGTGGCAGGGCAAGTTCAAACCGGGCATGAAATTCTCGATCCAGCCGGCGCTGAACTACAAGGGCAGCCTGGATGCGCCCGGATACTCCTACCGCTACATCGGCGGCGACGCCACCTACATCGTCATCCCCAACGAGGTGATGGAGATGGACTGCCTGCTCGAATATACCGGCAAGGCCTACTTCCTCGGTTCGCTGGCCGAACCGATGTCGTGCGTGGTAGGCGCCATGCATGCCAACTATCACACCCAGAGCGGCTCGTATGTCCACAGCATGGGCATCAAGGAAGGCGGCAAGATGGCCATCCTGGCCGGCGTCGGCCCGATGGGTCTGGCGGCCATCGACTATGCCATCCATAACGACCGCAAACCTTCGCTGATGGTGGTGACCGATATTGACGACGCGCGCCTGCAGCGGGCCGCCTCGCTGTACACGGTCGAGGACGCGGCCAACAACGGCATCCGGCTGATCTACATGAATACCCGCAGCGGCGCCGAAGCCGAAGCACAGATGATGGAACTCACCGAAGGCACCGGATTCGACGACGTGTTCGTGTTTGCACCGGTACGTCCGGTCGTGGAACAGGCCGACCGTCTGCTGGGGCGCGACGGCTGCCTGAACTTCTTCGCAGGCCCGATTGACCCGCAGTTCAAGGCGGAGTTCAACTTCTACAACGTCCATTACGCATCGCATCACATCTGCGGCACCAGCGGCGGCAACAAAGACGACATGGTCGAATCGCTCAAGCTGATGTCCGAAGGACGCATCAACCCGGCCGGCATGATCACCCATATCGGCGGGCTGAACGCCGTGATCAACACCACGCTGAACCTGCCCAAGATTCCGGGTGGCAAGAAGTTGATATACACGCATATCGACATGGAACTCACCGCACTGGCCGATCTCGCCGAAAAAGGCAAGACCGACCCGCTGTGCGCCGAACTCGCCCGTCTGGTGGCCGCGAACAACGGTCTCTGGAACGCCGAAGCCGAGCAGTACCTGCTGGCACACGCCAAATCGATCTGACGACGGGTTTCCGATACCACAAAAAGAAGGCGGCCAATTGGTCGCCTTCTTTTTTTACTTTACGTCTCGGCGATGTTCCGAAGGAATATGCTTCTCAGACGTCGCGCCTGTGGCGCGACCCTTCCCACGGCTTTCAGCCGCGGGTCCCTTCCTCTGGGCCGAGGCCGGCAACTGTCT
>JAFWVY010000065.1 GCA_017523725.1 Bacteroidales bacterium
ATAGGCTGCAGGTGTAAAGACAGCGATGTCAAAGCCGAGCAGTACTAATTGCCCGAGACTTTATCGGACTTGTTTGTATCTTTCCGGCATGTCTGTCATACGCGCGGGCTTCGGTCCGGGCGGCACGATTCAGGTGGCTACAGCGACAGGGTTCCACCTCTTCCCATTCCGAACAGAGAAGTTAAACCTGTCCGCGCCGATGGTACTGCATTATGTGGGAGAGTAGGTCGCCGCCGACCTTCAGGAGCGGATCAGCAATGGTCCGCTCTTTTTTTTGTGCCTGCTGGAACCTGCGGCCGATGCCGGGCGGGAAAGCAAAATTCTTCCGTCCGATGCAGACAGTCACCGAAGTTTTTATAAATTTGACATTTTAACGATTGATATCCGTCTGCAGCAGGCGGCCACTGACATAAAACGGACTGAATATGCAGAGAATCGTAATCTTCGGCGCGGGTCCCCTGTTCAAGGGCGGCATCGCTCATTATACGCAGTCGCTCGCGACGGCGCTGGCGGAGATGGATGACATTGAAGTGCACGTTGTTTCGTGGACGGCGCCCTATCCGTCTTTCATTCCGCACGATTTTATCGACGAAACACCGCACAAGTGGGTGCCCGGCAACGTGTCGGTGCACTATATTACCAACTGCAACGATTTTCGTTCGTGGCGCGACACCTACAAATTTATCAGCCTGCTGCGCCCTGACCTGGTCATTTTTGAATGGTCGACCGTCGTACAGGGACTGCCCATAGCCTACATCGCCCGCAAGCTGCGCCGGAAAACCGACATCAAACTCGTATTCGACCTGCATTACGTCAAGAGCGTGCGTCACACCGCTTTTGCGGCTTACATCACGCGAAAGACCATCGGACATGCGCACCACTACATTGTCCATTCGTTGAAGGCTGCGTGCGAACTCAAGGAAATGTTCCCTGCCACGTCGTTTACCCTGACGGAGAACATCGTGCCGTTGCAGGACGGTTCCACCAAAATCATCCTGCAGATTTTCCATCCGGTGTACGACATGTTCAAGCCTGAGAAACCCGTTGATACGGAGGCGCTGAAGAAAGAACTGCATCTGTCGCGCTATGTCTTCCTGTTTTTCGGATTTATAAGCCGTTACAAAGGACTGCATCACGTCATCGATGCATTCGCTGAACTGTGCAAAGAGCGTGACGATGTATCACTTCTCATCGTGGGTGAATCGTCATGGCAGACCGCCGGCGCGCGTGCCAAGAACAAGAAACTCCGTTCCAGACTTTTAAGCATACTCAAGTCGATGTTCCTGAGCGAAGCCGATGACGAGGGACGCTACCATCCGCTGGACAAGATCGAGGCGCTCGGGCTGCAGGACCGGGTGACACTGATTAATCATTATGTACCTGACAATGAGGTTGCTGGTTATTTCGCTGTGAGCGATTATGTGATGTTGTACTACGAGGCGGCGAACAGTGCGGGCATTGAAGCGATTGCCGACGGATTCGGCGTGCCGGTGCTGTGCACGCGGGTCGGTCATTTCCCGGAGACGGTGGAAGACGGGGTCAATGGCTACATTGCCGAAGTGGACAACCTGACTTCGATGGTGGAAACCATGCGCAGGGCTCTGGCGCATCCGATAGACCGGAAGAATGTGCTGGCCGCTGCCCAGACGCTGACTTGGAAACGCTATGCGGAAACCGTGGCGCGACTGCTGCCGCAGGAACGGACTATTGCACCGAAAGCGCCGAAAGCTTCGGACACGCCTGGCGCGGATGTCGCATCGGAAGGCGCTGCTGCGTCAACCGCCGCGGAACATGTTCCCTCTGCAACGTCCTTCGCTGCAGAATCTCCTGCCGCACCGACTACCGCCTTGACAGACGGCCTTCCCGTATCGCCTGTGACGAAGACGGAAAAGCTTGGTAATCAGTAAATATTACAGGTGAATTTCTTCCCGCCATGATAATCGGCTTGTTTTTCGGATCGTTCAACCCAGTGCATAACGGCCATCTGGCCATTGCGCAGTATATGCTGGCCCATGGCGGACTTGACGAACTCTGGATGGTGGTCAGTCCGCGCAATCCGTTCAAACGCGAAGAAGATCTGCTTGCCGACGAGGAACGTCTGCGGATGGTACAACTGGCCGTGGCCGGCTGCAACGGCATCCGGGCCTGCGACGTGGAGTTCGGCCTGCCGCGTCCGTCCTATACCATCAATACGCTCAGGTATCTGTCCGAGACATTTCCGGATAACCGTTTCGTCCTGATTATCGGGTCGGATTGTCTCAATCAGTTCCACAACTGGCGTGCGGCGGACGAAATCATCCGCGACTATCCGCGCCTGGTCTATCCGCGGCCCGGTACCGATCCGGCCGTGTTGGCGCAAATCCCGAACGGCCGGCTGGTCGAGGCCGAGTATCTGGATATTTCCTCTACACGCGTTCGCGACATGATACGCAGCGGCCTGTCCGTCGATGCGCTGTTGCCGCCGCCGGTCGCTGCCTACATTCGCGGACACCGGCTTTACGCCGCCCCCGCTGCTTTGCCGCCCAGTTTAGAAATTGGGACGAAGTAAATACTTGGAATAGAATCTGTTGATGTGGGACACCACCTCGTCGGCCGTGTCTGCAATTTCAAAGAGACCGGTATCTCCGTCGCTGATGTAGTGATACTGGTCGCACAACACCCGTTCCATCCATTCTATCAGACCCTGCCAGAATTCACTCCCGACAAGAATAATCGGGAAGCGGCCTATTTTTTCGGTCTGGATGAGCGTGACAGCCTCGAAGAATTCATCCAGCGTGCCATAGCCGCCCGGCATGACGACAAATCCTTGCGCATACTTGACGAACATGGTCTTGCGCACGTAGAAATGGTCGAAAGTTTTCAGTTTGTCGGCATCGATGAATTTGTTGTGTGTCTGTTCGAACGGAAGTTCGATGTTCAAGCCCACGGAACTTCCTTTGGCATCCTGTGCACCGCGGTTGCCGGCCTCCATGATGCCCGGCCCGCCGCCGGTGATGATGCCGTATCCCCACTGACTCAGCTTGTAGGCAATTTCACGGGCAAGTTCGTAATATCGTTCGTCCTCTTTCGTGCGCGCCGAACCGAAAATCGAAACGCATGGCCCGATCCGGCTGAGCATCTCGAATCCGTCCACAAATTCGGACATAATCTTGAAGATGCGCCAGGCATCATCGGTCTTGACATCGTTCCAGGATCTGGGCTTGAATGCATTCAGGGTCTTTTCGTCTTGCTGATAACTCATGGGTTGACAATTGAAATGATGAGGTTTCTATGCAAATTTCTGTTCCGGGCCGGTCGGCCCCGGCGGTTATTCTGTTGTTAAGTCCGTGCAGTCTGTGACATGCCGAACGCAGGCCGTCCGCCGCCCTCCCGCCGCATCCGCGATCCGGGGGAGGAACGGCGTGTTGCCGGAGGAATTACTTGAAGTATCTGTTGTACAGACCTTCGAATCCTTTGCCGTGCCGTGCTTCGTCCTTGGCCATCTCGTGCACCGTGTCGTGGATGGCGTCCAGATCCAGTTTCTTGGCCAGCGTGGCGATGCGTTTCTTGTCTTCGCAGGCACCGGCTTCGGCCAGCATGCGTTTTTTGAGATTGGTCTTGGTGTCCCAGACAATCTCGCCGAGCAGTTCTGCGAACTTGGCAGCATGCTCAGCCTCTTCCCAGGCGTAGCGTTTGAAAGCCTCGGCCACTTCGGGATAACCTTCGCGGTCGGCCTGACGACTCATGGCCAGATACATGCCGACTTCGGAGCATTCACCCGTGAAATGGGCCTTGAGCCCTTCGAGCACTTCGCTGTCCACGCCCTTGGCAACGCCGAGGACATGCTCATCGACAAATTGCAGTTTGTCGTCTTCATTGGTGATCTCGACGAATTTCGATGCCGGCTGTTTGCACTGCGGGCAGAATTCGGGTGCGGAATCTCCTTCGTGGATATAGCCGCAAACGGTACATCTGAATTTCCTTTTCATGTTAATGCTTTTAAATGAACAAATTATGATGAATGAAAATGATTTGTGCCATGAAAAATTCCGGTCGGTAGATGTAATCCGGCCGGCTTTCCATATTCGTACGAATATACGGAATTATTTTCGAAAAATCAAATTGAAATTCCGGCTTGCATGATACCTGAAATTCCGGCAGGAGCCGGACGTGCCGTCCCTGTAAAACGGTATCTCCGGCATCCATTCTTCCAGGAGGCCGTCGAATTATCTATCTTTGCATGGTAATCTCCTGCTATGAGCCATCTGCCTGCCTTGATATCCGACCTGGCCCTGATTCTTATCGTGGCCGGTATTGTCACCATCGTGTTCCGTTGGCTGAAACAACCGTTGGTGCTTGGGTACATCGTGGCGGGGTTGCTGGCCGGTCCGCATATCGGTTTGCTTCCCGCTGTGGCCGATACGGCCGACATTGCCATCTGGGCCGACATCGGCGTCATCTTCCTGTTGTTTGCACTCGGTCTGGAATTCAGTGTCAAGAAACTGGTCCGTGTGGGCAAGACGGGCGTGGTGACCGCTGTGACAGAGGTTGTTACAATGTTCGTTATCGGTCTCGTGACCGGCCGGGCCCTCGGCTGGACATCCACCGACAGTATGTTCCTCGGCGGTATGCTGTCGATGTCTTCGACCACCATCATCATCAAGGCGTTCGACGATTTGGACCTGCGGCGGGAGCGCTTCGCCTCGCTGGTCTTCGGCGTACTGGTCGTGGAGGACCTCGTGGCCGTGCTGCTCATGGTGTTGCTTTCGACGATATCAGTGAGCCAGTCTTTTTCGGGTGCCGAGCTGTTACAGAATCTTCTGAAGCTGGCTTTCTTCCTGACCATCAGTTTTGTGGTCGGTATCTACCTGGTGCCGACCCTGCTTCGGAAAAGCGAACATATGATGAGTGATGAAACGCTGCTGGTGATTTGTGTGGGACTTTGCCTGGTGATGGTGATATTGGCTGTGACGGCTGGATTCTCTTCGGCGCTTGGCGCTTTCATGATGGGTTCCATTCTGGCCGAAACCGTGCTGGTGGAGCGTATCGAACGTGTACTCAAGCCGTTGAAGGATTTCTTCGGGGCAATCTTCTTCGTATCGGTGGGCATGATGGTCTCGCCGCAGGTACTGCTCGACTATGCGCTGCCGATTGCTGTCATCACGGTGGTGACGGTCTTGGGCAAGCTCGCCTGTTCTTCGATGGGCCTTCTGCTTTCGGGGCAGTCGCTCAAAGTGTCGCTGCAGTCGGGTTTCAGTCTGGCTCAGATCGGTGAATTCGCCTTCATCATCGCCTCGCTCGGGCAGAGCCTTCACGTGACGAGCGACTTCCTGTATCCGGTTGTCGTGTCCGTGTCGGTTGTCACGACCTTCTTTACGCCGTATCTCATCAGCATGGGCGAGCCTGTCTATCATTTCGTCGAACGGCTGCTGCCGGATGCCTGGCGGAAACGTCTGTGCCGTGAGCCCGGTGAGGTATCACGGCCTGCCGGTGCCATGCCGGACGATGGTGTCTGGCGCGAGGTGCTGAAAGGCTATACGCTCAAATTCATGGTCCTGGCCGTCATTCTCTATGCGCTGACCTTCCTTTCCTTTACCTATCTCGTGCCGTTCTTGCAGCGCGAACTGCCGGCACCGTACGCTGACATCGCATCGGCCGTCATTACCCTGCTGGCCATGGCCCCCTTCCTGCGTGCCATGATGTACGGAGCCGATTATCAGCCTTCCATTGTATTGAACCTGTGGCTTGAGAATGCACGGAATAAACTGGTGCTTTCGCTGCTGATGATGCTCCGCATGTTGGCAGCCTTCGCTTTTGTGGTGTATGTGTTGATGCGTCTGTTCGCGGTGCCGCCGCTCATCACCTTCCTGATCACTCTTTTGCTGCTGGCCGTGTCGGCCCGTTCAAAGGGGCTTCTGAAATGGTACTGGCATATCGAGTCGCGGTTTCTGGTCAATCTCAACGAGCGCCAGATCGAGGCGAAACGGCAGCAGGAACTTGCGCGCGGCGTGCGTGATGTGGCCGACGTCGAGTCGCTGCACTGGCTTGACAGTGAGATGTATGTGGTGGCCATGAAGTTGTATGGAGGCAATCCTTATATCGGTAAAGTGTTGAAAGAGACCGATTTGAGATCGAAATACAACATTTTTGTCATCCGGGTGCAGCCGTCTTCCGGTGCAGCTGCAGCAGAGGACGTTTCGGACTATGATGCGCCGGATGCCTTTCTTGAGCCGGCGCGCAACATTCCTTCGGGCGACTACCTGCTACGCGAAGGCGATGTGCTGTATCTCACCGGTGGCAAAGTGTCTCTGATGCGTCTGCCACAGATACAGTCCGGATGGCGTGTCGTCGGACGCTCGCTCCGGACGCTGCGCGAGTTCTCATTGCATGAACGGCAATATACCGAAGGCGCTGAGCCGCTCATGTGCATGGCTATTTCCGTGGACGCCAAGTCTGGCTTGCTGCATGCATCGCTGCGCGAGCAAGACTTGTCGAAAAAGACGGGGTGCCTGATTATCGGGTTGGAGCGCAGAGGCCGTCAGATGGTGAATCCGTTTCCCGATACCGTGCTGCAGGAGAACGACATGATCTGGATAATCGGGGAGGAGAAACCGGTCTCGGAACTTATCGAACGCAACGTCGGGTTATAACCATCTGCCGGAAACAGAACGGCCCGGAAACCGGCGAAATTGCCAGCCTCCGGGCCGTCCGGTCATTAGACTTCAACTTCTTATTTGACAGCTTTCAACGTCACGGAAGCCGGTTCCAGTCCGGCCGCGGAAGCCTTGACCGTGATTTTGCCTTTGTCAGCCGTAGCTTTGATGAGCGCCACGCATTCCCCCAGGTAGGCGGAGTGCTTGGTGCTTTTCAGCATCTCGTGGCAGGTCGGGTCGCTGTTGTCGGTGGCGAAAATCTCACCGGCTCCCTCGATTTCGAACTGTACTTCGTAGTTGCCGTAAGGATAGCGGTTACCTGCGGCATCGGCCACATAGGCCCGTACGAAATTGACGTCCTCGAAATCGTTCTGTACCTCATCTCCTTCGGAAACAAGCACCAGCTTGACAGGCTCGCCGGCACTCTTCAGCGTGAATTCGGCCACAGCTTTGCCGCCGTTCATGCCGACAGCCTTGAGTTCGCCCGGCTCGTACGGAATCCGGTACTGGATGGCCGAGTCATCTGCATTCTTGGGCTTTACGCCCTGCGATTTGCCGTTCAGGAAGACTTCCACCTGCTCGCAGTTGGAATACACGTTGACAGCCTGCTCGGTCCCGTTTGCGGCGTTGGCCGGCGTCCAGTCGATCTGGGCGCTCCGGGCCTCCTGACGGCTCATGCTGACGACCGGCTGTTCGGCCCACCAGCTCTGGCGCTCCAGACCGGCCACCTTGATGACGTTGGTGCGCGAGATCAGACCGCTGTTGAAATAAATCTGCGGCCACTGAGACTCACCGGTATAGTCGATGCCCGGCCACAGGAACTGGCCGGCCAGGTAAGGCTGGTCACGCAGATACAGCCAGGTCTGGCGCGAGTGGGCATTCTCGGTGCCCAGCACCTTCCGGTTGGGATTCTGCTTCCAGGCGGCCTCCAGCTCGTTGTCGCGGTAGTTCTGGCCCACCACATCCATCTTGTCGGCGAAACCGTTGTCGTACACCCGCTGGGTGTTCGGGCGGAACAGGGCCATCGTGACCGGACGCGTCGGGTCGTATTCGTGCATCAGGTTCTGCTGGTCGAGGTACAGTTTAAGACCGGCCTCGCTGTTCAGGTTCTCACGGATCTCGTTGCCGACGCTGTAGATAACCACGCTCGGGTGGTTGCGGTCGCGCAGCACGACGTCGCGCGTGTCTTCGTCCCACCATTCCTCGAAGAACAAGTGGTAGTCATAGGGTTTCTTGGCATAGAGCCATGTGTCGAACGTCTCCACCATGACCACGAAGCCCATCTCGTCGCACAGGTCCAGGAAACCCGGATCCACGGGGTTGTGTGCGCAGCGGATACCATTGACACCCAGCTTCTTGAGATTCTCGAAACGTTTGCGCCAGACGCTGAGAGGCACCGCAACACCCACGGCTCCTGCATCTTGGTGTAAGCAGACACCTTTGATTTTCAGATTCTTGTCGTTAAGCCAGAATCCGGTGGCCGCTTCGAAACGGGCCGAACGGATGCCGAAAACGGTGGTCACCTCGTCCAGGACGTCCGCACCCGACTTGACTGTCGTGACGGCGGTGTACAGGTTCGGGCTGTCCAGATTCCAGAGGGCCGGAGAGGACACTTCAATACTCTGGGTGATGACACCGGACTGGCCGGCCGCCACGTTCGCCGCTTTCGAGACATCGGTGGCCACGACCTTGCCGGCCGGATTCTGGATAGCCGTCGTGACAGTTACGTCTGCCGAGGCACCGGAACCGTTCTGCACCGTGGTCTGGACGCTGACGGTCGCTGCCGAAGCAGAAACCTGGGGCGTGGAGACGAAGACGCCGCCCGCCAGATCCACATGGACCGGGTCCACCGCAATCATGCGCGTATGACGGTAGATACCGGCTCCCGCATACCAGCGCGATGCCGGCTGGTCGGCGTTGTCGGCCTTCACCGCAAGGACGTTGGCGGCACCGAATTTCAGATGCGGCGTCATGTCGTAGCGGATGACGATGTAGCCGTACGGCCGTTTACCGAGCGATACACCGTTGATCCACACTTCGCTGTTGGCCATGATGCCGTCAAACTCGATGTAGACCTGTTTCCCTTCCCAGTTGGCAGGAACCTCAAATGTTTTGCGGTACCAGCCGATGCCGGCCGGGAAGTAAGCCCCTCCGCTGCCGGTCGGATTCTGTTCGTCCACTTGCCCTTCGGCGCTCCAGTCGTGCGGTACGTCCAGCGTGCGCCATCCGGCATCGTTGAAGGCCACAGCTTCAGCTCCCGAAGGATTGCCGAGCATGAACTTCCAGTTCTTGTCCATACCGGTAACCTCGCGCGGTACCGATGGTTTCGCTGCTACGGTCATCCCGACCAGCAGGATCAGGCAACACAGCGCCTGCCATTTGATGAAATGTCTCATCTTCTCTCTCTATTTGTTTGGTTCAGAATTATTTCGCAAGCGTGCAGGTCGGCATCCCCGCGGTCATACCCGGATACTTGCCGTCGTCCGCCTTTTCCTTGACGAGATATTTGTTGATTTTTACTTTCGGGAAATGCTCCTGTACATAGCCCATTACAAGGCGCGCATTCTGTTTGGCACCTTCCATCGTGGTGTGTACGTAATCGTTGGCCGGATAATAGAATCCGGTGGTCTTCTCCTGGCCGACCGACGTATAGAAATCAGCACACAGGTCGTTCAGCGGGATGAAATAGGCTCCGGTCTGCTCTGCCGCTTCTTTCGCCCACAAGGCATAGTCGTTCGTGTTGCGTCCCATGGCACCGTTGCTCCAGTTGTTGCGCGGGATGAGCGAACATACGAACACGGTGGCACCTTTGGCCTGTGCTTCGGTGATGTAGGCCCGGATGTACCAGCCGAACGAATGGACGGTCTCGGTCCTGCCGTTTTCTTCGGCAATCACGGTGTCTTCGCCGTTGCCCCGGATGGAAGATTTGCCACGGGGGCCGGTGTACGAACTGCCGCCGTCGTTGTGGCCAAACTGGATGAACAGATAGTCGCCTTTCTTGATATCATCTATAACGCAGGGCCACAGTTGATTGTAGAATGTACGACTGCTCATGCCGCCCAGTGCACGGTTGTCCAGGTTGACTTTGTCCGTGTTGAAGAGCGTGTTGGTCATGGCGCCCCAGCCCCAGCGGGCCTCTTCGGAACCGTCCCCCTTGACGCCGTGGCGGACCGTCGAGTCGCCGATGAAATAGACGGTGGGTTTCTGTTTCTTCGCCTCTGCGTTCCATGCCATGCCACAGAGGAGCAGCACGGCCAGCATGGCGAATCGGTATTGTTTCAGTTTCATGAGATGTTGTGTTTAAAAGGTTCGGACATTATTGCTGTGCGGGTCTTGCACCTTGCGGGCTACCTTGCGGGCCACCGGGGAATCCCGGGAATCCCTGGAAACCGCCTTGTGGTGCGCCCGGTGCACCTGCGCCCGGTGCACCTGCTCCGCCCTGGCCGGCGGGACGTCCCTGGCCGAAGCCGAACATACCCATGCCCATGGATGCGGGTTCTGGCAACGTGAATTCAAAGCCCAGTTCCTTCAGGAAACCGGGGATGAATACGGCGTTGATGCCCCACTGGGCCACGCTGTTGGTGCTCACGCCGCGGTTCTCCTCGATGGGATTCAGCACATACGGCACTTCAACGGGGGTCAGCGAGAACATCGACCGACTGCCGAACATCCGTCCGGCGAATTCAGACCATGCGCGTTCTGCCAGATGCATGTCCTTCTTCTGGAAGGCGGCGTAGGCCGTCATGCGCGGAATCAGGAAACTGTTGGTGGGCAGCCGTTGATATTTCTCTTCGCGGGCCTCGTCGTTTCTCGGCATCGAATAATATTCGCAGTAATGGATCCAGGCTTTCTTGAAGTCTTTGTTGTCGATGAGGTCCATAAGTTCGAACATCATTTCGGCGCCGCCCATGATGGTGGCCAGATGCTGTGAGTTCACCTCGTCCATATACTGTTCGTCCAGCGTAATCTCAGCCGTCACCGGATCGAATCCGTACACCTGACGGCCGGTGAACAGCATGTTCGGCATCTTTGCGAAGCTGTTCATACCGCGCTCGATACGCTCTTTCCATTTGTTGTCACCGGTGCGTTCCCACTCCGTCATCCAGTTGGCCACCAGACTGATCCAGTCGGGACCGAAGCGGACACGCGTCGGCGCGTTCATCGGCGCCTCGCTCACCGGCAGGGCGATGCGCATCGGGTCGAGCACGGCCACCGCCTGGTCGGCGTGCAGCATCTCGCGCATGATGTCACCGGCCCGTTCGTCGGTGGTGAGATAATAGAAGTAACGGCGGAAACCGGCCTGTGCGATACGGGCCTCCTTGGCGCCGCAGCCCCAGTGCGACACATTGTGGCGCGAACCGAGACCCTGCAGGTCGCCGATGTGGTAGCAATCCACCTCGCCAGTGTGGCGGGTGAGCGCCTCAGCCATCTTGTAAACGGCCGGGTCACCGCTGCGCAGGAAACCGAGCCACAGCCAGTTGTCGGGCGACAGTTCGGAGTTGTCCCAGGCGTTGCCGCCGATGTCGTAGTTCCACGTATGGCGTGTGCCGTCCTGCGAATGCATGAAGTCACCGTAATTCCAGAATCCGTACCATTTGTGGTATTCGCGCATCTTGCGGTAGAACATGAAGCTGCTGTCCAGCTGGTTCTCCACCCATTCGAGCGCCGGGACGGAACGGTCGGGCAGTGTCCAATAGCCGCCGAAAGCCTTGGCCTCCTTGTAGTAGGCCGGATCGCAGAACAGATGTGCCGGGCTGGCGCCCAGGTGGCTCATCGCCACAGTCATTTCGCGTGAGGGAATCGAATCGAGTGCGAACAGCGTCAGTTCGCTCGTGCGGGCGATGCCGTACGGCGTTTCAAGACCGATGACGACATCCTCGTACGAAGAGTTCAGGTCGTGCGCGACGGTATCGTAGTGCTGAAGATCCATCGCCTCGGCGTCGGGAGACCACATCCAGACCGTCATGCGGGCCTTGTCGCTGCGCATGTCGTTCACTTCCAGCGAGGCTGGATACGACTGCCAGAAGTTTTTGAGGCTGACCGCCAGACCGCCGCTCACGTCACCGGCCATGACCAGACCTTCGGCCCGGTTGCCGCCGGCCGTGCCAATCCACGAGGAAGTGCTGCCGGTACGTTTGCGCACCGTGAACCCGTCGGGAGACAGCTGGTTCAGTTTGAACTGGTTCCATACCGCCCAGTCGTCCAAAAGTTTTATGTTGCGCTGGTCGAGGTCCTCCCGGTTCGGAATCCGGCCGCCTTCGAGTTGTACGGCATACGGACTCCGCATGCCCCGGATGGACATCATGGCCCGTCCGGTCAGCGGCTGGATCGGTTCGGCCCAGAGACCGCCGTCTTCACCCGAGAAACGCACATGGCGGTTCTGTATCTCCTCGCGGAGCGGTATGTCGAACATGACACCCAGTCCCTTGATGAAATCCTTGTGCTGGTCGCCGTCGAACACGATGCTGTGAACCATCTGTACAGTCTGTAAGCCCGCATAGAAATACAGACGGACCGTGAACGGCATCCAGGCCCGGTTGAACCGGTCGGAATTATGCATACCCTCGATTTTCACCGTGGCGCGCGCCGGCCCTTTCTGCTCCAGCGTGACGCTGTTGATCTTACCGATGAACTCCTGGTACTGGACGATGCCGTCTCCCTCCAGCCGCGAGCGGTCTTCGAGGATGGTGACCAGTTGGCCGTTTTCGGCGATGACCGTGCCGTTGGCCGCCAGTGAGGCGATGATATTGTCACCCTGTTTCATGATTTTGGCATGCAGTACACCGGTCTCGATCTCGATGGCGTCGGCCGTTTCCTCAGCCGTCACCCGACGGTCCGATACGGCGCTTGCTTTCTTGACGGCCGTGATGGTGTAGGGGCCCTGCTCGCCGGCCACGGACGTAGCCACGCCGCTCCATTTCACCGAACCGTCGGGCCAGTAGGCCATCGGCCAGGTCTGGACCGGCAGGATGGTGCCGTCAGCCGCTTTCAATTCAAACGCCTGGGTCGTTTTCACTTCGCCCTGCTTCCAGGGAATACCCCAACTCACGCCAACCGGCATGCCGGGTGCGTCTTCCAGCCAGTGCATGGTAGCCGTTGCCGGCGATGTCTTGGCTGCGAACACAGATGCGCAGAACAGCAAAGCCGCACATCCCATGAAAAAATGTCTCATATGTCTTTGTTTTAAGATATCCGGTACTGCACGCACAGTCCGGCCGAAAATCCTACAAAGATTGCGATTTTTTCGTGGAAAACAAAGGAGTGGTGGGCAATTCGGCGGGAAAAAATACGGAGGCTGTGCAGGACGCAATCCGGTTGCATCAGCACATCTCCCGCCATGCGGCCGTCAGCCTGTCGAACGTCCACCGGGCATTGGCCGGACTCGTGCTCGGCATCTTCAACACGCGGATGTGCTGCAGCGGACCCGTCATCGCTGCCTGGTGCCTGGTACAGTACGCCTCGAACGCCGAAGCCGCTTTCTGGCCGTTCAGCGCAATGGTCTTGATGGACGGGCACTGGCGGAGCAGTCCTTCCAGGTCGTTGAACGCCGTATCGCGGATGTCCGCATCCATGCTGCCGGGACGGTGTGCCGACGCATACACGTCCCATAATGCGATGTGCGCCCGGGCCAGCATCTCCCGCTTGATTTCGTACGATGTCGGCATTGGTTCCTCGCATAGCGCCGCCATCACCCGCCAGAACCTGTTCTGCGGATGGCCGTAGTATTCCTGCAGGGCCAGCGAACGGTCGCCGGGCAGAGATCCCAGCACCAGTGCCTTCGGCATCGGACACATCATCGGCGCCAGGCCGTCTTTCCGGCCGGATGGGACGGGGCAGTCCATGGTGGTAAAATGCTACTGTTCCTCTATCTTGAATCCGTCCACCGTCAAACCGTTCTCCCCGAAATGAATGGAGGCGGTGATGGCGGGCATTTCGTCATAGACAAGCACAGGGCCGGCGGTAAAACGGAGTCCCGGTACGACACACACTTTCGGGGTCGGTCCGCTGATGTCGTAGGTGAGTTGTTCGCCTATCCAGACTGCGTCGCGGTCAAGTTCGCCCATGTTCTCCACGGAACTCACCATGGTGAAAATCTGCCGGCCGTCGGCGTAGAGCGTCACCGTGCTGCCATCGACATCGTAGGCCAGATGTTGCTGCAGGACGGTCTGCACATCGAAGGGGTCGACAGAGGCGGCGATGCCGGCCTGGCCGTCGCGGTCGAGCGACAGCCGGTAGAGTCGTTCCACTTGGGTGCCGGTGCCTTCCATGTCGGCGCCCACCAGCCAGAGGCAGTTCTCCGTTTCGAGGTACCGGGCCCGTGGCATCCGGCCGTGCCGGATGTCGGGGAACCGGCTGGTGACCTCCCCTTTGCAGACCAATATGCCGTATCCTTCGGCCGAAACCGAGTCGGGACACAGCATCAGTGCCGCCGCACGCACGCCTTCGCTTTCGAGCAGATCTTCGTATTCTCCGGCGGGCTCATCTGCCAGTATGGCATCCCGGACGGCCTGCGGTGCGGTATCCGGGCTTGTCTTTTCAAGAAGTGCGCCGTGCACTTCTTTCTCAGTTTCCAGCTTGCTGTCGCCGGCCTGGCCGTTGCCGGCGCTGCCGCAACCTGCCAGAATGCCGCATGTCCATATGACGATGGCGGCCAGCATGACGATATGCCTGTTTCTCATTGTTCCCTGAAATGTCCGTAACGTATGCTCCTCCCTGAGGAGAAGAATTTTACAAAGATACGAATTTTTTTACGGGTGCTGTTGCCCCGGACCCCTCGGCTTCCCGCCGGACCGTCGAGGCGGCCTTTGCGGACACGAAATAAAAAAGAAAGCGACCGATAGTCATTATCAGTCGCTTCCGTCAGACCGCGGTCCTTCCTACTTCGAATTCGGCAGCCTGATTTTCGGGAATCTCCGTTTCAATTCCTCTTTCTGCTCATCGGTCATGCGGCCGCGCACGGTGAATTGCTGGATGGTCATGGTGTCCATCCATGCGGGCAGTGCGACTTCGCCGGCGAAATCGAGGGTCAGATTTCTGATTCCCTGTACTTTGGACAGTACTTCTGGCACCTCGGATATGCTCAGCCAGAGGTAACTGGCCTGTTCCTGCATCCGTTTCAGCTGTTCGTCGTCGCTGTCGGCCAAGCTGACCATCCAGCCCAGTTTGGGGCGCATCGTTTTCGTTTTTTCATCTACTTCGGCACCCACGAACCCGGCGGTCAGTTCCATCGGAGTGGTAACGGTCTCGCCGCTCGCAGGGTCAACCTGGACAAATTTGAAACCCACATGCACCAGTTCTGACGGCATGCTCTCCGTATATTTCACGCTGGTTTTGGTGTTGCCCTCCTTGTCCGGGAAGAAGGCGAGGAACCAACCGTCCAGGTCGGTCCATTCTCCGGCGATGCAGCCGTTGCCGCGCAGTTCGTCCACGCGCATTTGCCTGACGATGCTCTGCCAGAAGATTTTTTCAGGCTTGCCTTTCGCCGCTTTGATGAATTGTTCCAGTATCGGCGTCAGACGGTCGGTCCATGCCTTCAGGCCGAACTGCTCCAACAGCTTCGTCTTTGCAAGCACCTGTTGCCAGTCTTCGGGTGTGCCTTCGAGTTTGATGTGGGGGATGCCGCAGATCAAGTCTATGGCTACGTATCCGAAATACGATTCCACGGCTTTCATCAGTGTGATCCGCGAAGCGACATGCTCGACCGGTCCCGTTGTCGAGAAATCTTTTACCAGCGCCTCGGCCAGCTCTCCCTTGGTGTTCTGCATGATGGCCGTGCTGAAACTGTCGACCAGCGCACCCCAGTTCACCGCGCCCGACATCGGGTCGCGGGTCGTTTCAACCACCAGGTCAATTTTGCCTTCGTGGTCCACCAGCAGATGACGCACTTCTTCGGGATGCGCGTTCACGTAGCTTGCGAATCCCTGGCTGATGCTCATCCAGACCATGTCCGGCGACAGGACCAACGGCCGGTGTCCGGCATAGGCTTCGACCATCGTGCGGTAGAAAGCGTCCTCCTCCAGATAACGGAGTTCCTCCTCATCGTCGAAACTGGCCGCCACGATCTGCGGCGTAGCTGACGTGTGGTTCATCAGCAGAAGATGTTTGACGGCCGCACCGTTACGAATCTCGTACTGGCGAAACCCGGTGGGTGCAGGCAGATCCTCGTCGACGACGAAGGTGATGCTTCCCTTTTCCCGCTCAATGACGGCAGCGCGTTTTCCACCCGTTTGCGTCCCGCAGCAGGTGAGGGCCATCAGCCCGATGACAAGCAGCTTTTTCATATCTCGTGTATTATGGTGAATAATCTGTGATGATATCCCGTCCTTTGTTTTTTTTTCAAAAAAAATCGTGTGCAATATACATTAATTATTTGAAAAAAGCAAGGGATAAATGAAAAAAGTTAGTTATCCGGTTCGGTTGTTCGATCTACGACTTCTCGAATTGCTTGATATAAATGTCCTTTTTTGCGATGTTTTTCATATGGGACTTACATATTTTTTTTTGTGAAGAACAGTTTGTATATTTGCAAAGCTGTCTTTGGACAGCATGACATACAGAGAGCGTTTATCTTGTCCCAATTTGATGAATCTGGACAATTCATAGTGGATTTGGGAAGAATGAAGACGTTTTACACTGGCTATGTTTGGGTTATCCCATGCAATAGCAGAAAGTGTGCGTACATCCTATTCTTATTCAATCCACGGTTGTCCAGAACCAAATCAAATGGGTAAGTCTAAAGGAAGTCCACGCTTTCTTTCGTTTATACAATCTCCTTGGGACTTCGGGAGAACTTAGAAGTTCATGAAAAGCATCGAACGTAAACATTTTTGCGATATTGCGAAAGGGCTGGCTTATTATGTATTGGCGAAATTGTCTGAACTTGAAGACAAAGATGGCATGGATGTCAATCCAAGTTATCTGGCCGAAATGGTATTCTCTCGATTAAACAATATAAACTACAATGAGCAGATGATTCGAGAATGGCTCTCCAGCGAGTCATTACGTGCATCCGTTACTGCAATCTTTATGGAAAACTTAAGGCGCTAGTCCTAACTATCTGTTTGGAAATGTTCTTGCATTCCTTAGGTAGGCCTATGTAGTATGTAGTTTTCATAAGTAGACCCAAGTGATGTCGTGTTGAGGATACATTTATGTCGTCTTAATATGCTTCTTCAATTACTTTTTTTATTAACCATTTTAAATTTTACTTTATCATGAAAAGATTAATTTGTATTATCCTTTCACTTTTTGTTGTCAGCGTTTTGGCTAATGCGCAATCTAGTCAGAAGCAAAGCACAACTGGCGATCCTATCTCTTATAAGTTGGGGAATCTTTATGACTCAAATGGTCGTGTTATCAAAGGCCAGAAGAATGTTATTGCTTATATTGGGAGTGATAACTATTTCAATGTTTATCAAAAGGCTCATAAAAATTACAGGATTGGCGCAATTGTCTTTGCGGCAGGTGTAGGTATGTTGGCGGGAGGAATGGCATCTGCAGGACATGATGAATCGGCTCCTGGGACTATGTTATGGTCGTGGCCTGTAATAGGTGTGGGAGCAGGTATGTTTCTTAAAAGCAATGGAAAACTGAAGCAACTTGCGAAGAAATATAATTATAATCAGGGGATGTCTTTGTCTTTTGGTCTAACAAATAAAGGTGTCGGATTAACGTATAGTTTTTAACTGAAAAGTTTTGAAACGGTCCTAGAGTACTCTGGGACCGTTTTTTGTTGTTGGAGCCTCTCTAATGCAGTTGTTTGTGGGAAGATCATTATTTCAGTCGTACGTAGAAGAATGGATAAATAACTACTACAACGTACAATGGTCTTCCATTCTAGATGATTAACGTTAGGCGTTGGGGCTCGTTAAAATTGACTGTTTCGATGGAAACGACATAGAACATGCCTATAGCAGAGGTCCAGATGAAATTTTTTAGTTAGCATAGGATGCGTCTAAAGTAGTTATAGTTCCAATGACACTTTTCAATCCTCCTCGTCCAATTGGAATATGTCGTTCACGCTTTTGCCGAACACGACGGACATTTTTAGGGCGATGACTGTGGAGGGCACGTACTTCCCGGACTCTATGGCATTGATGGTCTGCCGTGTAACGCCGATGCTTTCGGCCAGTTGCTGTTGTGTCATGCGCAGGACGGCGCGTTCTACGCGGATGTTATTCTTCATCGCTTGCCTCTTTTTTAAAATAATGCAACTCCCATTGAAACTTCAGGATATAGACAAGAAACAGCGAAAACATCCAGAAGAAAACAAAGGATACATACAGGGTATAAAAGAAGAACCAGGTGCCGAGGATGAGCAGCACCGTATTGACCTTGACAGCCCACACGAATGCATGTGTACGCAGGTATTCCACATATTCGTCTTCGTTGCGTTCGCGCGCAAATGCTACAGAGAGCAATCCCAACAGGATGAAGATCAGAGAGATTTCGTCAAACATTCCTTCGTCTTCAAATGTAGCGGTGAATCCGCCGTATGGAACCGAGAGGTTTTTGTACGAAATCGCCAATGTCCGGAAATGGATGAAGTAATCATCGATGTCGAAGAGCGGTTTCCCGCATTCTCCGAGAAAAAAGTTCAGGGCAAAAGGCAGGAAAAGACACCATCCTATCCATTTGAAACAGTGCGGCAACAGATAATTTTTTTTCATTTCGCATGAGGTTGGGTTAATACTTTGTTCACGGTGCGAATGTAACGGACTTTTTTCAAAATGCAAAATGTACAGGACAAAAAGTAAAATATACTTTACTTTCTGGGGCTTCATTCTGCGGGTTGATATGAAATGAGCGGGCGGCCGCCTCCGGTCTGGCCTTGGTCAGGCGGTCGCTTCGATTGACCTGAATGATGTTTCAACACAAATGAAACATCACTTCAGCTATCATGTACAGGATTGTCAATATTTTCGCATCGCAGACAAACAGTTCTCAATATTTTAATAACTTTGAAAAATGAAAACAGCTTTTTTTTCATCGGCGATAGTACTGATGATGATCATCTGCTCGTGCAGTGACAGCAGCAATTCATTCGAATTCTTTTCATCCAAGGATGATTATCGCACGTCCTTAACACGCAGCCAAGATACGATAATAATAGATGATACATCATGGGAGGGTGTATTGGACATCTTGAAAGAAAAAGGGAATGATCTTATCCCCGGAATCAACATATCATTGTCGGGCTATGAAGTAGTTTGCAAAATATCTGAGAAGAACCTGCAAGACGTGAAAAACACGGTAAAAGAAAACATAACCCTTATACCATGCTATGATGATGCAAATAACATTTATGATATTCAAACGAACCTGAATGAAGTCGCGAATTCCATAAACATAAGCAATGTGCGTTATGATTTTGACCGACGCAATAACTATATTGAAAAAGAGACCAGGCCCGGAATGAGTTTACTTAAACTACATTGGAGGTATAATGGCAACTTAGTAGATTCTTATTGCATCGTTTCCGATGCCTTCGGAATAGTCTACGAGGATTTTATTGTAAATACGATGTTGTTTGATAGTCGGACTGTTGAGAGAATCAGCAAACGTCTAAAAAGTAGAGATGAGAATCCCTTCTTTTCAGGGACTAAAACATGGGAGCGTTCTGTTACGGCATATTGGTTATGGGGCAACGAAAGGGGAAGGGCTGAAGTTGCCCATAATGGTTATTTCTCCAATGGCGTCGTTATAGGGCAGGATTCTCAAGCTCTTGCATATATAAGCATTGGGAATGCCGAGGCAGAAAGGACAGAAATAGCACACAATAAGATTGCTTATGGATTGGGATTGTCAACACCTCTTATTGACATAACCCTTTCGTTTAATGTCGATAGTTATACTTTGTCTTTCTCTGCCAGTGTCGGCTCAAAGATAGGTGAAACAGGCACGCATACACATCTTTAGATTGCCATGCACATTCTTTTCATAACATGTCTGTTTATGACGGCAGAGTTATATGCCATCATAAAGTTGTCTCATGGTAAAGACAGTATAAAGCATCCCCTGTGGGCATCTTTTTGCCCGGTAGTGTACATTATGGTGACATACATCAGAAGGAGGGGGAATAATAATGATTCGGCAACGGAGCAATTGAGAGCCGTTCTGAAATCTGCCGATGAAAAGATGAGGCAAAGTGACGGCTATGGAATAATGGAAAGTGTAATCAGGACCGGTTCTGTCAGCCGGAGGGAGCACGACATCCTGATTGATTCTCTGACAAAGTGTTACAACGATTTTTTTGCCCGTCTGCCGGAAGATTTGACTGATAATGAAAAAGCGGTCTGTGTATTGCACCATTGGGGAGTTAAGCCCCAGATAATCGGAGATGTACTCTTCATCTCTTACGCTACAGTCCGTACATATAAGGGTCGGCTTAAACTGAAACTGTCAGCCCAGGTTTATGATTTGTTTTTCATTTCAGTACATAGAGCAGATGAAACAACATGCAACGACAATCAAAATGAAACAGTATATTGAAACCATTTACTCTGTATCGAGAATCGTTATGGCCTGCATAATGATTTGTTTGCCGTATGGATTGTGTCGGCTGGCAGGCTGGCTTATATTGGATTTTTGTCTCGCCCTTTTCCTTATACAAAAAATCAGCAATAAACGCCTGCTGATCTTTTTGATTGTGATACAGATTCTGCTTACCCTGTTGGTGCTTATTGCGCTGAATTCGTTCAGGGTGTCTGATTGATTGGACAGATGCCGTGCGGTTCTTCTCAATAACCGTAACGTATTCACCGCTTCAGAAACCCATAATAAAAAAAGCCCCTCACAAACGTGAGGGGCTTTTTTGTCGGCGGTGCGGAAGGGGCTCGAACCCTCGACCTCCGGCGTGACAGGCCGGCATTCTAACCAGCTGAACTACCGCACCGTTTCGGATAGTGTCTTCGTTAGAAGCGGTGCAAAGGTAATGCTATTTTCCATTGGTGCAAGTGTTTTTTTTATTTTTTTTCGGGCGGCGTCGTCGCGGATGACGATGCATGCGCCGGGGCGCCGGGGCGCTTGCAATAGTCGCCGCGTTACGTTATCTTTGCAAGATAGTACCTTGCCATGCCGGCGGGATGCCGGCATCCGAAAATTTGAAACATATGAAAAGATTTTTGTGTCTGGCGGCCGCGGCTTTTGCCGTTTCTGTCGGACTGGCGGCGGAGATGCCGCAGCAGCTTTTGCCGGCCGACGGCGCGCTGTCGGTCAATGTCGATACACACCTGACGCTGACGTTCGATGCGGCGCCGACTGTGAACCGGACGGGGCGCATCGTGGTGACGGAGGTGGTTTCGGGCCGTCAGGCGGATGTTATCGACATGTCCATTCCGGACGGGCCGGTGGCATCGGTGTCGGGCCCCAAAGCGCCTTATACGTCCACGCCTTACGACTATACGCTGAAGGGGCCGCGGGCGACCAACGCCAACACGGTGCCCGGTACGCCGTCGGGCGAAGCGCAGCCCACGTCGAATACGGAATACCAGCTCACCATCATCGGTGGATTCAGCGACGGTTTCCACTTCCATCCAATCATTGTGAAGGGAAATACGGCGGTCATCTCGCTGCATAACAATTTGCTGGAATACGGCAAGACCTACCGGGTGACGGTTGACGCCGAGGTGTTCGGTACGCCGCAGCCAGTGACATGGTCGTTCTCCACCAAGGCGAAAGCTCCGAAGGGCAAACGGCTGGTGGTGGATGCTTCCGGCGCAGGCGACTTCAGCACGGTGCAGGGGGCGCTGGACCATGTACCCGAGGGCGTGCGTGGCTACCGCATTTTCATCCGGAACGGGGATTACGAGGAGATTGTGTATTTCCGGAACAAACGGGGTCTGATTCTGCAGGGCGAGAGCCGCGACGGCGTGGATGTGCATTACGCCAACTGCGAGGTGTTCAACCCGCATCCGGTGAATGTGAGCACCAACGAGTGGCCGGGGACGTTCCCGTCGCGCCGGGCGGCGTTCATGGTGGACAATTGCACCGACGTGCAACTCCGCGACATGACCATCCGCACCACCATGTTCGGACAGGCGGAAGGCCTGCTCATCAACGGCGAAAGGATTCTGGTGGACAACGTGACAGTGCGCGGCAGCGGCGATGCGTTGCAGGCCAACGGGCTCATTTATTTCAGCCGGTCGCTTATCCATGGCGATGGCGACAACATCCTGGGCCGCGGTTCGGTCTTCTTCGAAGATTGCACGCTGACGGCCACCGGCGGACCGTTCATGTGGATCAGGAACACAGAGGGACACCACGGCAACGTGTTTGTGCGCTGTGCATTCTCCACGACGTCTCCGATGGGACAGGCTTATCTGGCGCGGCTGCCCAAGAACGGGACTCCGGGTTATCTGTTTGCAGAGATGGTGCTGATAGATTGTACGCTGAGCAATATCCGTCCGGAGGCCGTCTATCAGATCGAGGGCGACCAGACGAACATGCGTTTCCTGGAATACAACAGCGTGGATGCCGAAGGCCGGAAAATCGATGTGTCGGCGCGGCATGAGGTGATGCAGCAGCTGTCGGCCGACAGCGAGCTGGTGAAACTGTACTCCACCCCGTCGTATGTGCTCGACGGCTGGAATCCCTACAAAGTGAAGAAATAATCCGGCGCCGGCATTTCCGGCCCTTTATACGCGATATCATGAAACAATTCCGTTGGGCGGCCCTGACCGCAACCCTGCTGCTGGCCGCGCCGGCACTGTATGCTGCGACGTACACCATTTCGGCACCGGCCGTCGCCAAGAAGATCGTCGAAGGCGGCCTGAAACTCGGCGGTACGTCACCGTCGGGCGGCTCGATAGCTTTCAACAGTTATTACATGTCCATCGACGGCCAGCCTGCCATCCCGGTGATGGGAGAGATGCATTACGCCCGCTACCCGCGTGACCGTTGGGAGGAAGAGATTCTGAAGATGAAGGCCGGCGGTCTGACGGTGATCCCGACGTATGTTTTCTGGAATCTGCATGAGCAGCGCGAGGGCCAGTTCGACTGGAGCGGCCAGCTCGACCTGCGGGCGTTCGTCGAACTGTGCGGCCGTCACGGCATGCCGGTGATTGTGCGCATCGGTCCGTTCTGCCATGGCGAGATGCGCAACGGCGGGCTCCCGGACTGGCTTTTTGCCCGGCCGCTGGAGGTGCGGTCGAACGATTCACTGTATCTTCACTATGTTGACCGGCTGTATGGCCAGATTGCGGCCCAGCTCCGGGGTCTCTATTACAAGGATGGCGGTCCGGTCATCGGCATCCAGATCGAAAACGAGCATCAGCATTCGGCAGCACCCTGGGCCATTGCGTACCAGGGGGAGGCCGTGGACCGTACGACGGCGGTGTACGACGCTTCGACCACGTTGGCCGGCGTCGGGGTGCAGACCGGGCAGCTGTCTTATCAGGAGATGGGAGAGCTGCACATGAAAACCCTGAAGGATATCGCTGTAAAACATGGCATGGAGGTGCCGGTCTACACGGCGACGGGCTGGGGCATGGCAGCGGTCATCGGCAACGAGGCCGTTCCGGTGACGGCGGCCTATACCTATCCCACATGGGTGGATAACGGCACGATGTCTGATTTCTGTCTGTTCAAGGACATCCAGCGCAATCCGGATTATTCGCCGGTGCGCTATGACGGGGAACATTTTCCGTCGTTTGCAGCCGAGATGGGCGTCGGCATCCAGATGACTTATCCGCGCCGTCCGGTGGTGCTGGCCGATGCGGCGGAAGCCCTGGTGGTGCGTACCCTCGGCAGCGGTTCGAACGGCATCGGCTATTATATGTTCCATGGTGGCTCGACACCCAAGCAGATCGGAGGCGTAGGGTTCATGAGCGAGGAGCCGGGCTGTCCCAAAATCTCGTACGATTTCCAGGCGCCGCTCGGCGAATTCGGTCTGGAGAACGGTTCGTACCGCCGGTTGCGTCTGCTGCATGCGTTCTTGAACGATTTCGGACACCTGCTGGCGCCTATGGAAACGGTCCTGCCGGAGGGTAATGCGCAGATCAAACCCTCCGACCGGGAGACGTTGCGCTATGCCATCCGTGTGAAGGACGGGCAGGGGTTCATCTTCATGGTGAATTTCCAGGACCACGACCTCGACCGGCACGACCAGACGGGCTTGCAGCTGCGGCTGAATCTCGGCGGGGAGGAGCTGGCCATCCCGTTCTCGGGCACGTTTACGCTGCCCAAGGATGTCAGTGCCATCCTGCCGTTTAATTTCCGGATGCAGGACGCGGTGCTGAAGTATGCCACGGCGCAGCTGATGATGAAGCTCGACGACAACGGCATCGAGCACTATATTTTCTTTGCCCACGACGGTATGTCACCCGAGTATCTGTTTGATGAGACGACGGTCCGGGGCCGGAGTTTCCATGCGCCGACGGCGGGCTTCAAGAGCACGTTCACGGTGCGGACGAAGGCCGGCAGACAGATAAGAATCACCACGCTGACCCGCGAGCAGGCGCTGCAGGCCACCCGGGTGGACGGCCGTTTGCTGATCACGTCGGCCACGGTGGTGCCGCAAGCCGACGGCTCGGTGGATCTGCTCAGCCTGGACAATCCCCGGTTCAGCTATGTACTGTATCCGTCGAAGGCGGGCTGGAATGTCCAGACGGTATCGGTGCAAGGGGTGGACCCGCAGGTCACCACGAAGACCATTTCGTCTCGCCGCCTGACGGTGCATTTCGATACGCCGCGGCCGCCCCAGGTACATGAGTTTTTCCTGCGCATGGACTACACGGCCGACGTGGCCATGGCTTTCCTGAACGGCGAGATGGTACTCGACCATTTCTATCACGGCGTGCCGTGGACCATCGGCCTGAACCGGTTTGCCGGGCAGATGCAGCAGGAAGACATGGTCTTTTATTTCCGGCCCATCACGGCCCAGGTGCCATACCTGGCCGATCTGCCTGCCAAGGCTGTTCCTGATTTCTCGGCCGGCGACATCTGCCGGATTAATCAAATCCGGGTGATTCCCCAGTATATCAAAACCATTCAATTGAAATAAAATGAGACGAATCATCTTCAGCATTCTGGTTGGCCTGCTTGCCGGGACATCCATGCTACTCAGCGCGGCGCAGCAGCCGTGGCTGCGTATCGAGAACGACCGTTTCTGGGACACTGCCGACGGGCAGCCCATCTTCAGCCAGGGCGGCGGTATCTTCAGGTTCAGCGACCCGGCCACGGGCGAAGACCGTTACTATTGGTATGGCGTGGAGTATGAAGAATGTGCCAGATACCGTGAGAATCCGGCCGTGACGCTGCCGAACGCCACGTTCCGTAATGTCACCTGCTACTCCTCGACCGACCTGGTCAACTGGCGTTTCGAGGCGAATGTCATGACGCCGGCCGAGGCCTTCGCCAACGGCCGTCGCACGTGGGTCGGCCGCCTGGGCGTGGCATACATCCCCGAAGTAAAGAAATATGCCATGGTGGTGCAGAACGGCTCCGTGGTGATGATTGCGCTGAGCGACACGCCGACGGGCACCTTCACGGAGCACCAGAAAATCAACATGACATCGCGTATCGGCACCAGCAATACCGGCGACCAGACGGTATTCACGGATTACGACACCGGCAAGTCGTATCTTATCTGCTCCTATGGCAGCGGTCGCAGCAGGGCCTATGTGGCCGAGATCGGCCTTTGCGACGACGGCAAGGTCGGCCTCAAGACCTGCGTCGAAGTGTTCCGCGGTGCGGGCCGCGAGGGCAACTGCATGTTCAAGTACAAGAACCAGTATTACCTGTGCGCATCGAATCTGTACGGCTGGGACTGTTCGTATGCCTACTATCTGGTGGCTGATGATATTTACGGACCGTATCTGCCGAAGAACGACATGCAGGTGATGCCGGGCTGCGGCTACGATTTCGCCCATGTCACGCAGACGGGTTTCTTCTACACGCTGAAGGGCAGCAAGCAGGAGACGGTGATCTATTGCGGCGACCGTTGGTGCGACTTCGCCGGCAACGGGCTCGGCTACAACCAGTGGGTGCCGCTGTCATTCGAAGCGGACGACCGTACGCCGCACTTCAATTCACTGCACGCCTGGGAATTGAACCCGGAGACGGGCGAATGGCGGGTGGCCCGCGACAACAACTATGTGCTGAACGGTTCGTTCGAGGCCGACCGCCGGCCGATCCCTGAGCCGACGAAGCCGCGGCAGGATACGCTGATCGGCTGGAACACGGTTGTCGTCAAAGGCAGCATTGTCAGTGCGGACGAAAAGGATACGCCGTACCTGAATTACCTCAATACAGAGGAAGACCGCCACCATGTGGTTGGCGAGAAGAGCCTGCTTATCAACGACCACCAGCCGTTCGAACGCAGGGTCAGCCAGACGCTGACGCCCTCTGAATACATTCCGTTGCCGAAAGGCAACTATGTGTTGCGGCTGAAAACACGCAACAAGGGTGGATTCTCCACATTGAAGGTGTTTGCTGAGAGCGGCGGAAAACGGGTGGAGCAGGCGTTGCCCGGCCCCGGCGAGGCATGGCAGGAGGTGACGCTGCCGGTCAAGGTGGACGGCCGCAAGGTCCGCTATGGTTTCGAGGCGGTGGGAGATGCCGGCGCCTGGTGCGTGGTGGACGATATTTCACTCATACGCAAATAATTATCACTTAACGTTATACTGATGAAAAAGAATCTTTTCAAACTGATGGCGGCGGGACTCGTGCTGCTGCTGGCTTTCACGGGTTCGTGTACGAAGACGCCCACACCGTGGGACGAAATGGAGGAAGTGCTGGCGCGGATCGTGCCGCCGACATTCCCCGACAAGGATTTTCTGATTACCGACTATTATGACGGGACCGATTCGCTCTACACATCGGCCATCCATGCGGCCATCGCGGATTGTTCTGCGAAGGGCGGCGGCCGTGTCGTGGTGCCGGCGGGCACCTGGCTGACCGGTCCGGTCCGGCTGCAGTCGAATGTCAATCTGTATCTGGCAGAGGGTGCCACGCTGCTGTTTGCCGACGACATCGATCTTTACGATTTTGTGCTGACACACTGGGAAGGCATCGAATGCTACAATGTGCAGCCGCTGGTCTATGCGGCCGATGCGGAAAACATCGCCGTCACGGGCAAAGGGATCCTCGACGGCCAGGCCGGTCCGAACAACTGGTTCGGTCCGCTGACACGCGGATACATGCGCGAGGACGGTCGTTTCGTCACCGGCAAGACGCTGCTTTACGAGTGGGTTGCCAACGAAACGCCGCTGGAGGAACGTCATCTCACGAAGGCCTGCCCGGCACGTCCGCAGACCATCAATTTCATGAACTGCCGCAATATTCTGCTCGAAGACTTCACGATCCACCGTTCGCCGTTCTGGGACATCCATCCGGTGTTCTGCACCAATGTGACGCTGCGCAGGGTCACGATGGACAGCCATATGGGCAACAACGACGGCTGCGATCCGGAGTGCTGTACTGACGTGCTGTTTGATGCCTGCATCTTCGATACCGGCGATGACTGCATCGCCATCAAGTCGGGCCGTGATGCCGACGGTCGCCGCTGGGCCACGCCGTCGAGCAATATCATCGTGCGCGACTGTGTGATGCGCGACGGCCATGCCGGAGTGGCTATCGGCAGCGAGATCAGCGGCGGGTTCAAGAATCTGTGGGTGGAGAACTGCGAGATGAATTCGCCCAACCTGCAGCGCATCATCCGCATCAAGTCGAACCCGCAGCGCGGCGGCTCTGTGTCGAACATCAACGCCCGCAACATCACGGTGGGCGAATGCGACCGGGCCATCCTGGGCATCGAACTGACCTACGGCCGTACTTATACTGGTCCTTATCCGCTGGACTTCAGAGATATCACCATTGAAAACGTCACCAGCAAGAAGAGCCGTTACGTGGTGCATGTCGATGGCACCGACGATGCGGTAGGTGTCCGGAACATCACCTTCCGCAACTGCGACATCAACGGGGTCACCGAGAAGGAACTCAGCCATATCGTCGGCGCGGAGAACGTGGTGTTCGAAAACGTCAAGGTCAACGGAGAACCTTATACCTGGACGCCGCCCGAGAAATAAAGGCCGTCTTTTGTCAAATCTGGTGCGGCCGCCATGGCTGCACCGTTCAGTCTTATACCGATGGAAACGATTTTTTCGCATCGCTCCATCCGCCGTTACCTGCCGGATGCGGTGGACGATGCCTTGCTCCAGAAAATACTGGAGGCGGGAACCCGGGCTTCGAATACCGGGAACATGCAGGTTTACAGTATCGTGGTGACACGTGATGCAGCATTGCGCCGGAAACTGTGGGAAGCGCACATGCGGCAGGACATGGTGCTCGAAGCACCGGTGGTCTTGACGTTCTGTGCCGATGTGCATCGTTTCTCGGCCTGGTGCGAGATGAACGACGCCACGCCGGACTATCATAATTTCCTATGGCTCTATACCGCATCGATCGATGCGGTGCTTGCCGCCCAGAATGTAGCCTTGGAGGCCGAAGCGAACGGACTGGGCATTTGTTATCTGGGTACCACGAACTATGCGCCGGAAGAGATTATCGACATTCTGCAGTTGCCGCGCGGCGTGATGCCGGTTACGACCCTCGTGATGGGTTATCCGGCGCAGACGCCGCCGCTGACCGACCGCCTGCCGCTTGCGGCAGTGGTGCACGATGAAACGTACCAGGACTACACCGACGACACGCTCAGGGTGCTTTATGCGCGCCTGGAATCGTCGGAAGAGACCAAACGCCTGTTGGCCCTGCACGGGAAACAAAAAATAGCGCAAGTCTTTACGGACGTGCGCTATGCTTCAGACGGCAACCGGGCGGCTTCGGCGGCATGCCTGAAGGCGCTCGTGCGTCAAGGGTTCCTTCCCGGTTAAGCTTCTTCTTCGGGTGACAGACAACGATAGACCAGACCGGCCAGAATGGCGCCGATGATCGGGGCTACCCAGAAGAGCCACAGTTGGTCAATGGCCCATCCGCCGGCGAAAATCGCCTGCGAGGTGCTACGGGCGGGGTTGACGGACGTGTTCGTCACGGGAATGCTGATCAGGTGGATCAAGGTCAGGCAGAGACCGATGGCCAGACCGCCGAAGCCTTTCGGAGCTTTGCTGTGGGTTGCGCCCAGAATGACAATCAGGAAGATGAAGGTCATGACGATCTCGCATACCAGTGCTGCGCAGAGACCGTAACCTCCCGGGGAGTGCTCCCCGTAGCCGTTCGAGGCGAATCCGTCGGAAAGTGAAAAGCCGGATTTGCCGGAAGCAATGAGGTAAAGGATGGCGGCACCGGCGATGGCGCCGAGCACCTGCGCGATGATGTAGGGCAGCAGTTCCTTTTTGTCGAAACGTCCGCCGACACACAGACCGACCGAAACGGCCGGATTCAGATGGCATCCGGAGATATGTCCGATGGCGTAGGCCATGGTCACGACCGTGAGACCGAAGGCGATGGCCACACCGGCGAAGCCGATGCCCAGTTCAGGATAAGCGGCGGCCAGCACAGCGCTGCCGCAACCGCCCAGCACCAGCCAGAGGGTGCCGATGAATTCTGCGACTAATTTTTTCATGTGTCTATAAGTTTAGAGATAAGAGTCTGAGATATCTGCAGGTATTTACACCCTGACTTTTACGACAATTTTCCTGACGTTTTCCGAACACGCGGCTACGCCCGGCTGGTGGGCGTCCTGTGGGAAATAGACTGCGAACAGACCCGGTTTGAGCAGGATGTAGTGAGCCGATTTGACCCGCAGGAATTCAATGTCGCGCTCGGCGATGTATCCTTCGGAATCGGTGCTTTCCGACATCGGTGCGAATCCCTGTTTCTCTTCGCCGGCCACGATGACCTGGATGTCGGCATATTTCCGGTGCGCTTCCCATTTAGCGTCTCCGACCGGTTTCGGGGCATAGGTGCTGACCAGTGCAAAGGCGTTGTCGCCGTCGATGTCGTGCCGGCCGATTTCCAGGGAACCGAGATCGGTATTCTTCAGGAACGCGAACGCTTTCTGAAAGGCTGGACTGATGGCCGCGTAACAGTCGGTAAAAGAGAGTGCGTCAAAAATCATGATTTGGAATTTTAAGGTTGAAAATATGTCCAAATGTACGGAAAAAAATGGAGTCCGTTAAAGATTTTTTCTAAAAAAAGTGTAGGTTTGTCGGCTTTCAGAGAGGATATGAGGACTATTGAAGATATCCGGGCGGCCGTCTCGTCGGAATTGTCCGCTTTCGAGCGCCAGATGGATGAGGCGATGTCGTCGCGCCAGCCTGAACTGGCGGCCGTGCTGGACTATATACGCAGTGCCCGTGGCAAGCGGCTGCGTCCGCTGCTGGTGCTGTTGTCGGCCGGAATGTTCGGTGACGTGACGGCGCAGGCGTACCATGCGGCCGTGATGATAGAAATGTTTCACACGGCGTCACTCGTGCATGACGATGTGGTGGACGGGGCTGACATGCGCCGTGGCCGGGCTGCCGTCCATGTGGCGTGGTCGCCCAAGGCGGCGGTGCTGCTGGGCGATTTTCTGCTGGCCCGGGCTCTGCAGCTGGCGGTGCAGTACCGCGAGTACGAGATGATGGAAGAGGCCTCGGCCGTGGTGGCTGCCATGAGCGAGGGCGAGATGCTGCAGCTGGAAAAGGCAGCGACGCTCGACATTACAGAAGAAGAATACTACCGGGTCATCTCGGCCAAGACGGCGGCTCTGCTGGCCATGTGTACGCGTTGGGGCACGACTGCGGCCGGGGGTGGTGCCGACGACACGGCCCGGATGCGCCGGTTCGGACATGCGCTGGGCATGGCGTTCCAGATCCGGGACGACCTGTTCGACATCGCGCCGTCCACTGCGGCAGGTGTCATCGGCAAACCGACCGGCAACGACCTGCGTGAGAGAAAACTCACGCTGCCGGTCATACATGCGCTCCGGCAGGCTTCGCCGGAACGGCGGGAAGAACTGCTGCGGCTGTTGTCCAAAGGCGACGGACTGACAAATGAAGATGTAGTCTGCATAGCAACCGCGGTGACGGAACTCGGTGGCGTGGCCTATGCCCGGCAGCGGATGGAAGCGTTCGCGGACGAAGCGGCCCGGGCACTGTCCTTCTACGAGGACCGCCCCGGGACCGGCCTGTTGCGGGATTTGTTGCAATATATCATTCACCGCGACTGCTGACATGCAATTCAAGGACGTCATCGGCCACGAGACCCTGAAGTCCCGTCTGATCGCCTCGGTCCGGAGCGGCAGGATTCCTCATGCCCAGCTTTTCGCAGGCCCCGAGGAGGCGGGGACGTTGCCGCTGGCGCTGGCCTACGCGCAGTATCTGCAATGTCAGAACCGTACCGAAACCGATTCGTGCGGCCGCTGTCCTGCCTGCCTGCAGATGGCCGGCTACATGCATCCGGAGGTGCATTTCGTGTTTCCGGTCATCAAGGAACGGAGTGACAAGGCGGCCGTCAGCGATGACCGGCTCTCCGTGTGGCGTGAGGCGCTGCTTGCCAATCCCTACATGACGTACAACGACTGGATGGACCGCATCAAGGACGGAACGAAGCAGGGCGGCATCTTTGTGGAGGAAAGTGCGGCGTTATTGCGCAAACTGGCCTTTGCCGCTTCGGAGAAGAGTTACAAGATTGTCATTCTGTGGATGGCCGACCGGATGGGACAGGCCACATCGAACAAACTGCTCAAATTATTGGAGGAGCCGTCCGAGAAGACAGTGTTCCTGCTGACGACGCCGTCGCCGCAGGATCTGCTGCCGACGGTGTTGTCGCGCATGCAGACGGTCCGGGTGCCGCTGGAAAAGGGACGTCACCGCGCCGGTGCGGGCGAAAAGACCTGCTTCGACAGTTTCGTCACCATGATGCGGACTGCTTACATGGCCTTCAGCGGGAATCCGGTGAAGAACGAGATGCAGCATTTGTTCGACTGGGCGGCCGGTATGGCGCAGCTGTCCCGCGATGAGCAGAAAACCTATCTGATGTATGCGCTGCGCATGATCCGCGAGAGTTATCTCATTACGATGGGCATGGCTTCCATGACCGACCTTTCGCCGGAGGAGCAGGCGTTTGTGGCGCGTTTCGCCCCATTCGTCAACAGCCGCAATGTGGAGGATATCGCCGGACTTTTGAATACGGCCTGTGCACATATCGAGATGAACGGCAACCAGTCGCTGGTTTTTTTTGACACCGGATTGCAATTGGCTGTCTGTTTGCACCGATAATTTCCTTATCTTTGACATTTGGCGCAGACCGGTCTGGCCTGTGCGAAAACGAGCAACCGATGAACGACAACATATCAGAGAGCCGCGGTACGTTCAACAGCATGGACGCTTCGGGTGAGAACATCATCGTCGCGCCCGACACCGGGGCCAACAAACTCAATGTGACCAACTGGCTGGAGGGGATTCCGGGTACGGAAAACCTCTGCGACGTGGTGGAGGTCCGTTTCAAGAACACCCGCAAGGGATATTATGCCACTGTGAACAAACTGCCGCTCTCCAAGGGCGACGTGGTGGCGGTCGAAGCATCGCCGGGTCACGACATCGGTGTCGTGTCGCTCGTCGGTCCGCTGGTCCGCCTGCAGATGAAGAAGAACGGCGTGAACGAGCCGGAGGCAGCGCTGAAGAAGATTTACCGCAAGGCCAAACCTGTCGATTTCGAAAAATGGTATCAGGCCGTGGCGCTGGAACATGACACGATGCTCCGGGCACGCCAGCTGGCCGCCTCGCTGAATCTGAGCATGAAAATCAGTGATGTGGAGTACCAGGGCGACAAGACCAAAGCCATTTTCTACTATATATCGGACGACCGGGTTGATTTCAGGGAACTTATCAAACTCTACGCCGACGCCTTCAAGGTCCGTATCGAGATGAAACAGATCGGGGCGCGTCAGGAAGCGGGCCGCGTGGGAAGCATCGGGTCGTGCGGCCGGGCGCTGTGCTGCGCTTCGTGGATGTCGAACTTCGTGTCGGTTTCGACCAGTGCGGCGCGCTACCAGGACATTTCGCTCAATCCACAGAAACTCGCCGGCCAGTGCGGCAAGCTGAAATGCTGCCTCAACTATGAGCTCAAGAGTTACGTGGATGCCCAGAAGGAATACCCGAGCACGTCTGTCGTACTCGAAACGGAGGCCGGTCCGGCGTATCATCGCAAGACCGACGTGTTCCGCCGTCTGATGTGGTATTCGTACCGCAAGGATGCCGAGGCAACCGACTTGATTCCGCTGGATGTGGATACGGTGAAGGAAATCATCGCCATGAACAAGAAGGGCATCAAGGCACCGGAACTGATTTCTTCGCTGGTCGATGAGAACGAGGAACTGGGCTACTTGAATGCGGCCGGTGAGGACAGCATCTCGCGGTTTGAGGAAAAACGCAAGAAAAAGAAGAAAAAGAAACGTGGGCCCGAAGCGTCGGCCGGAGACCGGAGTGCCCGGCCGGCCGGACAGAACGGGCCGTCTCAGAATGCGGGCGGCGCACCGTCCGACGGCCGCCGTGGCGGTCCGCAACCACAACGCGGGGACAGTCGTCCGAACGGCAACCGCTCCCGTCACAAAGGCCCCAGACCCGGCGGCCCGAACGGACAGGGAGGCCAGAACCGTCCGAATAATCCCAACGGACAGAATCGTCAGCGCAACGCCGGCGGTCAGAACGGTCAGAACGGTCAGAACCGGCCGGCCGGCACGCCGCCGTCCCAAAGTCAGCAGGCATGATGATGCACAGGTGGACAGCCACTGCCGTGAAATGCTGTGCAGCCGTGTGGCTGTGCGGTGTGGTTGCGTGCAGTACCGACAGGAACGAGTGGGGCGAGATGACGCGGATTTCCGGGTCGTCATGGCATGTCAACGAGCCGGTACGGATTGCGCTGCCGGTGACCGATTCCCTGTCAGCCTATAACCTGTCGGTTCATGTGCGTCACAACAGCACCTACCGCTACGCCAATATGTGGGTATTCGTCTCGGTCTATACGCCCGACGGCGTACTGTGGCGCAGGGACACCGTCGATCTGGCCCTCGCTTCAGCCGACGGCCGGTGGCTAGGCAAAGGCTGGGGCGACCTTTACGCGGTCGAAGCACCGTTCGGAGCGGAACGGATTCTGTTCCCGGTCTGCGGTACCTGGCGTTTCAGCGTGGAACAAGGCATGCGTGAGCAGTCGCTGCGCGGTGTGCACGACGTGGGCATCCGCATGGTCAAAAGCCGGCCGTAATGGAAGGCCGGGACAGATTCTCCCCGCATATTCAGGCTATTCTTGCGGGGTTGCCGATGTTGCCTGGGGTTTACCAGTTTTTCAACGCTGCGGGTGAAATCATTTATGTCGGGAAGGCGAAAATTCTGAAAAACAGAGTGCTGTCTTATTTCAGGGAGCAAGCCGACCGGCCGCGCAAGGTCGCGGCAATGATTGCCAAGATCGCCGACCTCAAGTACTTCATCGTGGACAGCGAGACCGATGCGCTGCTGCTCGAGAACAACCTGATCAAAAAATACCAGCCGCGATACAATATCCTGCTCAAGGACGACAAATCCTATCCATGGATCTGCATCCGGAAAGAGCCGTTCCCCCGGGTATTTGCCATGCGCAACCCTGTACAGGACGGCTCGCAGTATTTCGGACCCTATTCCTCGGTGACGGTGATGCGTACGGTGTTGGAACTCATCAAGCAACTGTACCCGCTCAGGACCTGCAATCTTCAACTTTCCGAAGATGCGGTGCAGCAGGGCCGGTACAAAGTCTGTCTGGAATACCACATCGGCAACTGCAAGGGTCCGTGTACGGGCCGGCAGGACCGCGCCGACTACGACCGTTCGGTGGACGAGGTGCGCGACATCCTGCAGGGCAACATCCACCGCGTCATCCGGATGCTGCGGCAGCAGATGAACGACTTGGCCGCGCAGTACCGTTTCGAGGAGGCAGAGCAGATCCGGCGGCGCATCGCAGCGTTGGAACGTTACCAGGCCCGTTCCACGGTGGTCAATCCGTCCATCCACAACGTCGATGTTTTTTCACTGTACGACGATATCGATGCGGCATATGTCAATTTCCTGAAGGTGTCGAACGGAGCCATTATTCAGGCATATACCGCCGAAATGGTCCGGAAACTGGACGAGACGAAGGAGGAACTGCTGGGCTATGCCATAAGCGAAATCCGCGAAAAGTTCCACAGTACCTCCACGGAGGTGATTGTGCCTTTTCTGCCGGCCGACAGTTTGCCGGGCGTGACGTTTACCGTGCCCCGTATCGGCGACAAGAAGAAATTGCTGGAATTGTCCGGGCGCAATGTCGTGTTCTACCATACGGAGAAGAAGAAACAGCTTGAACGCATCGATCCGGAACGTCATACGCGCCAGTTGCTGGAGACGATGCAGCGTGACCTGCATCTGGCGGAACTGCCGGTGCACATCGAGTGTTTCGACAATTCGAACATCCAGGGCACCGACGCCGTGTCGTCCTGCGTGGTGTTCCGCGATGCCAAGCCGTGCAAGCGCGACTATCGGCATTTCAATGTCAAGACCGTACAGGATGCCAACGATTTCGCTACCATGCAGGAAGTCATCGCCCGGCGTTATACGCGGCTTGTCGAAGAAGGAAAGCCGCTGCCGCAACTCGTTGTCATCGACGGCGGCAAGGGGCAGCTGAGTGCTGTGATGGAAACTCTCGACCGGCTGGGACTGCGCGGCCGCATGGCGGTCATCGGCATTGCCAAACGGTTGGAGGAGATCTATTTCCCCGGCGACAGCTACCCGCTTTCGCTGGACAAACGCTCCGAAACGCTGAAGATTATCCAGCAGCTGCGCGACGAGGCGCACCGATTCGGCATCACGCACCACCGGGACAAACGTTCAAAGCATATGCTGGTGTCTGAAATCGAACAGATTCCGGGCATCGGATCCCAGTCGCGTGACAAGCTGCTGCAGCATTTTCACACGCTGTCGCGCATCAAGGCGGCTTCGGAGGACGAACTGTCGGCGGTGGTTGGGCGGAGCCGGGCGGCGGCCATCCGCCGCTACCTGAGCGGGAAAGACGATGCTTCGGCTTCTCCGGGTGTTGTTTCGTAACGGCGGGATGACTATATTTGTCAGTTCCCAGATATTTTCCCTATGAAAACCATAACCCGGATGCTTCTGGCGGCTCTGGCAGGGCTGCAACTTGCCGGTGCGGTGAAGGCACAGCCGCGCACCATGCATTACATACCCGACGGACGTGACATTGTGTGCGTGAACGGGCAGAACCGCTACACGCGGGCGCTGTATGGCTCGCATACGCTGTTTCGCATCGAGACGAGCGACCGGCCGCTGTTCGCTACGTACAACAAGACAAAGAGCCAAAACCTGCGTTTCTACCTGACCTGCGGCGGACAGGAAATCCGTCTGGACAGCACGTCGTACTGTGAGGCCCGTTTCCAGGGCGGCCTGCGCACGTATGTGGTGCGCGATACGGCCTGGGGGCAGGGCGAACTGCAACTTTCGGTGCTGGCACTTTCGGAAGAGGAGGGGGGCATATGGCGGTTCCGGACTTCCGGTTTCGACGGCCCGGTGACGATGCGCGTCAAGATGTGCCAGATTGCCAACACGCGGATGAACCGCGACGGTGACCTCGGGACCGATGACCGGGAGAAGTTTGATCCGTCGCCGGCGGAAATCGGATTGGTTGAACTGCATTGGGCTGCAGAAGGAGAAAGCTACGTACTGCTCCGGCAGGACGAGCGGCTGGGGCTGCCTTCCACGGCCGAGGGATCGGCTATCTATGCGCAGGAGGAGGCGGTCCGGCAGGCACTTGTTTCGCGTGTGCAGTTCGATACACCCGATCCATTCATCAATACACTGGGCAGCGTACTGATGGCTGCCGCCGACGGCCTTTGGGACGGCAAAACCTGGCTCCACGGCTGCATCGGCTGGCGGACGCAGCTGGCCGGCTGGCGGGCGGCGTATGTGGGCGATGTCGTGGGCTGGGACGACCGGGCCGATTCGCATTTCCGGGCCTATGCCAACAGTATGGTCACCGATGTGCCGGCTGTCATTCCGCATCCGGCACAGGACACAAGCAATAACCTGGCCCGTGCCGTGGAGCAATGGGGCACACCCATGTACAGCAACGGCTATATCTGCCGTTCGCCCGACAACAACGGACGCATGCACCATTACGACATGAACCTCAACTATATCGACGAGTTGCTGTGGCATCTGAGCTATCACGCCGACACGGCGCTGATGCGGGAACTGTGGCCCAAACTAAAGTTGCATCTCGACTGGGAGAAGATGAATTTCGACCCGGACGACGACGGGCTGTATGACGCCTACTGCTGCATCTGGGCCAGCGATGCGCTGTACTACAACAGCGGCGCAGTGACCCATTCGTCGGCCTACAACTACCGGGGCAACCGGCTTATCGCCCGCATCGCCGAACTTATCGGCGAAGATCCGACCCCTTACAAGGCCGAGGCCGACCGCATCCTCAAGGCCATGAACGAACGGCTGTGGCTGAATAACCGCGGCCACTGGGCCGAGTTCCAGGATTTCATGGGACTGAAACGGCTGCATGAGCATGCGGCGCTCTGGAGTATCTACACGCCGATCGACTGCGGCGCATGCACGCCGGAACAGGCTTATCAGGCCACGGAGTACGTGGACCGCTGCATTCCGCATATCCCCATGGAATTCAATGTCGATGCTGAGGCGCTCCGCGTACTCGGCATTACACAGGAATCGCTCGGGCTGGACGGCAGATTCGCCACCCTCTCGACCACCGACTGGATGCCCTATGTGTGGAGTACCAACAACGTGGCCCATGAGGAGGTAGCGCACATGGCGCTGGCTTATTTCCTGGCCGGGCGCACCGATATCGGATTCAACCTGCTCAAGAGCGACCTGCTGGACGAGATGTTCCTGGGACAGAGTCCCGGCAATTTCGGGCAGATCAGCTATTATGACCAGGCACGGCAGGAGGCGTACCGCGATTTCGGAGACAATGTGGGCATAACATCCCGGGCCATCCTGAACGGTCTGTTCGGCATCCGTCCCGATGCGCTCTACGGCCGTTGCGTGCTGCAGCCGGCCTGGCCGGAAGACTGGAACGAGGTGAAGGTGCGTACGCCGTACCTGAGCTATCATTTCCACCGCGAAGGGACTGACGATATCTATGAAATAGAGCAGCACTTCGCGCAACCGTTGCAGATCCTGGTGAGGGCGCATGCCGGTGGCGGCGCTTTCCTGGAGGTGACGGGCGACAGCTCTGAGAAGCAGACCATTGTGGTTGACCGCACCAAACTGCCGCCGGCGAATGTGTTTCCGTCGCTGCCGTCCGCCCGGAGCAATGTCTCTGATCCGGTTTACATGACCAGGATGGGGTTGGATGACGTGACGCCCGATGCCCTCGGCCGTCAGCGTCATGTTAACTTGGACAAAGCTTTCAATGCATTGGCAGATACTATTTTCCGCGACAGATACCTGTCACCGCGCTCGCCTTACACCACGCTGGAGATTCCGGTGCAGGGCATGGGAGACTGGTGCGTACCGTCGCTGTTGGCCAACATTGAGGATGCCGGCCTCCGACGCACCATCAAGGACAATGTCTTTGACACAGGGCTCGGCGTCACCTTCCGTTCACCGGCACAGGGATTCAACGTGGCCTACACGTCGCTGTGGGACAATTATCCCGACAGCCTGTCGTTCGCCTTGGAAGGTAAGGCCAGCTGGGCCTATCTGATGCTGGTGGGCAGCACCAACAATATGCAGAGCCGCATTGACAACGCCGTGATTACGGTGACCTACCGCGACGGATCGCAGGATATGCTGCCGCTGTACAATCCCATCAACTGGTGCCCGATTGAGCAGGACTACTTCTATGATGACTACGCCTACTGGAGTGCGCCGGTGCACCCGTATCGCATCCATCTGGGGTCGGGTATCGTGTCGCGTACACTCAAGGCGGACCTGGCCGGCAAATTCATGGACGACGGTTCCGGTGTGCACACGTCCGACCTGACGAGCGCCAGTACGCCTATCGCCCAAGGTCTCGGCATACCGGACGGAGCGGCCATGATGCTGAAGATGCCGCTCAATCCCCGGAAGAAACTCCGCAGCCTGCAGCTCCGCACGCTCTCGAACGACGTGGTGGTGGGCTTGATGGGAATCACGCTGGAGAAGTAGCCGGAGTCTGAAAAAAAAGGCTGACCAATCGGTCAGCCTTTTTTTCTTTCTTGAACCCCTTTCTAGAAGTCGTCGCCGTAACGTTCTTTCGTAATCTGGGCGAGAGATTTGCCGCGGGTGTCGGGCGCACCGATGACACCGACGATGAGCGATATCAGCAGCAGTACGATCATGCACCAGGCAGCAACCGTGAAACCTTCACCGTTTTCTCCGTAGATGGAAGTGAAGACGAGGCCCCAGATGGCGGACAGACCGCGCACGATGAAGAACATCAGTCCTTGGGCGCCGGCACGGAACTTGGCGGGGAACAGTTCAGAACCCCACAGAGCATAGAAAATCTGTACGGAAATACCGCCGTTGATGCCCCAGAGGATCGAGAACGCCCAAAGATCCACCATGCCGTTCACACCCTTGATGATAATCACCCATGTTGCGAGGGCGGCCACCAGACCGAGGATATAAAGGACGCGGTGAGGAATCTTGTCAAAGACAAACGATATGCAGAAGGTGATGGCCACTACGATGACCCAGCCCACGCACGAAAGCATGTTCGCATACTCGTTTGAGAGGCCGCCGGCCGTCTCGTAGATGTGCGGCTGGAAGAATCCCATGACGGAAGCTACAAGGTTCCATGTGAGATAGATGGTTGCCAGGAAACATACGGTCGCGATGGCTTTCTGGTTGCTGAAGAGCACACCGATGGCATGAACAATGCCGCTGTCCTCTCCCTTGGCCTTGGCCGCTTCGCGGGTGGCTTTCCAGTCACCCGACTCTTCGAGCTTGCGCTGCAGGTTCCATGCAATGAAAGCCACCACAAAGAGCGAGAAGAATACAACGCGGGAGCTGAATACGTTCAGGGCGTCTCCGCTCAGCGAAGCACCGCCGAAGGCATGGCCGATGGATTCCACCCAGCCGAAGAGCACGCCGCCGGGAGCGAAGAGCATACCCAGAAGCAGGATGATCATCGGACCGCAGCCCCACGACATCTGCGAGATGCAGATGTTGCGTCCACGTTTGTTATCCTCCGAACTTTCAGAAATATAGGTCCATGAAGCCGGCACGCCGATACCTACCGAGATACCTGTGACGAGGAAGCCCAGGAGCAGCATCGGGAAGTTGACCGAGCACATGACCAGAAGGACTCCTATCATATAAACGATAAGGTTGTAGGTATAGATGAACTTGCGTCCGTATTTGTCGGCCAGGAAACCGCCGATGATGGCGCCGAGGGCGGCACCGAGACAGTTTGCACTGATGAAATTGAGCCAGCCGAGATGTAACTCGGTAAGCCCTAAGTATTTCTGCCACAGCGTAAGACCACTGGCACCGGCCACGATGGCACCGGCGTCCAAGTAGTTGGTGAGCGATACGGCGATCGTACTTTTCAGACTGCTTTTCTTTTCCATGGTTCTGTGTATTTATCGTTTGGAGGTCACGTCTTTTTCGTACTGCTCGATGACGGCGATAAATTCGTTGCCAACCGGTACGTTGTTTTTGAGGCAGAACATGTCGTAAACTGCGTTCCACGGCAGAGCCTTGGCCTCTTCGAGTTCGGCCAGCACCTGGAAGCCCTTGCCCGCGATTTCCATCTTGCTGATCATCGCAGTGGGTTCGAGCAGGGCGCGGATCATGCATTTCTGGGCGGCACGGCTGCCGATGACGTAGGCACCGATGCGGTTGATGGCACCGTCGAAGTAATCCAGACCGAAGTGTACGCGGTCGATGGCGCCGGCCCTCACGATCTCGAAGAACAGTTCGGAGGTCGGATCGTCCATGATCGTCACATGGTCGGAATCCCAACGGACAGGACGGCTCACGTGCAGCATCAGTTCAGGAACGAACTGCAGTACCGCGGAGACCTTGTCGGCCGGGCTTTCGGTCGGGTGATAGTGGCCGGTGTCGATGGTGAGGATCTTGTTGTTTTTCGCAGCGTAAGCCGTGTAGAAGTCGTGGGAACCCACGGTGAAGCTCTCCAGGCCGATGCCGAATACCTTGCCCTCGATGCAGTCCTTCATACAGGCCTTCTTCTCGGCGAAGATTTCGTCCAGCGATTCCTTCAGGAATTTACGGTACATGTAATGGTTGACGGACATGTCCTTGCATCCGTCGTGTACCCATACGTTCATGATACACGGGTCGCCCTGGGCCTTACCCATGGCGTCGGCGATGTCGCGGCAGCGTTTGGTATGCTCGATCCAGAAATCGCGGATGCCCTTGTCAGGATTGCTGAGGGACAGATTGCCGCTCTTGGGGTGTGAGAACGAGGTGGAATTGAAGTCCAGCAAGGTGTTGTTGGCCTTGCCCCAGTCGATCCAGCTCTGGAAGTAGCTGACGTCCACTTCGTCGCGGTCTACCACTTTGCCTTTGAAATCACCGTAGATTTCGTGCAGGTTGAGACGGTGTGAGCCGGGGATCAGGGATTTTGCTTTCAGGATATCCTGACGCAGCTCGTCAATGTTGCGGGCCTGGCCTTTGCAGTCGCCCGTCACGCCCAAACCGCCGCCCAGTGCGCCGGCCTGAACTTCAAATCCTTTGACGTCATCCGCCTGCCAGCAGTGCATGCTGAGGTGGAAATCCTGCATCTGCTGCAGCACCTTGTCGGTATCGACGCCATACGCGGCATAGCGTTCTTTCGCTATCTCGTAAGCTTTCTGAATAAGTTGTTCTTTTGCCATTATTGTATGAATATTGATGAATTGCGAATATGATCAGTCGAGATGGAAAACTTCCTGCAGTTCGACGCTGACGGGGGAGTTGTCGGGGTTGACCCGCATGATGTCGGCCATGTAGTCCCACCATTTCTGCTGGATGTCGTTGGCACCGAGGTCCTGCGAGGAGGTTTCGCCTTCGATTTTCTGGGTGCTGAACAAGATGTTGGTTTCCTTGTCCCAGTAAATGGTATAGTCGGAAACACCGCTCTTCTCAAGCAGTTCTTTTATTTCGGGCCACAGGTTGGCATGACGCTTGGCGTATTCTTCCTCGCAACCCGGGTTCAGATACATTTTGAATCCAAATCTTTTCATGAGTGTGTTGTGTGTTTAATGTGAGAAATAAAAATATACGATACGTAAGATAGGGAACAAAATTATAGAAAAATATATGATATTGCAATACGTTTTAACGAAAAAAACGGGACCGGATGCAGCTCGCGCATGTATCCGGTCCCGTCGCACAGCGGCCTGCCTGACGGGGCAGGCACGCCTTTCACGCCAGACAGACGTGTGATGGGAATTATCTTATACTCTCGTGATTGACAGAGAAATAAATCTTCATCTGATTGCTGAGGATTTTGGTGAAACCCACTACATCCTGTCCGTTGAACGCGGTCATTTCTTCGCCGTACTTGGCGAACTTGGCGTTCATCAGATCGTGGTCGGAAGAAATTCCCTTGACCTCGAAACGGTACGGCATGAGCTTGACAAACACCTTGCCGGTGACATATTTCTGGCTGCTTTCCAGGAAACGTTCGATGTCGCGCATGACGGGTTCGAGATACTGGGCCTCGTGCAGCAGCATGCCGTACCATACCGACAACTGGTCTTTCCAGTATTGCTGCCATTTGGTGAGGGTGTGTTTCTCGAGCAGGTGGTGCGCCTTGATCAGGATGAGCGGCGCGGCGGCCTCGAAACCGACGCGGCCCTTGATGCCGATGATGGTGTCGCCGACGTGGGTGTCGCGGCCGACGGCGTAGGCACCGCCCAGTTTCTCGATGAGCCGGATGGCGTCCACTGCTTTCATTTCCTGGCCGTTGACGGCGGTGATTTCACCTTTCGTGAATGTCAGTTCCAGCATTTCCTCGCCGTCTTTCTGCAGCGGCGTCGGATAGGCGTCATCGGGCAGCCATGTGGCGGAATTCAAGGTTTCGCGGCCGCCGACGCTGGTGCCCCACAGCCCCTTGTTGATGGAGTAGGCCGATTTGCGTTCCCAGTTGTCCTGCACGCCTTTCTTCTTGAGGTATTCAATCTCCTCGTCGCGTGAGAGTTTGAGGTCGCGGATGGGGGTGATGATCTCCGCTTCCGGCATCATGATCTGGAACACCAGGTCGAAGCGCACCTGGTCGTTGCCGGCACCGGTGCTGCCGTGGGCAATCGCCTTGGCACCCAGTTCCTTGGCGTAGTTCACGATGGCGATGGCCTGGAAGATGCGCTCAGAACTGACAGACATCGGATAGGTGTTGTTCTTCAGCATGTTGCCGAAGATCATATACTTGATACAATGCTGATAGTACGCCTCTGTAATGTCGATGGTACGGTGGGAAGCGACGCCCAGCGCATAGGCTTTCCGCTCGATGGCGGCCACTTCCTCGCTGTCGAATCCGCCGGTGTTGACGATGACGGAATGTACCTCATAACCTTTTTCATCGCTGAGATACTTGACGCAGAACGAGGTGTCGAGTCCTCCGCTGAAAGCTAAAACCACTTTTGTTTTCATGATGTTATATAGTTTATGGTTGCTGACTGTTTTTCGTCCGCTGCTGGAACTGCAGGAAATCTTCGAGCTGTTCGGGCTGGAGCTGCTTGGCGACAATCTTCCGGTCTTTGTCGAGCACGTACAGGATGGGCACGAGGTCGGTGTCGTACAGATGCCGGTATTCGGCCGAATACGGACTCCAGGTGTTCATCCAGTCGTACAGCTGGTGCTCGTTGATGTAATCCACCCATTTGGACTTGCCTTCGCGTGAGATGAGAATCTGCACGGTCATGACGGTGACACCGTATTTCTTGAGTGCCGGATAGACTTCATGCAGCTTGAGGATGAATTCCCGGCAGTGGCTGCAGGTCACGTCCCAGAAAAAGATGACGATATAGTCGCTCTGGATGCTTTTCCGGAAGTCCGGCAGCATGGTGCCTGCATGCAGGTCGTAGCGTGTGGCTGTGTCGGTGACGGCCAGCTTGAAGTGGTCGGCCGGCAGTGACATGAGCATGTCGAGCGCCGGAGCGTCCAGCCCGATGAGGTTGTACTTCTTGCGCAGCACTTCATCATTGATGGTCTTGCGCTCCTCGTCAGAGAGCCAGGTGCCGTGCGGCAGATACCAACGTTCGGCCAGATGCACCCAGACGGCGTCCATGCCCATCTGCTTGGAAGTTACATAGGTGTTCCACAGCGTGATGAGGTTGAAGCGGAACAATTCCGGACTGGCCGCGGTCGCGGTAAGTATTTTGTCGGCTTCTTCGATGATGGAATCGGCCTGCGCCGGAACATACTGGCTGAAGAACGAAGTCAGCCGGCTTTCGTAGAAAGGTGTCCGGAGCATGGTGGAATCGCCCAGGTCGAAATGGTCGAAATAATGTCGCCGGAACCAGCGGGCCTGCCAGTCGGCGTCGGCGCCCGCAGGCGGATCGGGGACCTCGGGCTCCAGGATGGCGCCGAGCACTTTGCTCAGATAGGTGCCCGGGTGCGCCTGCCGCAGCGAGTCGATGAAGCGGTTTTTCTCCTGCGACATCCGGCTCATCTGCTGCCGGATGGCGTTCTTGCCGGCGGCGTCGGCTGAGGCGTAGCTGTTGCTGAGGGTCCGGAATTCCGTGTATTTCGCGCGGTTGTAATCGTTATACCTATAAAAGGCCTCGTTTTCGGCGGAACCGGTGAAGACTGGATGTGCAGCCAGACCGGCCGTGTCGGTGCGGACGCTGAATGTCTGGTCATCGCCGACCAGGACATCGAATTTCGCCTTGCCGGGCAGATAGAAGAAGTACATGCCCTGCGGCAGCGGCTCTGCGGTCTGTACCACGGCAGTGCCCTGCGCATCGAGGTGCAGGGTGTCGTCTGCGATGAGCCGACGTTCCCCGCCGAGATAATGCCCGAAAATCACTTCCCCTCCGTGGAGCGGCGCGATAGTGCACCGGATGTCGGCGCCCGCGCGCAGGCCGGGTGACAGCAGAAGCAGCAGGGCCGGCAATATCATCTGTAGGAATCTGTTCGTTCGCATGGTCGGGCATGTTTCGCAAAAACTCTGCAAAGATAGCGCTTTGTGCGAAACGGGCAACCGGGTCCGTCCAAAACCGTGCCGGCCAGCCTCGAGGGCTTAACAGATTTTAAGAGACCCTTTAACTTCTTTTAAGTGTCGGCGCTTAAACGGGCATGGAGCGTGTCCGTCAAAGGGCCAAAACAACGAAAAAGGAACAAAACAAGAAACACTTAAAAGAAATGACCATGAAAAAAATGATGTTGACCCTCGCTCTGATTCTGACCGCGGTACTGACGCGTGCAGCTTCCATAGAAAACGAATATGCCTATGCCATCGACCTGGCGCCGGTGGAGGTGACGGCTCCGGCCCTGGACCTGCCGATGATGGTGCTGAACCTGGAGGCCGTCGAGGTGACGGCTCCTGCGCTGGATGCAGTGGCCATGGTCGTCGATGCGGCGCCCGTGTTTGTAACGGCTCCGGCCCTGGATGCGGCCATCGTGCTGAATCTGGACCCGGTGGTGGTGACAGCTTCTGCGGTTGACGTCCTGTATGCGGAGACGTTGGAGGCCGATTCTGCCGCCGTTGAGATGTACTAAACAGATTAATCTGAAATTGGATAGAGGGATGGCCGTCGGGTCATCCTTTTTTTTGCCCCTATGATGTCCGGTCGGGCAGAATCTGCATCTCGCAGCGCCGGCAGTCGAAACGCAGCCTGAAACGCCGGTCGCGGGCACGGAGGAAGAGCGGCTCTGCGTATGGCATGGGCTTGCCTGTGCGGGTGCACCAGCCCATCGCATGGCGGATGCAGTATTTGCAGGTCATCAGCACAGGGGCGGTGGTGCGCGGCCGGTCGGCGAAATCCGGATTGACGAATTCCGCCTCAAGGGCAGCCTCGATGGCCGGAATGCCGTGCGCCCGGTAGAAATCGGCCGCAGCGTGGTTCAGAATATTGAGCCGGTAGCCAGCAGCATCACCGTCAGTTGGATACGTTGCAGGTAATTGGACGGTGCGTTGGCGGCGGAGCGGTTGCCAGGCGGCAATACGGGCCTCTTCGAGTGCCTCTGCGGCTTCTTTCCGCCAGGCTGAAAGCCGGGCCGATGGGATGAACCGGGGTCCGGGCCAGTCGATGTCGCACGACACGGCTTCGTAGATGGTGCCGCCCCATCGCATCAGCCGGTCTCGGACGGTCTCGGTCGCCTGTTCGGGCTTGACGGCGGGTATTTTCTCGCAGACGAAGCGTCGCGTGATGCGGACACCTTCCTCGTCGGTTATTTGAATGGCGAATCCTTCCGCAGTCTCCGTGAACCGGAGGTGCAGCCGGATGGTGCGGCGTGCACTGTCACCTTCGAGCAGCCGGAGGAAAGCCGTGTCGGCGTTGCGCCGCAGCGGCTGCCCGGTCCGGAGTGCACCGGTGTCGGTGCCGGCCGCCGGATAGACGCGCCAGCGTCCGGGCCCCGTCTGTTCCGCGCGGTTGATGCGGAACCCGATGCGTCCCTGACACAGCCCGTCGCCGTTTCGGAGCGTTTCATCGGTCGCGACGTCCAGAAAGCCGCGGCCGCATTGTATCAGCCGTCCGATTTCCGCACCGACCGACTTCGGAGTTCCCCATTGCGTCATGTCTTTGTCGCGGCCGTTCAGAAAGTAGTCGGTGCCGCCCCGGTAGAATGTCCGGGCCGGATCGGGCGTGAAGGTGAACACCGTGCGTCCGGCCGAGGCGGGTTCCAGCCCGTCCCGTCCGAGGATGCCGTCCAGCAGCGTCCGGTAACGGGCCGTGACGTTCTTGACGTAGGCGATATCCTTCAGCCGGCCCTCGATCTTGAAAGAAGTGATGCCCGCCGCCATCATCTCCCGCAGATATTGGCTGCGGTCCATGTCTTTGAGCGACAACAGATGCTTGTCTTTCAACAGGATGTTGCCTTTTCCGTCTTCCAGATCCCAGGCCAGGCGGCATGGCTGGGCGCAGGCACCCCGGTTGGCGCTGCGTCCGGTCAGCGCATGGCTCAGATAGCATTGCCCGCTGTAACAGACACAGAGTGCGCCGTGTACGAAAGCCTCGAGGTCGATGTCGCACTTGGCGTGGATGTCGGCAATCTGCTGCAGGGACAGCTCCCGGGCCAGTACGGCGCGGTCGAATCCGACATCCTGCAGAAACCTGACTTTTTCGGCGGTCCGGTTGTCGGCCTGGGTGCTGGCATGCAGCGGTACCGGAGGAAGGTCCAGCGAAAGGAGTCCCATGTCCTGTACGATGAAGGCGTCAATGCCGGCTTCGTACAGCCGCCAGGCCAGACGGCCGGTCTCTTCCAATTCCCGGTCTGTCAGAATCGTATTGACAGTCACGTGGATGCGGGCCCGAAACCGGTGCGCATAGGCTGCCAGCCGCTCAAGGTCTTCGATGGAGTTCCCCGCTGCGGCGCGGGCACCGAAACGCGGTCCGCCGATATACACGGCGTCGGCCCCGTGGTTGACGGCAGCGATGCCTGTGGCCAGGTCTTTGGCGGGTGAAAGCAGTTCTATCTTCAAAATGAGTTTTTTAGAGATAGTGCGGCGGTGACTCCGCACGCACAAAAATACGCTTTTTCCCGCGCATTTTCCGGGTGTCAGTTGTCGCGTCATCCGAAAGATATGTATATATTTGTAATTTCCGTAATATGTAGCAAAATGGACAATGTCAAGATATTGCCAGCCGGATACACCGAGTCGGCGCCCTTCATGGCTCCGGAATTCATCGTCGAGGGCCATGACGAATTTTATTTCCGGAACCTGCAGGTACAGGCCCCGGCATCGGGCTGGCGTCAGCTGCGGGCCGAGGAGGTGGAACGGCTGGTCAAGAATAACAACACATCGGACAACTGGGACAACATCTGGGTGACCGACTGTTTCGAACCGCGCCAGATCAAGAACAGCCATTTCTTCGGCATGGTCCGGATCGGCGACGTCCACAAAGCCGTGCTGCAGCACCATGACCTGCATCTGGCGGTAGGCATCGTCAACAGCGTGATCATTTCGTGCGACATCGGCAACGACGTGGCCATCCATAACGTGCATTATCTTTCGCACTACATCATCGGCGACCGCTGTATTCTGTTCAACATCGACGAAATGTGCACGACCGACCATGCGAAGTTCGGCAACGGCATTGTCAAGGAAGGGGAGCCGGAGAGCGTCCGTGTATGGATGGAACTCATGAACGAGACCGGCTGCCGTCAGGTGATGCCGTTCGACGGCATGATCACGGCCGACGCCTATCTCTGGGCCAAATACCGCGACGACGAGGAACTGCAGCGTCGGCTGGAGCAGATAACCCAGCACACGGTGGACAACCGGCGCGGTTACTATGGCACGGTCGGCATGCAGACAGTTGTCAAGAACTCGCTGATAATCAAAGATGCAAAAATAGGTTCCCACTGTTATATCAAGGGCGCGAGCAAATTGAAGAACCTGACTGTCAACTCATCGGAAGACGAACCGTCTCAGATTGGCGAAGGCGTCATCCTGGTAAACGGCATCGTCGGCTACGGCTGTCACATCTTCTATTCGTGCACGGCCGTCCGGTTTATCCTGGGCAACAACTCGAACCTCAAATACGGTGCGCGTCTGATCCATTCGTTCCTGGGAGACAACTCCACCATCTCGTGCTGCGAGGTGCTGAACAATCTGATCTTCCCGGCGCACGAGCAGCATCACAACAACTCTTTCCTCGTGGCCGCCGTGCTGATGGGACAGAGCAACATGGCCGCCGGCGCCACGCTGGGGTCGAACCACAACAGCCGGACCAACGACAATGAGATCCAGGCGGGACGCGGTTTCTGGCCGGGCTTGTGCTCCAGTGTGAAACACTCCTGCAAGTTCGCTTCATATACGCTGCTTTCCAAGGCGGACTATCCGGCCGAGATGAATATCCCGCTGCCGTTCGCACTGGTCAACAACAACGTATCGGAGAACTGCCTGGAAGTGATGCCGGCCTTCTGGTGGATGTACAACATGTATGCGTTGAAGCGCAACGCATGGAAGTACGGCCACCGTGACAAACGCATCCGCAAGGTGCAGCACATCGAGTTCGATACGCTGGCCCCCGACACGGTCGAAGAAATCCTGTCAGCGCGTCAGCTGCTGGCGGAGGAAGCGGCCAAGGCCCTGCTCAGGACACAGGACAACGGCGAGGCCCTGCCTGCCGCCGGGGTGCTGCGGGCCATGGGGCGCGACGTCCTCGAAAACAGTCCGGAACGTCTGGAAGGCTGTGAAATCCTGGGCGAGAACATGGAAAAGGGACACCGCCGGGTCCGCATTCTCAAGGCGGCCAAGGCCTATGCGGCTTATGGCGACATGGTGCTGTACTATGCTGCGACCAATCTGATGAAATACATGGAGGAGCATCCGCGGGCGGCGTTCGCCGACATGGCGGCGGAACTTCGCGGCAAACGCCAGTCCGAATGGGTCAATCTGGGCGGCCAGCTGGTGAACCGGATCGACCTTGACCGGCTCCGCCGCGACATCCGTTCGGGCGTACTCGACACCTGGGCCGACATCCACCGCCGTTACGACCGCCTCTGGAAACGGTATCCCGCCGACAAACAGAAACACGCCTTCGCTGCATGGTGCGCGCTGACGGGCAACATGTCACCGACGGAGGCCGACTGGAAGACACTGCTGGAAAAAGGCGCGGCCCTGCAGGAATATATCTATGAGGCAGTGTATTCCTCGCGTCGCAAGGATTACGACAACATCTACCGCAAGGCCACGTTCCGCAATCCCGAGGAGATGAAGGCCTGTATCGGCGTTATTGGCGACAATACGTTCATTGTGCAGGTCGCCGAAGAGACCAAAGTCTTCCTTGATCGTGTTAAGAAATTATTAAAACGTTGAATATCATGAAAAAAAGAATTATTTTCGTTGCGATGTGGGCTGCATGCCTGCTGCTGATGCTTCCGGTTGCCCTCTGGGCGGCGCCTGTCAAAATCGCCTGTGTAGGCAACAGCATCACCTTCGGGTACGGTCTGCGCAACCCGATGCAGGATTCCTATCCGTCGGTGTTGCAGCGCATGCTGGGCGACGGGTATGAGGTGCGGAACTACGGCGTTTCAGCCCGGACGATGCTACGCAAGGGCGACCGGCCCTATTTCCGCGAAAAGGCGTTCCGCGATGCGCTGGACTTCCGGCCGGACATCGTCATCATCAAACTGGGCACCAACGATTCGAAGCCTGAGAACTGGAAATACGGTGCCGAATTCGAACAGGACATGAACGATCTTATCGACTCGTTCCTGTATTACGCTCCGTCGGCCGAAGTATTCTTGTGCAGGCCGGTGCCGGTGCGTGCCGAAAAATGGGGTATCACCGAGGAAGTGATGAGCGGGGAGATATATCCCATCATCCACCGCATCGCCGGCTATCGCGGTCTGCGGGAGATAGACCTTCATAAAGTGTTGGCTGACAAAGTCGAACTTCTTGAGGACAATATCCATCCGAACGCAGAGGGCGCCCGGCTGATGGCCGAGGAAGTGTACCGCGTGCTGCAGACGCCTCCCACCAAGAAGGAGGCGAAACGTCTGAAAAAGGCGCGGAAGGCCTACGCCAAACGGTAGCGGGCCATGGGAAGACGTCTTCTGTTTTGGACGGTTGCCTGTCTGTCGCTTTGCCTGACAGGCTGTCGCCGGACACCGGAGGTCATGGATCTTTCGGGCGTCTGGCAGCTGGCACTTGCACCGTCGCCGGCCGATTGGGATCAACTGGCCTTTTGTGATGACTTTGGCGACACCGCATCGCTGCCGGGCACGCTGGATGAGAATCAAAAGGGTACGCCCGTCACCGACACGACGACCATGCACCTGAACCGCGTTTACACGTTTACGGGTACGGCCTGGTTCAGCCGTGAAGTTGAGATTCCGGCCTCGTGGAAAGGGCTGGGTGCCGTGCTGTATCTGGAGCGGACCAAGCTGTCAGCAGTCTGGGTGGACGGTGTGAAGGTGGGCGTCAGCACCATTCTTTCCGCCTCGCAGCAGTATGACCTGCGGCAGGTTCTGACACCGGGACGGCACCGGCTGACCATCGCGGTGAACAACGATCCGGCTCTGCATACCGTGGGCGGTTCGCATGCCTATACCGACCATACGCAGACCAACTGGAACGGCATTCTGGGTCGGATGGAGCTGCAGCCGTACGGCGACCTCCGGCTGACATCGCTGCAGGTGTATCCGCAGGTGCAGGACCGCAAAGTGACGGTGAAACTCTATGTGGACAACGCAGGGGATACCATCAAGAACGCCCGCATCCGGCTGCAGGCCGAAGCATGGAATACGCCGGAGAAACACCGGGCGCCCGAGCGTGATCTCCGGATGGATCTGGCTCCCGGTCTCAATATTGTGAAAGCGACCTATCATCTGGGTGAGGACGCCCTTTTGTGGAGTGAATACCATCCGGCGCTGTACCGGCTCGAAGCTGTCATCCGCACCCGGGACCATGCGGCTGTGCAGGCCGGGACGCATTTCGGTCTGCGTGATTTCAGCGCAGGGGAATATCATTTCGCAATTAACGGCGTACCGACTTTCCTGCGCGGCAAGCACGATGGCGGCACATTCCCGCTCATAGGCTATCCGCCGGTCGATACCGCACAGTGGCTGAGATACTTCAGAATTTGCCGGACCTATGGCATCAACCATGTGCGATTCCATTCCTATACGCCGCCCGAAGCTGCGTTCCTGGCAGCCGACATGACGGGCATGTACATCCAGGCCGAGCTGCCGAACTGGGCGAATTTCACCTCCGATGACCCGCGCCATACCGAATGGATGATGCGCGAAGGACGTGCGCTTCTGGAAGATTTCGGCAACCATGCGTCCTTTGTGATGTTCACGCTCGGCAACGAGATTGCCGGAGAATCCGACATCGCCGAGAAAATGGTGCGCGACCTGCGGACGCTCGACAACCGCCGGCTGTACGCCTTCGGTTCGAACAATTTCCTCGACGCCCCGTTCTTCGGGCGGAACGACGATTTCTGGGTCACCTTCCGGACGGGACCCGGCAATCCGGCACGGGATACCGACGTACGTGGCTCTGCATCGTGCAACGAAGATGCGGGCAGCGGTGTCATCAACAGCACCTGCCCTTCGTCCCGCCGTTCGTATGATGCGGCCGTCGCGCCGTACCACATGCCGATTATCGGCCATGAGACAGGCCAGTACCAGATGTATCCCGACTATGCGGAAATCGAAAAATACACAGGGGTGCTGCGGGCCTGGAATCTCGAAGTGTTCCGCGACCGTCTCGCCGCGGCAGGCATGCTCGACCAGGCCGGAGATTTCTTCAAGGCATCGGGTGCATCGCTCTGCATGCTGTACAAGGAGGAGATGGAGATGGCCCGTCGGACCGAGCATTTCGCCGGCTATCAGTTGCTTGACCTGCAGGATTATCCGGGACAGGGGACGGCCCTTGTCGGGATTCTGGATGCATTCATGGACAGCAAGGGCGTCATCACGCCGGAGAAATTCCGCGAAACCGGCGGCGATGTGGTGCCGCTGATTTGCATGGACCGCTATTGCTGGACCTGGGACGACACTCTCTCGGCCGACGTGAAGGTGTCGTATTTCGCACCTGCACCGCTCGCCGGTGCAAAGGTGCAGTGGCAGTTGCTCCCGGTTGGAGGACAGATGGCGGCGTCGGGGGTGTTCGATGCGGCCGAGATGCGCCCCGGCACGCTGCTGACGGCAGGTACCGTCCGGTTACCGCTGCGTCAGACGTTCGGGACCGACGGGACGGCACGGGCACTCCGTGCGGATCTGGTCGTATCCATCGAAGGCACGTCTTACCGGAACAGTTCGCCAGTCTGGATTTATCCGGCCGCCCGGCAGGAAAACATACCGGCCGGTGTGACCGTGACGCGCCGTCTCGACGGGGCGGCGTTCCGGGCGCTTGACGCCGGCGGCGCGGTGGTCTTTCTGCCTCAGGCGGAAGACATCCGGGACCGTTCGGTGGGGCCGCAGTTTATTAATGAATTCTGGAACTGGTTGATGTTTAAAGGTATATGTGAGTCAAACAACCGTCCGATATCCCAAGGGACGTTGGGTCTGCTGCTCAATCCTTCCCATCCGCTCTTTGCAGACTTTCCGACGGAAGGCCATACGGAGTGGCAGTGGTGGAGCATCATGCAGCACGCACGGCCGTTCATCCTGGACGGCACTGCGCCGGATTACCGCCCGCTGGTGCAGGTCATCGACAACATAGACCGCAACCACAAGCTGGGCATTGTGTTCGAATGGAAAGTCGGCGCCGGGCGCCTGGTGGTTTGCACTGCAGATTTGCCCGCGTTGCAGGCGTATCCGGAAGCCCGTCAATTCTACGGGGCGTTGCTCCGTTATGCGGCATCACCGGATTGCAATCCGTCTGCGTCCATCTCGGCGGAGACGTTGCGGCAGATGTTCTAGGCTACCTATGCTGGATATCCACCGACATTGGCACTTTTCCGGCGAAGGTCCTGTACCTTGCTCGCCGGACACTGGCAGCCGGGCGGTCATCCAGCTGACACCGGAGCAGGCGAAGCTGGCCGAAGACCTGCCCGGACAGATGTTCTCGGTGGGGCTGCATCCTTGGGACATTCCTGCGGACAGCGATGCGATGCGGCGGCAGATGGCCGCGGTGGCGCAGACGGCCCGGCTTCCGAATGTCCGGCTCATCGGGGAAGCAGGTTTGGACAGCCTGAAGAAAGACCGGATGCCGGAAGCCGCATACGACCGGCAGGCAGCGGTGCTTGCACAGCATGCCGACATCGCCGAAAAGGTGCGCAAACCATTGCTGCTGCACATTGTACGGCGCTATGGCGAAGTGCTGCAGATATACCGGATGCGTCGCCCGACGGTGCCCTGGATCGTCCATGGTTTTGGCCGGGGTCCTGAACTGATGCGGCAGCTGACGGAGGCCGGCCTGTACGTTTCGTTCGGCGCGGCGCTGCTCGACCGGCCGCAGACGGCGGAGGCCTGGGCAGAAGCCGACATCCGGCGCGTGTTCCTGGAGACCGACGACCGGGACGTGGACATCCCGGATATTTACGAAGCCGCTGCGCGTATCCGGCATACGACAGTGGCGGAACTTCAGCGTCTCATCGACTTGAATTTTGCCGGACTGTATGATATGTAACCTTATTGAATACCAGAAAAAACGGTTCGCTATGAAAGAGAAAAGAATCAACAGAGTATACGGCATGCTGTCAGTCATCATGCTGTCAGTATGGATGAGTGTACTGCCGCTGGCGGCGCGCCAGGCGGAACAACTCGACCGCGGGGTGGTGGCCTCGCGGGCTGTGACGGGCAACAAGGCGCTGGTGAGCTGGCGCATGTTCGAGACCGATCCGTCCGACATCGCTTTCAACGTCTATCGGTCTGCCGGCAGCGGTGCTCCGGTGAAACTCAATGAAACACCGATAACTACGACGACCAATTTCATGGATGCGACGCTCAGTTTCAGCGTTGCCAATACCTATACTGTCAAGTCCGTGAGGAACGGTGTTGAGACAGAAGAGCCGGGCCGGTTCGTCCTGCCGGCCAATCCGGAGAAACTGTTCTTCCGGATTCCGGTGGATTACATCCAGGCGCCGTCGAGCGATTATACCTATTCGCTGTCGGACTGTGCCACGGGTGACTTGGACGGAGACGGCACTTACGACATCGTGGTCAAGTGGGATCCGAGCAATGCCCAGGACAATTCCAACGCCGGGGTGACCGGCAACGTCTATCTTGATGCCTACAAGCTCGACGGCACCAAAATGTGGCGCGTCAACCTCGGTCCGAATATCCGTGCCGGCGCCCATTATACGCAGATGGTAGTCTATGATCTGGATGGTGACGGCAAGGCGGAGGTTGCGGTCAAGACGGCCGAACTGACCGTTTTCGGCGACGGGCAGCAGATTGGCGACACCGATGGCGACGGCAAAACCAATTATGTGAATACTTCCACCGGTTACATCCTCGATGGTCCTGAATTTTTTTCCATTATCGAAGGGAGCACGGGCAAGGAACTGGCCCGGACCGATTACATTCCACGCGGACCGCGGTCGGAATGGAAGTCGGAATGGGGGGATGACTACGGCAACCGCATCGACCGCTACCTGGCCGGCATGGGTTACTTCGACGGCGAACAGCCGAGCCTGCTGATCTGCCGTGGCTACTATTCCAAGACCGTGCTTGAGGCGTGGGATTACCGGAACGGTCAGCTGACCAGACGGTGGAATTTTACGGCCGATTCCAAACAGAATTCTTCGTACCGTGGCCAGGGCAACCACAGCCTGATCATCGGTGACGTGGACGGCGACGGCAAGGACGAAATCATTTACGGAGCCTGTGCCATCGACCATGACGGCACACCGCTGTACAACACCCGGATGGGGCACGGCGATGCCATGCACATGAGCGACATGGATCCCCGCCGGCCCGGTCTGGAAGTCTGGCGCGTGCACGAATCCACGTCGGCGGAATACGGATCTGATCTCCGTGATGCGGCGACGGGCGAGCTTATTTTCGGCATTCATGCGGGCTCTGATGTGGGACGCGGCATGGCGGCGGACATCGATCCAAACAGCTTCGGATACGAGATGTGGAGCAGCCGTACAGGCGGTGTACGCAGTTTGACGGGACAGGTGCTGAACAGCAAGGTACCGTCGATCAACTTCGGCATCTTCTGGACCGGCGGTCTCAACCGAGAACTGCTGGATGGTACGGAAGTCGTCAATTATCAGAAAGGCTCGGTGCTGTCGGCCAAGTCGTACGGTACGGCCACGGCCTGCAACGGTACGAAGAACACCCCGAACCTTTCGGCCGACATCCTGGGCGACTGGCGCGAGGAAATCATTTATCACTCGTCCGACAGCCGCTATCTGCTGGTATTCGTTACGGCTGATGAAACGCCATACCGTTTTTATACCCTTATGCACGACCCGCTTTACCGCAGTATGATTGTCACGCAGAATGTGGCCTACAACCAGCCGCCGCACCTGAGTTATTACCTGGGCAGCGACCAGGGCCGGCTGATCCAGGACCGGAACGTCATCGTGTCTGAGGATTTCTATATGGCCGATGCCGGCTATGACTACGACTCGGTGGTATGGTCCACGGGCGCCACGGGACGTGTGGCGCGCCTGGAGGCGGATGCCTATGATGTCAAGACCAAATACACCGCCGACGTTTATCTCAGGGGGCAATGGTTCCGCGACAGCCTGTATGTGACATTCCGTTCTCACATGCCGCTCATTACCCGGCAGCCGCTGCCTTCCGACACGGTGCTCTGTACCGGGGAGGAGGTGACGATGCGCGTGGAGGCGGAGCCCGGCGAGGGCCAGCCCATCACCGGATACCAATGGTACCGGGACGGGGAGGCCATTGAGGGTGCCATCGGCACAGGCTATGTTACATCAGAACCGGGTGTCTATCATGTCGTAGTTTCCAGCGGTCCGTTTGATGCTGTTTCGCGTGAGGTCAGGGTGTCGGTGCAGGACATGCCGGTCATCACCATGCAGCCGGAGGGCGGCGACTGGTGTATTGGCGGGCCTTCGCTCCGGCTGGAGGTTCAGGCATCTCCGGCAGAGGCCTATGTCTGGACGCGGAACGGTCAGGCGTTGTCGGATGGCTTGACGTCCGTCTTGCAGGTGTCGGAAGGTGGAATATATCAGGTGGAAGTGCGTAACGGCCGTTGCAAAGTCACATCGGAAACGGCCACGGTGTACCGTCGTAAGCCGCCGGTGGTGAGCCTGACCGTGCCGGAGAACTCGAACCTGCTGACGGCTGAGACAGCCGGGTCGTCTTTTCCGGTTACGGCGTATGTCTGGTCGGATGCGCACGGCACGATTGCCGGTGCCACGGAGAAAACCTACCGCGCCATGACGTCCGGCACCTACGGGGTGCAGGTGACCGACGCCAACGGTTGTACGGCCTCGGCGTCACGGACGCTGACCGGCGTGACATCGGCCGAAGCCGACCTGAAACTGAAGGGAATCAGTATTTTCCCGAACCCTGCGGATGACGCGCTGACGGTGCAGCTGCCGACGCTGTCCGGCCCTGCGGAACTCCGGGTGACCGGCGTTGCGGGCGAGCTGATATACAATGGCACAGCCACGGGCGGCGAAACCGCCGTCATTCCATTGGAAAACTGTCCGGCCGGGCTGTATCTGCTCGACATCCGGGCGGACGGCGCATCAGGAAGTTACAAGTTTATGAAGCGTTGACGTCCTTCTCCCGGATCTCGTGGCGCTTGATCTTGCCGCTGATGGTCTTGGGAAGTTCATCGACGAACTCAATGACCCTCGGATACTTGTAAGGCGCCGCCACCTTCTTGACATGTTGCTGGATTTCCTTGATGAGGGCCTCCTTGTCGGGATGGTCGCGGTATTCCTTCGACAGTACGATGGTGGCTTTCACGATCTGGCCCCGGATGGGATCGGGAACGCCCGTGATGGCGCATTCCACTACGGCGGGATGCGTCATCAGTGCGCTCTCGACCTCGAACGGGCCGATGCGGTAGCCGGAACTCTTGATGACATCGTCGGTACGGCCGACAAACCACAGGTAGCCGTCCTGGTCACGCCAGGCAACGTCGCCGGTATGGTAGATGCCGTTGCAGTGCACGGTCTTGGTGAGTTCTTCGTTACGGAAGTATGACTGGAACAGGCCGACGGGCCGGTTGCGGTCGGTGTGGATGATGATTTCGCCGTGCTCTCCGTCTTCGGCCGAACGACCGTCCGGTGTCAGCAGGTCGATGTCATAGGCCGGATTGGGCACGCCCATCGAGCCGGGCTTGGGTTCCATCCACGGGAACGTGGCGATGGTCAGCGTCGTCTCCGTCTGTCCGAAGCCCTCCATGATCTTGAGCCCGGTGACCTTGTATAAGGTGTCGAACACGGTCGGGTTCAGCGCTTCGCCTGCCGTCGTGCAGTACTTCAGTGAGCTGAGGTCGTACTTGCTCAGATCTTCCCGGATCATGAACCGGTAGATGGTGGGCGGTGCGCAGAACGACGTGATGTGGTATTTCTGGATCATGTTCAGGATGTCGGCGGCGTGGAACTTCTCGTGGTCGTACACGAAAACGCGGGCGCCGGCGAACCACTGGCCGTACAGCTTGCCCCAGACCGCCTTGCCCCAGCCCGTGTCGGCGACGGTGAGGTGCAGGCTCTTTTCGTCCAGATTGTGCCAGTATTTGCCGGTGACGATGTGTCCCAGCGGGTACAGGAAGTTGTGGGCCACCATTTTGGGCTGTCCGGTGGAACCCGACGTGAAGTACAGGAGCGAGATATCCTCGTTGTCGTTGACATGTTCCGGTCTCTTGAAGGCAGGTGCCTTGGCCAGACCTTCGGAGAAGTTGATCCACGGCCGGGCATTGTACGTACCGACTGCCACCAGTTTGCGGACCGACGGTGAATCGTGCAGCGATGCGTTTACATGGTCGATCATTTCCGGGTCATCAGCCGAGACAATCATCTTGATCTCAGCCGAATTGTTCCTGTAAATCAAATCTTTGGGAGTTAAAAGATGCGTGGCGGGGATGGCGATGGCGCCAATCTTGTGCAGGGCGATGAGACAGAACCAGAATTCTACGCGCCGTTTGAGCATGAGCATCACACGGTCGCCCTTTTCAATGCCCTGCTGCATGAAGAATGCGGCAGTCCGGTCGCTGTACTGCTTGATGTCGGCGAACGTGTACGTACGGTACATGCCCTGGTCGTTGGTCCAGCAGAGCGCCGTTTTCCGCGGGGCTTCCTCCGCCCAGGCGTCCACGACGTCGTAGGCGAAATTGAAGCAGGTGGGTACTTTTATTTTGAAATGTTGCCGAAAATCCTCCAATGAAGAGAATTCGGTTTGTTCGAGAAATCTTTCCAGCATGTTTGTGTTTGAATAGCTGCAGTCAGCTGCAGCAGATTAAAGGATGATTGCAAAAAATTTGACCGGCTTTCCGCCCATGGCCAGCATACCGTGCGGCTGGGCCGCATCGAAATAAATGCTGTCGCCTTCGTGCAGGAAGAGCTCCTTGCCGCCGATGCTCAGCATCAGTTCCCCTTCGAGCACCATGTTGAATTCCTGTCCCGGATGGGTGTTCAGGAAAATCTCCTTGCTCTCCTTGGGCTCCACCGTAACGATGAACGGGGCGGCCTTGGCGTGCTTGAACCCCATGGCAAGCGCCTGGTATTTATAGGCTTTCTGGCGCTCCACTATCTCGCCCTTGCCTTTGCGGGTGAGCCAGTAGTTGCTCATGGTGGGCTCGTTGCCGGCAATCAGTGCGGATGGTTCTACGCCGAATGTCGTGGCCGCGTTGCACAGGAAGTTCATGGGAATGTCGGATTCGCCTGATTCATATTGCAGGTAGGTTTCTACGGGAATATGGCAGGCAGCAGCGGTCTCCTCAGCCGAAAGATCGAGCGCATCGCGCAATCCGCGGAGACGCTCGGCAATTTGTCTAATTTGTTCGTTCATTTCAATATTAAATACATCGAAGGCGCGAAGATATACGATTTCGGGACAAAAAGTTATCTTTGTGCACGATTTCGGGAAAAAAACTGATGAAATTCACACTCCAGACCACTGATGCGCAATCACAGGCCCGTGCCGGACAGCTGATGACCGACCACGGCGTCATCGAAACCCCCATTTTCATGCCGGTGGGCACGCAGGGCACGGTCAAGAGTGTAGGGCAGGAACAGCTGAAAAACGATGTCCGGGCACAGATTATCCTGGGCAACACCTACCATCTGTATCTCCGGCCGGGCACGGAAGTGCTCAGGGCCGCCGGCGGCCTGCACCGTTTCATTTCGTGGGACCGTCCCATCCTGACCGACAGTGGCGGTTATCAGGTTTTTTCGCTGGCCGAGCGGCGCAAGATCCGCGAGGAGGGGGCCGAGTTCAGTTCCCATCTGGACGGATCCCGGCATATCTTCACACCAGAGAATGTGGTGGATACCCAGCGGGCTATCGGAGCTGATATCATGATGGCTTTTGACGAATGCATGCCATATCCGTGCGATTACGCTTACGCGCAACGGTCGCTCGCCCTGACTCACCGCTGGCTGCACCGCGGCCTCCGGCGGTTTGGGGAAACCGAGCCCTTGTACGGCTATCAGCAGAGTTTTTTCCCCATCGTGCAGGGCAGTGTCTATCGCGACCTGCGTATCCGGTCGGCCGAGGAAGTCGCGGCCTGCGGCTGCGACGGAAATGCCATCGGCGGTCTGTCGGTCGGCGAACCGGCCGGACAGATGTACGAAATGATCGAAGTGGTCAACGGTATCCTTCCTGCCGATAAACCACGCTATCTGATGGGGGTTGGAACGCCGGCCAACATCCTCGAAGCCATTGCGCTCGGTGTTGATATGTTCGACTGTGTCATGCCGACCCGCAACGGCCGCAACGGCGGCATCTTCACCTGGCAGGGCGTTATCAACATCCGCAACGAGAAATGGAAGAACGACTTCTCACCGCTTGAGGAGGGAGGCGCGTCGTATGTGGATGAAATGTACAGCAAGGCCTATCTGCGGCATCTGGTCTATGCCAAGGAAATTCTTGGCGCGCAGATAGCATCCCAGCATAACCTCGCCTTCTTCCTCCGGCTGGTGCGCGAGGCCCGCCGGCAGATTGTCGAAGGTACTTTTTCGGCGTGGAAGACACGCATGGTGGAACAATTGTCTAGACGGCTATGATGGAGCGATTCAAACTGAAGACCCTGGACTGGTACATCATGAAGAAGTACCTCGGTACGTTCTTCTTCTCGCTGCTGCTCTGCATCGTGGTCATCGTCGTGTTCGACTTTTCGGAGAAGATCGACGATTTCATCGAGAAGGAAGCACCGCTCAAGGCCGTTATCTTCGACTACTATGTGAACCTGATCCCGTACTATTCCACCATGTTCACATCGCTGTTCACGTTCATCGCGGTCATCTATTTCTCGTCCAAGATGGCGTACAATTCGGAGATTATCGCCATCCTGAGCAGCGGTATCAGTTTCCGGCGGCTCATGTACCCGTACCTGTTGTCGGCTCTCATTCTCGCGCTGTTTTCGTTCGGGCTGAAGGACGGTATCATTCCTTCGGCCAACCGGCACCGTTTCAAATTCGAAGAACAGTACCTCAAGAAACGCGCCGTGCAGTTCACACAGCGCAACGTGCACAAACAGATTGAGAAAGGCCTCTTTATGTACATGGAGTCGTACAGCAACAACACCGAGACGGGTTACAAGTTCTCGCTGGAGCGTTTCGAAAACGGCGAACTGCTGTCCAAGCTTACGTCGGAGAGCGTCAAGTGGAATCCGCAGACTGGAAAATGGACCATCCGGAACTATACGGTCCGCGACTTCGACGGATTGGAGGAACACCTGTCGTCCGGCCGGGTGCTCGACACGCTGCTGAATATGTCTCCCGACGAGTTCAAGCGCTCGGAACATTTCGTGGAAACCATGAATATCCGGGAACTGCGCGCATACATGGACGAGCTGCGGATGCAGGGTGCCGACAATCTCAACTCCTATATTATTGAATATCAGAACCGCCTGTCGTTCCCGTTTGCCACTTTTATCCTGACCCTCATCGGTGTCTCGCTGTCGACGCGCAAAGTCCGCGGCGGTATCGGCATCCAGATAGGCATCGGCATCGGCCTGAGTTTCGCTTACATTCTCTTCCAGCAGTTCTCGGCGCAGTTCGCCACCAAGGGCAGCCTGAGCCCGATGGTTGCGGCCTGGATTCCGAATATCATCTTCCTTGCCGTGGGCTTGCTGCTGTACAGCAAGGCGCAGAAATAATTCCCGTTTTCTCAGTACGGATCCGGGGTGGGATGTCTATGTTTCCTGCATCGGAGCCGTTCAAACGGCATGAACGGCTCCGGTCATGGCAGGCTATCGGGTTTCAATTTCGATTTTGCCGTCTCCCAGTTCGCTGGAAACTTTCAGGGTTGCATGTCCCTTCTGGTTGCGGATGGAACGGACTACCGCGAGTGCCTTGCCGCTGAAAAGCGCCTTCCGCGTGCCTTTGAGACAGAGCGTGTCAGCCGCGTTGCCATTGTCCACGCCAAAGAGTTCGCCGCTGCCCTCCACACTGAAATTCAACATCATGTCGGCATCCGGGATGGCGCGACCCTGTGCATCCACTGCTTCCACGGTGACGAAACTCAGGTCGTAACCATCGGCGTCAATGACCTTCCGGTCGGCCGTCAGGCGCAGGGACGCCGCCGGGCCGGCCGTTTCGCGCGAGGTCCGGGCGACCTCGTGTCCGTCTTTGTAGGAAACAGCCTCGATCTTTCCGGGTTCGAACACTACCTCCGGCCAGAAAGCGTGCAGGCAGTCAGGTGTTTTTGCGCTGCGTCCCAGCGATTTGCCGTTCAGGAAAAGTTCCACCTCGTCTGCATTGTTGTAATAGGCCCAGACGTCGATCTTCTCGCCCGGGGTCCAGTTCCAGTGGGGGAGCAGATGTATCATTGTTTCATCCGTCCATTCGGACTGATACATGTAATAAGGATCCTTGGGGAATCCGGCCAGGTCCACGAAGCCGAAATAAGAGCTGCGGGACGGCCATCCGAAAGCCGTGGGCTCACCCAGGTAGTCGAATCCGGTCCAGACGAAGGTGCCGGCGATGAAATCCCGGTCGCGTACCGGAATCCAGGCATTCTGGTGCGTATCGGTGACATCCCAGATCGAACGGCTGTTGTCGTAGGCCGTGCACTGGTTCGGCACTTCGCCGGCCGGTGCTGCGGCTGCCTGCATGAAACCTCTGCCGAAGGCAGACCGTCCGGCAATCCGGATGCCGGTGGAAGGCTGGTAATAGATGCCGCGGCTGTTCTGGGCGGATACGGTCTCGGATGCCACAATCGGCTTGCCGGGGAACCATACGCGCAGTGAATCATAACCCTTGGGACGATAATTGAGCCCGATCACATCCAGGGCGCCGCTGGCGTAGAGATTGTTCTCGCGGTTGAGCTGGTGTCCGCCGCAGGTGATGGCGCGGGTGGCGTCCTGGGCGCGGATGATGTCTGCGATGTGCCGGGTGAGGGCCCGGTTGGCCTCGCTGGCCTCGGGGGTACGGCCGCCCTGTTCGGAAATCTCATTGGCGATGCTCCACATGATGACGCTGGGGTGGTTGCGGTCGCGGCGGACCAGGTCCGTCAGATCCCGCTCGTACCATTCATCGAAGAACCGGCTGTAGCCGCCGCGGGTCTTGCCGGAGCGCCATTCGTCGAAAGCTTCGTCCATCACCAGCAGACCCGTTTCATCGCAGAGGTCAAGCAAATCGGGAGCCGGCGGGTTGTGTGCCGTGCGGACGGCATTGACCCCGGCCGCCATCAGGATCTCGAGCTGGCGTTGCAGGGCCCGGCGGTGCACCGCACTGCCCAGGCAGCCCAAGTCGTGGTGCAGGCAGACACCCTGCAATTTGACGACGCGGCCGTTGAGCAGGAAACCCTTGTCCGCATCCCATGCCGTCTCCCTGAACCCGAATCGTGTCGTGACGCGGTCCACCACCTTGCGGCCCTCGCGGACTTCCGTCACCACGCTGTAGAGATAGGGATCGCTGACATCCCATCGGTGTGCCTTGCGGACGCGGATGGGGACGCCGTCGCCGCCTTTGGCCACGGTCTTGCCGCGGGCGTCACGGATCCGGTGCGAAACGGTATATGCGGTTCCCGCCGGAGCTTCCACATCGGTGTGTACCAGAACGGTGGCGGCTTCGTCGCCGATTTCCGGCGTGGTTACATAAATACCGTTATAGGCAATCCGGACCGCCGGTGTGGTGACGAGCCGGACGTTGCGGTAGATGCCGCTGCCGGTGTACCAGCGGCCGCTCGGCTGGACGGAATGGTCCACCCGGACGGCTATCACGTTGTCTTGTCCGGGGCCGTTGAGCGCGGACGTGATATCCACGCAGAACGAACTGTAGCCGTAAGGCCGGCCGCCGACTTCCTTTCCGTTTACCCAGACGGTGCTGTTCATATAGACACCGTCAAACTCAACGGCGACGCGTTCTGCCGCCGGCGTGGCAAAATGCTTGCGGTACCAGCCGATGCCGCCCGGCAGTGCACCGCCGTTGACACCGGCGGGATGCTTGGAAGAGAATTCCCCTTCGATGCTCCAGTCGTGCGGCAGGTGGAGGGAACGCCAGTCGCTGTCGTCCAGGTCCGGCTGGCTCCATGCGGCCTCGTCGCCGAGACGGAACTGCCAGTCGAAATTAAAATCGGTTGTCGTGCGCCCTTTGTCCTGTCCGCCGGAGAAGAACAGGAAAGCGAGTGTGATGCAGATAATAATTTGTCTCATGATATTTATTCAAATTGTCCGCCAGAGCAAACATGCCCGGGAGGAGTGCTCTATTTGCTGATAATGAATGTTGTGACAGAATTCGGCGCCAGCGTGAACTGGGCGGCACCTTTCTTTATGCGGGCGTTGCCGGCATCGGTCCAGTGCTCGCCTTCGGACATGCTGCCGCTGGTGCGGACGATCTTCACGCCGGCCTTGCGCAGCCCGAAATCGGATACGTCGATATCCACGGTCTTTTCCGATGCCGAAGCATTGGTGCAGACCACCGTCAGCCGGCGTTTGGCGGCGTTCCATGCCGACAACGTGCGGCAGGCTGTCCGGGGCCGGCCCTGGGCCGCCTGTTCCGGTATGTCGCCGGATGCCTGCAGGTCGCTCAGCACCAGGATGTCACCCGGCCGGATATACCGGGAGAACTGTCCGAAAGCGTAGTATTTCTGCGAAAGCTGTATCTCGTTGGTGTCGTGGTTGGCGCACGAAAGACCCCAGTAGCCGCGGGCCGTGCGCAGCGGCCCGCTGTCGCGCCGCCCTTTGTAGCCGTTGGCCGAGACATGTGTATCGATGACCTGCCACATTACCCACGCCGACGGCCGCATGTCGCGGATGTCGGTGATGATTTTTTCGGCCATCCAGAGCCCGGCACCCATTTCGCCGGCCTGCTCACCCGACGTGTTTGCGCCGTCCGTCTCGCTCATCCACAGGTTGATGCGCTCCTTGCGCACCAGGTCGCCCAGTTCCTTGATGCGGTTGGTGCTGTAGGTGTGCGAACTGATGCGGTCTATCACTTTCCGTGCTTCCGGCGTGTACTTCTCGATTTCCTCAATCTGCAGCGCCGGATTCGTCTCGTCGCTGGCCACCAGCACCAGCCGTCCGAGGCCGTACCGTTCGAGGGCCTTGGAGGTCTCCACCAGGATGCGCGACTGCGGCGCGCCGGCATCGAAATGGCAGCCTTCCTGCTTGTTGCTCAGGGCCGACCAGTAATTGGTGTTCGGCTCGTTCATCGGCGAAACACTCTTGACATTCAGGCCCATGTTGTTGACCATGTAATTTGTCACATGGGCCAGATATTCGGCGAGAGCCTCGTAAGCATCGTCCCGGAGATTGTTCTCGTCGGCCTTGACATTGCCCGACGAGCATCCGCTGTTGGTCATGAAATACGGCGGAGAGTTCGAGAATACTTCGATGTAGGCGTCGTCGCCGGCCGCATCGGCCGCTGCCCTGAGCACATTCAACTGGCAGCTGTCTGCGTCGTACCGGTAACTCTGCCGGCCGTCTGCCTCCACATACAGCCATCCCGGCACATCCGAGTCGGTGCGCGTGATGTGATGGTGCGACGGATCGTCGCCGCCGCCGATGTTGTAACGCATGATATTCAGTCCCAGACCGGCCTCGGCATCGAAGAACAAACGGGCCGAAGCCTGCGTCAGTGCCGGATTGTAACCCACCCGGTTCGCCCACCAGCACAGGCTGGTTCCCCAGCCTTCCCAGCGCGTGCCGTCCATCGCAGCTCCCTCAAGCAGGTCTGTCTTCTGCAGCACCAGCCGGTAATCGGCCTCCTGGGCTGCCGCCATGCCGCACAGCGGCAGAGCCATCATCAGAAATAAGAAAAAACGTTTTCCCATGGTCGTAGTCCGCGCCTGAAAGAAGCGCCTGCACAAAAGTACGCAAGAAATCCCGCAAACCACTGTCTTTACGTCCGGTAAAGCGAAAAAAACAGCAGCGTTTTGCTTTGAAAAGAAAAAACATTGTATATTTGCAGCGTGGAACACACAGTCGGCCTTATCTACTAACAGGTTAGGTAATCGCCCTCTCAAGGCGAAAATACGGGTTCGAGTCCCGTTGAGGCTACGAAAAAGCGCTTGCAATTGCAGGTGCTTTTTTTTTTAATAGCCATTCTGTTCTTGCCGATATCGGCAAGAATTGTTATATTTGTATCGGCATAGAAGCATTAATTGCCGATAGATTATGGAATTCATTACCGTCAGCCAATATGCAGAATTGCACAACCTTTCCGAGCGCACTGTGCGAAACTGGTGCAGCGAAGGGAAAATGGAGGGAGCCTTTCTTTCTGGAAAGACCTGGAACATTCCTGCCGATGCCCCGCTGCCTAAAAAGGGTAAACGCAAGATAAGTCCGCTATTGAAGCGCCTCAGGGAGGAAAAAGCAGGGAAAGTGAGCGGGGGCATCTACCATCGGACGCAGATTGACCTCACTTACAATTCCAATCATATCGAAGGCAGCAGGCTTACCCATGAGCAGACACGCTACATCTTCGAAACCAACACCATCGGCATAACGGACGAAAGCGTTAATGTTGATGATATCGTTGAAACAACCAACCACTTCCGTTGCATCGACCTTATTATCGACCGGGCAGAGGAAAGGCTCTCGGAATCCTTGGTGAAAGAGCTGCACCGCACCCTGAAAACCGGGACATCCGACAGTAGGAAAGATTGGTTTAATGTGGGTGATTATAAGAAGCTTCCCAACGAGGTGGGCGGGAAGGCTACTTGTCCGCCTGATCAGGTTCATCAAAGAATGAAAGGCCTTCTTGCTGCCTACAATGCCAAGAAGGAGAAATCACTGGAAGACATCATCGACCTTCACCAGAGATTCGAACTCATCCATCCTTTCCAGGACGGAAACGGACGTGTAGGGCGTCTTGTGATGTTTAAAGAGTGCCTCGCGAATGGCATCGTGCCATTTGTTATCACGGATGGCCTGAAACTCTTCTATTACAAGGGACTCCGTGAATGGGGACATATAAACGGTTATCTGACCGATACCTGCCTTACGGCCCAGGACAACTACAAGGCGTTGCTGGATTATTTTAAAATAAAGTATTGAGTTTTCTGTTATGTCAAAGGCAGAAAACATATAAGGCCAACCTTTCGGTCAGCCTTATGTTGATGTCGGGGAGTTCAGATTTGTTATTGTGCATTCTGGACTATCCAGCCTGTCGGGATACCACTTGTGCCCGACGGCCAGTTATTCATTGCAGTCGCTTTGACAAATGTCCCCGAAATAGCCGTTCCATTCAACCAGTCTAATAAACAATCTGTTGCGCTAATATCCGTTGCAAGACATTTGACGTAACGGAGATTTGTACAGCCATTGAACATTCTAACATAGCATTTTTCAGCCAATGTTGTGGCCGGCAGATTCGGCGCGGCGGTCAAACTTGTGCAGCCGGCGAACATTTGCTGATAGCAGCCGCGGACTAAAATGGTGGCCGGCAGTTCCGGCGCAGTGGTCAAATTTGTACAGCCGTAGAACATACGATCATAACACCCCTCTGCTAATGAAGTGGCCGGCAGTTCCGGCGCAGTGGTCAAACTTGTACAGCCATAGAACATGCAATTGTAGCAGGTCGGGTGCAATGTGGTGGCCGGCAGTTCCGGCGCAGTGGTCAAACTTGTACAGCCATAGAACATGCCACTATAGCAGCCATAATACAACGTGATGGCCGGCAGATCCGGTGCAGTGGTTAGGCTTGTACAGTCACGAAACATCTGATCATAGCATAGGTTTGTCAATATTGCAGCCGGCAGTTCTGGCGCAGTAGTTAGGCTCGTGCAACCTCGGAACATTGTATGATAGCAACTGTTTGTCAATATCGTAGCCGGCAGTTCTGGCGCAGTAGTTAGGCTCGTGCAACCTCGGAACATTGTATGATAGCAGCAATCTGTCAATGTAGTAGCCGGCAGTTCCGGCGCCGCGGTCAGGCGTGAACACTCATAGAATAACCGATAGAAACAATACTCGGATGGGATTGTCGTTACCTTCTCGCGGCCGCTGATTAGCGACATGATGTTGCCATCGACACTGAAATTGTCTCCGGTAGCGATGAAAGTGCTGTATTGTCCCGATGATTTGCTGAACCCTGCCGGGTTGTCGCCGTACAGATACAGCGGCGATGCACTAGTATAGGTGAGTTCAGCACAGTTCCATTTCGTCCAGTTGGTACCATCAGTAGAGTAGTATAGTAATGGGACATTGTCACTTGAATTAAACAGTGCTATTGATGATACACCTTCCGAATGGAGAGTCAAATAATTACTATATCGCTCCTCATCTTGAATCAACCAGCCGTTCGGGATGCCGCTTGGTCCCGACGGCCAGTCGTCTATCGCAGCCGCCTTAACAAACGTCCCGGAAGGAGCCGTGCCGGATAACCAATAGTATAAACACATGCTTGCACTGATGTCTGTCGCAAGGCATTTGATATAACTGAGATTCGTGCAACCATGGAACATTGTGTTATAGCACTTTTCTGCTAACGTGGTCGCTGGCAGTTCCGGTGCAGTGGTCAGACTTGTGCACCATAGAACATGCGTGAATAGCAACTGTTTGTCAATATCGTAGCCGGCAGTTCTGGCGCGGTGGTTAGGCTCGTGCAGTCTTCGAACATACGGGAATAACAACTTGGCGCCAATGTGGTCGCTGGCAGTTCCGGCGCAGTAGTCAGGCTCGTGCAACCGGAGAACATGCCACTATAGCAACTTCCGTGCAATGCAGTTGCCGGAAGTTCCGGCGCCGAAGTCAGACTCGTGCAACCTTGGAACATTCGTGAATAGCAGCCTTCTGCCAATATGGTCGCCGGCAATTCTGGCACGACGGTCAAACCATAGCAGTTCTCGAATAAAGAACAAAAACAATATGCGCTTGGGATGGTTGTCACCGATTGTGTGTGACTAATCAGCGACATGATGTTGCCTTCTATGCCGAAGTTGTCCCCTGTAGCCATAAATTGACTGAATTGCACCATATATGATTTGCTGAACCCTGTCGGGTTGTCGCCGTACAGATATAGCGGTGACTCGCGGGTAAAGGTGATGAATTCGGTGTAGTCCCATTGCGTCCAGTTGGAAGCATCCGTGGAATAATACAGCACCGGAGCATTACCTCCTGTATTATTCAATGCTATGGTTGTTGTTCCTTCGGAGGTGAAAACCAAATAATTGCCGGTGCCCTGTTGGCATATCAGGAAAGAAAGAGTCACTAAGCTGTCTTCGTCCTCTACCGTTATCATAGCATTGCGATTCGCACCGCTGTTCGGCTGCACAATTAAAACTATCGTCTGCCTAGTCAGCGCCCTGGTTCCTGGGGCGACGCTGATCCAGCTCTGGACCTCTTCGGGGATAACGACATGACAGGCGACATTGGAAAAAAACTCTAGAACTACTTCGCCTCCATCGTTGGAGACATCCTTGGTTATGCTTTCTTCGGATTCGACTTCGATGGCTTCCTGCTCAAAACGGAGGGTGCGCATGATGGTCTGGCTACCGTTGGTCACCAGTACCACCACCTTGCTGTATTCAGGGATTGTTGCATCGGTCTGAATCTGTATGACTCCCGTTCTCGCATCGGTTCGAACTACGTTTGCCATGATATCGCCGGAACCTATGGCTTCGATAAGGATATCGTCCAGCCCGGAAGTGATGGTATAATGGATGTCGCGTGATGCATTGGCTGGCATTACTACCAAATCGGCTTCGTCAAATTCAATGTCGAGTGCAGAGGCGAATTTCACCACGAACGTCTGGCCGTCGGCCATCACAAACGTCACGTCGGAATCTCCCACCGTCACGCTCTGGAACATGGCGTCGCCGTCCTGGCCGTCTTCGCCGGTAGCTTTGCCCAGTTGCGTCCAGGTTTCGCCTTCATCCGTCGAAACGTACCAGTATTCGTTCTCTATTTTCAGCTGCGGGGTCATGCCGTCATCGCCGTCTTCGCCATCCTCACCGTCTGTGCCGACAGCTTTGACTTTCTGGCCATCACTGTCAAGCAGCCACTCCCCGTCCAGCGTCCAGTACCAGATGTCGTCCGTATCCTGCCTTACACCGATGACCGGCGTCTCACCGCCTGAACCACTTTGACCGTCCTGGCCGTGATATATGGTGATGCTTTCGTTATTGCTGAAATGGATAATGTAACCTATCTCCTTGCCGTCTTCCACGACAGGCACCACCGAAGTGATATAGGTCATCTGCGGCAGGTTATTGACTATCGCCTGGATTCCTTGGATATTGACGTTCATTCCGTTGACAAGTTGGCTGAGCCGATCGAAGGCATACCAGGTGGGAACCTTCAGCTCCGTGCCGTCTGCCAGCGTAAAGACGACATAGTCCGTGCTCGTCGTATAATCTATTTTTGAGAACATGGTGTCGCCGTCCTGGCCGTCCTCACCGGTGGCTTTGCCTGCCTGGGTCCAGGTCTGGCCTTCATCCGTCGAAACGAACCAGTAACCGTCCTCAATCTTCAACTGCGGGGTAATGCCGTCCTCGCCGTCCTCACCGTCCTCACCGTCTTCACCGTCTTCGCCATCCTCACCATCTTCACCATCTGTGCCCACAGCCTTGATCTTTTGTCTATTGCTGTCCAGCAGCCATTCTCCATCCAGTGTCCAATACCAGATATCATCCGTAGCCTGTCTTACACCGATGACCGGTGTATGACCGTCCTTCCCGTCATTTCCGGCAGTGCCGTGGTAAATGGTAATGGGTTGGTGCTTTGAGAAGCTGATCGTGTAACCCGTCGTAGTTCCGTTTTGTTCAATAGGTGCAACGGCAGTAATGTAGTCGCCTCCTTGCAGACCCTCCACAATCGTCCGAAGCGAAGAGACGTTAGTATTCATCCGGCCGTAGAGCGTTTCCAATTCCGTGACACGGCCCTCCAGATCAGAGATACGGTCGCCGTAGTCGGTTTCTTCGTCATTACAGGCAAGCACAAATGCAGCCAGCACCGGGATGACAAGCAGCCATCGGCAGAATATTTTTTTCATAGCATTATTAGATGTGCTCTTCAACGGCCCAAAGAGCAATAAAAAAAGAAGCGTGGCGCTGATATACCACTTCTTCAATCGGAGGTCGTGAGAATTACCTTGTCAGCAGATATAGTTATCAGTCCACGCTATACGCGCGAACCGCCACACTTTCTTGCTGACATTTTGGAAGTTTCTCACGTTTCCGATTACAAGAAAAGCATAACGCTTCGTAGTTTCGACATGTCTTGCAACTGAGTTGCAATGCAAAGATAATGAAAATTCCTAATACGATTAAAGCGCCCACCGAAAAACACCATTGCATTACAAACCTGCTAGTATTGATATCTTTTATGGTGAAGAGATTCTGCAACCTCTGCATCCCCGCTCCCCCGAAAATCCCTACCTTTGCTCCCCGTATGCCCCGCACTGAAGTTGTCATAGAAGAACCTGGCATCGGGCCGGTGAATTACCGTCGCCGGCGCGGTCTGCGGCGGCTGTCTGTCAGGGTCACTGCCCGGCGTGGCGTATCGGTATCCGTACCCTATCTGGTGTCGTTGGCCACTGCACGCGCTTTTGTGCACGACAAAACAGACTGGATTCTCCGGGCCGTCCGTCAGGTACGGCAGCAGCCAACCGTTTCGGAACAGGATCCCGCAGAGGTCGCTGCGCGTATCGCCGAATTGCGGCGCTGGGCCAAGGCCGAGATACCCGCACGGCTCGAGGCGCTGGCCGCTGCGCATGGCTTTACGTACAATGGCGTCACCATTAAAAAAACGGTCTCCCGCTGGGGCAGCTGCTCTGCCACGAACCATATCAATATCAGCCTTTATTTGATGCTGCTGCCGGAGCATCTGCGGGACTTTGTGCTGCTGCACGAACTCGTGCACACCCGCTACAAGAACCACGGTCCCGCCTTTCATGCAAAGATGCAGGAACTCTGCGGCGGCAGGGAAAAGGAACTCAGCCGGGAGATCCGGAAGTACGCGGGACTGCCCGCTACGCTTGGTTGATGCCGAATGCGAAACAGATGTGTCTGAGATAATGCATGCCCGGCCGCAGCAGGCAGGACGGGAAGTCGGGGTGGCCCGGCGTGTCCGGCCAGAACTGCGCCTCGAGTGCCACTGCCGAGCCCGGTTGCGGCAGGAAGCCGCCGCTGTACACCAGGATGCCGGGCAGGTCGGTATAGATGCTGAGCACGCGGCCTGAATCGGGCGCTGTCAACTGCGCCGCCAGGGGGAGGCTCTCTGCCAAGGGGATGCCTTCCGTCAAGGCCGTTCCTTCCATCAGGGACAGACTTGCCGCCAGGGGCAGACCTTCCGTCGGGGGCAGACCTTCCGTCGGGGACAGAGTCTCCGCCCTTTCGTCCGGAAACGTCGGGTCCGGTATAGGATAGCAATGGTTGTAGCCCCGGCTCCACACCAGTTCGTCGCAGGAACCTCCTACATATTGTCCGATGCGGGCCGGCCGGGTGAAATCGAAAGGCGTGCCTTGCACGTCCACCAGCCGGCCGGTGGGCAGAAACGCTGCATCCATCTCCAGGCGTCGGGTTGAAGGAATGTACAGCAGATGATCCGCTACGCTGTCGGGACGGTTGCCCAGGTTGAAATAAGGATGCAGGGTCAGGCTGAGCCAGGTCGGCCGGTCGGTGGACGCTTCGTGGGTGACGAGCAGCCGGTTGTTGTCATCCCACCGGTACGATACGCGCAGTGTCACCTCGCCGGGCCATCCGCCGGAGAGATGGGGCGATGTCAGTGTGAACGACACGCCGTCCTCCGCGGGATGCCCCTGCCAGAGACAGGTGTTCAGTCCGTGACGGCCGCCGTGGTTGCAGTTCGGTCCGTCGTTGCGGTCGAGTGCATAACGGACTCCGTCGACGGTCACCTCGGCGCCGGCGATACGGTTGGCGTAGCGGCCTATGGTGGCGCCGCGGTAACAGCCGTCAGTCAGCCATTCCTCCGGCCGGACGTAGCCTTGCAGCGTGTCGCCCAGTCTGCCGTCACGGTCGGGCATCCTGGCCTGTATCCAGCGGGCGCCCCATTCGCACAGGTCCACCGAAGCACCCTGCCGGTTCGTGAGCCGGAAGATGCGGGCCGTGCGGCCGTCCGGGGCGCACAGGGCGGGAGAGGGGATGATTTCCGGGAACATTGTTTGGGGTTTCTGAATGCAAAAATATAAGAAGCTGCTTAAACGAATGACAGCTGCTGTCCGAATTTGATGGATGGGATTAATTTATGAAAACAGCGAAGGATAATTGGTTCCCAAAACGTTTGCGAAGATTTCTTCCATTCCGACATGCGGCTTGGATGGATTGATTATCTTTGTAGAATCGAAAAGTACATTGCTATGAAGAAAACTGTCAGAATATGGCTGCTGCTCGCCGTGACACTGATCCCGGCGGCAGGGTTCGCCCAGAAATGGGAAGGTGTGGCCGAAACGCCCCAGATGGGGTGGAACAGCTGGAACAAGTTTGCCAGCCGCCTGAATGAACAACTGGTCCGGGAGACCGCCGACGCGATGGTCAGCGAAGGTCTGCTGGATGCAGGTTATGTGTACCTTAACATGGATGACTGCTGGCACGGACCGCGCGATGCGGACGGGTTCATTACCTGCGACGCCACCAAATTCCCTTCGGGTATCAAAGCCGTGGCCGACTATGTGCATTCCAAGGGTCTCAAATTCGGCATCTATTCCGATGCGGGCCGCAAGACATGCGCCGGTTTTCCGGGCAGTTTCGGCCATGAGTACCAGGATGCCATCCAATATGCCCGCTGGGGTGTGGACTATCTGAAATATGACTGGTGCAGCAGCGAGGACATTAATCCGCGCGGTGCTTATGCCCTGATGCGGGATGCTTTGCGCGAGGCCGGCCGTCCCATCTTTTTCAGCATGTGCGAATGGGGAAGCAACGAGCCGTGGCTCTGGGCCGCCGAAGTGGGTCATTCCTGGCGGACCACGGGCGACATTGCCGCCGTTTTCGATGCCAGGACGCGCCGTTCGTGGGAGAACAGCGTGATGACCATCGTCGAACGGAATGTGGGCCTGCGCAAGTATGCCGGACCGGGCCACTGGAACGACCCCGACATGCTCGAAGTAGGCAACGGCATGACGGTCAACGAGGACCGGGCGCATTTCACGCTGTGGTGCATGATGGCTTCGCCGCTCATCCTCGGCAATGACATCTGCAACATGACGCAGGAAACCCGCGACATCATCCTGAACAAAGACGTGATTGCGATTGACCAGGATCCGCTGGGTGTCCAGGGACTCCGGCTGAAAGTGGAAGACAGCCTTCAGTTCTGGTTCAAGCCGCTGGCGGACGGTGCATGGGCTTTCTGCCTCTTCAACCGCGGCAGGACCCCGGTGGAATATACCGTTGATTGGCAGACGCTTTGCTTTACCGACACCGAGGTCTCCGGCCTTTCGACCGAGTTCGACAAGAAGAGATACGAAATCAAGAATCTCTGGGAAAAGGCTACGAAAAAGAAAACCAAGGCTGTGACGACTGCCAAACCGCTGCGCGTGACGGTACCCGGCCGTGATGTCGTGCTGTACCGTCTGACGCCGTTGCAGAAATAGGACCTTCGGCGTGCAAAAAAATATCGGCTGTCCGGCGGCGCAGAAGTTGTGTCCGTCGGACAGTTTTTTCAGAGGCCTGCGATTTCCCGGTAAACGCGGGTCAGATTCTGTACGATGACCGGTTCGGAGAATTGGCGGATATGGGCGTTGCCCTTGGTTATCATGCCTTTGCGTAAATCGCTGTCAGACAATATGTCATCTAAGGCCTGCACAAGTTCTTCCGGACTGTCCGGGTCGATGTAGCGGCAGGCATCGCCGCCGGTTTCGCCAAATACACCGCCCCGCGTCGTGATGACGGGCACGTGGGACGACAACGCTTCTACGATCGGGATGCCGAAACCTTCGATATAGGACGGATAGATAAAGACTTCACTCATCTGGTAGATAGCCGGAAGATCCTGGAACGCGACACCGTGGATGAGGTGTACGCGGTCTTGCAGCCGATGTTCTTCGATGTAGCGGCGCACCTGCTCCAGATAGGGCGTAGGCCGGCCGCAGGCCACCAGATGCAGCGGCCCGAAGTCGCCGGCATGCAGGGCCTTGACAATCAGCAAAAGATTTTTGCGTTGCTCCATGGTGCCCACATTCAGCAGATAATGTCCGGGCAGATGGTATTTTTCGCGTACCTGTTGTTTGACGGTGTCGCTGACTGGCTGCAGGAACTGCGGATGGCATCCCTGGTACACCACGCGGATGCGTTCCTCCGGAATCTGCCAGTACGCCGTCAATGCCTCGGCGGTGGCCCGGCTGACCGCGATGATGCAGTCGGCCTCACGGCATGAGCGGCGGTATTTGGCAGTGTACAGCTTGACATCGACGGGCTTGTAGAGTTCGGGATGCTGCAGGAAAATAAGGTCGTGCAAGGTGACCACGCTCTTGACGTGCGCCCGCCGTATGTCGGCCGGCAGTTCGTTGCTCAAGCCGTGAAACACATCAATATGCTTCCGGCGGATGTCGCGGTGCATGCCGTAGCTGCGCCAGAGCGACGGGAACCAGGCGGCCGGTGCCGACGGCCGGCAGACCGCCACGCCTTCGGGGGGCGGGAACCCGCCGGGTTTGGGCGTGAACAGGGTGTAGGTGTTTTCCGGTGCATGGCGCACCAGCAGTTCCACGGTGTGCCGGCTGTAATTGCCGAGTCCGCTGTGGTTGAAGAAGAAACGTTTGGCGTCGAATCCGATGTGCATGGCTATTCGGCTTGTGCGGATGCCGGTGCAGGGTCCTGCGTGGGTTCTGCACCGGAGGCGTTCCCGGCAGTTTCTCCGGCAGTTTCTCCGGCAGTCTCTTCGCCAGTCTCTCCGCCGGTTTCTCCGTCGGCTGTATCATCGGTCCGGCCATCCTGGATGCGTTTCTCGGCTTCCTCCAGGATTTTCTTCGCTGCCCGGTCGGCTTCGGTGCGCAGTTTCTCCGCTGCGACGGCGGCGGCTGCCTGTTGCAGAAGTCCCTTGCCGGCTGCGGCATCAATGAGTTTCTGTGCAGCTTTGTCGGCTTCCTGGCGGGTCTTGTCGGCCGCCTGCTGTGCTTCCTCCCGGATTTTTGCAGCTGCCTGCGCCGACATCCGTTCCACCTGTGCCGTCACGATGGCCCTGCCGGTTTCCTTGGCCTGTTCCACGACATTCTCCTGGAGCATGTCCTTGAGGTCGAGCGTGACCCGGGGCTTCTGTGTCGTACCCGCGATTTTCCCTGTCACGGTGAGGCCGTCCCGGTAGGACATGATTTCGCCCGCTTTGCCGCCGACCAGTTTGGCGGCGAGGGCGCCGGGCACCTTGGCCTTGATCTGGTAGTCCAGCGTACGGTCGAGTCCGACGCTGCCGCCGAGCTGCAGGGCGATGCCGTCGCTCAGCGGGATGGAGAAGGGCGACATGGTGACACGTCCATCCTTTTCTGTAAATGATATCTTGGTATCTTTCAGGATAATGGCATTGATGGTATCGCTGCCGTGCAGCATGGAGGTGACCGCGTTGAGCACCGGCGATTTGCTGATGCTCACTTGTTCGGTACGCAGGTCGCCGAAGGCCTGCATGGTCTCCAGGGCAGGTGTCATGTCCCGGTTCAGGATCGAAGCGACCGACAGGCTGGCTGACAGTTTGCCTTTCAGCAGGTCGGCCTGCGGGATGAAGCGCTGCAGCGTTTCGAAGGCCCGGATGAGCGCCGAGGTCTCGACGGTCCGGATGTCCACGGCCAGGTCGAAGGCCGGTGCCAGCGTATCCTGGGTGTTGTAGGTGCCGTTCAGGGTGAAATCACCGCCCAGCAGTTTCGTTGTGACGGGCTGCAGTATGACGCATTGGTCGGCGACGCGTACTTCGCCTTTGGTCTGTTTCAG
>JAFWVY010000066.1 GCA_017523725.1 Bacteroidales bacterium
CCGATGAGGCGGTTGACCTTGCGTGCGAGGTACTTGTACTCCTTGTCGGCCATCTCGCGTCCCATCCTCTCGCAGATGAACTCGGCGGCGCAGACGCGGCTGCGGCGCTCCGTGCCGGCGGCTTCGAGGGGGTCGGGGTTGGCGAAGAACGCACGGCGCCTCCGGAGGTCCCACGCGGCCCAGTCGGCGGGGAGGGGCGTCTCCAGGAACGCCTCCAGCATCTCGCGCAGCGGGTCGTCGGCGTCGTCGTTGAACGCCTCCTGGCGCCGGCGCGCCTCGGCCTCCATGTCGGGCGGCAGGTACAGCCTCTCTCCGTCGCGCCAGCGCTGCACGGCCTCGGCCCACAGCTGGTCGCGGTCGTGCCGCAGCGTCTCGCCGCCGTCGTCGTAGCGGCGCAGCGCGGCGTCGGCCTGGACGACCCAGAAGCGGCGGTTGCCGGTGTCGCCCTTGAGGAAGTAGGCCTCGTTGGTCGTGCCGCAGAACACGCACTGGCGGGGGTGCTTCTCGACGACGCGGCCGTAGGCGGCGCGGTAGATGTCGTCGCGCCGGCTGATGTAGTTCTTCACCTGCTCCACGTCGGAGCGCTTGATGGAGCTGAGCTCGGCCAGCTCGATGATCCAGCCCATGCGCAGCTGCTCCATGCCGTTCTTGCCCTCCATGGTGATGAGGGAGTCGCTGAACCAGTCGCCACCCATGACGGAGAACAGCGTCGACTTGCCGATGCCCTCGGCGCCGGTGACGATGAGACAGTAGTCGTACTTGCATCCGGGCTGCATGACGCGCGCCACGGCCGCCGTGAAGTGCTTGCGCGTCATGGCCCGCGTCAGGGGCGTGTCGGCGGCGCCGACGTAGTCGATGACGAGGCGGTCCAGACGTTCCGTGCCGTCCCACCGGAGGCCCTCCAGGTACTCCCTGATGGGATGCACGGCATGCCGCGTCAGCACGGCGGCCTTGGCGTCGGCGATGCGGTCCTTGCCCGTGATGGCGTACTTGCGGTCCAGGTACACGCGCAGGTTGGCGTCGTCGCGGTCGCGCCACACCGTCGCGCGGCGGTCCCACGGCAGGCCGTCCCGCACCAGGTCGAAGCCGCTGAACAGGTCGTGCCACAGGTGCCCCGCCAGCGCCGCGTCGTGCTCCAGCACCGTCATGATGTTGCCCACGGTGGACTTTGCGACGCCGCGCCGGTCGTACTCCAGCAGCTCCGTCCACGCCTCGTCGCCGCCGGATCCGCCGTCCGCCGGGGCCTCCTCCAGTCCCCCGAAGTCGCTCTCCGCCGAGGCGCGGCGTTCCCTGGCCAGCAGCGACCGCACGCGCGCGTCGGCCGCCGCGAGGTCCGTCATCAGGGCGTAGGAGGGACGGCGCGTGACATCGTCCGTGCGGCTGTCTTCGTCACGGTCGCCGAACAGGTGTATGCGCACCAGGTCGAACGCGTTGCAGAGCTGCCCGCCGGCCGGGTCGGTCTCGTGGTGCGAGTAGGCGTAGCGGCCGTCGTAGCACACCAGGCCGCCCGCCACGGAGCCCTTGCGGTAGGTGTAGCGGCCCGCCGCCGCCGTCCGCTCGTAGCAGTCGCCCAGGAACGCCTCTATGGCCTCCTCGATGCCGTAGGCCCGGCAGAAGGCGCCTATCAGTCCCGGCTTCTCCGCCGGGTCGCCCGCCTTGCGCAGCTCGTGCGCCACGGCCTCGCCCTCGCGCGACGACACCGGCCACTGGCTCGCGTCGGCAGGATCCCTGTATGTGGCCAGCACGGCATCCACGTCGCACGCCGGACCGTCCTGCACGCGGAACACGAACTCGCCGTCGCGGCTCGTGCTCGGCCAGTAGAACAGCCGCGCCAGCTGGTACGTCGTGTGGTCGAACATGTCGATGCCCACCTCGTCGGCGATGCGGCGGCACAGCGGCTCGTACTCGGCCGGCGTCACGTGCCGCGACAGCGGTATGACCAGACGGTAGCGCGGATGCTCCGCCGTGTGCTTGTGCGTCGTGTAGAGCAGCGCCGCACAGTCGTACGCCATGGTGAAGTCGTCCCACAGCTGCGGCGTGCCGTAGTCGACGTCCAGCGTCGCCGCCGTGCGGTACTGGACGGCCGCCGTCCGGCGCACGCCGCCCGTCAGGAAGCCCCCGACGAAGCCGCCCACGTCCTTCACCGCGCTCTGCTCCTCCCGCGTCATGGCCGCGTACTCCTTCAGGCTCTCGCCCGTGCGGCGCGTCGCGGCACAGCGCGCCACCAGCTCGCTCCACCGCCAGGTGCGGTTCTTCCACCGCCTGGACAGACGGCTGTGCGCCGTCGCCAGATCCAGCGCGAAGTCGTGCTCCAGCGCCGGCATGTCTTTCTCTCTCTCTTTCGTTGCCATTGTCCGTTGTCAGTCTTTGCGATAGTATGGCGTGGCGTAGCCGACGCCGCGCAGCGGCAGCCCGGCACACCACCCGGGGCCCTCGGCGAACAGCGCCTCGACCTCCCCGACCGTCCTCTCCGGCGGCGCCTCGACGATGATCTCGTCGTGGACGTGGAAGACGGTGCGCAGCCCCGCCGCACGCGCCCTCAGCAGCACGCAGCCCAGGATGTCGCGCGCCACGGCCTGCGTGACGTTCTCCGCCAGCTTGCCGCCGTAGGTCCGTATCCGCGTCCACTGCTTTGTCGTCTGGTCCGCGCCCTCGTACTCGATCTGCCCGTTCGCCGCCACGGCGGCGCGCGGGTAGCACAGCATGCGTCCCGACGGCAGGCGCAGCGTCAGCATGCCGCGCCAGCGGCCCGCCGCGACGCCGCGTGTCACCTCCGCGGAGCGCCCCGTGCGCACGGCGCATGCGGCGGCGTCCTCCAGCGTCGACCACAGGCGCACGATGCTGCGGTTAGCCCGGCGCCACTGCCGCACGATGTCCTTCTCCTCGTCCTCCGTGAGGCCCAGGCGTCCGCCGCCCATGGCCTCCAGCGCTGCCGTGCCGCCGCCGTAGCCCAGCGCCAGCACGGCGATCTTGCCCTTCTGCCGGAGCTCTGCGTTGCGGCCGTGCTTCTCGACGGGCACGCCGAACATGCGCGACGCCGCGGCGCAGTAGATGTCGCCGCCCCGGCGGAAGACGTCCAGGACCCACTCTTCGCCGGCCAGCCACGCCAGCACGCGCGCCTCGATGGCCGAGAAGTCGCACACGATGAGCTGCTGCCCCGGCGCCGCCGTGAAGGCGGTGCGTATGAGCTCCGACAGCACCTTCGACGGGCTGTCGTAGTTCATCGCCAGCTCTTCGAGCGAGCCCTGCCGCACCAGGCTGCGTGCATGGTCCAGGTCCGGCAGGTGGTTCTGCGGCAGGTTCTGCACCTGCACCAGGCGGCCTGCCCAGCGGCCCGTGCGCGCCGCGCCGTAGTACTGCAGCAGGCCGTGCAGACGGCCGTCGCCGCACACGCAGTCCAGCATCGCGCGGTACTTGCGGTTGCTCGTCCGCGTCGTCTCGCGCCGCAGCGCCAGCACCTCGCGCGCCGCCGGGCAGTCCGCCAGGCGCTCCATCAGCGCCTCGCGGTACTCCGCATCGAGGCTGCCGGCCTCCACGCCCGCCTCGCGCCGCAGCCAGTCCTTCAGCTGGACGGGGCTGTTCGGGTTCTCCAGGCCCGTGAGCTGCCGCATGCGCTCCATCAGCGTCCCGCGGTACTCCGCGTCGAGACGGTCGGCCTGTGCGGCCAGCGCGGCGTCGACGGCCACGCCGCGGTCGTTGATCTCCTGGTCGGCGGTGTACAGCTCCTCCTCGAAGGCCGGCACCGGCAGCTGCCGCACGGCGGCCAGCACGGCCTGCTCGACCTCCACGTCGCGCAGGTTGTACTGCTTGAACAGATCCCACCGCTCCGGATCATCGGAGGGCAGACGGCGCCTGCCGTCGCGCCCCGGCACGGAGAAGTAGCGTATGAGGGCCCAGCCCTCCTTCATCTTCTGGCTGTCAAGTCGCAGGAACGCCGCGCACTGAGCCAGCGACAGCGGCAGGCCCAGCCGTGCGGCACGCGCCATCGTGCAGCGCCACTGCGCGGGATCCAGGTGCAGCCCGTAGTAGCGTCCCAGGCAGACGCGTTCGAAGACGGCGTTGTAGGCCGTCTTGACCACGTCCGGCGAGGTGAGGGCCGCCAGTATCTCCGGAGGCAGCGTCCCGCCCGACGCCAGGTCGCAGCACACCGGCGCGCCGCCGTCCACGGCGTACGACAGCAGCAGCACCGTGAAGTCCGGCGCCTCGGCGTAGCGGTACACGCCGCACTTCGCCAGATCGACGCTGCTGTAGGTCTCTATGTCTATGCCTATCTCTTTCATGCGTAAGGGAAAAAGGTCCCGGTGCGGCGTCGGCCGTCCGGGACCGGGTGCATCAGAGCATGTCGTCGTCGGCCTCGTCGGCCATGTCGTCGCCGAAGTCCGCGAAGTCGGCCTGCGCGCTGACGCGTCCGCCCAGACGCTCGTCGTCGCGCCACTTCATGATGTTGTTCAGGCCGCACGCCACGCCGCGGTTGCCGTTGGTGTCATAGCCGAAGAAGGTGACCGACACGACGGCCCATACGCCGCTGTAGATCTCCTCCTCGTCCGTGATGGGCGCCTTGTCGCGGTCCACGATGCCGGGCCGCGTGCTGCACTTGGCGTTGACGTAGAAGTGGCCCTCGTAGGTCTCGTCGTCCTTCTCGTCGCCGTCGGAGAGCGGCAGCTGCAGCTTGCGCGGCTCCTTGCCGCCCCACTTGGACACGAGGGCGGCGCGCTTCGCCTCCTCGATGGCGTCCTTCAGGGCCTTGATGGTCTCCTTCTCCGTCTTCGGGATCAGGACGTTGGTCTGATACTTGCCGCTGGCGTCGTCGCCGTCCGGCGAATACTTCTGGAACACGTGCGTGTAACTGAGCCGGCAGGGTCCGAAGATCACCTTGGTGCCGAGTACTTTTGGTTGAAACATGATTGAAAAGAATTAAAGGGTTGATAAATCGTCTCCCGGAATCCGCCGGGCCGGTAGTCTATCGTATGTCGGCGAAGTCGTCCGCCGCCGCGTTGTACGCGGGTCTCTTGTCGCTCTCGGGCACCAGCGCGGGCTTGCCCTGCGGCTTGTCTATCCAGGCACCGCACAGCGCCGCGAACTGCTTCTTGCCCACGGTGCCCTCCAGGTCGGTGATGCTGCGCAGCTCCGGCGGGCGGAGGATCACGTCGTCGCCGTAGCCGGCCCCGTGCAGGGCCTGCGCCACGGCGTCCTGGTCCGTCAGTCGGCGCACGGAGCGTCCCGCCACGAGCTTGTATCCGGGGTACGCCGTGCCGGCCAGGGCCTGCTCCAGGGTGTACTCCTCCACGCCCGCCAGCCATGTGCGGATGGTGGGCAGCAGGGGCAGCACCTCGGAGGCGATCTCCTCGGCGCTCAGCAGCGCCGGCTGCGGCCGGTCCGCCGCGGCGTCGCGGCAGAGCCCCGCCAGGGGGCGGCAGACGGCCTTCGCGCGGCAGAACTGGCACCAGGGGCCGGGTGTCTGCCCGCCCTCGCCGCCGTAGGCCGCCCGCGCCCGCGGAGCCAGCTCGCCGTCGGCCCACTGCAGCAGGTTGGCCAGGTCGATCTCCCAGGTGCTGAGGTTGTCCAGCCGCGGCTGCACGATGGTCATGCGCACGCGGTCGAAGTCGTAGTCGAAGCTGAAGGCCTCGTAGGCCCCCAGCGCGTAGATCATCATCTGCGGATTGGCGAGGGCGTCCACCTTGACGCCCTTGCCGTACTTGAAGTCGATGACGTCCAGGCAGCCGTCCGCGATGATCACGGCGTCGCCCGTGCCGAAGGCCTCGGGCACCCACCGGGAGAAGTCCAGACGGACCTCCACCAGCAGCAGCGCGTCCTTCGTCTTCGCCCTCGCGGCGTTGTACTTCTCGAGCACGACGGTCTTGTAGGTCTCGGTGTGGCCGTCCATCTCGGCGGTGTGGTACTGCCCGTCCAGGTCGGCGATCTCGATGTCCTCTCTCGCCGTGTCCAGGCCCAGGAACGTCTTCAGGTGTCGTGCGCAGTAGGCATGGGCCAGCGTGCCCTCGCGCGCGAAATCGCTGCCCTTGTCGGGCATGTCCGCCTCCAGGCGCGGCGCCGCTGCGCAGTGCAGCCAGCGGTGCGCCGCGCTGGGCGACAGCAGTGCATGCTCTCCCATGGCTATGCGGCACTTACGGTGTAGAACAGCTGTCCGTCGTCGCAGACGGCGATGGTGCGCGTGGCGGCGATGAAGTCGGCGCGGGAGGTCTCCGGCAGCGCGCTGGGGCGCGCCTGTCCGCAGAGCTGCCGCGACAGGGCCTTGAAGGCCTCCGTCATGGGCAGGTGCATCTTGTTGCCGGGATGGTCCTTGTAGTCTTCGCCCTCGATGCGCATGCGGGCCTCGTGCATGGCGCGCCGCACGTCCTCGGGTGTCGGAACCGGCGCCACCCCGGCGTCATCGGCCGGCGCCGCTCCCGCCGGCGTCTCTTCAGCGGGTGTCTGCGGCTGCGCTGCGGGTTTCTCCTCCGCCGTGACGGGCGGCATGGCGGGCACGGGGCCCTGTGCGGGCGCCGCCGCCGGGGCGAGGCGCCTCAGAACGCCGAGCAGGCTGTCTGACACGCCCAGCTCGATGTCGATGTGGATGTTGAAATCTGTTTTCATGATGTTAAAGAATTTGAGGTTAATGAAGTGTCAGCTTTCCTACGGCGCGGGCCCGCTCGGCGCGGCGCCGGCACAGCAGCGCCTCGGCCTCGGCGGCCGTCTCCGCGCGGGTGGGGACGCGTGTCTCGGTGAGCCATTCGTCCAGGTCCGTCTTGCGGAAGTAGAGTTTCCTGTCGCGCTTGAAGTGCGGTATCTCCCGTCCCGAGGTGAGGCGGTAGAGGTGGCCCCGGCTGTAGCCGGTGTACAGGCACGCCTCGTCGAGGTCGAAGATGTTCTTTGCGCCGAGCAGCGTCAGGCGCTCGATGCGGTCCAGCGCGCTACGCACGTCCGCCAGCGGGGCGGCGCTCTCATTGTTCTGTTCCATTGCTGTGTTGATTAGGTGATTAATAATGATGTGTCTCTTGTCTCTCCGTATCGAACGGCGGATTGGCGTACACGCGGCGCACGTCGCCGAGGCCCAGCTCCGCGGCCTTGGCCTGCATGGTGTCCACCAGCCGGAAGGGATCGTGGTGCAGGGCCTCGTGGCAGCGCCGGCACAGCACCTGCAGGTTCCGCCGGTCTTCCCGCAGTCCGGGGAAGTAGGCGTAGGGCAGGACGTGATGCAGCTGTGCGAGCACGTCCTTCCCGAAGGGCCTGCCGCAGATCTCGCAGCGGTCGCCGCGTTCGTCGCGCAGCGACTGCTTCAGGGCGATCATGTGGCCGGGGAGGCTGCCGCGGTACTGCGACCGGCGGAGGCGCATGTTGCGCGTCAGGCACAGCCGCCAGACGCCGAAACGGCCCAGGGGCAGCGTCAGGCGCATGTCGAGCGCCGATCCCTGGCGGAAGAAGAAGGTGTTCATGGCTGTCCTCCTGTTCAGCGGTCCAGGCGGACCCACCCCGCGCGCGCCATGAGGGCACCCGCCAGGACGGTGATTACGAATATGCCGAACGCCGCAAGGTTCAGCAGGAGTGTTCTCTGTTCGGTGCCGGCCGCGACGAGGGCGAGAAAGCCCAGACAGCCGTCAATTTGAAAAGCCAGTTTCTTCATTGTTCTCATTGTTTGTCGTTGTTATTGCTGTTGCATTCCGTGAATTCGCGTCCGCCGTTCTCCAGCGCCAGGCGGCGGATGTACTCCGTCCTGAGCCGTGCCTTCTCCAGCGTCCGGCCGTGCCCGGCCAATGCCCGCCGCACCGTCGGTATGCTGACGCCGGCCATCCTGGCTACCTTCTTCATGGCCCCGTAGGGCGTGATGATTAGTGACATATTTGTTTATATTTGTACAGATGTTTTAAATCAAAACAACGGGACAAAGATACACGCAAATGCGAACAAATGCAAGCTTTTTACAGAAAATTTACGCAATCGCGAAAAAATATTCAGAGTTATGAAAATAAATGAAAGATTAAGCCTGATAATAAATGAGTTATATAAGGGCAACAAGCGTTCATTTTCTAAACAGATAGGGGTGTCTCCCACTGTTATTGAGAATGTAGTGGGCACAAGACAGGGTAAGCCATCGTTTGATGTTTTGGAGAAAATATGCTCAAATGCGAACATATCTCCCGAGTGGCTGCTGACGGGAAACGGCGACATGTTGCGTGGCGGACAGGCCAAACCCGGTGCTGTCATGTCGTACGACGAGAAGAGCGGCGTGCCGTACTACGCCGTGGACTTCATCGGCGGCTTCGACTTCGTGCTGAACAGCCAGCAGGCGACGCCGGACGCGCGGATCGTCTTCCCGCAGTTCAACCGCGCGGAGTGCTGGGTGGACATATCGGGCAACAGCATGGAGCCGCTGATATCGTCGGGCGACCTCATCGCCCTGCGGCGCATAGAGGACTGGCAGGACAACATCCTCTACGGCGAGGTGTACGCTATCGTGACGGACCAGTACCGCACCGTCAAGCGCATACGCCGGTCCGCGCTGCCGGACCACATACGCCTCGTACCGGAGAATCCGGAGTACGACGCCCAGGACATCGCGTCATCGGCCGTGGTGGCGGTGTTCGCCGTGTTGGGCTGCGCCAAGAGGATAGGATGAATTATTTTTGCCGAAAACATATACCGCCATGTCAAACTCGGAACAGATACAGCTTTTTGAAGACAGACAGATAAGAACAGCCTGGAATGAGGCTGAGGGAAAATGGTATTTCTCGATTATCGACATCATTTCCGTTCTCGTGGAAACGGACCGCCCAAGGAAATACTGGGCGGACCTGAAGAAGAAACTGGAGACGGAGGGGAGTAAAGTGTCCGAAAAAATCGGACAGTTGAAAATGAAAGCCCCGGACGGCAAGATGCGTCTGACCGACGTGGCCGACCAGGAGCAGCTCTTCCGCCTCATACAGTCCATTCCTTCGCCCAAGGCTGAGCCGGTTAAGCTGTGGATGGCGCAGGTGGCCTCCCTCCGCATAGACCAGATGCAGGACCCGGAACTGAGCATCGGTCAGGCCATCGCCGACTACAGGCGATTGGGCTATAGCGAGGCTTGGATCAACCAGCGCATCAAGAGTATCGAGGTCCGCAAGGAACTGACCGACGAATGGGAGCGCAGCGGCGTACAGGGGCAGCAGTATGCGTCTCTCACCGACATCATCACCAGGACCTGGAGCGGGATGACCACCCGCGAATATAAACGGCACAAGGGCCTGAAGAAGGAGAACCTCAGGGACAACATGACCAACATCGAGCTTGCGCTGAACATCCTGGCGGAGGCCTCCACGACGGAGATATCCAGGCAGCGCAATCCGAAGGACTTTACGCAGAATGCCGCGGTGGCTAAGGCCGGCGGCAATACGGCCAGGGTCGCCCGCGCCCAGCTGGAGAAGGAGCTCGGCCGCACCGTCATCAGCAGCGACAAGGCGGCGGACCATCTGCTTCCGGGTGAGGACAGCGGCTCAGAGTAACAGGGGAGGATACATCATGCAGACGGACGACAGCAGGCAGGTGGTGCTGCGTTTCTTCGAGGCGCTGTACGCGCTGAAGGCGGCGCACGCGATACGCGGGAAGAAGACGTTCACCGACCGCTACGGCATCAACCGGTGGAACATGAACACGCTGGAGAAGGAGCCGTACCGCGACATCTTCCAGCCGGCGTGGCTGACATACCTGGTGCGCGACTACGGCGTGTCGGCCGAATGGCTGCTGACCGGCGCCGGGGAGATGATGCAGGGGGAAGCCGGAAAGGGGAGAGGGCGGAAGGGGTGAAACCCTATAGTTTTTTTTGTTAAAAAAATGTAAAAAATTTGTTTCGCATAAAAATATTCGCACCTTTGCGGAAACAAAGCACCGCCATACTTTCTTGTATGGTTCAAGCCGCTCCTGAAGCGGCTTTTTACTTTAAATAGCATATGGACAAAAAGAGAGTGACCTTCTACGTGGACGGCTTCAATTTCTACTATGGCCTAAAGCGCAAAAAACAAGTGGATATCAAATGGAAACGGTACTATTGGATAGACGTCGTAAAGTTTTTTGAACAATTCATCGGCCATGACCAAATACTGTCAAGGGTTATTTACTTCACGGCATCCCCTCTTGACCCGAATGAAAGCAGTCGCCAAAGTGCCTTCTTAAATGCCAATTCCATTCTTCATCCAGACACATTCCAGATAGAACGGGGTAAGTATATTAATAAGCCGATAGAGTGCCCTAATTGCCATTTTGCCATCAATCGTCCGGAAGAAAAAAAGACGGATGTCAATCTTTCCGTCCGCATGATGGGGGATTGCTTCAAAAACGAAACCGACATTGTGGTACTTGTCAGTGCGGATACCGATTTAATACCGCCTATAGATTTTATCCTGAAAAACTTTCCCGATAAAAGAATCAAGGTCTACTTTCCTCCGACAAACCACAGCTCTGATATTGATGGCTATATGAAGGCGCATAAATCGAAGATCGTTAGACTGGAGGCTAGCGAGGTAAAATTTAGAAACGCTATTATGCCGGACAATGTTACTGTAGGGGCGAGTACTTACAAGATCCCGGAAAAATGGAAAATCCCAGGTGAGAACTTCTCGGCCGCAGAATAAAAAAGAAGAAAAAGAGAAAGTGAACCGGTAACAATCCGTAACCGGTTGACGGAAAAAGAGGGAGCTGAAGAAGGACTGTATGGTCGGTATCGAAACATTGACTGAGTGTGTTGGAAACGGGTGCTTCCTGACCAATCTTAAAGGCAAACAGCAGTTAGTAAAGAACTTTATTTTTTATGGCAGGGGCAACAACTGTTGCTTTTTAGGCATATCCTTTGTTACTTTGCAACGCAAAAGCACACACAACCATGAAGGCGAGTAATTACATACGGATTCAAAAAAACAAAATTGAAGCCGCACTTGATGTGTTTGTATATAAGAAAGACGGGGTGTTTTATGCATATTCCCCTGCCCTGGATTTGGTTGGATACGACTATACGGAAGATGGCGCAAAAGAGTCCTTCGGGGTCGTAATGCAGGATTTCTTTGAATTTGGAATAAAGCGCAATACCCTTGAAGCAGATTTGACCAGTCACGGATGGAAAGAAGAGAAGAAATCCGAATTTGAGATTCCGAATATCTGGGCGGTTCTTGCAAATAGCCCGGAAGGGAATAAGCTGGCTCTTACACAATACGAAAAAACATCCGTTCCCTTCGAACACGAACTCGCTTACTGCTAATGGGCAAATTCGGCAACATTTCCATAGCAAGATACAGGCGAATCCTCGCCAAGCTAGGGCTGGAGTTTGTAAGGACAAAAGCCGGACACGAAATGTGGTACAAAGAGGGGATGATGCGGAACGTGGTTTTCCAAACGCATGTTGACCCTGTGCCGGAAGATATTGTCTCTAAAAACAATAAAACAATCGGAGTTTCAAATGCGGACTTTGAAGCTGTCCTGAAAGAAGTAAAATAACAGGATATTCTCCAAGCGAAGAAGCGGTAGGCAAGCAGCCCGCTGCTTTTCTTTAGAAGGCTGGACGGGTGAATGATTTTTGGCCGGGGCGGCAGATTGGGGGAGGAATATTCGTATTTTTGTGCGGAATATGGCCGTAAGGATTGATATCGCAGGTAACATGCTCGAATGGGCTATCACTCGGGCCGGCTATTCTTTGGGACAATATCTAGAAAATAGCCAAGATGTCGCAGCTTGGGTGAGGGGCGAAAAAAAGCCGACGATAAAACAGCTGGAGGCTTTTGCAAAAGGGCTTCATGTGCCTTTCGGCTATCTGTTTTTGCAGAAGCCGCCGGTTGAGAAATCTCCGATTCCTTTCTTCAGGGGCGGAGCCAACAGTGGCGACCTTGATCTCAACACATATGACACGGTTCTCGATCTTCAGCGCCGACAGGAATGGCTGGTAGATTATTTGAGCGAGAATGATTTTGAAAAAAAAAGCTTCGTGGGATCGATGCAGGGCTGCAACTCCGCCGCCGACTTAGTGTCCACGGTGCGAAAGTTACTCGGTCTGGAGCCGACATGGGCTTTCTCATTTCACAGTAATGAGAGCGCCGTCAATCATGTGGCCGAGCTGTTTGAGGAGCTTGGTATTGTTGTTACATTCAACGGGGTAGTAGGAAATAATACGCGCCGGCCGATTGATGTAAATCAGTGCAGGGGATTTGCTCTCGTCGACGACATGGCCCCCTTCATCTTCGTAAACAGCGCGGACAGCAAAACGGCTCAGCTTTTCACGTTAATACATGAGTTCGTTCATCTGCTCCTCGGTGTCAGCTCCGGGTACGGCGGGAATAACGGCTTTGAAGGGGACAGCACTGAGAGACTTTGCGACAAAGCCTCCGCAAACTTCCTGGTTCCAGAGGATGCGCTCAGGGCAAACTGGACGAATGTCGAACAGACGGCAAAAAAATTCAGGGTGAGCGGACTGGTCGTAGCCAGGCGCGCGAAGGATGTGGGCCTTATTACAGGGACTCAATTCAAGGATTATTACGCCGGTTACCTGGCAAGGCCCGTGCAGGACAAAGCCCGCCGCTCCGGCGGCGACTTTAATCTCGTCGCAAGGAAAAGGATAGGGATAACATTTGCTGTTTATGTCCATAACGCTGTCAGGACAAGCCAGCTGTCTCAGGTTGAGGCATACAGGCTCACGGGGCTCTACGGTAAGACTTATACCAATTTTATGTCTAAACTATAGGGGCTGGAGTTGATGGCGTACTTGTTAGACACGAATATTTTGATAGAGGCGAAGAACAAAATGCCCTTTGATCTGTTTCCCTCATTTTGGACTCGGCTAGGAGAGCAAATTGCGGCCGGGAAGGTGTTTTCAAGTGTAAAAGTAAGGGAGGAGATAGAGAGGGGCAACGATGATGATCCGCTTATCCAATGGCTGGATGATCTTCCGGAAACATTCTTCCTTCCTTTGGACGGCAACATATTGGCTGAATATGCAGTGCTGATTAATTGGGCGAACTCGAATACCCGATACAAGCCCGCGGCAAAGGCGCAGTTCGCCAGCGCTGATGTCGCCGATGCCTTTTTAGTCGCGACATCTGCTGCAAAGGACTTAATTCTTGTTACCCATGAAGTGCCAGAACCCAAAAGCCAAAAGAGCGTCAAGATTCCAGATGCCGCCAACGTGCTCTCAGTCAAGTGCTGTACATTGGTTGAGATGCTCCGCTCTTTGGGCGTTACAATTTAGTTTTCTTGGTGCCGGTCTCCGTTCCCTATAATACTGTCGAAGATGATTGTGGATATCAGTCTGTCAACGAAGTCGGTACCTCTGAATTTCGAGTTATAGTGCCCCGCAAGGATTAGAGGGAAATTCCCTCTAAGTCCCTCTAATTCCCCCTGAATCCCCAACCCCTTTAATCTGTCGGCATTATGTCCGGAATTGCCGCCACCGCTGCCTGCTTGTTCTTGTCCAGGACGCGGGCGTATATCTGCGTCGTGGTGAGTTTCCGGTGGCCGAGGAGTTTGCTCACGGTGTAGAGATCCGTGCCGAGGTCGAGCATCATCGTCGCGAAGGTGTGGCGTGCGCAGTGAAACGTGATCGTCTTGTTTATCCCGGCCCGTGCGACCCACTCCTTTATCACGCTGTTCGTGTAGAAGGGCGTGTGGATGTCCGGAAAGACCGGATCCCCGGGAGCCCCCTCCGTCCCCATCAGGTTGCGGGCCTGCGCAGTGATGTCGAGGTATTCCTGTCCGCCCGTCTTTTTCTGCTGGAAGATGATGCGGGTGAAGTCTCCCTGGCGGTGCACCTGGCTCCAGGTGAGCCGTTCGATGTCGCTCCGGCGCAGCCCCGTGAGACAGCTGAAGAGGAAGGCCGCCTTGACGGCCGGGAGCTTGCATTCCGTCGCGGCGAGCTGTCTCACCTCATCTACGGTAAGGTACATGCGCGTAGCGTCTTCGGCCTTGAACCCGGCTATCCCCCGGAGCGGGTTTACGGAGATGATGCCTTCGTTGTACGCGGAGTTGATACAGGCCCGCAGCTTGTTGAAGTAGCACATCTTGCTGTTCCGGGACAGAGGCGCGTCCTTCCGCCGCTCCCGCACGTCGTGTTCCCACGCCTTCGCGTCGTTTTCGAGATAGTCCTTGAAGCCCTTTATCCAGGCCGGCGTTATGTCGGCGAAGGTTATGGATTCCCGTCGCTCATATTTTTTCAGGTGATGGAGACAGCTGCGCCAGTTGCCCCAGTTGTCCCGGCTTTCGGTGCTGATGCGCCTTTCGCAGAGCATCCGGTAGTAGTCAAAGAAGCGGATGTCTGCCGCTGCCTGCCGCTGAAATCCGAACTGGCCGTTGCGCAGTTCGACGAGACGCTTCGCCCGCACCGCCTCGGCGAGCTGGAGCGTCTGCCGGTTCGCCTCCTTGTCGGCCCTCGTCCGTTCCGGGACGAGATATAGTTTAAGGTATTCGTACGAGCGCCGTCCGTCAAGATATATGTCAAGATACAGGCTTTCACGCCCGGAGGGGGTGACGCGCCGCCTGAGCCGGATTGGTTCTTTGCTTTGTCCCATTGTTGCCGTGGTTGTTGCTGTTGTTGCTGTAATTCTGTTCGAGCAACAAATGAACAACAAAAGAATGACAACTCCAATATATGGCGGGCGATAAATAAGATTTTTTTGCGGCGGTGGCGTTATGTTGTGAATCAGCGCTGAATTTAATATATTTTGTATTATTTTTGCATCTGAGTTATCAAAGCCCCCCTTGGGCATTAGTTATCTAACCGAAAAATAAACCGATATGCGTCCCAGAATAGTTGTCTTTACAGGCGCCGGGATGAGCGCCGACAGCGGGTTGTCCACCTTTCGCGATGCGGACGGACTGTGGGCGAACCACCGGGTGGAGGATATCTGCACCCACGAGGCCCTCGACTGGAACCGGGCGGAGGTCATCAAATTCTACAATGAACGCCGCAAGGAAATCATCGAAGCCAAGCCTAATGCCGGTCATCGCGCCATCGCCCGGCTGGCGGAGGTTTTCCCGGTGGATGTCGTCACGCAGAATATCGACGACCTGCACGAGCGGGCCGGCAGCACCGGCGTGGTGCACTTGCACGGTGAAGCCCGCAAACTGTGCAGTACACTGCATCCCGACCTGGTCTATCCCATCGAAGGATGGGAGCAGGATCCGGAGGCTCGCAGCCCGGAGGATGGAGCGCTGTTGCGTCCGTTCATTGTTTTCTTCGGTGAACAGGTGCCGCTTCTCGAAACGGCGATCCGCATCGCATCGGAGGCGGATATCATGGTGATTGTGGGGACCTCGCTGGCGGTCTATCCGGCCGCGTCGCTCATCCACTACATCCGGCCTGATGTGCCGGTTTACGTGGTTGATCCGAAGCAGCCGCCCGTGTCATCCATCCGCAACAAGGTGACCCATCTGGCCATGGGTGCGGCGCAGGGTGTACCGCAACTGGTAGAGTTGTTGATACGGGATTTCGCGTAAGAAAACGCAATCCGTCACAAGCCGGAATTCCGGTCGGTGGATTATTTTTTCTTGTACTTGACCTTCTTCAAGCATTTGTTGAGGGGTTTGATCTTCTGCGAACGGATATTGTCCGCGATGATCTTGGCATAGGCCATGGCCCCTTTCTCGCGAAGGTGCGTGTCATCCTGCTTGTCCGCCTGGATGCTCGGGTGATCTCCGACCTTGACATGGTAGTAGAGTTCCTTGGATCCTTCGTCGCCCAGCGAACGGATGAGATCGAGGGTTTCTTTGTGCATGTCGATGAGAATCACGTTCAATTCCGCCGCCACATCGCGCACATATTGGATGTATTCGGCGAAATGGGGGCGTTCGACGACCAGTTCGCCGTTTTTCCAGGTCCGCATGGCGATGGAGGTGCAGAAAATCGGCGTAGCACCTTTGGCCCGTGCATCGTTGGCGAACTTGGCGAAGTTGGCCTTGTAGGCGTCAGGGGCCACGTAGCGGGCCATGTTGGGCGAGGTGTCGTTGTGCCCGAACTGGACGATGACGAAATCGCCCGGCTGTATGTCCCGCATGATGCCGTCCCAGCGTCCTTCGCTGATGAACGTGCCGGAACTGCGTGCGCCGATGGAACGGTTCACCACTTCGACCTTGTCCTCGTCGAAGAACAGTTGCAGGCGCTGTCCCCAGCCGCGCTGGATGGAATTCTCTTCGCTGTAGGTCTGTGCCGTGCTGTCGCCGGCGACGAAAATCCTGATCTTCGATTTGGCTGCGCCGAGACTCAGTCCGCACAGCAGTGTGCAGGTAAGCAGCGTCAGAAAGAATTTTCTCATGGATGCAAAGAATTATGCGGGTTCGCGAAACAAAAAAGCGAAAGTAAACATAATCCATGGAAAAGCAAAATCTTTTCGCCGCAGCATCGCTGCCGACGGTCGTCCGGCGGTTTGCACCACCCGAAAATAAGTTGTAGTTTTGCCGCGCTATCAATACGCTCCCACGTTGGAAATCTATACAGATCTGAGCTTTTTTCCGCATCCCGGATGCGTTGTCACGACCGGGACGTTCGACGGCATGCACAAGGGACACCGCTATCTTGTCGGGAGGACCTTGCAGGCGGCCGGAGAGGAGGGGTTGCCCATGGCGGCGGTCACGTACTGGCCGCATCCACGGACGGTCTGCGGAACGCAGCCGGTTGCTCTGCTCACCACGCTGGAGGAGAAACTCCGGCTGATGGAAAAGGCGGGTGTGGAGTGCGCCGTGGTATGTCCGTTCACGATGGAGACGGCCGCGATGTCTGCAACGGATTTTCTGCAGATGCTTTCCCGGCAACTGCATGTCCGGCGGATGGTCATCGGAGCCAATCACCGCATGGGGAGGGGCGGACTTTGCGATGCGGAGGGCATCCGCGCCGAAGCCCTCCGTCTCGGTGTCCAGACCGATATTGTCGGACTGCTCGAGGACCGGTCGCAACGGATCAGTTCTTCCGAAATACGGAAACTGGTCGCGCAGGGCGACATGGCGCAGGCAGCCGGTCTGTTGGGTTATCCGTATCTGATATCGGGAACGGTGGTCCGTGGCGACGGACTGGGCCGTACCATTGGCTATCCGACGGCCAATATCCGGACCGGCAGTGCGGAGAAACTGCTGCCGCCGTCCGGCGTGTACGCTGTGCGCGTTCACGTTGGCGAGGTATCGTCGGACGGCATGATGTATATCGGCAGCCGGCCCACGTTGCGGTCCGGCGCGGAGGAAACCCGCATAGAGGTTAACCTGTTCGGTTGCCGGGGCGACCTGTACGGCAGGGAAATCCATGTGGACTGTCTGACCCGGATACGCGGAGAAGTGCAGTGCGCTTCGCTCGAGGAACTGCAGCAGCAGATCCGGCAGGACGAGCAGGCTTGCCGTCGTTATTTGAACATTCTATAAGTATCAGGATATGAATTACAAAGTAGCAGATATAAATCTCGCTGACTTCGGCCGGCGGGAGATAGAGATTGCCGAAAAGGAGATGCCGGGCCTGATGTCGGTCCGCCGGCGCTATGCCGGGCAGCAGCCGCTCCGTGGCGCCCGCATCACCGGTTCGCTCCATATGACCATCCAGACGGCTGTGCTCATCGAGACGCTGACGGCTTTGGGCGCCGATGTCCGGTGGGCCAGTTGCAACATTTTCTCTACGCAGGACCATGCGGCGGCGGCCATTGCCCGCGACGGGGTGCCGGTGTTTGCCTGGAAGGGCGAATCAATAGAGGATTACTGGGATTGCACGCTGCTGGCGCTGTCGTTCCCCGGAGGTGCCGGCCCGAATCTGATCGTGGATGACGGCGGTGATGCTACATTGTTGATTCATAAGGGGTATCAGTGTGAGGAGCATCCGGAACTTCTGGACCGTGAACCGCAGAACAGAGAGGAAGGTGTCATCCTGAACCTGCTCCGGCGGGTCTATGCGGAGGATCCTGACCGGTGGCACCGCGTGGTGAAAGAGGTCCGGGGCGTCTCAGAGGAGACGACGACGGGCGTGCACCGGCTGTATCAAATGAAAGCGCGGGGCGAGTTGCTCTTCCCGGCCATCAATGTCAACGATTCGGTGACCAAGTCGAAGTTTGACAATCTGTATGGATGCCGCGAGTCGCTGGCCGACGGCATCAAGCGTGCCACCGACGTGATGATTGCCGGCAAGGTGGCGGTGGTGTGCGGCTACGGTGATGTCGGCAAGGGGTGCGCCCATTCGATGCGGTCGTACGGCGCGCGCGTGCTGGTGACCGAAATCGACCCGATTTGCGCCCTGCAGGCGGCGATGGAGGGTTTCGAGGTCACAACCATGGAAGAGGCGGTCCGCGAGGGCAATATCTTCGTCACCACCACGGGCAACTGCGATGTGGTGACTATCGCGCACATGGAGGCCATGAAGGACATGGCCATCGTATGCAACATAGGTCACTTTGACAATGAAATCCAGGTGGATGCGCTGCAGCATTATCCCGGCATCCGCAGAGAAAATATCAAGCCGCAGGTGGACAAGTACATCTTCCCCGACGGCCATGCGCTGTTGCTGCTGGCCGAGGGGCGCCTGGTCAACCTGGGCTGTGCCACCGGCCATTCCTCGTTCGTCATGAGCAATTCGTTCACGAACCAGACACTGGCCCAGATGGAGCTTTGGCAGAAAAAGTACGATACGGATGTTTACCGGCTGCCCATGCATCTGGATGAAGAGGTGGCACGCCTCCATCTGGAGCAGCTGGGTGTGAAACTGACACGCCTGACGCCCAAGCAGGCAGCCTATCTCGGGGTGCCGGTCGACGGCCCCTACAAGGCTGAATTCTACCGTTACTGATGGCGGCCATGCGAAACTTCCTGCTGATACTGCTGTCCGCTGTGTGCTGCACGGGTTGCCGTCCGCCGTCCGCCGGAACGCAGATGGTTTCTTCCGCCCCCGTGAAACAGTACACCTGCCAGGTTGTCCGGACTTTCCCGCATGACACCCGGTGTTATACGCAGGGGCTGGTTTACGACGACGGCGTTTTCTACGAGACCGGAGGGCTCTATGGTGAGTCTGTGCTCCGGAAAGTACAGCCTGAGACGGGTGTGGCAACGCGATTCGCCGACCTGTCACCGCAGTTGTTTGCCGAAGGCCTTGCGCTTTTCGGAGACCGGCTGCTGATGCTGACATGGCGGGAGCATGTGGCCTATGTCTTCGACAAGCAGACCTTCCGGATGGTGCGTGCCATGGACTGCCCGACCGAGGGCTGGGGCGCCGTTTTCGACGGTACCGACTTCATCGTCAGTGACGGTTCTTCCACGTTGTACCGGCGCGACACGGCGACGTTCGCGGAGAAAGGCCGCATCTATGTCACCGAGGACGGTTCTCCGGTGAGCGCGCTCAACGAGTTGGAAATCATTGAGGGAGAGATCTGGGCCAACGTGTATATGACCGACCGTATCGTGCGCATCGATCCCGCCACGGGTCATGTCACCGGCAGCATCGACTGCCGGGGACTGCTGCTGCCGGCAGACCGGAAACCCGATACGGACGTGTTGAATGGTATCGCCTATGACTCGGTCGGGAAACGCATCTTCATCACGGGTAAGAAATGGCCGAAACTGTTCGAAATAAAATTGTCGGAATAAACGCACGCGTATTCCCGAAAATACCGTATCTTTATCCGATTTATACATTGCCTCTTCAAACGGTAGCACGTCATGTCGAAAACAATTGCCCTTGCCAATCAGAAAGGCGGCGTCGGTAAGACGACCACGGCCATCAACCTGGCCGCCAGTCTCGCCATTTTGGAGAAGAAAGTGTTGCTGATCGATGCCGACCCGCAGGCGAACGCCACGTCCGGACTGCGTCACGAACTGCCCGAATCCAGCGCGAGCATCTACGAGTGTCTCGTGGAGGGTGCCGATCCCAGGAATTCCTGCCTGAAGACGTTCGTCCCCAATCTGGATCTCATGCCGGCCAACATCAATCTGGTCGGTGCTGAAATCGAACTGGTGGACCTGCCCGACCGGAACGGCTACATGAAGAGGATGATCGCCCAGGTCAAGGATGCGTACGATTTCATCCTGATAGACTGCTCTCCTTCGCTTGGCCTCGTCACCATGAATGCGCTGACGGCGGCCGATTCGGTCATCATCCCGGTGCAGTGCGAGTTCTTCTCGCTGGAGGGGCTCGGCAAATTGCTCAATACAATTAAATTGACGCAGAGTGATTTGAACCCGTCGCTGGAGATTGAGGGATTTCTCATCACCATGTACGACAGCCGGCTTTGTCTCGGCAACCAGGTGGTGGAGGAGGTGACCGGTCATTTCCCGGACATGACCTTCAAGACCATCATCCAGCGCAACGTCAAGCTCAGCGAATCGCAGAGCTGGGGTAAGCCGATTCTGTTGTACAACGCCGGCTCGACCGGTGCGATCAATTATCTGAACCTGGCCAAGGAGGTTATCGAAAAAAACAAAAAATCCTGACACGGACATGGCAAAACAGAAAGCTTTGGGGATGGGACTGCAGGCGTTGATCGCCTCGGCTTCGACGTCGGCGGGGCATCCGTCGGAAGCATCGGGTACGGAGGAAGTGCGCCTCGATCTGCTCGATGTCAATCCTTACCAGCCCCGCAACGCCTTTGATGAGGATGCACTGGAAGCGCTGGCCGCATCCATACGGCAATTGGGACTGATTCAGCCTATCTCCGTCTGCCGGACCGGCGACGGGCGTTACCGCATCATCTCCGGTGAACGCCGTTTCCGTGCCGCCCGGCTGGCCGGGCTTCAGACGGTTCCCGTCTACGTGCGGCCGGGAGAAGAGAATCGGCATATGCTGCTCATGGCGCTGGAGGAGAATCTGCAGCGTGAAGATCTGGATGCCATCGAGATTGCGCTGGCCTATCGGCGGCTCATTGACGAGTTCCACTATACCCAGGAGGAACTGAGTGCGGCGGTGTCGAAGAAACGTTCCACGGTTGCCAATTTCCTCCGGCTGTTGAAACTGCCGCCTGAGGTGCAGTTTGCCATCCGGCGGCGGGCGGTTTCCATGGGGCATGCACGTGCACTGGTCAATGTCCAGGATCCGGACGTTCAGTTGCAGTTACTCAACGAAATCATCGAGAAGGATTTGTCGGTCCGGGCACTCGAGGAACGGGTGGCAGGGCTGGACGGGGCCGCGAAGAAAAGCAGCGGTGTCCGGAAGAAATCGGCGGTGACACCGTGGATGCAGGATGCACAACACTATCTGGCCGGCCGGTTGGGAACCCGGGTGGATGTCCGCGCTGCCGGAGACGGCGGCAAGATTGTCATCGGGTTTGCCTCGCAAGATGAATTACAGCGCATTCTCAATCAATTGCAATAGCCGATGGGGAGACAGCGCTGTGTGGAAAGGAATACGGGACGATGGCGGTCGCTGTGGCTGGTCTGCCTGCTGTTCCCGGTGATGCTCCATGCTGCGGACGCCGTACCGCAGGCCGACACCATCCGCATAGGCGAGGACCGGCTGATTATGTCGGGTTTCTCGGCGGATACGGCCGTATATGCCTCCAAACACAATCCATCCAAGGCGACGTTGCTTTCGACGGTCCTGCCCGGACTCGGACAGGCCTACAACCGCAAATATTGGAAAATCCCTGTGGTCTATGCGACCATCGGCGTATCCGCCTATCTTTATGTCCGTTTCAACAACGAGTTCCAGAAGTACCGCCAGGCGTATGTCGATTATTACGACACCGACGCTTCCACCAACTCTTTTCTGGACTTCGACATCCCCAAAGGGGTGACTATCGAGCGCTACATCACGGTCTATAAGGACAATTACCGCAAGTGGCGCGACTGGGCCGGTATCGCGATGCTGCTGTCCTATGCGCTGAACATCGTGGATGCCACGGTCGATGCGCATTTCTTCGATTTCAACATCGACGACAACCTTTCCATGCAGGTGCAGCCTGTCCTGATGGAAGACATTTACCTGCGCAGGCGGATAGGTCTCAATCTGAATCTTTCATTCTAAACATACGACATCCATGAATTTATCATACCGATTCCCTCTGCTGTTCTGTCTTGCGGTCCTGTTGCTGTCTGGCATCCGTGCCGATGCCGCCCGGCGCAACCGGGTGGAGGAGAATTTCGACACCATCGAGGCGGTCGCTGCGGGAAGCGAGATGACAGGTGAGACAGCCGGAGTGCCGGATGAATCGACAGCGCTGCCCTCGGACGGGGCCGCCGATTCGCTGAGCTACGATGAACTGCTCAACGATCAGATGGAGGATCTCGGCGATCTCGAAACGCTGACAATTCTGATGGATTCGCTGGGTTATATTCCTGCTTTTGAAGAGGATACGACCGTCTATGATTTTGATTTGCTGCTTGATAACCTCATGAATGTCTGGTACCTGCAGGACAGTACGCAAACGGCGATTGAGTCGTTCGATGCTTCGTTTGTCGCCCGGGAGTTCCCGGATTCGGTCTATATCGACCGGCTCAGGCGCATTCCGTCGCTGGTATCCTTGACATACAACAATGTCATACGCAATTATATACATGTCTATACCATCCAGAAGGCCGCCAAACTGTCCGTTATTCTGGGGCTCAAGGATTATTATTTCCCGATGATCGAGGAAATCCTGGACCAGTACGGCTTGCCGCTGGAACTGAAGTACATGACGGTCATCGAATCGGCGCTCAATCCGGATGCCGTATCGCGGGCCGGCGCGACGGGCCTCTGGCAATTCATGCTGAGTACGGGACGGTTCTACAAGCTGCAGATTACTTCGTTTGTCGATGAACGCCGCGACCCGGTGGCAGCGACCCATGCTGCCGCCCGCTATCTGAGCGACATGTACGAAATCTATCACGACTGGGGTCTGGTCATCGCGGCCTACAACTGCGGTGCCGGCAATGTCAACAAAGCCATCCGCCGGGCCGGCGGAAAGCGGACATACTGGGAAATCTACCCCTATCTGCCGAAGGAGACGCGCGGCTATGTGCCGGCCTATATCGCCGCCACCTATGCCATGACCTATTATGAGGCGCACCACATCACGCCGACACATGTCGACATGCCGGTGGCGTCCGATACCATCATGATCCGCCGGAATCTGAATCTTCATCAGGTGTCCGAAGTGCTGCAGATTCCTTACGAGGAACTGCGCACGCTCAACTCGGTATACCGGCGTGACGTGATTCCGGGCGACGAGAAACCCTATCCGCTGAAGCTGCCCACGCAGTATGTCGGAACGTTCATCGACCTGCAGGATTCCATTTTCAATTACATGGCCGATGTGTATCTCAAGGAGAGTCTGTTCAAGGCGACTGCGCCGTCGTCGTCTGCTTCGACGGCCACGGTGGCGGTTAATGCGGCGGGCCGGCAGGTCTATACCGTCCGGCGCGGCGATACCCTGAGCGCCATTGCCCGGCGGTTCGGCATCACGGTTGACCGCCTGCGTCAGTGGAACGGCATCAGCGGTTCGCGCATCAATGTCGGCCAGCGGCTGGTGGTCAGTGCTGCTGCATCATCGTCTTCATCCGCCTCATCCCCGACTTCTTCCGGCGGCGGAAAGACCTATACCGTAAAACAGGGCGACACGCTTTCGCGCATCGCCCAGCAGTTCCATGTGACGGTAACCCAGCTCCGGAGCTGGAACAACCTGTCCGGCTCTGTCATCAAGGTCGGACAGAAATTGGTGGTCGGAAGATAATCAGCAGATAACGCTGCCGCACGCCACTTCCACGCCGGGTGACACCAGCCGCAGCCGGCCGTCGGCGTCTTCGGCGTAGAGCACCATGCCCTGCGATACGATGCCCTTGATTTTGCGCGGAGCCAGATTGACCAGTACGGCCACCTGTTTCCCGATCATCTCTTCCGGCGTGAAGTGAGCAGCCACGCCGGATACCACAGTCCGGACATCGATGCCGGTATCCACTTTCAGCTGCATCAACTTGTCGGTCTTGGGCACCTTGACGGCCTCGAGCACTTTGCCGACGCGGATGTCCATTTTCGAGAAGTCGTCGAAACTGATGTCGGGTTTGGCCGGCTGGACGGTGTGCTCCCGGAGCTCGTTGGCTTTCTTCGTGTCGGCCAGGCGCTGCAGTTGCTTCGCGATGGCTTCGTCATCGATTTTCTCGAAGAGCAGCTGCGGCGTGTTCAACGCGTGACCGGCCGGCAGCAGGTCGTCGTCACCGATGCGTTCCCACGGTCGTTCGTTCATGCCGAGCATGCCGGCGAGTTTTTCCGAAGAGAACGGCAGGAAAGGTTCTGCGATGATGGCCATGTCGGCCGACAGCTGCAGGGCTATGTTCAGAATGGTCCGCACCCGGTCGGGATCGGTCCGGTAGAGTTTCCACGGTTCGGTGTCGGCCAGGTACTTGTTGCCTGCGCGGGCCACATTCATCACTTCTTTCAGTGCCTCCCTGAAGCGGTAGTTTTCGATGGCGGTCTCCACCCGGTTCTTGATGGCCTTCACCTCGTCGAGCACCTCGCGGTCGTAGGGCAGCAGGGTGTCCCTTTCGGGCACTTTCCCGTCGAAGTATTTGTGTGTCAATACAAGGGCGCGGTTCACGAAATTGCCGTACACCGCCACCAGTTCGTTGTTGTTACGGGCCTGGAAATCCTTCCAGGTGAAATCGTTGTCCTTGGTTTCGGGCGCATTGGCCGTCAGCGTGTAGCGCAGCACGTCCTCTTTGCCTGGGAAATCGTCCAGATATTCGTGCAGCCAGACAGCCCAGTTGCGCGATGTCGAGATTTTTTCGCCCTCCAGGTTCAGGAACTCGTTGGCCGGCACGTTGTCCGGCAGGATATACGATCCTTCGGCGTGCAGCATGGCGGGGAAAATGATGCAGTGGAAGACGATGTTGTCCTTGCCGATGAAATGCACCAGCTTGGTATCCTTGTCTTTCCAGTAGAGCTCCCACTTGTCCGGCAGCAGTTCGCGCGTGTTCGAGATATAACCGATGGGCGCATCGAACCAGACATACAGTACTTTGCCTTCGGCTCCTTCCACCGGCACCGGGATGCCCCAGTCCAGGTCGCGCGTTACGGCCCGCGGCTGCAGCCCCAGGTCGAGCCACGACTTGCACTGCCCGTACACGTTGGTTTTCCATTCCTTGTGGTCTTCCAGAATCCATTTCCGAAGGAAGCCTTCGTATTCGTTCAGCGGCAGATACCAGTGCTTGGTTTTGCGGAGCACCGGCGGCCGGCCGCTCAAGGCGGATTTCGGATTGATAAGGTCTGTGGCGTTCAGTGACGTACCGCATTTCTCGCACTGGTCGCCGTAGGTGCGTTCGTTGCCGCAATGGGGGCAGGTGCCGATGATGTAGCGGTCGGCCAGGAACTGTCCGGCTTCCTCGTCGTAGTACTGTTCCGATTCCTGTTCGATAAAACGGCCGTCGTCATACAGTTTGCGGAAGATTTCGGATGCGGTCTCGGTGTGGATGGCCGACGAGGTCCGTGAATAGACATCAAAGGAGATGCCGAACCGGCGGAATGATTCCTTGATCAGCGTGTGGTAGCGGTCGACGATATCCTGTGGCGAGCAGCCCTCCTGACGGGCCTTGATCGTAATGGGAACACCGTGTTCATCGCTGCCGCCGATGAAGATGACGTCGCGGCCTTTCTTGCGCAGGTAGCGGACATAGATGTCGGCAGGTACGTAAACGCCGGCCAGGTGGCCGATATGCACCGGCCCGTTGGCGTACGGCAGGGCGGAGGTGACGGTATATCTTTTATAGGTCATGGTCTGGTTATGGATTGATCATTAATTTTCGTCTTCATCTTTTTCTTCCACCGCGGCGTGTCTGGCCGGACGGGTGTCTTTGAGGGCCTGCGCCTCTGTGGCGGCATAGCTGCTTCGCCGCCGGAAAATGTCGCAGGCTGCATACAGCGCGTCGCGGAACGATTGGCAGGAAGCCTCATTCCGTCCCGCCAGGTCGTAGGCGGTGCCGTGGGCCGGGGACGTGCGCACCACCGGCAGACCGGCGGTGAAATTGACACCAGTGCCGCAGTTCATCAATTTGAACGGCAGCATGGCCTGGTCGTGGTACATGGCCAGTACGGCGTCGAAGCGGCGCATGCTGTCCGATGCAAAGAACCCGTCGGGGGAGAAAGGTCCGAAGGCCAGGATGCCTTTGGCATTGGCGGCGGCGATGGCCGGTGCGATGATGCCGGATTCTTCGGTGCCGAGCAGTCCGTTCTCGCCGGCGTGCGGATTCAGCGCCAGTACGGCGATCTTAGGCCGCGGCACGGCAAAGTCGCGTGCCATGGACTGATGCATGACGGACAGTTTCGCGATGATGCGTTCGGCCGTCAATGCGTCCGGGACATCCCGGAGGGCCATGTGCCCGGTGACGGTGCCGATACGGAGACTCTCGCTGACCATGAACATCAGCACTTCAGAGGCCCCGAACGTATCCTGCAGGTATTCCGTCTGGCCGGGAAACCCGAATGATTCGCATTGCATGTTGTATTTGTTCACCGGGGCGGTCAGCAGCACGTCGGCGTTGCCTTGTTTCACGGCTGTGACGGCCGACTGCAGGCTCTGCAGCGAGGCTTTGCCCGCCGTTTCGGTAGACTGGCCGAACTCAACCTTGATGTCGTCGGGCAGACAGGAGACGATGTTGATTTTCCGGTCGACGGTCTCGGATGCGTCGCGAATCTGTATAGAGTTGAAATTCTGTATATTGAGAACCTTCCGGTAATAGGCTGTCACTTTGCCGGATCCGAAGACGACGGGGGTGCAGATCTCCAGGATGTGCTGGTCCGCCAGGGTCTTCATGATGATTTCACAGCCGATGCCGTTGATGTCTCCAATGGATATGGCTACGCGCGGTTTTCTGTTTGTCTCGCTCATGGTGTGCGTGTTGTAAAGTCCGTGCCACCCAGTGCGGCGGCGGAATGAGTATCCTGCAAAGATACGGGAAAAAACAATGTGGCCGACGTCTTTCGCGTCGGCCGGGACTTATTTGTCTTTGTCTTTAAGCGGCAAAGGCGACATCGACAGCATGATGGCGTCGATCTGCGTGAGGTAGTCGCGTTTTTTTTCCTGTGGATGATAGACGAATCCGTCCATCGTGAGGATGCGGTTACGTTCCTCGTCGACCATGATGATGCTTTCGAACGGACCGCCCATGAAGGCCTTGACCGTTTTCCACCAGCCGTAGATCCGGATGCAGTAATGTCCCTTGTACATGAACGACTGCATGGTGGGCTCGATGTAGTCTTCCTCGATGGCCATGTACGAACTGTCGATGGGGCCCGGTACGTGCAACTGTGTCATTTCGTTGCGTTTGGCGAGCAAGGCCTCTTTGGTCAGCTGTAACGTGTCGGTGTAGGGATACGACCAGAACAGGATGCCGACCGAGAGGATGCGCTCTTCACGGGAGAGCCAGCAGAACTCCGGCGTGGCCACGTCCAGCGAATAGACCCGCGGGATGGTGACATCGATCTGGTGTTCCTCCTCGAAATACTTCTCGGCCGCGATGTTGTTACCGCGGGCGTACACCTCCGTCAGACGCTCCCTTTCCTTGGCGTCGAGCAGCGCTACCATGCGGTCGCCGAAACGGTCGATGGCGCTCAGAAGAGAATCGGCGGAAGGCGCGGCCAGCGACAGGATGAACTGGGGTTTGGCCCACCGGTTTTCGACCGCCGAGAGCATGCTCCGGCCGAGCGACGGATCGATGTTGACGGTCACGATGTTCCGGTGCCGCCGGAACGATTCGAACGATTCGTGGGGGATATGGGTGATGTTATACCGGGTCTCGCTCAACGTGGACCAGGGAATGGTGTCCATGAGGAAGGTCCGGAGTTCCCGGCCGGGGGCGCCTTTCCACTGCGCATCGTCCATGACGACCAGGACTTCGTTCAGGTTGCCGACGATGATGGGGAGCGCGGTCTCCCGTTTGCAGGACAGGCACAGCACGGCTGCCAGGAAGCACAGGATGGATTTTTTCAGACAACGGTTCATATGCATTTTATTTAAAGGCGAAACTACAAAAAAAACAAAAAATGTCAATCTTTTCGCATCTTTGCGGGACGAATCCGCAGAATCGGACGCCTGTGCCGTGGATTCCTCCAAACAATGGTCTGACCATGCACATCAAGACAGTGATACATCCCGACTGCAAGGCATACGCGCCGTTCGTTGCGTCAGTGCTGGACGGCCGGGCGGGCGAAGGGCGCATCATATACCAGTCGCGCAACCGCAACACAATCTCTGTCCATGTTTTTCAGGGGGTTGAACTTAACGTGAAACGCTACAAAGTGCCGGTATTCCCCAACCGGATTGTGTATTCTTTCTTTCGGAAAACCAAAGCCCGCCGGGCTTATGAATATGCGTCGGCACTGCTGTCGCGCGGCATCGAGACGGCCCGGCCGGTTGCCTACGCCGAGGCCCGCCGCGCAGGTCTGGTCGGCGTGTCGTACCTCGTCACGTTCCAATGTCCCTACACCCGCAACATGTACGAATTCGGCGAGGGAACGGCCGAGGGCCGCGAAGACATTCTGCGGGCTTTCGGCCGTTTCACGGCCAGGATGCACCGGGCGGGCTTCTGCCATGCCGACTATTCGCCGGGTAATATCCTGTTCGACAAGGTGGACGGCGCATGGCGGTTCTGCGTCGTGGACATCAACCGGATGCGGTTCGGGAAACTTTCTTTTGAACGTGGTTGCAGAAACTTCGAGCGGCTGTGGGGCACCCGGGAGATGTTCGAGCTGATGGCCGAAGGCTATGCGGAGGAGATGCACTGCGACAAGGAAACATGCATCGCGCGCGTATTGCATTATCGGAACAAATTCTGGACCCGGCGCAACCGGACCCATCCCCGGGAAGCCCGCCCGCTGTAGCTGGAACGCCTTTTTCCTTGCGTCCAGCCATCTTTTTGACATGCGGCGTTGCAGCGTCCACTTATTTTAGGTATTTTTGTCCCTTCGAACGTGTATTATGGCTTTCCGTTCAACATTTACGCACAGTACTTAACACATTTTTCAAGGTATGAGTAATTTTTTCTGTTCCTCTATCGGCAAGAAATTCGTCATGAGTATCACTGGCCTGTTCCTTGTCCTGTTCCTCTTGTTCCACATGTCGATGAACCTGGTGGCGGTCATTTCGCTCGAGGGTTACGACATGGTCTGTGAATTCCTGGGTGCCAACTGGTATGCGCTGGTCGGCACGGCGGTGCTGGCCGCCGGTGCGGTATTGCACATCGTTTTCGCCATCCTGCTCACATGGCAGAACATGCGCGCCCGCGGGCCGGTAGGCTATCAGGCCCCCAACAAGACCGAAACCGAATGGGCCGCCAAGAATATGTTTGTCTTGGGTATTATCGTATTGGGTTTCATATGCTTGCACCTGTGTAATTTCTGGGCCAAGATGCAACTGGTGGAAATTATGGGCGCAGAACCGGCCCAGGGCTCTGCTCTTATCGTGAGTCTCTTTTCAAAACCGTTGTATGTTGTCCTGTACCTGATCTGGCTCACCGCGCTGTGGTTCCATCTTACGCACGGATTCTGGAGCGCGCTTCAGACCATCGGCTGGAACAACAACCTGTGGATTCCCCGTCTCAAGGCGATCGCCTGTGTAGTGGCCACGGTCATTGCCTGCGGATTTGCCGCGGTGCCCATTTATTTCTTTTTCTTCTATAACGCCTAACCGCATATTGCCATGACACAGATAGACTCCAAAATCCCTCAGGGACCGCTCGCCCAGAAATGGACGAATTACAAGGCTTCACAGAAACTGGTCAATCCGGCCAACAAACGTAAACTGGACATCATCGTGCTGGGAACGGGTCTGGCTGGCGCATCCGCCGCGGCTTCGTTCGGCGAGATGGGATTCAACGTCAAGATATTCTGCATCCAGGACTCGCCGCGCCGCGCCCATTCCATAGCTGCGCAAGGCGGTATCAACGCCGCCAAGAATTACCAGAACGACGGTGACTCGGTGTACAGGTTGTTCTACGACACCATCAAGGGTGGTGACTACCGGGCCCGCGAGGCCAATGTGTACCGTCTGGCAGAAGTGTCTAACAACATCATCGACCAGTGTGTGGCGCAGGGTGTGCCGTTTGCCCGCGACTACGGCGGACAGCTGGACAACCGTTCTTTCGGCGGCGCGCAGGTGAGTCGTACGTTCTATGCCCGCGGCCAGACGGGACAGCAGTTGCTGCTCGGTGCTTACAGTTCGTTGAGCCGCCAGATCAAGAAGGGCAGTGTCAAGTTGTTCCCCCGCGAAGAAATGCTCGACCTGGTGCTTGTCGACGGCAAGACGCGCGGCATTGTCACGCGTAACCTCGTCACGGGTGCCATCGAGAAACACGGCGCGCATGCCGTGGTACTGGCAACCGGCGGTTACGGCAATGTCTATTTCCTTTCGACCAACGCCATGGGTTCGAACGGAGCGGCCGCCATGCGCTGCTTCAAGAAAGGCGCATTCTTCGGCAATCCGTGTTTCGTGCAGATTCACCCCACCTGCATCCCGGTACACGGTGACTACCAGTCCAAGCTGACGCTGATGTCGGAGTCGCTGCGTAACGACGGCCGCATCTGGGTGCCTAAAAAGAAAGAGGATGCCGAGGCGCTCCGGGCCGGCCGGCTCAAACCGACCGACATCAAGGAGGAAGACCGTGACTATTATCTTGAGCGCAGGTATCCTGCGTTCGGCAACCTGGTGCCGCGCGACGTGGCATCGCGGGCCGCGAAGGAACGTTGCGACGCCGGTTTCGGGGTCAACGAGACCGGTCTGGCCGTCTATCTCGACTTCAAGGATGCCATCGCCCGTCTTGGCAAGAGTGTCATCGAAGCCCGTTACGGCAACCTGTTCCAGATGTACGAAAAGATCACGGCCGACAACCCATACGAAACGCCGATGATGATCTATCCTGCCATCCACTATTCGATGGGTGGCATTTGGGTGGATTACGAACTGCAGACCACGATTCCGGGTCTGTTCGCGGCCGGCGAGGCCAACTTCAGCGACCACGGTGCCAACCGGCTTGGTGCTTCCGCGCTGATGCAGGGTCTGGCCGACGGCTATTTCGTCCTGCCGTACACCATTCAGAATTACCTTTCGCACGAAATCCAGACCCCGCGCATATCGACCGACCGGCCCGAGTTCGAGGAAGCCGCCAAGGCTGCCAAGGCCCGCATCGACCGGCTGATGGGCATCCAGGGTTCACATTCCGTGGATCATTTCCAGAAGGCACTGGGCCATATCATGTGGGAATATGTCGGCATGGGCCGCACCAAGGAAGGCCTTGAAGAAGGCATCCGCCGCATTCGCCAGGTCCGGGAAGAGTTCTGGAAAGACGTGCGCGTGACCGGCACGGCCGACGAGTTCAACCCCGAACTGGAGAAGGCCTTGCGTACGGCCGAGCATCTCGAGTTGGGCGAACTGATGGCTCGTGACGCGCTGCTGCGCGAGGAATCGTGCGGCGGCCATTTCCGCGAGGAACACCAGACCGCCGACGGCGAGGCGCTGCGCCATGACGACCAGTTCATGTATGTTTCGTGCTGGGAATACAAAGGCGCCGGCGAGGAACCCGAACTGCACAAGGAACCGCTCATTTACGAAAACATCAAGATCGCCCAACGTAACTATAAAGATTAATCGACATGGAAAAGAAAGGATTGAATCTGACACTCAAGATTTGGCGGCAGGAAAACGCCAAGGCCAAGGGACAGTTTGTGACCTATCAGGTCTCCAACATCTCTCCCGACTGTTCGTTTCTCGAAATGCTCGATATTCTGAATGAACAGTTGGTGGACAAGATCGAGAAACCCATTTGTTTCGACCATGACTGCCGCGAAGGCATCTGCGGCATGTGCAGCCTGTATATCAACGGCCGGCCGCACGGCAACGATACGGGTATCACCACCTGCCAGTTACACATGCGCCATTTCAAGGATGGCGACACCATTTACATTGAACCCTGGCGTTCGAAAGCGTTCCCGATTATCAAGGACTTGGTGGTGGACCGTTCCGCATTCGACAAGATCATACAGGCTGGAGGCTATACGTCGGTCAATACTGGCGGAGCCCAGGATGCCAACGCCATTCTGATACCGAAGAAGAATGCAGACTTGGCGATGGACGCTGCCGCCTGTATCGGGTGCGGTGCTTGTGTCGCTACTTGTAAAAATGCATCGGCCATGCTGTTCGTGTCGGCCAAGGTGTCCCAGCTGGCGCTGCTGCCGCAGGGACAGGTCGAGGCGCGCGAACGGGTGACGGCGATGGTGGCCAAGATGGACGAACTCGGGTTCGGCAACTGCACCAATACCCGGGCCTGCGAGGCTGAGTGCCCGAAGCAGATCAAGATTTCGAACATCGCCCGTCTCAACCGCGAGTATCTGGGCGCGAAATTCTGCAGCTAAACCGCTTATGCGACAAAAAAACCGTCCCAGTCAAGGGACGGTTTTTTTATGTCTTCTTGAGCGATCTCTATACGCGCAGAGCGCCTGTCAGTTCACAGATTTGTGCGATGCCGTGACGTCCGGCGTAGTCTGACAGCCCGGTGATAACCTTGGCCGATACAGCCGGATCGATGAAGTTGGCGGTTCCGATTTCCACAGCCGTTGCACCGGCCAGCATGAATTCCACCGCATCGGCGGCCGAGGCAATGCCGCCCATTCCGATGACGGGTATGCGGACAGCCTTGGCAGTCTGCCAGACCATGCGCAGGGCGATGGGTTTGATGCAGGGACCCGACAGACCGCCTGTCACCGTGGAAAGAACCGGCCGCTGACGCTCCGCATCAACGGCCATGCCCAGCACCGTGTTGATGAGTGATACCGCATCGGCGCCGGCATATTCGACGGCCCGTGCGATGGATGCGATGTCGGTGACATTGGGCGAGAGCTTGACGATAAGCGTTTTAGGATAGACTTTGCGGACAGCCTCCACCACTTCGAAGGCACCTTTGGCTGTGACCCCGAAAGCCATGCCGCCTTCCTTGACATTCGGACAGGAAATATTCAATTCAATGGCCGGGACGGCGTCCAGTGCGGCAATCTTTGCGGCGCATTCCACGTATTTTTCGACGGTCGAACCGCTGACATTGACGATGATGTTGGTGTCGATGTCCTTGATGGACGGGTAGATATGTGAACAGAACCAATCCACCCCCTTGTTCTGCAACCCCACGGCGTTCAGCATGCCGGACGGCGTTTCGGCCATGCGCGGGTAAGGGTTCCCTTCGCGGGCATCGGCCGTCGTGCCTTTGACGATGATGCCGCCCAGTTGTGCCACATCGAAGAAATCGGCATATTCCGGACCGTATCCGAAGGTGCCAGATGCCGTCATGACCGGATTCTTCAGGGTCAGCGCACCGATTTTTACCGTTAGATCTACCATTTGAGTTGTTCGATGTTAAAGACAGGTCCTGCCGTGCATACGCACTGGTGTCCCTGCCGGGTGTCCTCTACACAGCACAGGCATGCGCCGATGCCACAGGCCATGGTGTTTTCGAGCGAAACCTCGCACGGACTGCCTGTCCGGCGCGCATAGGCGGCCACTGCCGCCATCATCGGCCGGGGGCCGCAGGTGTAGATAAAGTCGAACCGGCGGTCCTGCAGTATGGAGTGCTGCGTGACGAACCCGCGTTCCCCCATGGATCCGTCTTCGGTGGTGCAGCAGAGCCGTCCGACCGCTTCGAAAGCATCCATCCGGATGAGGTTCGCTGCGGAACGGCCGCCGAGCAGGAAGGTCGGGACGATGCCGCGCTGCCGGAGTTCCTTGCCTAGGAACAGCAACGGTGCGATGCCGGCTCCGCCGCCTGTCAGCAGCACTTCCGATGCTGGCGCGATGTCCGTGGTGAAGCCGTTGCCGAGCGGAAAAATCATATCGACGGAATCACCCGGCTGCAACGCCGCAATGCGGGCCGAACCTTCACCCACCACTTGTATGAGTAGTTCCAGGGCACGGTCGTCTGCATCAACATTGTGTATAGAGAAAGGCCGCCGCAGGAAGGTGTGCTGCACGCCGTCCACGCGGACCGACACGAATTGTCCCGGGACCATGGGCGGCAGCGATTCGTCGCTCTGCAGGCGGATCAGGCTGTATCCCGGACTGGGCCGGCGGTTGTCCGCTACGCGGAATATTCTGTTGTATTTTGTCATGTTTTTTCGGAGGTCGCCCGCCATGTCCGGCCTTGATTCCCGCGCACCGGTTGCACCGTGCGGCGCTCCCCGACAGCAAAAGTAAGAAAAAAGAAAACCGGTCCAACGATTGAACCGGTCTCTTTTCAAGTCGGGGTGAGAAGACTCGAACCTCCGGCCTCTACGTCCCGAACGTAGCGCGCTACCAACTGCGCCACACCCCGTCTCGGCTTTGAAAAGCGGGGCATGATAATCACTTTTTCAGAAAGTTGAAAAAAAAACTTCATCGGTCTGCCTCCATCATTTCTGCAACAGGCCGCAGGATGCGGAAAAAAACAAAAAATACGGAACAATCCGTTTAAATCTGTATCTTTGAACCATTCTAAAACAAACCCGAAAATGAACTTATTGCTTATCCATCTGCTGGCACTTGTCATGCCGCAGATTTTTTCCGACAACATGATTTTGCAGCAGGGACGCAACCTGCCGGTATGGGGACAGGCGGATCCTGCCGCCGCGGTTCAGGTGACACTCTTCGACGAAGCCACCGGCAAGAGTGTGGCCAAGGTCAAGGGCAAGGCCGACCGTGAGGGCAACTGGAAACTGCAGTTGCCGTCGCTCAAGGCCGAAGGGCAGCAGCTGAAGATGGTCGTCGTTTCCAAGAAGGACGAATTGCAGTTCACCGGTATTGCGGTGGGCGAAGTGTGGGTCTGCTCCGGTCAGTCGAACATGGCCTATGCGATGCGCCGCGGTACGATGGCGCCGCCGCGCAAGGGTGAGGACCTGGCTGCACTGGAACTTGAGAAACCTGCCAATCCGGCCATACGGGTGTTCCTTTGCGGCGGGCGGCCGGGCAGCGGCAACAGTTGGAAGATTGCTGACGGCCAGTCTATTGCGCCGGTCTCTGCCGTAGGGTATTTCTTTGCGAAAAACCTGACAGAAGCACTGGGCGTACCGGTGGGCATCATTTCGGCTTCTTCGGGCGGCAGCCTCATCAGCCAGTGGATGGAAACGGGCATGCTTTATAACAGCCAGCTCAAGCCGCTTACACCGTTTGCGGTCGGCGGCTTCCTGTGGTATCAGGGCGAAAGCGACCTGGCGCTCGGGACGAAGGACTACGCCTCGCTCTATGTGCAGTTGACGAGTTCCTGGCGGGCGGCCTTCGAATCGCCCGACGCCCCGTTCTATTCGGTGCTCATCTGCCCGCACACGTATTCCGACCGGATGCACCACAGCAACTTTGTCACCAGCGAAGGACTCCCGCTCTTCTGGCAGGAGCAGCTCAAAGCAGTGACGGCGGCCGGTAACGGAGAGGCGATCTTCAATTCCGACCTGGTGGACAACCTCGAGGACATCCATCCGTCATACAAGTGGATTGTCGGTGCCCGTCTGGCCAAGCTGGCCCTGGCGGACAAGTACAAAGTCGAGAATGCAGCAGAGTGGTCCGGTCCCCGGGCGACCGAACTGCGCATCGAAGGCGAGAAGGCTATCGTGAAGTTTACACACTGCGCGGAGGGACTCAAGGGCAAGAGCAATTCCGTCGAACCCAATTCCATCGCGCGTCTCAAATGGTTCGAAGTGGCCGGTAAGGACGGCATCTGGCATCAGGCGTTCGCAGAGATTGTCGGAACCGACGAGGTGGCTGTCACGCATCCGGACGTTCCTGCGCCGGTGTCGGTGCGCTTTGCATGGCGTGAAACGGCACAGCCCAATCTGTTCAATTCGGAGGGGCTGCCGGCCTTCCCGTTCATTCTTCAGAAATAAATATACAGCACATCAAACCATCTGTTATGAAGCACGTTATATTTTCCATTCTGCTGGTCGGACTGTGTTCGCTGGCGTATGGACAGTCCGCACGCGAGGTTGCGGCTTCCAAAACCCTGGTGGCCTACTTCTCCTGTTCAGGCAACACTGCGCAGGTGGCCAAGACGCTGGCGGAAGCCACCCAGGGCACTTTGTTCGAGATAAAAGCCGCTCAGCCGTATACCGCAGCGGATTTGGATTACCGGAACCGGCAATGCCGCAGTATTGTAGAGATGGGCGACGCGAAGGCACGCCCCGCCATCGCGGCGAAAGTGGAGCAGTGGAGCAGTTTCAGCACCGTCTATATCGGATTCCCCATCTGGTGTGACGCGGCTCCGCGCATCATCAACACGTTTCTGGAAAGTTATGATTTCAGCGGCAAGACGGTCATCCCGTTTGTCACTTCCGGAAGCAGCCCGATAGACCACTCGGCGTCGGCACTGAAGACAACTTATCCCCAAATCAACTGGAAACAGGGTATGCGGTTGAACAATATGACCGCCGAGCAGATCAAGACGTGGACCGGCAGCCTGGCCTCCGGGCAGTAACGCGCTGACGGGAGTTTTGCGTTTTTCTATTTGAACGGCGAATTTGGTTCGCGCCGCATATAGGCGTATTGCATTTTGTCGAGCAGTGCCGGGCAGAGGCCTTTCAGAAAACAGACCGCCTTGCCTTCGAACGTGAGCACGATACGGCGACGGCGGCGGCAGACACCTTTCAGGATGCGTTTGGCCACGGCCTCGGCCGTCATCATCTTGCCTTCGTCGCGCGGCGATTCGCCCTGCGCCTGGCCCTGCGGACCGAGTGCCGTCACGCGGATGTTGGACGCAGTGAATCCCGGCGTGACAATCATGACATGCAGGTTATTCTTCAGGTTCTCCACGCGGACTGTCTCCAGAAATCCGTGCATGGCGAATTTCGATGCCGAATAGCCGGTTCGGCCCGGCAGTCCGATAAAGCCGGCAACCGAAGAAATTCCTATAATACTGCCGTGCCTTTCAAGGATATACGGAAATGCGTACTTCGTGCATTGCACCGTGCCCCAGAAATTGGTGTCCATGAGCCGACGGATGACCGAGAGATCCAGGTCCCGGAACAGTGCGCGCATGGATATGCCGGCGTTGTTCAGCATGATGTCGATGCCGCCGAAGCGTCCGACGGCTTGCTCGATGAGGTTTTTGCAGTCGGCCTCGACCGATACGTCGGTCGGAACGGCCAGCACGTCGGGCGTAATGGCTTTGACGGCTTCTTCAGCGGCCGCCAGTTTTTCCGGGTTGCGGGCCGCCATCACGATTTTGAGGCCGGCCTGTGCAAACACTTTGCAGCAGGCGAATCCGATACCCGAGGAGGCACCGGTGATGACAATCACTTTTCCTTTGAGATCTTTCATGACAGAGTGTTTTGGGACAGGGCGCGTTTCCGGCGGACCGTCCGGCGAGGACGGCAACGGTCCCGGAATAGCGTTCGGCAAATTTAAGGCACCTTGCCGACAAAGACAAATGCAAAAAAGTTTGTCCCTTTGTTATAAATGGATATCTTTGCGCCTTATTTTTTGCGAAACAGACTTAATAAGGTAATTATGGCAAAACTCAGAGGTGCAATCGTCATCGACAAGGATCGTTGCAAAGGTTGCGAGTTATGCGCCGCCACTTGCGCACAGCAGGTCATCGCCATGACGACGGCGGTGAACCAGAAGGGCTATCATTATGCATATATGGCCAATCCCGAGGCATGTACGGGATGTACCAATTGTGCCGTCATGTGCCCTGACGGGGTCATTTCGGTGTACCGTGTAAAAGTAGAAGCATAGGAACGTAGATAAACAGGAAAGTCGTGAAAGAATTACGTTTGATGAAAGGAAACGAGGCCATCGCCGAAGCGGCCATCCGTGCCGGTGCCGATGCCTTTTTCGGATATCCCATCACGCCGCAGACGGAAGTGATGGAGTACCTCATGGAAACCGATGCCACCGCCCGTACCGGGATGGTGGTGCTCCAGGCCGAGAGCGAAGTGTCGGCCATCAACATGGTCTATGGTGCCGCCTCCTGCGGCCGGCGTGTCATGACCTCTTCGTCCAGTCCGGGAATCTCGCTGATGTGCGAGGCCATTTCCTACCTGGCCGGTGCGGAGCTTCCGTGCCTGATTGTCAATGTGTCGCGCGGCGGTCCGGGACTGGGAACGATCCAGCCCAGCCAGGCCGACTACTTCCAGACGGTCAAGGGCGGCGGCCACGGAGACTACAAACTGCTGACCCTTGCACCTTCGTCGGTCCAGGAAATGGCCGATTTCGTCGCGCTGAGTTTCGATCTGGCCTTCAAATACCGCAATCCGGTGATGATTCTCTCCGACGGTGCCATCGGGCAGATGATGGAAAAAGTCTATCTGCCGGAGGAACGTCCGCGCTTGACAGAGTTCCCTGACTGGGCCACGACGGGTACCCGTCCGGGACAGCACGGCCGCACCATCACGTCGCTGAATCTGCTATCCTCGGTTCACGAGGTGCACAACCAGCGTCTGCAGGCCAAATACCGCCAGATGGAACAGGAGGAAATCCGTTATGAGGAACTGTACTGCGACGACGCGGAGTATGTGGTCGTGGCGTTCGGCATCAGCGCACGCATCGCGCAGAACACCGTCGAGAGACTGCGGGCTGCCGGCAAGAAGGTCGGTCTGTTCCGCCCCATCACGCTTTATCCGTTCCCCGCGCCGCAACTGGCTGCACTGGCGAAACGGGTGAAAGGATTCCTGTCTGTGGAACTCAGCGCCGGACAGATGATCGAGGATGTGAAACTGGCGGTGGGCAGCCAGGTTCCGGTCGAGTTCTTCGGCCGGCTGGGCGGCATGGTTCCGACCCCCGAGGAAATCGAGGGTGCCCTGCGGAAATACTTTTCGCTGTAGTTAAAACTGATTGATAGACCGTAAAATATAAAGCAATGGATGTCAAAGATATCATCCGAGAGGAGAATCTGGTATACAAAAAGAGCCGCCTGCTGACGGACACGCCTTTCAATTTCTGTCCGGGATGCGGCCACGGCACGGTGGTCCGGCTCATCGCCGAAGTGATTGAGGAAATGGGCATAGAGCACGACACGGTGGGCATTTCGCCGGTAGGTTGTTCGGTGTTCCTGTACGATTTCTACGACTTCGACGTCGTGGAAGCGGCGCATGGACGGGCAACGGCGGTGGCAACGGGTATCAAGCGTGTGATGCCCGACAAGTTCGTCTTCACCTATCAGGGCGACGGCGACCTGGCCGCCATCGGAACGGGCGAGACAATCCACGCCTGCAACCGTGGCGAGAATTTCGTCATTGTGTTCATCAACAACGGTATCTACGGTATGACCGGTGGTCAGATGGCTCCGACGACGCTCGAGGGCATGAAAACGGCCACCTGTCCGCGCGGCCGCGATGTCAAGACCATGGGCTATCCGCTCAATATCACGCCGTTGCTTGCACAGTTGGACGGCACATACTATGTGACCCGTCAGGCGGTGCATACGCCCGCTGCTGTACGCAAGACCAAACGGGCGCTTCGTCAGGCGTTCGAGAACCAGAAGAACAAAAAAGGGATGTCCATCGTCGAGGTGGTCTCCAATTGCAACTCGGGCTGGGGCCTGCCGCCGCTCCAGGCCAACCGCTGGATGGAAGAGAACATGTTCGCCAAGTACCAGCTGGGTGACATGAAAGTGGACGGCGTACTTCAAATGCGTTAATCATGACTGAGGAAATCATCATAGCCGGTTTCGGCGGACAAGGTGTCTTGTCCATGGGTAAGATTATCGCCTATTCAGGCATCATGGAAAACATGGAGGTATCGTGGATGCCTTCCTACGGTCCCGAAATCAGGGGTGGTACGGCCAACGTGACGGTGATTGTCAGCGACAAACGCATCAGTTCGCCTATCCTGCAGCGTTACGATACGGCCATCATCCTCAACCAGCAGTCGATGGACAAGTTTGAGGAAATGGTGAAGCCCGGCGGGACGCTCATCTACGACCCGAGTGGTATCAGCCGCAAGCCGCAGCGTACGGACATCTCCATCTATGCCGTGCCTGCCACCGAAGAGGCTGCTGCCATGAACGCCACCAAGATAGCCAACATGCTGCTGCTCGGCGCGTTCATCAAACTCCGTCCGGCCCTTGTGCTTGACAAGGTGCTGCTCGGACTCAAGAAGTCGTTGCCGGAGCGCCATCATAAGCTCCTGCCGCTCAACGAGCAGGCGCTGCGCAGGGGGATGGAGCTCGTCGGATGATGTGGCTGATTCCGTCGTTTGCCTCGGCTTTCCTGCTGGGGTTTTACGACTTTTTCAAGAAACTTTCGCTCGACCGGAATGCGGTTGCGCCCGTGCTGTTTCTCAACACGGTGTTCCTGACCGCTATCTTTCTGCCGTTCATTCTTGGTTCGCTGCCAGCAGGCACCCCGTTGGAAGGCTCGGTTTTCTACGTGCCTAAAGCCGGCTGGGAAGCACACCGGCTGGTGCTTCTTAAATCTGTCATCGTCCTGTCTTCCTGGACCTTCGGATACATTGGCCTGAAACATCTGCCACTGACCATCGTCGGTCCCATCAATGCCACGCAGCCGGTCATGGTGCTGCTGGGGGCGTTGCTGCTGTTCGGTGAATGGTTGAACGGCTACCAGTGGACCGGCGTGCTGCTGGCCGTGCTTTCGTTTTATCTGCTCAGTCGTTCCGGCAGCCGTGAAGGCATTGATTTCTCGCACAACCGCTGGATTATCTGCGTTGTGACCGGGGTCGCGCTGGGGGCCGTCAGTTCTCTGTACGACAAATTCCTGATGCAACGTTTTGCACCGATGTTCGTGCAGGCCTGGTATGTGCTGTATCAGGCGGTGTTGTCGGGTATCGTGGTCCTCCTTTTCTGGTGGCCTCGCCGCAAACACTTCACACCATTCGAATGGCGCTGGAGCATCCCGTGCATTTCGCTGTTCCTGGCCCTTGCAGATTTCGTTTATTTTTACGCTCTCAGCTACGAGTCGTCCATGATATCGGTCGTGTCGATGATCCGGCGCAGCAGCGTAGTGGTGTCGTTTCTCTGCGGTGCGCTGATCATGCGTGAAAAGAATCTCCGCAGCAAAGTCATCGACCTGGTTCTGGTGCTGCTCGGCATGGTGTTCCTGTACATCGGCAGCCGTTAGGCGGGAATCTGTGCGGACGGCCGGCGCCGTGTCGCATCTGACATCAAAAACGTTATCTTTGCATAAAAGTTTGGCACATGGGTCAAACCATGCCGCAACACCGATAAATCTTCAATCATGGTTCTCAATTATATCTGGATCGGTTTTTTTCTCGTAGCCATCGCGGCAGCGACGCTGAAAGCCATCTTTGCCGGCGATACGCAGGTATTCAAAGTCATTATTGACAGTACGTTCACGGCCTCCGAATCGGCTGTGATGCAGATTGCGCTCCCGCTGACCGGCGTGATGACGCTCTGGCTGGGCCTGATGAACATCGGCGAAAAGGCCGGCGCCGTGCAATTCCTGTCGCGTATTGTCGGACCTTTCTTCAACCGGCTGTTCCCGGAACTGCCGCGCGACCATCCGGTTCACGGCCAGATGCTGATGAATTTCTCGGCCAACATGCTGGGTCTGGACAATGCAGCCACACCGTTGGGTCTCAAGGCGATGGAAGGCCTTCAGGAACTCAATCCGAAGAAGGATACCGCATCGAATGCCCAGATAATGTTCCTGGTTATCAATACATCGGGTCTGACCATTGTGCCTGTGACCATCCTGGCGCAGCGGTCCATTCTCGGTGCGGCGACACCGACCGACGTCTTTCTGCCCATCCTCATCGCCACCTATGTCTCGACGTTGATCGGCATCGTGGCGGTCGCCATCCGGCAGCGCATCAACCTGTTGGACAAGGTCGTGCTGGGATGGCTGGGCGGCATCACGCTGCTGCTCGGCGGCATCGTCTGGTATTTCAGTTCGCTGGACAAGGCGACATTGGAGGTTGTGTCGCAAGTTTTCGCCAATGTTTTGCTCTGCGCCATCATTCTGGCTTTTTTCGCAGGTGGTATCCGGCGCAAGATCAATATTTACGAGGCGTTCATCGAAGGAGCCAAGAACGGCTTTTCGGTCACCGTCAAAATCATTCCCTACCTGGTCGGCATGCTGGTCGGCATTGCCGTGTTCAGGGCGTCCGGCGTCATGGATGACATCATCTCCTTGCTGGCCAAAGGACTGGAAGCTGTCGGACTCGATACAAGTTTCGTCGGAGCCCTTCCGACCGCACTGATGAAGCCGCTGAGCGGCAGCGGAGCCAAGGCCATGATGGTGGAGGCCATGCAGCATTACGGGCCGGATTCGTTCGTCGGCAGGCTGTCGTGCATGTTCCAGGGTGCGGCCGACACGACGTTTTACATCATTGCCCTGTATTTCGGTTCGGTGGGCATCAAACGGACCCGTTATGCGGTGACGATGGGCTTGCTGGCCGATCTGGCCGGTATCGTGGCGGCGATTCTGCTGGCGTATCTCTTTTTCGGGGCATGACATCCCGCCTTTTTTGACGTGAAACGTGTGTAATTGGAAATACTCTCGTAAATTTGGGGCGTCTTTTTAAAAATCAACATCATGAGAAAAAATATTGTAGCAGGAAACTGGAAAATGAACAAGACCTTGCAGGAGGGAGTCCAGCTGGCGGCGGATGTGCGCCAGGCACTGGCAGCTGCGGGGGCCGTCAAGTGCGATGTGATTCTGGCACCGCCTTTCATTCATTTGACCGAGGTGGTCAAGACGGTCGGCGGACAGGTGGAAGTGAGTGCGCAGAACTGCGCCGCGGAGGCTTCCGGCGCCTATACCGGCGAAGTTTCCGCTGCCATGGTAAAGAGCACCGGCTGCACGTATGTCATTCTGGGTCACTCCGAACGCCGCAGCTATTACGGTGAAACCAACGCCATCCTTGCCAAGAAAGTGCGTCTGGCACTGGACAACGGGCTGAAGGTTATCTTCTGCGTGGGAGAGGTGCTGGCGGAACGTGAGAGCGGCAAGCATTTCGACGTAGTCGGCAAACAACTGAAAGAAGGTCTGTTTGGTCTTTCGGCAGAAGATTTTGCCAAAATAGTGGTGGCTTACGAACCGGTGTGGGCCATCGGTACCGGCAAAACGGCCACGTCGGTCGAGGCGCAGGATATGCATGCCTTTATCCGTAAGGCTATTGCGGCGCAGTACGGCGTCCAGCTGGCTGACGATACGACCATTCTCTACGGCGGAAGCTGCAACGGCGGGAATGCCGCGGAACTCTTTGCCTGCCCGGATGTCGATGGCGGCCTGATTGGCGGAGCATCGCTCACGGCGGAGAAATTCATGCAGATTGTCACGGCCTTTTAGGGTTTCATCCGAATAACACGGAGGGGACGGTTTCGTCCCCTTTTTTCAATTAATACTGATATGCAGCGGACGACAGATTTCCTGGTCATCGGCACCGGTCTGGCAGGCCTCAGTTTCGCCTTGAAGGTGGCTGACGTCGGCAAGGTCTGTGTGGTGACGAAAAGTACCATCGGCGACACCAACACCAGTTTCGCACAGGGCGGCATCGCCGCCGTCTTCGAGAAAGGAGACTCGTATGAGAAACATATTCTGGACACCTTTGATGCCGGCGACGGCCTGTGCGATGAAGCGGCCGTGCGCATGGTCGTGAGCGAAGCGCCGAAACAGGTCCGGCAGTTGCTGGACTGGGGGGCGGATTTCGACAAGACACCGTCCGGCACGTTCGACCTGGCCCGCGAGGGCGGCCACAGCGAGCACCGTATCTTTCACCACCAGGACAACACGGGTTTTGAAATCCAGCGGACCCTTATTGAGAAGGTCAAGAACCATCCTAACATCGAGGTGCTGGAGCATCATTTTGCCGTGGACATCATCACCCAGTACCATCTGGGCCGTCTGGTCAAGCGCTATCATTCCGATATCGAGTGCTATGGCGCTTATTTCCTGAACGAGGAAACGGGCGAGACCATTTCCATTCTGTCGCACGTGACCCTCATGGCGACGGGCGGTACGGGCAATCTGTATGTCTCGACCACCAACCCGCCCATTGCGACGGGCGACGGCGTGGCCATGGTGTACCGGGCCAAGGGCATCATCGACAACATGGAATTCATTCAGTTCCATCCCACATCGCTCTACAATCCTTCGGAGAAACCGTCTTTCCTGATTACCGAGGCGCTGCGCGGTTACGGTGCGGTGCTGCGGACGCTGGACGGTAAGGAGTTTATGCAGAAATACGACGAACGGGGTTCGCTGGCGCCGCGTGACATCGTGGCGCGGGCCATCGACCATGAGATGAAAGTCCGCGGCGACGACCATGTGTATCTGGACGCGACACATTTGGAACGTGAGGGTCTGCTGCAGCATTTTCCGCATATCAATGAGAAGTGTCTGACACTCGGTATCGACATGACCAAGGATTACATCCCGGTGGTGACGGCTGCGCACTACATGTGCGGCGGCATCAAGGTAGACCTGAAGGGACGCACTTCGATCAACCGGCTGTATGCGGCGGGTGAAACGTCTTCGACCGGACTGCACGGCGCCAACCGCCTGGCATCGAATTCCCTGATTGAGGCCATTGTCTATGCCGACAAGGCTGCGCAGGATGCCAAGCAGCATTTCCGGGAATATGCGATTCCGGAAGGCATTCCTGCATGGAATTCCGAAGGTACGGCCGATCCCGAGGAGATGATCCTCATTACGCAGAATTACAAGGAGATGCAGCAGATTATGAGTAATTATGTCGGCATCGTCCGTTCGAATCTCCGCCTGAAACGTGCGATGGACAGGCTTCAGATTATTTATGAGGAAACAGAGCACTTGTATGCCCGGACAACACTTTCGGTCCAGCTGTGCGAGCTCCGCAACCTCATCAACGTGGGATACTTGGTTATCAAGAATGCCCAGGCGCGGAAAGAAAGCCGCGGCTTGCACTACACCATAGACTATCCGCCCAAGGATGTCAAGCGGCAGGTCTAGCAGCAGTGGAGAAGCGCCTGCGGGAAAGCCGTAGCCTTCTCTCGGACTTTCGTACTAAGCGGAAAAAAGAAAAGCGGCCAGTCCATTGGTCGCTTTTCTTTTGTTGTCCTATCAGGGCTCGAACCTGAACTTTTCTGATCCAGAGTCAGACGTGTTGCCAATTACACCATAGGACATTGGTCGATAACGGGCGCAAAGATAACGCATTTTTAAAAGAATGTACCCGTTATCGGCATTTTTTAGATGCGGCTCTTCACTTTTTTGCTTTCTTCTTCGTAGCCGGGCTTGTCCAGCAAGGCGAACATGTTCTTCTTGTACGCCTCGACGCCGGGTTGGTCGAACGGATTGACCCCCAACAGGTAACCGCTGATGCCGCAGGCCATTTCGAAGAAATACATCAGGCTGCCGAGCGTGTAGGCGCTGATGGACGGAATCTCGATGCGGATATTGGGAACCCCGCCGTCCACATGTGCCAGCATCGTGCCGAGTTCGGCCATGCGGTTCACATCCTGGATGCGTTTGCCGGCCAGATAGTTGAGCTGGTCCAGATTAGCGGCATCCGGGGCGATGGCGATGTGCTTGTCCGTGCCGGAGACCGAGACGACCGTCTCGAAAATGTTACGCAGGCCCTGCTGGATATACTGTCCCATGGAGTGCAGGTCGGCCGTGAAGGTGACGCTGGCCGGGAAAATGCCCTTCAGGTCCTTGCCTTCGCTTTCGCCGTACAGCTGTTTCCACCATTCCGAGAAAAACACCAGTTTCGGGTTGAACGATGCCAGGATTTCCGTGGTCTTGCCGGCCTTGTACAGTTCGTTGCGTGCGGCGGCATAAATGGCCGAGGGATTCTCCTCAAACGGCACGTCCGGACCGGTGGCTTTTTCCATATCAACGGCGCCCTGTACCAACTGCCGGATATCGTAGCCCGCCGCAGCGATCGGGACCAGTCCGACGGGGGTCAGCACAGAATAGCGGCCGCCCACATCGTCCGGGATGACGAACGTCGCATAGCCTTCCTGCGTGGCGAGCGTCCGCATGGCGCCCCGTTTGGCATCGGTCACGGCCACAATGTAGTCTTTCGCTTTCGCCTTGCCGACCTTCGCTTCCAGATGGCTCTTCAGGATACGGAAGGCAACGGCCGGTTCGGTTGTCGTACCCGACTTGGAAATCACGATGATGCCGTAGGATTTGTCGTCCAGCAGTTCAATCAGTTCCCCGAGATAGTCCTCGCTCAGATTCTGTCCCGCGAAGATGATCCTGGGACCTTTCTTCGCTTTCATCTGCCAGAAATTGTCGGACAAGGCCTCATAGACGCACCGGGCACCGAGGTACGAGCCGCCGATGCCGACCACGACCACGACATCCACTTCTTTCCGGAAGAAACCGGCGACCTGCTCGATGGCCTGGAACTGGTCTTCTGTGATGCTGGAGGGCAGGCGCACCCAACCGGTGAAGTCGCTGCCGACGCCGGTCTTTTCGTAGAGCGTGCGGACATTGGCTTCGGCTGCCGCCTTGTTTGCGTAAATTTTGTCTTTGGAAACGAACCCAAATACTTTGTCGATGTTCAATTTCAGTGATGTGCTCATATCTGTTTGGTTATTTTGATGATTATTCTTGTTTTTAGGAAAACCGGCCACCTCGCGCCATCTCGCGTTCCGCGTCTTTCTGCTTGAGCGTCTCGCGTTTGTCGTAAAGTTTCTTGCCGCGGCAGAGCGCGATGTTCAGCTTGGCATAACCCTTCTCGTTCAGGAACAGCGACGTGGCCGCGATGGTCAGACCCTTGTCCTGAAGCCGGCGTTCCAGTCCTGTAAGTTCCTTCCGCTGCAACAGAAGCTTGCGTTGGCGCAACGGGTCGTGGTTGTTGAAGGTTCCCCACCAGTATGGCGCGATATGCATACCCTGTATCCACAGTTCGTGCTCCCGGAAAAAGCAGTAGGAGTCGGCCAGGCTGACCTTGCCCGCCTTGACCGATTTAATCTCCGTCCCGGTCAGCTGGATGCCCGCCGTGAACTGCTCGAGAAAGATGTAATTGAACGAGGCCTTCCGGTTCTTCGCTATGATCTTTACCGCCATGGTCTGCTGTTTTCGCCTCAAAGGTACGGACATTTTTGTTTGTCTGAGCCGGTGATGTCCGATGAAAACGCCGGCATTCTTCCATCGTGGGGAAGTGTCAGTCCTGCAGCTTGAAAATGTACGTGATGGTCCCCATTTGCACAGGTGCATCCGGCTTCCGGTCGAACCGCGCCCGCAGGGCGGCTGCCCGGGCCGCGGCTACCAGCGTCTCATCCGAGGTGGTGGATCCCCGCAACCGGTATTGGGCCTGGATGACCTGTCCGTCTTTGTCGACCGTGATTTCGATGACGACCGTTCCGTCGTTCTGACCCACATATTCCGGTCTCGGCAGGGCACCGTTCAGGCTTCGTCCCGTCAGGTCGAACGAATGGCCGCTGCCACCGCCGACCGGTGCTCCCGAATGACCGTCGGGGGCGCCCTGGTTGCCTTCGGCGTTGCGGTCGCCCTGTCCTTCGGCGGGTGCCGTGACGTTGCCTCCGGTGAACAGGGCCTGCCGGTTCACCTCCCGGACGGGAGGCTGTGGTTGTGGCGGCGTCTCCGTTGCCGGTTTCTCTTCCGGACGTGGCGTGGTCCGTTCGGTCCGTTCGGCCGGCCGGACTGCTATGGCCGGTGCCTCTTCGACTTCCTGTGTCAGCGTCCGCTCCGGCGCAGGCTGTGCGGGCGTGACAGGAATCGGCTCGGCGGGTGCCGGCGGCGTGGCCGCGGCGGTTTCACGTCCGCCTTCCAGTGTGCCGAACTCGACAGGGATGCCCTGTTCCTCCGGCAACGGCAGTTTCGTCCGGAAACCGGCCGTCAACAGGAAGAACAACAGCAGGCCATGGAAGATAACCGTGGCTGCGATACCTCTGCTATGTTTCGGAACAGGCATGGCCGCTATGGTAGGGTATGTTTATTTCTCGGGGGCCGTCGCCAGGATGAGTTTCCACTTGTTGTTCTTGGCAATGACCATGACCTTGGTCATGTATTCCACGGGCACGCTTTTGTCTATATGCAGCGAGATGGTCGGGTCGTCTTCGTCCATCAGCTTGAGTTGCAACTGCCGTTCCAGATCGCTGAATTCCACGGGGTCTGTCTCAATGTAATAATGGATGTCCCGCGTGATGGAAACCGTGGTGGCCGGTTTGGCAGCCGTCTGGTTGTTGGCTTGCGGAAGCAACAGTTTCAGCGCGTTCGGCGAGACCAGCGTGGAGGTGATCATGAAGAAAATGAGCAACAGGAACACCAGGTCGGTCATCGACGACATGCTGAAAGAGGCGTTGATGCGGTTGGATGTCTTGATAGCCATGGTGCGGTGCTGTTACAGGGCCGGTTCGTTCAGGAGGTCGATAAACTCACTGGTGGAGGTCTCCAGCCGGTGTACGATCTTTTCGATCTTGGCCACCAGGATGTTATAGAAGAAATACGCGATGATGCCGACCGTCAGACCGGCCACAGTGGTGACCATGGCCTGGTAGATGCCCGACGAGAGCAGCTGGATGTCCACATTGTTGCCGGCCATAGACATGTCGTAGAAGGCCCGGATCATGCCGGCTCCCGTGCCCAGGAATCCCAGCATGGGGGCGCCTCCCGCGGCCGAAGCCAGCGTCGGCAGACCTTTCTCCAGTGCGAATATTTCCTGACGTCCTACGTTTTCGATGGCGGTATTGATGTCGCTCAGCGGCCGTCCGATACGCTGGATGCCCTTCTCAATCATGCGGGCCACGGGACTGTTCGTAGACTGGCAGAGCGCCGTGGCGGCTTCTACGCTGCCTTCGTGAATATAGTCGCGTATCCGGTTCATGAAAAGCGGATCCTGCCGGCTTGCGGCGCGGATGGCCAGATACCGTTCCACGAAAATATAGACCGACAGCACCGAAAGCAACGCGATGGGATACATCAGCCAGCCCCCCTTGGTGAGCAGAGTCCAGAAATTCATCTGGGCATACTGGGCGGGTTCTGCGGCGGTGGTTACTTGCAACAAGAAATGATACATATGTGTGCGATTAAGGCTCCCGTGCGGGGGCAGGTTGAACAGCCAAAAATACATGATAATTTCCAAACATCCGCGTGTCGGCCGGAAAGATTTCGGCGATGCCGGCCGGTTACTGCCGCTGCCGCCCGGCAGTGTCCGCGATGCTGTCTGTCCCGCTGTCCTTCCCATTTCCCGCCGCATTGCCGGTGCAATGGAGATACGGCCGGATGCGGCGGTAGGTCGTGCTGTCCAGAATGAGATGCTGCAGCAGCTCCTGTGTTTCGCGGATGCCATGGTTGACGGCGATGTATGTCAGGATGTTTTCGACATGCTCCTTCTCGAGATACGGATGCCGCAGCAGATCGCGGTAGGTTGCGCCCGGAAGCGTCAGTTGCCGGATGCGCGTGGGATCAACCCGGAGCGATGGCATGAGCGTGTCGACCAGACCCGGCCGCAAACCATAGACTTCCTTGAGTTGATGGACACTGACATAACCTCCCAGCAACTCGCGGTAGGCGACGATACGGCGGGAGAGTACCGGCCCGATGCCGCGCAGCACCGTCAACTGTCCAGCATCGGCGGCGTTGAGTTCGATTTGCTGGCGGCGCATGTCAGAAGACGTAGTGCGCTGTGGACGATTTGGAACAGGGGACGGCATCATATCGCCCACTTGCTCGTCGGCGATGTGCGCGGTGGTGGTGTCCGGCAGAAGCGGCGTCAAGGCGGGGGGCGTTTCCACTGCTCCGGCCACCCTCTCCAGCGTTGAGAACAGGTGGTCCGGCAGTTCCCTGGCAGGGGGATGATAATAAAGTATAATTCTGATTATCAAGGATATCCAAAGCAAGGTCATCAATACAAGCAGACCCCGCTGCTCCTTGCGCGAAAAACAGAACAAGCGTTCCAGCCTCTTCAGGAAAGGTGTCATACAGTTGGTCGATGTTATATCATACGGACCTGCAGCCTGTCCGTTCCGGCCGGGATTTCGTTTCCCTATTCGTCGTAGTTCGGCGTGTCGTCGGCTCTGTCCATGGCGGCATCCCCTTCGTTTTCAAAGGAACCGTCTCCGTCCTGCTCGTTGTTCAGGTCGGCGTCCAGCGCTTTGTCCAGCTCTTCCGGCGAGATGTTGTCTATTTTGACATCCACCTTGACCAGATAGCATGCTTCGTCGGTTTCTACCGTGATGGCATGGAAGAAGTCTCCGTTGGGCTTCTCGATTTTAATCAAGTCGTCGTTGTATCCCGAGGGGTATTTCTGCCGGATGGCTTCCAGTACCGATTCCGGACAATTCTTATAACTGACGACGAGCCTTTTCTTTGCGTCCATGTGACAGATTGATGATTGAAAATCGCGCAATGTAAATACATTTTTCGCATATTTCAAAATGGAAAACCGCTAAAAATTTTCACATTTTTCAGTCAGGTAGGCTGCCGCATCCGGGCCAAGGTTGAACAGCAGATCGAGGATACTCAAATCTGCTTGAAATCCAAGTTTTTGAGAGAATACTTGCTCGTAGGACGGCAGGTCTTTGCTACGGCTGTGCGGATGGAAAGCGTCGCGCAGATCGGTAAATGCGTTGCCGTCTGTCTGTCCGAAAGCGGCCGAGAGACGGATGTCCGTCGGCAGACGCAGCAGGCCCAGCATGCATGCAAGTGCCTGCTGGTTGTAGTCGAAGAGCAACCGGAACCGTTCCGTATAGAAGACCTGCAGGTCGTCGATATAGTATTCGAAGAAAGGGGAGTTCCGGTAGGCCGACACGAGGGTCTTGAAGTGCAGCCGCTGCCATGGCGTGCTGTAGTCGATCTCAACCTCGCGGATGGGGGCGTCGTTGCCGGTTGCCCGCCGGACGGGAACCGTCAGCGGAATGATGCTGTTGGCGCCGAGTATAAGGTACCTGTTGCGGTAGGTCTGTCGGCTGTAGTGCTCCCATGCTTCGAGATATCCCTGCGATGCCGCGGCCCAGGCCCGGAAATAGGAAACGGGTGCCCAGCAAGCGGTTGTACACAGGATTGGCAGAGTGGCGGACACGTCAAGAATTTCTTAAAAGCGTTTGTGTTTCCGTTGAATTCGTCTATCTTTGCACCCCGCTGACGGTCCGGTAGCTCAGTTGGATAGAGCAACGGCCTTCTAAGCCGTAGGTCGTGGGTTCGAACCCCGCCCGGATCACGTTCCGCAAAGGAGAAGGTGCAGAGCCTTCTCTTTTTTTATGGTTCGTACGCATAGGCCACGGCGCGGTTCAGAATGGAATTGAATGGTTCTGCGCTGCGGAATCCGTCGAGGCAGAAATCCAGCAGTTGACGGGTATCGCGCAGATGGCCCGGAATGGGCATGAACAGGCAGAAATCTTTTCTTTTGAGGTAGTCGCCGTATGGTGTGTCGGCCGGGAACCCCTGCGGAATTTTTTTGAGCGGTGGCTGGCCGTCCCAGACGAATCCATGTGCCTCAGCTTGCCGGACCGATGCTTCGAATGCCGCCCCGTTGTCTGTGATTTCCTCGCGCACACTTTGCAGCACAATCTTGTCGGGACAGTACAGACCACATGCAATCAGGCTGTTGCCCATGCGGTTACTGTCTGAGGGCTCCAGATGGAAATAGTAACCGGCGTAGCCCGAGTTCTTGCCACCGGGGCAGATGTAGGCGCCGAAGTGGGTTTTGTAAGGAGTCTTGTCCGGAGAGAACCGCAGATCCCGGTAAATGCGGTAGGTGCATTGGGCGGCCGTCAGGTTCCGGACTCGTCCGTCGAATGATGCAATGGCCGGAATCAGTTGCTCCACCATCCGGTTGAACGCGACTTGCGCGGAAGTATAGCGTGCACGGTTCGCCTCAAACCATGCACGGTCGTTGTGCTTGCGCAGATCCTGCAGGAACGGGAGTACGGAATCCATAGATTATATAATGTATTACGGTCCGGATAAAACGAGAGCCGGCCCGCAACGCAGGCCGGCCCGTTTTTTTTCAGTCCTGTATTACAGCGTGCCGTTTTCGGCTTTCTTGATCATCTCCTCATTGGCGATGATGAAGATTTCCACGCGGCGGTTCTGTGCACGTCCGGCAGCGGTGCTGTTGTCAGCGACCGGCTGGTCATACGAGAATCCTTCGGTCGTCATACGGGAAGCGGCGACACCCAGGCCCTGCAGGAATTTGGCCACACTCTGGGCTCTGGCTTTCGACAGCGCGAGGTTGTGGTCGTACGAACCCGTATTGTCGGTGTGCCCGTAAATGTTGACGTAAGTGTCGGGGTTGTCCTTGAGCGACGAGGCGAACTTCGTCAGCGACTTCTGCGATGCGGCGTTCAGGTCGCTCTTGTCGGTCTGGAACAGGATGCCGGACTCAAATGTGACTTTGATGCCCTGCAGGTTGTTCTTGTCAAGCACAGATTCGACAGCTGCGCCTTCGATCTGCGAAAGTTCTGCAGCCTGTTTGTCCATTTTCTTGCCGATCAGGGCACCTGCCGTGGCACCGACTGTCGTTCCGATAGCCGCACCCAGTGCGATATTGCCGGTGAGAGCTCCGATGCCGGCACCGAGAGCTGCGCCGCCGCCCGCGCCGTAAAGCGCGCCTTTTTTCTGGCTGGTCATATTGGCACAGCTGCCCAGCAGACCAATGCACAGAACCACAACGAGAAGAGTTCTTAAAATTTTCATGACATTAATTATTAGGTTAAACCATTTCAAGATTGCAATCGCAAATATACGATATTCTCTTGATGCATCCCTCATAAGCGGGCGGAAAAGATTTATTATTTTTTTTAAGAATTTTTAAAAAAAAGTCACGCCGGATTTTTTGATTCAAAAAATTTACTGTACCTTTGAAAATCGACTTATGAGAATAGGGTGGGCGTAATGCGCTCAATCCTAATTGCTTATGAGTTTTCGTGTATTTTTGGGAAATTTGTTAATATCAATGTTAATATCAAATCTATGACTATGAGAAACATTTACTCTGTCGGCCGTCTTTCCCGGTTCGGGTCGTGGCTGCTGATGCTACTCTGTTCATTGACAGTCGCATGGGCGCAGGATGCGTTACAGCCCTATGCGGTTTACTACGATTTGGGAGATATGCCCACCCTCAGGCAGATGTTCGCGGACAACGGACAGGAACCGCGTACGCCGAGCGCTACGCCGAATACTGCACTTAAGACGTGGAATAATAATGATGCTGTTCCGGAATTCTATCTGGACAGAATCGCTAGCATGAACGCTAATTATTTTGTCAGAGAGACAACTCCGGACAAGGCGCAGCGTGCTGTCGGCGGTGACTTTGTGCGTTCAGCCATGGGATGGAACCGTAACCTCAAGCTCGGTCTGCAGACGCCGTGGCTCAACCCTGGTCGGTACAGAGTATATATGAATACTTCATGGGACCAGAACAGCAAGGCCAAGACACAGACGCTTGCCGGAGTTACGCTGGACGGTGAACCGGCTACGCTTGGCAAGACTTATTTCTATAGCAACAACACTAACAACCGTTTTTACGGGCAGCAGAAGGAAATTCTGGTGACCAACCAGACTTATACCCGCTATGATTTCGGTTCGTTCCTGGGATGGGTGACGGTGACGGAACCCGGCCAGCACTGGCTGGAGATCAGCCTCACCAACGGCAATGAATCGGATGCCATGCTCGACATGGTGCAATTCATTCCTGTCACGGCTGAGGACAATGATGCGGACTACATCTGGCCGAAATTCGATATGGGAGGCAACGCTCATTTTGAGGGTTACGATCCGGCTGATGTCGTCGATATTATCGGCGAAGGCGGTTCCCAGGGCAAGAAATTCTACCAGGTGAGCGACCCGTCGGTCTATGCTTCCGCGGCCGTTGCCAAGTTCGGTCTGGATGCCAACAAGGCGGTGACGGTGTACCGTTCCGACAAATGGACCCGTATTGCGGAATTCACGACCAATGACGACGGACAGGCCATCGCCACGCTGCCGGCCGGTGATTTCTACTGGGCTTACGACGATGATCTTTCATGGACACTGAATGAGTTCACCATGGAAGGTGAGGACAAGGTTATCGGCGATGACGGTGACTTCAGCGAATTCGAGGGCCAGGCCCAGACGCTGACGAGTGTATTGACGGAGGAGGACATGATGTACGGCTATGCCGGCATGCCGTACTCGCTGTCTTCCGGGCTGGGATTTGGTTCGATTGTATCCGACAATGAAGACGTCGCGATTTACGAGGACGGTCTGCTCAAGTTCGTCGGTTGCGGCGAAGCCAATATCACGGTGACCTCTGCAGCATCCGATTTCTATGCCACGGTCAGCGAAACGTTTGCGGTCAATGTGGCGAGAGCTCCGTTGACGATTTCTGTTGGAAACTACGACAAGAAACTGCATGAGGACATGCCTGAGTTCGAAATCGTGTACTCCGGTTTCAAACTGGGTGAGACGGAAGAAGACCTGATTTCTCCGGCTGTCGCCTCCTGCGACGCTGTGAAGGAATCCACCCGCGGTGAATATCCTATCACGCTCTCGGGTGCCGAAAGCGACAATTACGAGATTACATACGAAAACGGTGTGCTGACCATCGGCCGTCTGGATCAGGTTGTCACCTTCGATCAGGACTTCGGAACGCTGGTCTATGGCGATACGCTGGAACTGACCGCCATTTCTGACGCCGAACTGGAGGTTTCCTTCTACAGCGCCGATGAGAACATCGTCCGGATTGACGGCAATATGGCGTATATGGTGGGTGCCGGCTCTACCACGATCACGGCCTTCCAGACGGGTAATGAAGATTATCTGCCTGCTGCTGACGTTGTGAAGAACATCACGGTCGGCAAGCGTCCGCTTTCGGTCATCGCCGACAACAACCTGGGTCTGCAGGGAGCTGCCGCTCCGGTCTTCGGATATCACTACGAAGGTTTCATCTTCGGGGATGACGAAACGGCCATCTCGACCGATCCTGAATTCGTGACCGACGGTGTGACCGACGGCATTGTGACGGGCGACCTGACGGAATACAGCAATACGAACGATCCTTTGAACGCGTATTCGGTCTATATGGTTCCGACCACCGGTATTGCCGACAACTATGAGTTGCAGCCGGTTCCGGGCACCTTCGTAGTCATTGCCGAGAAGATGAAACAGACCATTCTGTTTGACGAATTCGTACCGACCTACAAGGGCACGCTGACCTTGAATGCGGTGGCGTATTCTGCCGGCCGCAAATCTACCTATGTGCCGACAAATCTGCCGATCAGATTCGAATCCAGCGATCCTTCCGTTTTGAAGATCGAAGGCGATCAGTTGACGGCGATTGACTTCGGTGAGGATATTGTGGTCACCGCCATCGTCGAGGGTAACGACACCTATTACGAAGAATCGGTCGAAATGACGGTGAGTGTGGCCAAGGCACCGATCACCATCCGTGCCAACGATGTCGAGCGCACCGTATTTAATCCGGATCCTGAATTCTCCTACACTGTTTCGGGAGACTTCCTGTTCGATGATACCGAAGAAACCATCCGCGAAATCCTCTCTGATGCCACGATCACGACGACTGCCCGCTTCCGTTCGAAAGCCGGTCGTTACCTGATCAATGTGAACGGTATCGAAGAATCCGACTACTATCAGTTCATCTATGAACCCGGATATATCACGATTCATAAGGCTGCGACCGAAATCGTCGACTTCGGTGGAGCCTCGTTCACCATCGCTTACGGCGACCGTGCTGATATCACGGCCAAAGTTGTTTCCGACTTCATCGCTTCGACCGGTGAGGCTGGTATTGTCCAGGTTCCGTATATGACATCTGCCGACAGTACCATCGCCGACATTTATGTCACGGAGAATGTCAGCTATGTTGTCGGTAATGGACTGGGAACCACAAATGTGTACGCCTACTTCCCCGGCAACGATTACTATGAGGCCTCTCCCGAAGTGACGACGACACACGAGGTCATCGTTGTCCCGCGTGAAATCACGCTGATCGCCGATGATGCCAGCCGTTATGCTTCGCAGCCGAATCCCGAATTCACTTACAGTGCTGTTGGTCTTTCTTCGACCTACAAAGTGGATGATCTGGAAGAGCTCTTCCAGGATCCTCTGGCTGTAAGACCGGTCCTCAAGACGGATGCCGACATCAACAGCATGCGTGGCGACACCTATGAGATTTACTTTGACAATTCCGAAACCACGCCTTATCTGCCGAACTACGATATCGTCGGTTACAAGTCCGGTCACCTGACCATCACCGGTGGTGTCCAGCAGACCATTGCGTTTGGTTTCGAACAGGTCAAACGTATTGAAACGGGTAATCCCTCTGAGTTCAAGTACAAACTGAGTGCGACGGCATCCTCCGGTCTGACGGTGACGTATTCGCTGGCTAACCCGAGTGTGGAATGTGCCACGTTGAACGGTGACATTCTGACGTTCGATACCTCGAAACCAATGCGTAACCTGGTGATTATTGCTCATCAGCCCGGTAACAATTACTATGGTGCTGCGGATGACAGAAGCATCCAGTTCGGTCTGGTCCAGTTCCACGGTACGGTAACTGACAGCTCGACCTACGAGCCCATTCCGAATGCCACGGTCCGGATCTATCGCGAGCAGAATATCGAGAGAACACCCGAACAGATTGCGGCTGATTCGGAGAGTGGCAGAATTACCTATCCTGTTTCGGATATCTATGACCTGGTGGACGAAGTGTTGACGGATGGAGATGGTTATTACACCTCCACCTATGTGCAGGGTCTGTCCCGCTTCAAGATTGAGGTGATTGCGGGCGAAGGATACATGAATCTGTACTACAACTTCCTCTCCAACTCTACAGCCAGAGGCAGCAATGCTATCACCTACACGTGGTCCAATCCTGTAACCACGAGAGACCCGCAGGTCTTGAGCGGTTCTTCTTACCTGAGAGACTTCGAGATTCCGCCGCAGACGGTCATGAAGGGTGCAGCTTCTGTCGAAGGCAAGGTCTTCGTCAGCGAAACGTCAGACTTTGTGAACTCTGTGGAGGACGTGACGGTCTACTTGTTCGCGGCTGTCAATCCGAGATCGGCTACGCCGCGCTTCACGCTCTTCTACTCCAGCCAGATCCCGACGCCGGAAATCAATGCGGCTTGGAAATCGTCTGGTACGTATAAGTTCGAGAACATCCCGTGGGGTAAATACTTCCTGGGTATCAGCTATCCGGGCGGTAACGCGGGTAACCTCTCCACTGGGTTTATCTTTACGGTTGACTCTGCATCGCTGGATACGGCTTATTATACGAGAGACTTCATGATTGTCGACCGCGACGCTTATGCGCAGACGATTACTGCGAGCGAGGATGATATCGCCGCTTCGCTGGTCGATGTGAATATCTATCCGAACCCGACGACGAACGGCATCTTCAGCATTGCAACGGCTGAAGGCGAATACACGCTGACCATCACCAACGCCGCGCAGCAGACGGTCTACGCTGCGAAGGTATCCTCCGCGCTGTATCAGGTTGATCTGTCCGGTCAGGCTGACGGTTTGTACATCGTCCGTCTCGACTTCGGTGGCAAGCAGATTGTCAAGAAGGTTACCTTGCTCAAGTAAGCGTAACCGTTGAAATAAAAAAGAGCATCCCATGCGGGGTGCTCTTTTTTTTGTCATCATTTCGTCGTTCGTCTCGCTATAACTGCAGGAGTCCTTATGCCATGATGCGGTTTGTCTCACATTTTTTGTCTTGTCCTGCAGTATGTTCGTTCAAAGCATCTTTCCCCGCCAGCATAGAGGTTGATTACAACGAGAACTGCCACCGGTGGCCTGGAATAAGGCATTTGAAAGTACAGACCAGTTCAATCGATTTCCAGATCAAAAAAAGACTCCCTGCCAGGGAGGGAGCCTCAGATGAAAATTAAACACGTCCGGTAACGGAGGGCCTTGATGACGCTGCTTCCCGGCGAGTTTTTGTTGTTATTTACCGTCGATGAGTGCGTTTTTCTCGATGGTCCAGCCTTCGCGATGAGAAAGACCGCAGTCCGGACCTTGGAAAAAACTGGCTGCTTCCGCATCGCCTTTGAGCTGCCATTTCAACCAGGCGATAGCTGGGATGGAGAACTCTCCGCCGTGTGGACGGGCATAGGTGCCGCCATGGCCGACCGGATAATTGGCGGCGAAGGCAGGAACCTTGACAAGCCGATGGAAGTCATCCATGCCGTTTTCATAGGCGATGTCCCTTTCTCCGCCCAGGATGTAGATAATCGGTACCTTGATATCCTGCAGTTTATCTTTTTCAGGCATCGGCATGTTCGGCACGGCGCCGGAAGGGTCGATGAACAGGCCGCTGTTGCAGATCATGATGGTTTTCAACCGCGGGTCGGTTGAATTATCCAACGCCTGGAGCCCGCCGCAGGACATGCCGGCTGCGGCAATATTGCTGACATCAATCCGTCCGTAATAAGGACTTTTTTTGTTCCCGTTTTGGGCAATGGCCCAGTCAATAGCCTCGATCTGTTGTGCAGAAGTGGACATGGGACCGACATATCGTTCATCGGTCATGGGGATATAACCTGTTGCGATGACCAGAAAACCATGGGAGGCTATTTCATTGAGGAACAACATGTGCTCCCAGGGAGAATTGGTGCAGGCGCCGTTCCCCCAGACAAGTACGGGCAGGGGATTCTTTTTCCCGAAGGGCGACAGGTCTGACGGGACGAAGATGGTATGTGCTTCGAGGGTGGAATCCTCCAACATCAGGGCTTTGTACGGGCCGGTTCCGCCTTCCTCGAGGAGACGGGACTGGGAAAACACGGGCGAATCGGGTCCGTTGTTGCAGGCGCCCAACAGCAGAAGAAAAGTTGCAATGGAGAAAAAGGAAGATTTTTTCATATGCATAGAGTTTAGTGAGATTGTAAAGGTATGTAAACCTTTCCATATGTCTTGTGAATTGTCTCTCAAAACTCATCACAACGTAAAGACGGCTGTAACATGGTGAGAGTAGTGCTCCGGTTTATATGTCGGCAAATATAGGTATGCAAAAAGAGCCAGCCTGCAGAACGACAAGCTGACCCTTTCGTTTGTACCCCGGGCGGGACTTGAACCCGCACAATCATCACTGATCACGGGATTTTAAGTCCCGCGTGTCTACCAATTCCACCACCAGGGCAGGCCGGATAAAGAAATTCCCGATAGGTTTTATCGGGAATCTGGCTGAGCGGAAAACGAGACTCGGACTCGCGACCCCAACCTTGGCAAGGTTGTGCTCTACCAACTGAGCTATTTCCGCATGTTTTCGACGGCAAAGATAGATAAAATCTGAATATCTCTGCAAATGGAGCGAAAAAAAATCGTGCGAAGCCGTTCTTTTTTTATTCCAATCCCATCAACTGTCTGATCTGATGGAGTTTATTAAGTGCTTGCAGGGGCGTCATCGAATTGATGTCCAAGGCTTTCAGCTCGTCGCGGATCTGCGACAGCACCGGGTCGTCCAGTTGGAAGAAAGACAATTGGTAGCCGCTGCGATTCTCTCCGAGCGTCTCAAGCGGCTTGGCGGTGACGGACTGGTCTTTGTTTTCTTTCTCCAGGTCCTTCAGGATGGCGTTAGCCCGGTTGACCACGCTGGGAGGCATGCCGGCCATCTGGGCTACGTGGATGCCGAAGCTGTGTTCGCTGCCGCCGCGTACCAGCTTGCGCAGAAACACTACCTTGTCAGCCAGTTCCTTGGTCGAGACATGGTAGTTCTTGATGCGTCCGAAGGTGTGCTCCATCTCGTTGAGCTCGTGATAGTGCGTGGCGAAAAGCGTTTTGGGCCGGCATGGCGATTCATGCAGGTATTCCGCCATGGCCCATGCGATGGAGATGCCGTCGTAGGTGCTGGTGCCCCGTCCGATTTCGTCCAGTAGCACCAGGCTCCGTTCTGAAATGTTGTTCAAGATGCTGGCGGATTCCATCATTTCCACCATGAAAGTCGATTCGCCCTGAGACAGATTATCGGAGGCGCCAACCCGGGTGAAGATCCGGTCGATGATGCCTATTTTCGCCGAGTCTGCCGGCACGAAACTGCCGGCCTGGGCCATGAGCACGATGAGCGCTGTCTGCCGTAGCAGGGCCGATTTTCCGGACATGTTCGGTCCGGTAATCATCAGAATCTGCTGGTCATCGCGGTCAAGCAGCACGTCGTTGGCGATGTAAGGCGAAGACGGTGGCAGCTGGCATTCGATGACCGGATGCCGTCCGGCCTTGATGTCAATGCAGTTGCCGTCGTTGAGCTCGGGGCGGTGGTAGTTGTGCGCTTCGGCGGCCCGAGCGTACGACAGCAGGCAGTCGATCTCGGCAATGGCGTGTGCGTTTTGCTGCAGTTCGGCAATATGCGGTACCAGGTCTTCGACCAGGCGGTTGAAGAGTTCGTTTTCGAGCGTCGCGATGCGGTCCTCGGCGCTCAGGATCCGCGCCTCGAACTCCTTCAGTTCTTGCGTGATATAACGCTCGGCGTTGACCAGCGTCTGCTTGCGGGTCCAGTCTTCGGGCACCTTGTCCTTGTGTGTGTTGCGCACCTCGATATAGTAGCCGAAGATGTTGTTGAAATTGATCTTGAGCGACGGGATGCCCGTACGTTCGATTTCGCGCTGTTGCACCTGAAGCAGATATCCGGTACTGTTCCGGTGCAGTTCGCGCAATTCATCGAGTTCCTGCGAGACATGCTCGGCGATGACGTTGCCTTTCGAAATCAGCATCGGCGCATTCTCGGAGATGTCGTGCGCGATGCGCTCAATGAGCGGGTCGCACGGCTGGATGGTCTCGCCCAGCTTCCGGAGACTCTCCGGGGCATCTTGTACCCCGTCCAGTGTCGTCCTGACCTGGCGGACTGCACACATGGCGTTCTTCAGTTGCAGCAGGTCGCGCGGTGTGGCGCGCCGGACCGCCAGCTTGGAGATAATCCGTTCCATGTCGCCCACCTCCTTGATGTGCGTTGCGAGCGCATCGCGCAGTTCGTCCGTGGCGAGCAGACAGCCGACAGCGTCCAGCCGGCCGTTGATGATCCCAGTGTCCTTGAGCGGCATCGAAATCCAGCGTTTCAGCAGCCGGGCGCCCATGGGGCAGGAGGTGAAATCGATGGTGCCGATGAGCGTGCGTCCGCCTTCGTTGGGCGAGTACAGCAGTTCCAGATTGCGGAGCGTGTATTTGTCCATGCTGACATAGGCGCTCTGGTCGATGCGCGTCAGGCTGCTGATATGGTCGGTTTCGGCATGCTTCGTCATGTCAAGGTAGTGCAGGATCGCGCCGGCGGCCGTGATGCCGGCTGTCATCTCATCCACGCCGAATCCCTTGAGCGAAACCGTCTTGAAGTGGTGCAGGAGTTTCTCGCGTGTCGTTTCTGGATGAAAAGCCCAGTCCTCGAGCGGTGTCATGTAGAATTTGTCACCGAACACGCGTTTGAACTCGTTTTGTCCGGACCGTTCGACCAATACCTCGCGCGGTGCAAAATGAACAAGCAGTTTTTCGATGTAGGTGTCATCCCCTTCCGCAGCGAAGAATTCACCGGTCGAGATGTCCAGGCAGGAAAGCCCGTACAGCGCGCCTTCCTGATGCACGCAGGCCAGGAAGTTGTTGCTGTTGTGCTCGAGTACGTTGTCGTTGAGGACGACGCCGGGCGTCACCAGTTCGGTGACGCCGCGCTTGACCAGTGTCTTGGTGAGTTTGGGGTCTTCCAGCTGTTCGCAGATGGCAACCCGGCAGCCGTTCCTGACCAGTTTGGGCAGATACGTGTCAATGGCATGGTAGGGGAATCCGGCCATTTCGACGCTGCCTTCCAGCTGGGACCGTTTGGTAAGCACGATGCCCAGAATCTGTGCCGCCCGTATGGCATCCTCGCCGTACGTTTCGTAAAAATCGCCCACGCGGAACAGCAGTATCGTGTCGGGGTGCTGTGCCTTGATCTGCGCATACTGGCGCATCAGCGGGGTTTCGGATTTTTTCATGTGGGCGGGTAATGCAACTGTTTTGAACCAAAAGAGGATGACTGGAAGGCCATCCTCTTTGTAAGCGAAAGATGCAGGAGCCGTGGACTACATGGTCGTTTCGGCCTCCAGCATACCGTTATTGCCGTAGTTGGTCTTGTATGACACGCGCACGCGCACGTACTGTCCGCGGTGGGTGCCCAGCTGACCTACACCGGCGGGTGTGACGGAAACGGGAAGCCCTGTGGTTGCTTCCGGAGAAGCATACCAGTACATTTCCAGTCCTTTTCTTTCTTTCGAAAGCGAAATCTCCAACAGCGTGCTGCCGACTTTCTTCAGGACAATCTCGGGCTGGGCCACTTCTTCGCCGCTTTCACGGAATTCGCGGATGCCGGGAATCTGCTCGTTGTTGGCAAACTGGGCGGCATAGGCTTTCACACCGTTCTTGTAATAGGTGATCATCAAGCCGTCGCGCTTGTCATCCTTGTAGTTGAGCTCCATGTTCAACTGGCCGGACTCGTAGTACAGCTTCGACGTGCCGTTACGCAAGCCGTCTTTGTAGGAAATCTCCATCTTCAAGGCACCGTTGTCGTAATATTCCTTGGAAATGCCTTCCGGTTTGCGGTTCACATACGGCATCTCAAGTTTCATGATGTGCTGCTCGTTGTACATCCGCTTGATGAAAGTAGTGGAGTCGTTCTTGTCGGGGAAATCGTAGTAGGTGCCGGTTCTCGGACCTTCCACATTGCCGCAGGCCGCCAGCAGGGCGATGCCGGCCAATGTCACACACGAAGAAAAAAATCTATTCATAGCCATTGATTTAAAATTCAAGATTCGAGTGGCGGAACAACAGTCTGCCAATTGCGCAAAAATAATCATTTTTCGTTAGAAAAGACCTGGATGTCCGGACAAAAATAAAACGTATCTTTGCCGGCGCGAGAACCTTCAGCCCTTTGTCTTATGTCGCAGCACGCTTTGAGAAATTTCTGCATCATCGCCCATATCGACCATGGTAAAAGCACCTTGGCCGACCGTTTGCTGGAGGCGACCCATGCGGTCGATGCCCGTGATTTCCAGGACCAGCTTCTGGACGACATGGACCTCGAGCGCGAGCGGGGCATCACCATCAAGAGCCACGCCGTGCAGATGGACTACGAGGAGGACGGCGTGAAATATACCCTGAATCTTATTGATACGCCCGGTCACGTTGATTTCTCATACGAGGTGTCGCGTTCCATCGCGGCCTGTGAGGGGGCGCTGCTGGTGGTTGATGCGACGCAGGGTGTCCAGGCGCAGACCATTTCCAACCTCTACAAGGCGATTGAATATAATCTGGAGATTATTCCGGTACTCAACAAGATGGACATGCCCGCTGCCCAGCCGGACATCGTCAAGGACCAGATTGTCGACCTGATTGGTTGCCGCCGGGAAGAAATCATCGAGGCGAGCGCGCGGACGGGCAGCGGCGTGGACGAGATTCTGCATGCCATCGTCACGCGGATCCCGGCGCCCGGGGGAGACCCGGAAGCCCCGCTCCAGGCATTGATTTTCGATTCCGTCTTCAATCCGTTCCGGGGTATCATCGCCTATTTCAAGGTGATGAACGGGACGATGGCATCGGGCGACTATGTCAAGTTCGTCAATACGGGCAAGGAATACCACGCAGACGAAATCGGGGCGCTCCGGCTCCGGATGAGCCCCCGCCAGACACTGTGCGCCGGCGATGTCGGATACATTATTTCGGGCATCAAGACGGCCCGCGAAGTCAAGGTGGGCGATACTATCACGCACGTGGAGCGTCCATGCAGTACGGCCATCGCCGGGTTCGAGGAGGTAAAACCGATGGTGTTCGCGGGTGTGTATCCGGTCGAAGCCGACGAGTACGAAGAACTGCGCGCCTCCATCGAAAAGCTCCAGCTCAACGATGCCTCGCTGACGTTCGTGCCGGAATCTTCGGCAGCGCTCGGATTCGGTTTCCGGTGCGGCTTCCTGGGGCTGCTGCACATGGAGATTGTGCAGGAACGGCTGGACCGCGAATTCAACATGGATGTGATATCGACGGTTCCGAATGTTTCGTACAAGGTATATACCACCAAGGGTGAGGTGCTGGACGTGCACAATCCGTCGGGTCTGCCGCCGGTCGGCAATATCGACCACATCGACGAGCCCTGCATCAAGGCACAGGTCATCACGCAGTCGGAGTTCCTGGGTGCCATCGTCAAGCTGTGCCTGGACAAGCGCGGCACTCTGAAAAACCAGGTGTTCCTGACGACCGACCGCGTGGAACTCAATTTCGAGATGCCGCTGGCCGAAATCGTGTTCGACTTCTACGACCGTCTCAAAAGCATTTCCAAGGGTTATGCCTCGTTCGACTATTATCAGTCGGGATACCAGCGCGCCGACCTGGTCAAACTGGACATCCTGCTCAACGGCGAGAATGTGGATGCCCTTTCGACCCTGATTCACCGGGACCACGCGTACGACCTCGGCCGCCGCATGTGCGAGAAGCTCAAGGAACTCATTCCGCGCCAGCAGTTTGACGTGGCCATCCAGGCTGCCATCGGGGCCAAGATCATTGCGCGCGAGACGGTCAAGGCCGTCCGCAAGGACGTGACGGCCAAGTGCTACGGCGGCGATATCACGCGTAAACGCAAACTGCTTGAGAAACAGAAAAAAGGCAAGAAACGTATGCGGCAGGTCGGCAATGTCGAAGTTCCGCAGTCGGCGTTCCTGGTCGTGCTGCGGCTCAACGAATAAGTCAGAAAGAAAGCAGACGGCCGCCGTCGTCGAGCTGTTCGATACGGACGCAGACCGTATCTTCCGGGAGCACTTCTTCGGCCAGTCCGGGCCATTCTATCATGCAGTAGGCATCTTCCTCGTCGAAATATTCCCCGCAGCCCAGGTCGTATAGCTCTTCCACTTTACGGATGCGGTAGAAATCAAAATGATATACAGGCTGTCCGAGGGCCGTATGGTATTCATTGACCAGTGCAAACGTCGGGCTGGTGACGGTTTCCCTGACACCGAGCACCTGGCACAGGGCTTTGATGAAGGTCGTCTTGCCGGCCCCCATGCCGCCGTAGAAAGCAAAGTGACGTGCTGCCGGATCTGCCCGGAGCAATGCCTCCGCCGCGGCCGGCAGGTCGTTCAGGGAGTCTGTCCGGAGTTCCATATCAGTAGATATATTCGCCCGTCTCGCCGCGGATGGTGAGGTGCCGGCTCTCGGAATCCTTGCAGTGTCCGACGATGCGGGCGTCGATGTTGAACCCGGCCGCGATGGAGATGACCTCCGCCGCATATTTCTCGGGCAGATAGATTTCGAAGCGGTGTCCCATGTTGAAGACCTTGTACATCTCGCTCCACGCGGTACCCGACTGCTCCTGGATGATCTTGAAGAGCGGCGGGATGGGGAACAGGTCGTCCTTGATGACATGCAGGTTGTCGATGAAATGCAGAATCTTGGTCTGTCCGCCGCCGGTGCAGTGGATCATGCCGTGAATCTGTCCGCGCAGCGTCTTGAGGATGGCTGCGACGACCGGCACGTAGGTCCGGGTGGGGGAGAGCACGAGGCGTCCTGCATCGAGCCCCAGGTCACCGATGGCGTCGGTGAGACGGTACCGGCCGGAATAGACCAGATCGTCCGGCGTCGCCGGGTCGAAACTTTCCGGATATTTGATAGCCAGATATTTCGAGAATACATCGTGACGGGCCGAGGTCAGCCCGTTGCTGCCCATGCCGCTGTTGTAGCTGTCTTCGTAAGTGGCCTGTCCGCAGGAAGAAAGCCCCACGATGACATCTCCGGGCGCGATGCGGTCGGTCGTGATGACGTCCGCGCGCCGCATCCGGCACGACACGGTGGAATCGACGATGATGGTCCGCACCAGGTCGCCCACGTCGGCCGTCTCGCCACCCGACGAATAGATTTGCATGCCATTGTCGCGCAGCTGTTCGATGATCTCTTCGGTGCCGTTGATAATGGCCGCGATGACTTCGCCCGGGATGAGGTGCTTGTTGCGTCCGATGGTGGACGAAACCAGGATGTTGTTGATGGCACCCACGCAGAGCAGGTCGTCGATGTTCATAATCAGCGCATCCTGCGCGATGCCTTTCCAGACCGACAGGTCGCCCGTTTCTTTCCAGTACAGGTAAGCCAGCGACGACTTGGTTCCGGCGCCATCGGCATGCATGATGTTGCAGTAAGCCTCGTCGTCGGCGAAAACATCGGGCAGGATTTTACAGAAAGATTTCTGGTAGAGGCCTTTGTCGATGTTCCGGATGGCGTTGTGCACGTCTTCTTTCGAGGCAGACACACCGCGCTGGAGATAACGGGATTCAGTCATGGGGATTCTTGTTTGTGAACTGCAAAACTATCCGTTTTTTCATAAATTTGCAACCGAAGACTGTAAGATGTACGATGAGAAACGAAACACTGCAATCATTTGAAAGACTATTGGATATCATGGACGAACTGCGGGAGAAGTGCCCGTGGGACCGCCGTCAGACCATAGAAAGCCTGCGCATGCAGACCATCGAAGAAACCTACGAACTCTGCGATGCCATCCTCGATGCCGACTGGCAGGATATCCGGAAGGAACTGGGCGACCTGCTGCTGCATATCGTGTTCTATGCCAAAATCGGTGAGGAGCAGCAACAGTTCGATATCAAGGACGTCATCGACGGCATCAGCGAGAAACTGGTCTATCGTCATCCGCATATTTTCGGCGACGGGAAAGCCGAGACGGCGGAGGCCGTGCGTGAGAACTGGGAAAAGCTGAAACTGAAAGAAAAGGGTGGCAACAAGTCGGTTTTGGGCGGTGTCCCGAAGTCGCTGCCGGCGCTGGTCAAGGCTTACCGTATCCAGGACAAGGCCCGGTCGGCCGGTTTCGACTGGCAGGACCGGCGGGAGGTCTGGGATAAGGTGCGCGAGGAAATCGGCGAATTCAGCGAAGCCGTCGAGGCGCAGCAGCCCTCTGCCATGGAAGCAGAATTCGGCGACCTGCTTTTCTCGCTCATCAATGCGGCCCGGTTGTACAAGATTGACCCGGAATCCGCACTGGAGCGGACCAACCGGAAATTCATCGGCCGTTTCGATTACATCGAAAGCCAGACCATAGACCAGGGCCGTTCGTTGCAGGATTTGTCTCTCGAAGAGATGGACGCCCTGTGGAACGAAGCCAAGCGCCGGGAATAGTTATCTAAGCCTGTCGAACTGGGTGAGGATGTGGTCTTTGCGAATCGCCCGGAAGGCCAGCAGCACCAGGACGAAAACCAGCAGGGGGAACAGCACGGGAACATGATATGCCGTCGCTGTGACGCCGCTGACATGTTTCACCACAAAGAAAATCATGCCGAACAGGCCGAGGGAGAGTACCATGTTGTAGATGCAGAGCCGCATCTGGAGCACCCTGTGTCGGAACAGGAAGATGGTGATAAGCAGCAGCACGTTGATAATCTGTGCCATGGCGAACAGCGACCAGGAAGTGAGCATCCGCTCACTGCCCTGGGATGTCTCGTGGAAGAATCCACGCAAGTTGAACGTATAGATGGAAGTATCCGAGGTGACCAGGTCGGCCAGCGTCAGATAGGACATCGCCGAGATGAGGGCGATGGCCAAAAGCAGATAAACAGACTGGATGCGTTGTATCATGGTGAAAATGTTTAATCAGATGTCGTTCGCATGGTGTCGCGCTGGAAAATCAGCTCCGCGTTCTGGATTTCCACAGCTTTAAACCAGACAGTATCGGGCCGCAGGTCGCGGACATGGCCGACGAAATACCCTTGCAGCTGTGCCGGCGTCCTGCTCAGCCGCCGCTCGAAACTGTAATGTGTGAGCCGGCCGTTCGGCCGCAGCGGCCACCGTTCTGCCGGCGTCAGATACTCGCGGGCCGGCTGCAGCGAATCCCCGTAGGCGAACCAGAATGACATGTGCGGCAGGAAAGACTGGTCCTGCGGATAGAGCAGGATGTCAGCCGAAATACGGTACAACCCTGTGTCCCGCAGGTCGATGGTCAGGTAGAAACTGCCGTGCATGCTGTCGGGCGACGCCATGTAGCCGAGACCGGTGGAATGAAGCCGTTCCGGCGGGTCCGGCTCCCTCAGGATAGCTTCCTGCATAGCGTTGAACTTGTTGACGATCCGCGTGTAAATTTTGTTGAATTTCTTGGGATGATGGCACAGAAAGTTCAGTGTGCTGTCGAACTGCGCCTCGGTATAGCCGTGCTTGTGCATGAGGTACACATTGTATTGCATGGTGTCGTCCCAATAGACATTGCCCGTGCTTTTGCTCTGGAAAAAGCCGTTGGCCCAGTGAATCTCCGTGACCAGATCTTCGAAGTCGTCCAGCGGAATCATGGCCGGCGGCTCATGACGGCACGCAGTGGCCAGCAGGCCGGCCAGCAGCAGGCAAACGGTTCTTTTCCAGAATATAGACGACAGATACATGGGCTAAACAGATTCCAGACTCCAAACGTACAAAGGTACGTGAAGAATACGACAAAAAAAAGAGCGGCCGTCGGGCCGCTCTTCTCAGCAGGGATGGCTTATCCCCTGATAGCCGTGATACCGGGCAGGGCCTTGCCTTCCATGTATTCCAGCATGGCGCCGCCGCCGGTCGAGACGTAGCTGACTTTGTCGGCCAGCCGGTTCTTGTTGATGGCTGCCACCGAGTCGCCGCCGCCGATGAGGCTGAACGCGCCGTTCTGCGTGGCTTTGGCCACTGCCTGTGCGATGGCCGAGGTGCCTTTGGAGAATTTCTCCATTTCGAACACGCCCATCGGGCCGTTCCACAGCACCGTCTTCGATGCGGCGATGACCTCGCTGAACTTGGCGATGGATTCGCCGGCGATGTCGAGACCCATCCAGCCGTCGGGCGTTTCGTTCACCTTCGAGACGCACACGTCGGCGTCGGCGGCGAAACGGTCGGCGTTGACACCGTCCACGGGCAGATAAACTTTGACACCCTTGGCCTCGGCTTTCTTGAGAATCTCCAGCGCCGTTTCCAGTTTGTCGGTCTCACAGAGCGAATTGCCGATGTTGCCACCCAGGGCCTTGACAAACGTATAGGTCATGCCGCCGCCGATGATGAGGTTCTGCACCCGGTCGAGCAGGTTCTCGATAATCATGATCTTGTCGGACACCTTGGCGCCGCCCATGATGGCGGTGAAAGGTTTCTCGGCCGAAGTCAGCACGCGGTCCATGGCGGCCAGCTCGCTGTTGATCAGGAATCCGAACATCTTGTGGCCGGCGTCGAAGCAGTCGGCGATGAGCGCCGTCGAAGCGTGGGCGCGGTGGGCCGTACCGAACGCGTCGTTGACATAAACGTCGGCATAGCTGGCCAGCTGTGCCACGAACTGTTTCTGCGAGGCTTTCACCTGTTTCTTGGCAGCCGCCTTCTCCTCGTCGGTGGCGTCTTCGGCAAGTCCTCTCGGTTTGCCTTCTTCCTCGGCGTAGAACCGCAGGTTCTCCAGCAGCAGCACCTGGCCGGGCTTCAGCGCGGCGGCCATCTGCTTGGCGTTTTCGCCCATGCAGTCGTCGGCGAAAAGAATCTCCTTGCCGCCCAGATGCTGCGACAGCACCGGAATGACGTGGCGGAGCGAGAATTTCTTCTCAGGACCGTTCTTGGGACGGCCCAGGTGTGACATCAGGATGACGGAACCGCCGTCTCCCAGGATTTTCTTGATGGTCGGCAAAGCGCCGCGGATGCGGGTGTCGTCGGTGACAGCGAAGGTCTCCTTGTCGAGCGGTACGTTGAAATCGACACGCACGATGGCCCTCTGGCCGGCGAAATTGAATTGGTCTATGGTCTGCATATTGTGTAAGAATTAAAGATTTACAGGTTGATACGGCGTCAGATGATCAGCATGGCGTCGCCGTAGGCGCCGAAGCGGTATTTCTCCTTGATGGCCACCTGGTACGCTTCCATCAGCCGGTCGTGTCCGGCAAAGGCGGCCACCATCATCATGAAGGTGGTGTAGGGCAGGTGGAAGTTCGTAATCATACAAGTGGGCACATTGACCGCATACGGCGGGAAGATGAACTTGTTGGTCCAGCCGTCGAACGGCTTCAGCATGCCGGTGGTCGAAACGGAACTCTCGACCGTGCGCAGCACCGTGGTGCCGACGGCGCAGATCTGCGCCTTGCGCTGTTTGGCATCGTTGATGACCTTGACCGCCTCGTCCGGGATGATGATGCGTTCGGAATCCATCTTGTGCTTGGTCAGGTCTTCCACATCGACACTCCTGAAACAGCCGAGTCCCATGTGCAGCGTGATTTCGGTGATTTTCACGCCCTTGATCTCCATGCGCTTCATCAGTTCCGGGCTGAAATGGAGTCCGGCCGTAGGTGCCGCGACGGCTCCTTCGTGGCGGGCATAGATGGTCTGGTAACGCTCGCGGTCTTCGGGTTCAGCCGGCCGTTTGATGGAGCGGGGCAGCGGCGTCTCGCCCAGCGTGTAGAGCGTCTTCTTGAATTCGTCGTGGCTGCCGTTGTACAGAAAGCGCAGCGTGCGGCCCCTCGAGGTGGTGTTGTCGATGACTTCGGCCACCAGGACATCGTTCTCTCCGAAATACAGCTTGTTGCCGATGCGGATCTTCCGGGCCGGATCGACGACGACGTCCCACAGCCGCTGTTCCTCGTTCAGCTCGCGCAGCAGGAACACCTCTATCTGGGCACCCGTCTTTTCCTTGTTGCCGTAGAGCCGTGCCGGGAACACCTTGGTGTTGTTCAGGATGAACACGTCCGACTCGTTGAAGTACTCCAGCATTTCCTTGAAGATGCGGTGCTCTATCTCTCCGGTGTCCTTGTGCAGCACCATCAGCCGCGATTCGTCGCGATAATGGGCCGGGTACTGGGCGATGAGTTCCGGCGGCAGATTGAACTTGTATTGCGATAGCCTCATAATGATATTATTTTGAGAATCAGATTAATTCATAGCTGATATCAGTTGATCGACCCCCTCCATGGAGATGGCCTCCGACACCTCGAAGGGCCCGATGGCGGTGCGTCGCAGCGACGTCATGCAGGCGCCGGTCTTGAGCGCGCGGCCGAGGTCGCGCACGAGAGCCCGGATGTACGTGCCCTTGCTGCACCGGATGCGCAGCGTAACCAGCGGCAGCTCAGCCTGAAGCACTTCCATCGCCGTGATGGTGATTGGCCGTGCTTCCAGCGTGGTGTCGTCACCCTTCCGGGCCAGGCTGTAGGCCCGTACGCCTCCGATCTTCTTGGCGGAGAACAGCGGCGGTTCCTGCATCGTCTCTCCGATGAAAGAAGCCACCACACTGTCGAGCAATTCCGGCGTGACATGGTCCGTCGGGAAAATGCCGTCGGTCCGGGTCTCCAGGTCGAAGGACGGCGTGGTGCGTCCCAGCTCCATCTGCGCCACGTATTCCTTGTCGTATTCCGTCATGTCCATGATGAGCCGGGTGGCCTTTCCGGTGCACAGAATCATCAGGCCTGTGGCCAGCGGGTCGAGCGTGCCGGCATGGCCCACCTTGAGTTTCTTTTGGTGCAGTTGTCGGGTGAGCAGGTTCCGCAGCCGGCGCACCACATCGAACGAAGTCCATCCCAACGGTTTGTCCACCAGCATCACCATGCCTTCCGCATCGCTTGCGGGGGCGGGGCTCTGTGCTTTCCACAGGGGGAAGTCGGACAAACTGACGGTCATGTTAACTCAGAATAAACAAGGTGAATAGACCAATAACGGCGCAATATACAGCGAACCAGACCAGCTTGCTGCGCCGGATGAGGCTCAGCATCCAGCGGCAGGCCATAAAACCGCTGACAAAGGCGGCCACGAACCCGACGGCGAGCGGCAGCAGACCGATGTCGGAGGCGGCGCTCCGGCTGATTTCCATGCCGTCCAGCAGTGCCTCTCCCAGGATGGGCACCAGTACCATGAGAAACGAGAAACGCGCCACGTTTTCTTTTTTGTTACCCAGCAGAAGCCCAGTGGAAATGGTTGCGCCGGAGCGCGACAGACCCGGCAGCACGGCGCAGGCCTGGGCGATGCCGATGACAAAGGCATCCTTGAACGAGATGTCCTTCTTGGTTCCGGATGCGCACTTGTGGGCGGTGAACAGCAGGATGGCCGTGACCAGCAGCATGATGCCCGTCAGGCGCAGCCCGTTCCCGAAGAATTGTTCGACCGTATCCTTGAAAAAGAGCCCCACCACCAGTACCGGAATCATCGAAACAACGATCGTGGCGACATAGCGGGTTTCGTCGTTCCAGGCGAAGCGGCAGCAACCTTTCAGCAGCTGCAGCAAATCTTTCCAAAAAACACAGACGGTACTCAGCACGGTGGCCACATGCACGGCGACGGTGAACGTCAGGTGCTCTTCGGATGCGGTATGCAGCAACGCCTGACCTATTTCCAGGTGCCCGCTGCTGCTGACGGGAAGAAATTCTGTAAGACCTTGAACAATACCTAAAATGAGGGCATCAAGCCAATCCATGGGGCGTGTCGTTTTTCCAAGAATCGCAAATATCCGAAAAAATATTGGATAGTAGCACCTTAAAAATCAAAAACGTGTCATTTTGTTTGTGGAATTTCTTATATTTCGACTTGCATGTCTGCAATGGCGGGCAACATGATTTTGGAGTGTTTCCGATTACCACCCTGGCATCTTCGGATATAATAATCGCCGTATTTTTGCGTTTAATTACGAGAGATGTGGCAGATAATCCATAGGACGGGCCGCTGGATGCGGCGATGCGCGGTCGTGCTCTGGGCGGCGGCGTTGACGGCGGTGCTGCCTGGTTGCAGTGTCGGTGCCAAAATCGCGGCGGGCGATGCCTCGTACCGGGCGGGCGAATACCGCACGGCGGCCGACATCTACCGGAAATGGTACGCCAAGCTTGGCAGCCGCGAGGCCCAGACCGAGGTCATCTTCCGCATGGCCGAATGCTACCGGCTCTCGAATCTGCCGCAGAAAGCCGAGGCCGCCTACAAACGCATCTCCAACCGCAAGGGAGTAGATCCGGTAGTTTTTCTATATCTAGCTGAATGTCAGAAGAAAAACGGAAAGTACGAAGATGCCGTAGCGTCTTGCAGAAAATACATGGAGGCGGTGCCGGACGATGCCCGTGGAGCGGCCGAATACCAGTCGTGCCTGGATGCGGCGGAACTCGCGAAGCGTCCGACGCCGTATGTCGTGGAACTGGTGACACAGCTCAACACCCGCTTCAACGACTTCAGTCCGATGCTCGCAGCGTCCGACGGGACGGTGCTGTATTTCACATCGTCGCGCGACAATGTGCTCGGACGGGCGGTGCATGGGGCCACCAACCAGAAATTCACCGATCTTTTCGTCTCGACGCTGCGCAACGACATATGGTCGGTGCCGCGCCCGGTGAGCGGTGCAGTCAATACCGAGGACGAAGAAGGCTCCTGCTCCTTTGCCGGCGACTTCACCACGATGTACTTCACCCGGTGCCGGCAGGACAAGACGCGGCCGTGGGGTTGTCAGCTGCTGGTGTCGGAACTTTCGAACGAGGTCTGGGGCAAGGCGCAGGAACTGCATTTCGTGGACGATACGGTCACGGTGTCGCATCCGGCAATATCGTCCGATGCGCTGACGTTGTATTTCGTGTCGGACATGCCGGGCGGCATGGGCGGCAAGGATATCTGGCGTACGGTGCGGAGCGATGCGGGCGAGGCCTGGTCGGCACCGGTCAACCTGGGCGAGACCATCAATACGGCCGGTGATGAGATGTTTCCGTACGTGCGGGACGACGACACGCTGTATTTCTCGTCCGACGGCCATCCCGGGTTGGGCGGACTGGACATTTTCAAGGCTGTCCCTTCCGAGACGGCGTCGATATTCGACCTGCCCGAGTGGGAGGTGCAGCACATGGGTGCGCCGCTCAATTCCTCGGCCGACGATTTCGGCATCACATTCGCCGCCGGGCGCGAAGCGGGCTTCTTCAGTTCCACGCGGTCGTCCCGCGGCGATGACAATATCTACGCTTTCCACGTGCCCGAGGCTTCCTATATACTCTCGGTTTCGGTACAGAACGCTCGGACCGGTGAGGCGATGCCGTCGGTCCGGGTTGACATGCTGACCAACGATGGCCAGACGCGGCAGTTCGAGGCCGATGCGCAGGGACAGTTCACGGTGGAGCTTCTCAAAGAGACCGATTATCTTTTCATGACGTCCCAGTCCGGCTTCCTGAAGGGCAAGCTGCGCGAGAGCACGGCTGGCAGGACGGGCGATACGGGCGAGATCACGCTGGCCGCCGTCATCCGCATGACGCCGACCGACCGGCCCATCGAAGTGCCGGATATCTTCTACGATTTCGCCGACTGGCGGCTGCGCCCCGAATCGCAGGAGGCATTGAACCGTCTGGTTGAAATCATGCAGGACAACGATCAGATTGTCATTGAGTTGGCTTCACATACCGATTCGCGCGGCACCGACGAATTCAACCAGGAACTGTCGCAGCGCCGGGCGCAGTCGGTGGTCGATTACCTCATTGCCCGCGGCATCCCGGCCGACCGCATGCAGGCACGCGGCTACGGCGAGTCGGTGCCCAGGACGGTGGACGCCGTCCTGGCGGAGCAGATTGAGGCGTTGCAGGAGGGAGCCGTGCTTACCGAAGCCTACATCGAGGCACTGCCCGACGAGACGGCACAGGAAGCGGCGCACCAGTTCAACCGGCGCACGGAATTCACGGTTATCAGGGAATTGGAATGACGGCCTATACCGCCACTGCACCGGCGATGTGCGGATGCGGATCGTAGCCTTCGATGGCAATGTCCTCGTACTTGAAGTCAAACAGCGACTGGACGTCCGGATTCAGCCGGAGCGTCGGCAGCGGCCGCGGCTGGCGGCGGAGCTGCTCCTTGCATTGCTCAATGTGGTTGAGATAGATGTGCGCATCGCCCATGGTATGAATGAATGTGCCGGGCTGCAGGTGGCACACCTGTGCCATCATGCTGAGCAGCAGTGCATAAGAGGCAATGTTGAACGGCACGCCCAGGAAGGTGTCGCAGCTGCGCTGGTAAAGCTGGCACGACAGTTTCCCTTCGGCCACATAGAACTGGAACAGGATGTGGCAGGGCGGCAGAGCCATCTGGTCGATCTGCCCCACATTCCATGCCGACACAATGTGACGCCGGGAGTCCGGGTCGTTCTGGATGGAATCGATGACCTGCTGAATCTGGTCGATGTGCCGTCCGTCGGGTGCGGGCCAGGAACGCCACTGGTATCCGTAGATGGGGCCCAGGTTGCCGTCTTTGTCGGCCCATTCGTCCCAGATGGACACTTTGTTCTCGTGCAGATAGGCCAGCGAGGTACTGCCCTTCAGGAACCACAGCAACTCGTGGAAGATGGAGCGGGTATGCAGTTTCTGGGTGGTCAGCAGCGGGAATCCGTCTGAAAGGTCGAAACGCATCTGGTAACCGAAGATGCTGAGAGTGCCGGTGCCCGTGCGGTCGGCCTTGCGGACGCCGTGCGTAAGGATATGGTCGAGTAATTGCAGGTATGCTTGCATGGTGCAGAAAAAATAGCTTGGCAAAGATACGAAAACAAAATACTTAAAACGCATTTTGTGCGTTATCAGAAGCAGGTGTGGTCTATCGGACCCCGCGCCGCCGGAAACAGCCATGAGCAGCGACAGCCATATTATAAAAAAGCATAAAAGACAGCAGGGTGTGAAGTTTTTTCGTACTTTTGCCAGTCGGACTTTCTATCCGGAAGCTAAGTATTTGTGCCATGCGGTCTTAGCTATGCTTCTGCTGCTGCAGGATGCTCCTTTGGCCGCACAGCGCCGTTTTGCGCTGGATGCCGGTGTCGGCACGGGTTGTGCGTATTACATCGGCGACAACAACTGCCGCAAACAGTTTTACAATGCATCTCCGGTGTGGGAAGGACTGGCGAGAATGAGTTTGGATGAGCACCATGTGCTGCGCATGGACGTGGCGTTCGCCGACCTGGATGTCGGCGGAACCGGTTCGGCCGGCATCGTGCATGTGGGCGTAGGGTACGAGTACAATTTCTTCCCATACGATCCGCAACTGCCCAAACCGCCCTATACGCCGTATGTGTTTCTGGGACTGGGATATTTCTTTGCATCCTGTCCGGAAACGCCGGACTCCGGCAGCCGCGAAGGCTGCAACCTTGCCATCCCTTTCGGCATGGGTGTCAAGTACAGGGTGTCGAAACGGTGTACGCTGGGGGCGGAATGGTCTTTTGCCAAGACATGCACGGACAGGCTGGACGGCGTGAGCGGGCCTTCGTACCAGTTGCTTCACAATAACGACTGGTATTCGTTCGCCACCGTGACCGTCGCGATACGGGTGCTGAATCCCAAACGGCATTGCAGTTCGTATCTATAGACCGCATGATATCGAAAGAATCCATACAGGGCGGACCTGTGCCGAAGCATGTGGCCGTCATCATGGACGGCAACGGCCGCTGGGCCCGGCAGCGCGGACTGAGCCGCGTGCTGGGGCACCGCAACGGTGTACAGGCCGTGCGGGAAACGCTGGAGGCTGCGTCCGAGGCGGGTGTATCCTACCTCACGCTGTATGCCTTTTCCACCGAAAATTGGAACCGTCCCGCCGAGGAAGTCTCGGCGCTGATGTCGCTGTTGGTGCAGACCATCGACAAGGAGACGGATACGCTGATGCAGCATGGCATACGGCTTCTGACGGTGGGCGGCATCGAGGCCCTTCCGGCGGAAGCCCGCAACGCACTGATTGCCTTGCGGGAGAAGACGTCGGTCAACACGGGGCCCACCCTCATCCTGGCGCTGAACTACAGCGGCAAATGGGACATCACGCAGGCAGCCCGCCGGCTGGCCGGCGATGTCCGCAGCGGCGTACTGGATGTCGCCGATATCGACGAACAGTGTTTTGCCGGTTATCTTTCCACGCAGGGCATCCCCGATCCGGAGCTGATGATCCGGACCAGCGGCGAATGCCGTCTCAGCAATTTCCTGCTGTGGCAGCTGGCTTATGCCGAGTTTTATTTCACCCCGGTTCTGTGGCCGGATTTCCGCAAAGAACATTTTTTCGAGGCCATCGCCGATTTTCAGCACCGGGAGCGCCGGTTTGGCAGGATAGATGCGCAGATTAGTTGAAATGAGTTGTAAATGAAGAAGTTCATTCTATATATAATCATACTGGCTACGGGGCTTTTAAGTGTAATCCAGCCTGCGGCTGCCCAGAATCAGGCGCTGTTGCCCGGCACGCCGACCGAGATGACCGACGCTGCCGACGACCTGGATTTCGCCTCGCTGCCGTCGCTGGACTACCGAAACGCCAAATCGTACCGCATCGCGGCCATCCGCATCACCGGCGTCCGTTTTCTGGACAGCCGGGTGCTGCAGAACCTGTCCGGCCTGGCGGTGGGACAGACCGTGGTGATACCGAGCGAGGAGTTCAGCCATGTCGTCGACAAGTACTGGAACCAGGGTCTCTTCTCCGACGTGAAGGTCATCGCCGAGAAAATCGAGGGAAGCGAAGTGTACTTGCGCATCCACCTCACCGAGCGTCTCAGGCTGTCCGATTTCAAGCTCGAAGGCGTCAGCAGGACGGCGAAGAAAGACCTGAACGACCGCCTGCAGATCGAAAAGGAGTCGCAGGTTTCGCAGAACATGATGAACATCCTCCGGACTACCATCCAGCGGTACTACGAGGAAAAAGGCTACCGCGGCGTGGACATCCAGCTCACCCAGAAGGCCGATACGACCCGTGAGAACCGGGTGTTCCTGACGGCGCATGTGGATCCGGGCCGGAAGAACAAGATACAGACCATCCAGTTCATCGGCAGCGAAGACTTTACGAACCGGCGGCTGCGCCGGGTGCTCCGCAAGACCAAGCAGCGGGGTCTGAACTTCTTCCAGAACCACAAGCTGGTAGCGGAGAAATTCCGGGAGGACCGGGAGAAGCTGGCGGAGTTCTTCAGCAAGCACGGCTACCGCGACTATGTATATGTGGGCGATTCGGTCGTACTGCTGCCCGAGAAGGACCGCCTGGCGCTGTATATCCGCCTGGAGGAAGGCGACCAGTACTTCTACCGCAACATCGACTGGATAGGCAATACCAAGTATTCTACGGAGATGCTGTCACGGGTGCTGGACGTGGTGCCGGGCGACGTGTACGATGTGAAGGCGCTGGACAAGAAACTGTATTCCGACCGGGTGTCGATTCTTTCGCTTTTCCAGAACGAAGGCTACATGCGGGCCAATATTTCCGCGGTGGAAACCCGGGTGGAGAACGATTCCATAGACGTAGAGATCCGGGTGACCGAAGGCGTGCAGTATTCCGTCAATCAGGTGAACATCACGGGTAACACCACAACGAACGAGCATGTGGCGCGCCGGGAACTGCGCGTCAAGCCGGGCGACCTGTTCAGCCGGGAGAAAATCGAACGCGATTTCCAGACGCTGGCCACGATGGGCCATTTTGCGCCGGAAGCCATCAATCCGGTTATCGACAACAACGACGCGGCGGCCACGGTCGATGTGACCTACGAGTTGGAAGAAAAAGAGAACGACCAGTTCGAATTATCCTTCGGTTACGGCGCCAGCATGTTCATCGCGAGCGTCGGTTTCCAGTTCAACAACTTCTCGATGCGACGCATCTTCGAGCCGGATGCCTGGCGTCCGGTGCCGCGCGGCGACGGACAGAAACTCGGCATCTCGTTCCAGACCAACGGCAAGTATTACCGTTCCTACAACATCTCGTTCATGGAACCGTGGCTCGGCGGGAAAAAACCGAACGCACTCTCCGTTTCGCTGTTCCATTCCAAGATGACCCAGCGCTCATCGTATTTCTGGAACGGCAAGGGCGACGCCGACAAGTTCTACCGTTCCACCGGTTTCTCGGTCGGTCTGGGACACCGGCTGCGCTGGCCCGACGACTATTTCCAGGTCTCCACGAGCCTGACGTACCAGCGGTACCAGGTGCACGACTGGGCCGGCGGCTACTACAGCCTTCCGTTCAGGACCGGCGCCTCGAACAACATCCATCTGACGGTGTCGCTCAGCCGTACCTCGATCAACGCGCCCTTCTATCCCACTTCCGGGTCGATGTTCTCGGTGGAGGCGTCGTTCACGCCGCCCTGGTCGGCTATCTCGGGCAAGAACATGGCGGGTCTTTCGACCGACGAACTCTATAAGTGGATCGAGTACCACAAGTGGAAATTCAAAGGACAGTTGTATCTCGGCATCACCAACAAACTGGTGCTCGCCACGCGCTATGAACTGGGTTATCTGGGCTATTACAACAAGGATATCGGCTATTCTCCCTACGAAGGATTCGACATGGGCGGTTCGGGCATGCAGGCCTATCAGCTTTATGGCATAGAAATTGTCCCTCTGCGCGGGTACGACGACAGTTCTGTCACACCGTACTCCGCCACCAAGCAATACCGTTCGGGGAACATGTACACAAAGACCAACATAGAGATCCGTTATCCGCTTCTGATGGAGACGTCCGCGCAAGTGTTCGGCATCGGGTTCATCGAGGCGGGCAACGCGTGGTCCGAGGCGTCCAAGTTCAATCCGTTCGACCTGAAACGGTCGGCGGGATTCGGCGTCAGGGCCTTCCTGCCCATGTTCGGCATCCTGGGTATCGAGTGGGGGTACGGGTTCGACGAGGTGCCCGGCGGTGCCGGGAGCAACGGCGGACAGTTCCAGTTCTCCATCGGTCAGCAGTTTTAATCGCGTCATAAAAAAGAACAACCATGAAAAAGTATTTTGTCTTGTGCAGCCTGCTGCTTCTGGCGGCTCTGCTTCCTTTGCACGCGCAGCGTTTCGCGTATGTCGATACCGAATATATCCTGAGCAAGATGCCCGAGTACCAGTCGGCGCAGGACCAGCTGAACAAACTTTCCGAAGGCTGGCAGGCCGAGGTCGAGGGGTTGCTGAACGAGTCCGAACAGCTCTACAAGAAATACCAGGCTGAGAAAGTGATGCTTTCAGAGGCCATGCAGGCCCAGCGCGAAGAGGAGATCATGCGCAAGGAAGAGTCTGCCAAGGTGTTGCAGCAGAAGTATTTCGGCCGTGACGGCGAATTGCTGCGGAAACAGCAGGAACTGATCAAACCCATTCAGGACAAGGTGTACCAGGCGGTCAAGGATCTCTCGACCGAGGACGGCTATACCATCGTGTTCGATACGGCTGGCGGTGCCAATGTGCTGTATGCCAACCCCAAGAACGACAAGAGTGATGCTGTGCTGAAAAAAATGGGATACAGCAATTAATTGCTATCTTTGCAGATTATTTATTAACCGGAGAGGCGGCGTTCTGGCCGCATCCCTTAAAAATCAAGACCGATGAAGAAAATATTTGCCGCTTCGATAATGGGACTGATGCTGTTGGCGGGTGCTACGGCGTTCGCACAGAAAGCGACGGTCGCTGTCGGACATATCAATTCAACCGAACTGCTGCAGCAGATGCCTGAACTCGAAAACGTCAAGACGGAACTGCAGAAACTCCAGAAGGAACTTGAGGAAAGTCTGGAGACCATGCAGGTGGAATACAATCAGAAACTGGACGAATACCAGACCAAGAAATCGACATGGTCGGATCTGATCATCAGTACGAAAGAGCAGGAACTGGTGCAGTTCGGCGAACGCATCCAGGCCTTCCAGGAAAGTGCCTCCCAGCGCATGTCGGCCAAGCAGCAGGAACTGATGCAGCCCATCCAGGAAAAGGCGGTCAAGGCCATCGGCGATGTGGCGGCCGAGAAAGGACTGCTGTATGTCATCGACGATGCGGTGGCCATCTTTATCTCGCCCGATGCGGTCGATGTGATGCCCGATGTGAAGAAGAAGTTGGGCATCAACTAAAGCAGCCATGGTCGGTGTATTCGATTCCGGCTATGGAGGGCTTACCATTCTCGACGAATTCCTGAAGCTTCTGCCCCAGTACGATTACCTGTATCTGGGCGATAATGCGCGTGCCCCGTACGGCACGCGTTCTTTCAATACCGTATACCGCTATACCAAGGCGTGTGTGCGGTATTTGTACGAACAGGGCTGCCAACTGGTCATCCTTGCCTGCAACACAGCATCGGCCAAGGCACTGCGTACCATCCAGCAGCGCGACATTCCCGGCTGGGATCCGCGGTTCCGGGTGCTCGGCGTCATCCGGCCGATGGCTGAGGCGGTTGCCGGCTGCACGAAAACCGGCCACGTGGGTGTGCTCGGCACACAGGGAACGGTGCTGTCGGACTCGTATCCCATAGAGATTCACAAACTCTGGCCGGACCTGAAAGTGACGCAGGTCGCCTGCCCGATGTGGGTTCCCCTGGTTGAGAACGGCGAATACGACAGCCCCGGGGCCGATTATTTCGTGCAGAAATATCTGGAGGAACTTCTGAACCGCGACCCGGCCATCGACACTGTGGTGCTGGGATGCACGCATTATCCGCTCCTGATGCATAAAATCGTGAAATATCTGCCGGCGGGGGTGCGCGTGCTTTCGCAGGGCGAGATTGTCTCGCAGCGTCTGCAGGACTATCTGCAGCGTCACGGTGACTTGGAACGGCGTCTGTCGCGCGGCGGCACGTGCCGTTATGTCACGACCGACGATGTGGATGCTTTCGCGCGGCATGCACAGCATTTCATGGGACGTCCGGTGACGGCGGCGTGCTGGTCCGGGGAGGGCCTGTCGTAATGGAAGTTCGGCCGAAAAAATCACTGGGGCAGCATTTCCTGCGCGACTTGAACATCGCCCGGAAAATTGTGGACAGCCTGCGGCTCGAAACGACGCCGCACGTGGTGGAAGTCGGTCCGGGCATGGGGGTGCTGACGCAGTTCCTGCTGGAACGTCCCGGCATGGACGCCCGGTTCATCGAGATAGACCGCGAATCGGTGGACTATCTCCGGTCGCATTTCAGTCAGGCGGCCGACCGGGTGATGGAGGCGGATTTCCTGCAGACCGACCTGTCACAGATTTTCGATGCTCCGACGGCCATCATCGGCAATTTCCCCTACAACATCTCCTCGCAGATTTTTTTCCGCATTCTGCGCTACCGCGACTGGGTGCCCGAAGTGGTCTGCATGGTGCAGAAAGAAGTGGCGCAGCGTCTCGCCTCGCCGCCGGGCAGCCGTCAGTACGGCATCCTGAGCGTGTTGCTGCAGGCCTTTTACGATATCGATTACCTGTTTACGGTTCCCGAGCAGGTGTTTTCGCCGCCGCCCAAGGTCAAGTCGGCGGTCATCCGGCTGACGCGCAATGCCACGGCGCGGCTCGCCTGCGACGAAGACCTGTTTTTCACGGTGGTCAAGACGGCTTTCAACCAGCGCCGGAAGACGCTGTCGAACAGTCTGAAGGGCATGTTGCACGGGGCCGGGGTGCAGGATCCGCTGCTTTCGATGCGGCCGGAACAACTCGGGGTGGCCGATTTCGTCAGGCTGACGGTGTGGTGCCAGAAGGCAAAGAACAATTCAACAGAATAAGATATGGCGCTTATCAAAAGTGTGAGAGGCTTTACGCCGAAAATCGGAGACGGGGTGTTCCTCGCGGACAATGCCACCGTCATCGGCGATGTGGAAATCGGAGACCGCAGCAGCATCTGGTTCAATGCGGTGTTGCGCGGGGACGTCAATTCCATCCGCATCGGCCGCAACGTGAACGTGCAGGACGGTGCGGTGCTGCATACGCTGTACGAGAAGTCGGTCATCGAGATCGGCGACGATGTGTCCATCGGACATAACGTGACGATTCACGGCGCGAAGATAGAACGCAACGCGCTCATCGGCATGGGGGCCACCGTGCTGGACCATGCCGTTGTCGGCGAGGGTGCCGTGGTCGCGGCCGGTTCTGTGGTGCTGAGTCGTACGCAGATTGAGCCTTACAGCGTATATGCCGGCGTGCCGGCCCGTTTCGTCAAGAAAGTCGATCCGGAACAGTCGAAGGAATTAAACCAGAGGATTGCCGCCAACTACGGCATGTATGCCTCCTGGTATATCAACGAATGACGGCATGAAGCAGCTGCAGCTGGTATCTGATTTCAAGCCTTCCGGCGACCAGCCGCAGGCGATTGCACAGCTGGCCGAAGGACTCCGGCAGGGGCGCCATCACCAGGTGCTGCTCGGCGTAACCGGTTCCGGCAAAACCTTCACGATTGCCAACGTGCTGGCCGAAGTACAGCGTCCGGCTCTGGTCCTGAGCCATAACAAGACGCTGGCTGCCCAGCTTTACGGCGAGTTCCGGCAGTTTTTCCCGAACAATGCGGTGGAATATTTTGTGTCGTATTACGACTATTATCAGCCAGAAGCTTACCTGCCGTCAAGCGATACCTATATCGAGAAAGACCTGTCCATCAATGATGAACTGGAAAAGTTGCGGCTGAGTGCCACGTCGGCGCTGCTTTCGGGGCGGCGCGATGTCATCGTGGTGTCCTCGGTGTCGTGCCTGTATGGTATCGGCAATCCCAAAGATTTCTATACCAACACGATATCGATCAAGAAGGGGATGACGGTCAGCCGCAACATACTGCTGCGCCAACTGGTCGATTCGCTCTATTCGCGCGATGACCTGACATTTCGCCGCGGGACGTTCCGGGTGAAAGGCGACACGGTGGACGTTTCGCTGGCCTACAGCGACAGCGCCTGCCGCATCGTGTTCTGGGGGAACGAGATCGATGAGATTTACACGTTCGACCCGGTGAACAACGCGCGCGAGGAGACCTTCGATGAGTTCATGATTTACCCGGCCAATATTTTCGTGCCGACCCGCGAACGCCAGCAGGCAGCCATCAAGGCCATCCAGGACGACATGGTGCAGCGGGTGCAGTATTTCCAGGACCACGGCCAGACACTGGAGGCCCGGCGGCTCGAGGAACGGGTGAACAACGACCTGGAGATGATCAGGGAACTGGGCTACTGCTCCGGCATTGAGAATTATTCCCGTTATTTCGACGGGCGTGGTCCCGGCGAGCGGCCGTTCTGCCTGCTGGACTATTTCCCGGACGATTTTGTGACCATCATCGACGAAAGCCATGTGACGGTGCCGCAGATCCATGCCATGTACGGCGGCAACCGTTCGCGCAAGGTGAACCTCATCGAGTACGGCTTCCGGCTGCCTTCGGCCATCGACAACCGGCCGCTGACATTCGAGGAGTTCGAACAGATGGTGGGACAGACCATCTATGTGAGTGCCACGCCGGCCGACTATGAACTCGAGGCGGCCGAAGGCATCGTGGTGGAACAGTTGCTCCGGCCCACCGGTCTGCTGGATCCGCCCATTGAGGTGAAACCGACCGAGCATCAGATTGATGATTTGCTGGAACAGATAGACGGCTGTGTGCGGCGCGGCGAGCGGGTGCTGGTGACCACGCTGACCAAGCGCATGGCGGAGGAACTCGACAAGTACCTGGGGCGGAGCGGCATCCGGTCCAGATACATCCATTCTGACGTGGACACGCTGGAGCGGGTGGAGATCATGGAGGATCTGCGGGCCGGCAGTTTCGATGTGCTGGTGGGTGTGAATCTGCTGCGCGAAGGATTGGACCTGCCCGAGGTGTCGCTGGTGGCCATCCTGGATGCGGACAAGGAGGGTTTCCTGCGGTCGGCACGCTCTCTGACGCAGACGGCAGGCCGGGTGGCGCGTAATCTGAACGGCCGTGTCATCATGTATGCCGACACGATTACATAAAGCATGCAGCAGACCATCGACGAGACCGACCGCCGCCGGAAGATCCAGATGGAATTCAACGCGGCCCACGGCATCACGCCGCATCAGGTGGTCAAGTCGAAAGGAGCCATCATGGCAGGTCGGGAAGGTCCGGCACCGAAGCAGACGCCGTCGTACGAGAATCCGGAATTTGCCGGCGGCGTGGCGGACGACCCGGTGCTGCAGTCGATGGAGCCTCCGGTCATCGAGAAGATTCTCCGTCAGACGAAAAAGGCCATGCAGAAGGCCGCCCATGACCAGGATTTCATGGAGGCCGCCCGGCTGCGCGACGAAATGTTCCTGCTGCAGAAGATCCTGGACAGCAAGCGTCCGTCATAGCATCATGCCGGATGCCGGCACGACGGACCGAGGGCAGGGAGAAAAAGCTGATCCTCTGTCTGCATGTTAAATTCCATCAACCAAATATAAGCAGCTTCTGAGAAAAAGTGTAGTTTTGCAAGGATAACCGCCGCCCGGCGGACGGCCTCCGCGCCGCCTGTCCGGACGGGAATACTAAGCATACAGACCGCATGAAATATATTGTCATACTCGGTGACGGCATGGCCGACAAACCGCATGAAGTGCTGGGCGGCAAGACCCCGCTCGAACTGGCAGACAAGCCGGTGATCGACTACCTGGCCTCGCACGGCGAAATGGGACTGGTCAAGACGGTGCCCGAAGGCATGCCGCCGGGCAGCGACGTGGCCAACCTGTCGGTCATGGGTTACGACCCGGCCGTATATTATTCGGGCCGTTCTCCGCTCGAGGCGGCCAGCATCGGTGTGGACTTGCTCGACACCGACTACACGTTCCGCTGCAATCTGGTGACGCTTTCCGAGGAAGAGCCTTACGAGCAGAAGACCATGATAGATTACAGCAGCGATGAGATCACGACCCCCGAGGCCGCGGAACTGATCCGGACGGTGTCGGAGGCGTTCGGTACGGAGGCGCTGCATTTCTACCGGGGCCGTTCGTACCGGCATCTGCTGGTCTGGCATGAGGCACCTTCGGGATTCGTCCTGACGCCTCCGCACGACATCTCCGAGCGGAAGATCACAGACTATCTGCCGAAGGGTCCTGATGACGTGCTGTTCCGCATGATGAAACAAAGCTTCGAACTGCTCCGGAACCATCCGGTGAACCTCGACCGCAAGGCCCGCGGACTCCGGCCGGCCAATTCCCTGTGGTTCTGGGGGGCAGGCATGAAGCCGCGGCTGACCTCCTTCACCGAGAAATACCGGATCAGCGGCAGCGTCATTTCGGCGGTCGACCTGGTCATGGGGCTGGGCGTCTGCGCCGGACTGGACGTCATCGAGGTGGAAGGTGCCACGGGCAATATCCATACGAATTTCCGGGGCAAAGGCGAGGCTGCGTTGCGGGAACTGCTGTCCGGCAAGGACTTCGTCTATGTCCATATCGAAGCGCCGGACGAAAGCGGTCATCGTTTCGAACCAGATAACAAAGTCCTGTCGATTACGAAGATAGATCACGATATCGTGCGAACGGTCAAAGAAGGGCTTGAGGCCGCCGGCGAAGACTTCGCCATGCTGGTCATGCCGGACCATCCGACGCCTCTCTATTGCCGGACCCACACGTCCGACCCGGTGCCGTACGTGCTCTACCGGAGCTATGCGCCTGAACAGCATGCGGCGCGTATCTATTCGGAGCAGGAAGCGGCCGCGACAGGTATTTTCGTGCCGCAAGGCTACACTATGATGGACAAACTGATAAAAGGATAACATGAAATACTACAGTACGAACGGAAAGGTTCCGCCTGTCACGCTCAGGGAAGCTGTGACACAGGGATTGGCGGGAGACAACGGGCTTTTCATGCCGGAGCGTTTCGACCGGCTGCCCGACAGTTTCTTCGATGCGATCGGCGGCATGTCGTTGCAAGAGATTTCCCTCGCTGCAGCGCAGAATTTTTTCGGAGAGGATATCCCGGCCGATGACCTGAGACACCTGGTGTACGATACGTTGCAGTTCGAGATCCCGCTCCGGCGGATTACCGACCGTATCTATGCGCTCGAACTTTTCCACGGGCCGACCATGGCCTTCAAGGATGTGGGAGCACGGTTCATGGCGCGCCTGCTGGCCTACTTCACCCGGGATGCGCACCGCGAAATCAATGTGCTGGTGGCTACGTCGGGCGACACGGGCAGCGCAGTGGCCAATGGCTTCCACAACGTACCGGGTATCAAGGTGTTCGTGTTGTATCCGAAGGGGCGTGTAAGCGCCATTCAGGAGAAGCAGTTCACTACGCTGGGTGGCAACGTGTCGGCGCTTGAAGTCGAAGGCGCATTCGACGATTGCCAGCGCATGGTGAAGGAGGCTTTTCTGGACCGTGAACTGAACGAAGCCATGACGCTGACGTCGGCCAACTCGATCAACCTGGCCCGCCTGCTGCCGCAGTCGTTCTATTATTACCACGGCTATGCGCAGATGCCCGACAAGTCGGAGGTGGTCTGCTGCGTGCCGAGCGGGAACTTCGGCAATATCTGCGCCGGCCTGATTGCCAAGCGGACCGGCCTGCCTGTCCGGCATTTCATCGCCGGCACCAATGTTAATGATGTTTTCCCGGAATACATCCGTACCGGACTCTACAAACCGCGGGCGTCGGTGGCGACCATCGCCAATGCCATGGATGTGGGCAACCCGAGCAATTTCGTGCGCATTACCGACCTGTATGGCCATTCGCATGAGGCCATCTGTCAGGATATCAGCAGCTATGCCTATCGCGACAGTACCATCCGCGAAACCATACGGGAAGTGAAGGCCCGTTACGGCTATCTGCTCGACCCGCACGGCGCGGTTGGATTTAAGGCGCTGGAGCATTATCTCTCGTCGCACGACGGTACGGGATTCTTCATCGAGACGGCCCATCCGGCCAAGTTCACCGACACGGTCGAAGAAATCATCGGCGAACCGGTACCGCTGCCGCCGGCGCTGGCCCGTTTCTCGGCCGGACGCAAGCAGACGACAGTCATACCGGCTACCCTGGACGCTCTGAAGCAGTACATGCTGTCGTAAGCCATGCGCTTCAGCCGGGAAGACATCAGCGTCCTCGCCGGACGCATCGCCAGCGGATGGCGCAGAGCCTTCGAAGGGCTGCTGTCGTTTCTCGACGAGCATGCGGTGGGGGTGCTTGCCACCCTGGTAATCCATCTGGCACTGATTGTCATTTTCCTTTTCCTGCAGATTTCTTCGCTCAAGCGCAAGGACGAGGCGTTCTACGTGGACCTTTCGGTCCTGTCGGAGGTGGAGCTGCAGCAGGCACCGAAGGATGTTGAACTGGCCCAGAGCGCACCGGTCGCAGCGACAGAGCGCGTCAGGGACATCCCGGTGAACGTGGCGCGGGCCGAGAACCGGGCGGTGGAGAATATCTCGAAGATGGTGGAGGACATCAAGTCGGAACTTAATGTCAAAGATTTGAAACTGACCGATCCGGAAGATACCCCGCCGCCTCCGGAGGAGGAGACGACCAGTCCCGAAGAAGCGCGGATATACGACGACAAGTATCCGCTGGACGCTTCGGGCGAGCGGACGGTGTACGACGGACCGACGCATGTGTCGTACCGGCTGGAGGGGCGGACCCATACCCGGATGCGGGTGCCAGCCTACAAATGCCGTGGCGCGGGACGGATCGTGGTGGACATCGTGGTGAATCCCCGCGGGTACGTCGTCTCGGCGGTCGTGAACAAAGCCTTGTCAGACACGGAGGAACCATGCTTTGTCGATGCAGCCCGGAGCGAGGCCGAAAAATCGCGGTTCAACGCCGACAGCAAGGCGCCGGAACGCCAGGCAGGCACCATCACCTATCTTTTCGAGGCGCAGTAATTAACCGGGAACTTTCCTGGCGGTGTCTTGCCAGTTTTCTCTGATCATTCAGCCGCAGAGTCTGTCTCTGGCTGCAGTCCGATGGATGCGAGGAAGGCCTCCTGCGACGGTTCTCGCTGCAGGAAACGGCGTAGCAGCGTCATGGCGTCTTCCGAAGAACCTTTTGCGAGCACTTCATCGCGGAACCGTGCTCCGGTGAGCGGAGACATGACACCTTCGCGTGCAAAGACCGAGAAGATGTCCTGGGCATAGACCAGCGACCAGAGATAGCCGTAGTAGCCTGCCGCATAGTTGGTCAGATGCCCGAACGAGGTTTGGAAATGGGTCCCGGCCAGGTAGGGATAGAACGTGATGCTGTTCTGCAGTTTTTCCACCGTGTCCGTCAGCGCCTGTGTATCGGCAGGCACATCGCCGTTATGGTATGTCATGTCGAGCAGCCCGTAGAACAACTGTTGCAGGGTCTGCACACCGCTGCACACGTTGCGGGCGGCCAGCATTCTGTCAAACAGATCTTTCGATAATACTTCGCCGGTCTGCCAGTGGCGCGCGAACCCGGACAGCACCCCGTAGTCCCAGGCCCAGTTCTCGAACAGCTGCGATGGCACCTCGACGAAATCCTGCTCGTTGTTGATGCCGCTCTGGTCGGATATCTCGCCGCCGGCCAGCAGCGAATGGAGCAGGTGGCCGCATTCATGGAACAGTGTCACCACGTCGGCATGCGGCATGAGCGACGGATGTCCGGGCGCCGGTGCCGGGAAGTTGCAGACCAGCGCCGCGACGGGCAGCCGGTAACCGTCGTCCGTCTGGTGTCCGTTGGCGAGGGTGAAGCAGGCGGCGTGGTTGTACTTGCCGTCGCGCGGGAACAAGTCGAGCCATATCAGGCCGGCTTTCCGGCCGTCTTTCATCATGTAGAACGTCTTGACAGACGGATGCCAGGTCCGGACCGTACGGTCTTCTTCGAACCGGACACCGTAGAGCTGCTGTGCTATGCCGAAGATGCCTTCGATGACCTTGTCGGCTTCGAAATACTGTTTCACAGCCTCGTTGTCTACTCCGTATTTCTCCTTCAGCAGCCGCTCGGTGTAATACGCCGTCTCCCAGGGATAGATGGTATCGGCGCCGCTGCCCTTGACGGCGAGCAGTTCCTGCAGGTCCCGGCGGGCTTTTACCCGTACTTTGTCGAGCAGGTCATGTTCGAACCGGAGAATGGCTTCCGGGGTGCGGGCCATGGATACCTCGGCGGCATAGGCCGCATAGGTGGGATACTGCAGCAGGCCGGCCAGTGCCTGCCGTTCGCGCAGCAGATCCAGCAGGACCTTGCCATTTTTCGGTGCTCTTGTGTTATATTTGAAATACAATTCCTTACGCGTTTTTCCGGAAGTGGCGTATTTCATATACGGCGTGTAGGACGGTGCGTCCAGCGTCAGGTTATACCGTCCGTCGGCGGTCCGTCGGGCGGCCTTGTAATCGGCGGGCAGACCGTCCATTTCGTCCTCGCCGACCGTGAGCGTATCGCTGTATTCGTTGATGTTCGATGAAAAATCAATGCAGAGTCCGGTAATCCGGTTGAGCATCTGCTTGAGGGTGTCCCGCCGTTCGGCCGGCAGCAGGAACCCGTTGCGGCGGTAGTCGCGCATCAGGTCGTCGGCATATTTCTTCCGGGCGCCTTGCAGACGGCCGTAGGCTTCGCTGTCGCAGAAGGCTTTGACGGCATGGAACAGCGGCTCGTCCAGTGCCAGGTCGTGGCAGAAGGCGCTGATGTCGGAAATGCTTTTCCAACAGGCCTCGCGCACGGATCCGTCGGGATGGACATAGGCCATGAGGTCGAGCAGGCCGCGGACCAGTTCGCTGTCACCCAGAATGCGGTCGAAGGCCAGAACGGTGTTTTCAAAAGTCCGGTTCTTGTTGTCCAATGAACTTATCGCCTGCATGTTCTGACGCCCCTGCGCGATAATCTGCGCCGTCGTTTCCTCGACGGAAGCCGGTGTCAGAGAGTCGAACACAGGCAGTGCCCCGAATCCGGGAAGAGTTGTATATTCCATGTTCAGAAGATTTTGCGTTTGATTTCGATGGCGTTCTGCGGACACACTTCGTGACAGCAGAAACACCGGATGCATTGCCGGTCGCGGATGAGAATCCTGTGTTTCCGTTCCGGATGCGGACGCAGCGCCTGGGCCGGGCAGATGGCGATACATTTACGACAGCCTATGCAGCGGTCTTCACGGAAGATCGGCCGCCGGTCCAGCCGGCGGATGGCCGGCAACCGGTCGATGATAAACCGGACCATGATGTTGCGGATTCCCACTTGCCGGATGCGCTTGAAATCCGGCCGGACGAAAGTCTTCCAGTCGGGGCCGTCCGTCTGCAGGTCGTCCCAACTGTGCAGCTGACTGTGGTGTGCGAGTCCCCAGACGTTGAGCGGTACTTCTTCGGTGCGGTATCCGCAGATGCGCGCCGCCACCAGGTCGACGGCCAGCGGCGAGGCCGAGGCCAGAACCGCACCGATCTGGATAGGCGTGCCGTTCGACGGGCCGGGCCCGTGCATGCCGGTTATGGCATCCATGAAGACGAAATCGGGCGGGCAGGTCTCGTTGAGCTGCCACAGGAACTCGGCAAACGTCTGTTGCGTGCTGAACAGGGCATGCTGCCGGGCCTTGTGCAGGGCCGGAATGAGCCCGAAGGTATTCTTGAGCGCGCCGGTGAACATCATCAGGCCGTGCGTCTTGAGTTTGGGCAGCGAGATGAATACGTCGGCCTGGCCGTAGGCGGCGGCGATGGGCACGCTGTGCCGGCCTATCTTGCGGCTGTCGGTGTCGCGGCCGAAGTACTGCCATTCGGCGCCGGTCTTCTCGCAGACCTGCCAGATGCCGGAGGCCTCGGGTCGGAACGCGTTGCCGTGCATGGCCGGGCTGTCGCCTACCATGATGCGTGTGGCGCCGGCCTTCCGGACGAAACGGATGGCGGCCTCCAGAAAAACCGGATGCGTGGTGACCGCCCGCGACGGCAGGGCGTCAATCAGGATGTTGGGCTTGAGCAGCACAGACTTCCCTTCAAGCGACGGACCGCCGCACAGCATATACATTTCGCGGAAATGCTGCACGAGAATGTCCGTATCGTATGAGGAACATGCGCGGATTGCAACCGGAGTTTTTGCCATTCGAAAAGTCTTTGGCGGCAAAAATAATGAACCCGCCACCGGATTGCAATTTTTTTTATCTTCGTACGGATTTTGAAGCAGTTCCGAACTTCCTGTTTCTTTGCAGATAATCGACATGAGAAAACTTTGCTCCCTGCTGGCCTCGGTATGCCTGTGCATCCTTCAGCTTTCTGCGCAGTTCGGCGGCAGCCACATGCGAGACACCAATGCTGCATTCTACCAGACCGAAGAAGCCCGCGTCACCGGCAATCAGATTCTGGCCTATCAGCGTGTGACCGGCGGCTGGCCTAAGAACACCGACATGGAGGCGCGGCTGACACCCCAGGCGATGGCGCGCGTCCTGGCCGACAAAGGCCGTCGCGACGACTCGACCATCGACAACGGCGCCACCACCTCGCAGATGACTTTCCTGGCCCGGCTCTATCAGGCGACATCCGACACCGCTTATGCGGGAGGTTTCCGCAGGGGTGTGGCCTACCTGCTTGACGGACAGTATGAAAATGGCGGATGGCCGCAGTTCTGGCCGGACATGAACGGTTACCAGTACAATATCACGTTCAACGACGATGCTATGGTGAATACGCTGCAGCTTTTCAGCGATATGATCCAGGGCAGGGAACCCTATGGCGGCAGCCTGATTGATGATGCAACCCGCCAACGTCTGCAGCGGGCTTATGACAAGGGCATCGACTGCATCCTGAACACCCAGATCGTGGTACGCGGCAAACCGACCATATGGTGCCAGCAATACGACCGCGAAACGCTGAAGCCTGCCGGGGCGCGTGCCTATGAACTGCCTTCGTTCTGTTCGCAGGAGAGTGCAGCCATCGTCCGTCTGCTGATGAACGTGCCCGACCCCGGTGCGCGGATCGTCAAGGCGGTGCACGGTGCCATGCAATGGTTCGACACGTACAAACTCACCGGCGTGCGTGTAGAACGGACCGTAATCAACGGCGAGCGGACGGTGCATCTGGCGGAAAGCCCGGGTGCACCGGCCTTGTGGGCAAGGTTCTACGATCTGAAGTACAACGAACCGTATGTGTGCGACCGCGACGGCCTGCCTCGGCGCCGGCTCGAGGAAATCGGCCGCGAACGTCGCAGCGGCTACAGTTGGTACGGTACCCGCCCGGCGGCGCTCTATGCCTTGTACGATGCGTGGGCCGATCGGTACGACAAGCGGCACAAACTGAAAATCAGTCTGGATACACCGGGAGCCAATGAGAAAGGTACCATTGATATGTTCCGGCAGCATCGCATGAATCCGGCCGATTTCGATGTGACGGTCTCACCGGGTGGAAGCATCCAGGCGGCCATCGAAAAAGCCCCGGCTGACAATGCGGCGCCGTTCAAGATTCTGGTGCGGAAAGGCACCTACCATCAGCGTGTGGTGATCGACCGCCCGCACATCGTACTCATCGGCGAAGACCGGGCCGAAACGGTGCTGGTTATCGACGACAGCGACATTGCGCCGGTCCGGGAAGGGGCCGCCGTGGACGGCACGGTGCTGACGCTGACGGCGGCCGGTAACGATGCCGTCATCAGCGGATTCACCATCGACAACAACGTCAGCAACCACTGGACACCGACCGAGCAGTCTTATCAGGTGCCCCACCGTATGGCCGTCAGAGGTTCTGCCGACCGTACCATCCTGATAAATTGCAATATACACTCCAATGGCAACGATGCGCTGGCACTCTGGGCTGCGCATGGCGACGGCATGTACTACCATGCTGACCTCCGCATCGACTGTCCGGGGGTGGATTTCATCTGCCCGCGCGGCTGGTGTTATGCCACGCGCTGCCAGTTCATCGGCGGCGGGCGGGCCATGCTCTGGCATGACGGCCGCGGCGACCGGACCAAGAAATTTGTCATCACCAATTCCGATTTCGACGCTACGGAGCCGACGCTGCTCGGACGTTATCACCACGATGCGCAGTTCTTCCTGCTCCATAACCGGTTCTCGGCGAACATCCTCAACCGGGACATCCAGTACGCGTATTCCGACCGGGTGCTTGACGCCTGTCCGTGGGGACAGCGGGTGTATTATCACAACTGCACGCGAGAAGGCGGTGTGACGGGCTGGATGCGCAACAACATCGCCGAGGCGGAGGAGGCGGTCGAGTCGTGGGCGATGACCGCAGCCTGGACTTTCGGCGGGCGATGGGATCCGGAAGACGTGCTGCAGGGACTCTGGGACATTATAGCCTATTAAGCCCCGCCGATTCATCTTAATGCATAAAATCATGAAGTGGAGATTATTACCGATACTGATGCTGTACGTTGCGACGCTCTGTGCACAGCCGCGTACGATTGTCTGGGACGCTGCGGATTATCCGGCCATCCTGCAGGTGCACGGCGCGCCGCAGGTGATACAGACCGTGCTCGGCCCGGCGGTGGAGTTCAACGGCTCCACGGACGGCGTGTTCGTGGACGAAGTGCCTGTCAAGGGCATGGACGAAGTCACGCTGGAAGTCATTTTCAACCAGTATGGCGATGCCAACTTCGAGCAGCGGTTCCTGCACATCGGGCAGGTCAGCGGCCCGCGCATCATGTTCGAAACGCGCGTGACGCCTGAGAAACGCTGGTATCTGGATGTCTTTGTCGTGATGGTGCAGGGCTCCGAGAACGCCATTGTCATTGATGAGCAGAAGACCCATCCGGCCGACCGGTGGTACAATGCGACGCTGGTGGCTTCCGGCGACAGCATCCGGGCCTATGTCAACGGCGAATTGCAGGGCGTGTCGCCGCTGCGGTTCCGGCAAGCCATCACCGAAGGCGTCACCTCCATCGGCGTGCGACAGAACCTCAGGAGCTGGTTCCGCGGCGCCATCTACAAGGTGCGCGTCACGCCGAAAGCCCTGAAACCCGAAGAATTTCTCAAGGATTACGAAATATTGAACAACACATTGACAAAATAAGCCATGACAAAACAAAGCAAGAACTTCATTTTCGCGGAAGAGACCGCGTGGCACGATGCCGGTGCCGGTGCCGTACGCCAGATTCTGGGTTACAACGACCAGATTATGATGGTCAAAGTCAAATTCAGGAAGGGAGATGTCGGAGCACCCCATACCCATCCGCATGCGCAGGTCACCTATGTGGCGGAGGGTGCGTTCGAATTCACCGTCGGCGATGAGACCCGGGTGGTCCGTGTAGGCGATGCACTCTATCAGCAGCCAGACGTGGTGCACGGATGTGTCTGTCTCGAGGACGGCATCCTGATTGACTGCTTCAGTCCGATGCGCGAAACCTTTTTGGTTTAGGCCATGAGACGCGCGTGGTTTTTTGCGGCGCTGGTCCTGCTGTCCTGCACGGTCTGTCCTGCCCGGGAAAACGTTCTCCGTTATGAGACGCCCGCCGCATACTGGGAGGAGGCGCTGCCGATCGGCAACGGCCGCATCGGTGCCATGGTGTACGGCGATCCGCAGGAGGAACAGTTTCAGCTGAACGAAGAAACCATCTGGTCCGGTGCACCTTACGAGAATTGGAGTCCTGATGCGTTGCAGAACCTCCCGGTGGTGCGCCGTATGCTTTTCGAAGGCAAGTACATGGAGGCGCAGAACCTGGCTGATGCAACCTTTTTGTCGCCGGTTGGCGAAGAAATGCAGTACCAGACGGCTGGGACGCTCCGGCTCCGGTTCGGCGAGCGGGAGGTGACCGGCTACCGCCGGGAACTCGATCTCGACCGTGCCGTGGTGCGCGTCACCTACAAGGTAGGAGAGGTGACGTTCACCGAAGAATCCTTTGCTTCGTTCACCGACCAGTTGATTGTGGTCCGCATCACGGCCGACCGGCCCCGCAGCATCCAGTGCGCGCTGCACTATACCACGCCGATGCCTTCTCCGGAGGTGCATGTCCTGCCGGGACGCATCCTGCGGCTGGAAGGAAACGGCTCGCCGAAAGGCGGCCTGCCGGGAGCCGTCCACTATGTGACCGACACCCGGGTGGACGTGAAGGGCGGACGCGTGACGGCCGATGACACGGCCATGTATGTGAGCGGAGCCAGCGAATTGCTGCTGCATATCGCCATGGGTACGAATTTCGTGTCGTACCGGGATGTGTCGGGTGATGCCGCCGCCCGTACGGCTGCGGCGATGCGGAATGCCGCGCGGCCCTACGGCAAGGCTCTGGCGGCGCATGTGGCAGCTTACCGGGCGCAGTACGACCGCGTCGCGCTTCAGCTCGGTGCACCGGATACCCCGGACGACGGCCGGCCGACCGACCAGCGGGTGCGCGATTTCCGGCAGACGGCCGATCCCGGACTGGTGCAACTCTATTTCCAGTTCGGACGGTATCTGCTCATCAGTTGCTCGCAGCCAGGCACCCAGCCGGCCAATCTGCAGGGTATCTGGAACTGGCGGCTCAAGGCACCGTGGTGCGGCAACTATACCACCAACATCAACGTAGAAATGAACTACTGGCCGGCCGAGGTCACGAACCTGGCCGAATTGCACGAGCCCTTTGTGCAGATGGCCAGGGAACTTGCGGAGAGTGGTGCGCAGACGGCCCGCCGGATGTATGGCTGCCGGGGATGGGTACTGCACCACAACAGCGACCTGTGGCGCTGTACCGGTGCGCTCGACCATGCCTATTGCGGTTTGTGGCCCACCGGCGGCGCGTGGGTGTGCCGCCATCTGTGGGAGCGTTACCTGTACAATGCCGACAAGGACTATCTGGCTTCGGTGTATCCGGTGATGAAATCTGCGGCCATGTTTTTTGTGGATTTTCTGGTCGAAGATCCGCATACGGGCTACTTGGTAGCTGGACCTTCCTGCTCACCCGAGAATCGACCGGCCGGGCAACAGAGCAATCTGTTCATGGGCGTTACGATGGACAACCAGCTCATTTCCGATTTGTTCTCCAATACTGTGGCAGCGGCGCAGGTACTCGGTCTGAAAGATGCTTTCTGCGACACGCTGACGACCATGCGCCGGCGTCTTCCGCCGATGCAGATAGGCCGTCACGGCCAGTTGCAGGAGTGGTTCGAAGACTGGGACAACCCGCAGGACCACCACCGCCATGTCTCGCATCTCTGGGGACTGTTCCCCGGCAGTCAGATTTCACCGTACCGTACACCGGTGCTGTTCGAGGCCGTCCGCAACAGCCTGACCCAGCGTGGTGACGCCTCTACCGGCTGGTCGATGGGATGGAAAGTGTGCCTGTGGGCCCGGCTGCTGGACGGCAACCATGCCTTCAAACTCATCACCGACCAGCTGACTCTGGTCAGTCCTACGGTGCAAGGAGGTCAGGGCGGTGGCACATATCCCAATCTGTTCGATGCCCATCCGCCCTTCCAGATCGACGGCAACTTCGGGTGTACGGCCGGTATCGCCGAAATGTTGCTGCAGAGCCACGACGGGGCGCTCCATCTGCTGCCGGCACTGCCGGAAGTATGGACAGAAGGGTCCGTAACCGGTCTGCGGGCGCGGGGCGGTTTCGTCGTAGAGCAACTCGTCTGGAAAGACGGCCGGGTGGCGCGTGCGGTTATCCGATCCACTGCCGGCGGTGCTTTGCGGTTGCGGGCGGCGGTTCCCTTGCAGGGCGAAGGCCTTCGTCCTGCCGAAGGTTTGCCGGAGAATCCGCTGTTCGCCTATCAGGAAGTGCTGAAGCCGCTGGTCAGCGTCGAGGCACCGCTGCGTGGCAACGATTTGGCCGAAGTATACGAATACGACTGCACCACCGTGCCGGGACAAGTCGTCACCGTGACGTTTGGTGATGGTGCAGGACGGGAGTAAATATTTCAGGAATAACTATTTGCAAGACTTTCGGATACAATGAGGCAACTGTTTCGAATATGGCTTGCGGCACTGCTGCTCGTCCGGCCGGCATACGGTGCGGACGAAACGCTTTCGCGGGACGAGGTGCTCCGGGCCATGAAAAAGGCCGCTGCCTATATGATGGACACGGTGAGTGTCAACGGCGGCTTCGTCTGGAGTTACCTGCCCGATTTTTCACGGCGTTGGGGCGAGATGGAAGCCGGTCCGACCATGGTCTGGACCCAGTCGCAGAGCACGCCTGAAATGGGGCATCTGCTGTTGGACGCCTACCATGCCACAGGCGACGAATATTATTACGAAGCGGCGCGGAAGGTGGCCGGGGTGCTGATTCTGGGACAATTACCCTGCGGCGGCTGGAACTATTGCTTCGACGTCGCAGGAGAGGCTTCTCTGAAAAACTGGTATGCGACCGTCGGAGCCAACGGATGGCGTCTGGAAGAATTCCAGCATTACTATGGCAACGCCACCTTCGACGATGCCTGTACGACCAACTGCGGCGAATTCATGCTCCGCATGTATCTGGAACGGCACGATCCGGCCTGTAGGGAGGCCTTGGACAAGGTCATCGCCTTTGTGCTCGAGAGCCAGTATCCCTGCGGCGGCTGGCCCCAGCGTTATCCGCTGATGTCCGATCATCCCGTCGGGGGGAAGGCGGACTACACACCGTTCATCACGCTGAACGACGACGTGCTGCCGGCCTGCATCGAGTTCCTGCTCAAATGCAGCCGCTGCCTCGACCGGCCTGCCTTGCTGGAACCGGTCCGCCGGGCCATGTATCTCTGCATCCGTCTGCAGCAGCCGGCACCGTATGCCGGCTGGGCCGACCAGTACACCGTGGATGACCTGCGTCCGGCCCACGCCCGCACCTATGAGCCGGCAGCCGTCAATACCAGTACCACGATGCGCATGATCAGCAACATGTACCATTTCTACGGGATGACCGGCGATACCTTGTTTCTTTCAGGCATTCCGGCGGCCATCGATTTCCTGGCTGCGCAGGGACTTTCTGCGGAGGATGCGGCCCGGGCCGGCCGGCGGACGGGAGGCGGCAGTATCCTTGTACCGCGTTTTGTCAATCCGGAAACGGGTACGCCGCATTATATCCACCGCGAGGGCAGCAATGTGCAGAACGGCCGCTATTACTATGACACCGATCCGGCCGGGACCATCGGCCATTACAGTTCATTTGCCACGGTAAATGTTGCCTCGCTGCGGCAACGCTACGAGACGGTGCGCAACACCCCCACGGAAGAAATAACGAAAGATTCACCGCTGCTGCATCCGGCGCCGGCCGGCCTTAGCCGCTATTATACGCGCGGTTCGTCCGGCTTCGGCCGCAGTCCGGAGACGGTTGTCGCCGGGCATGTTGCATCGCTGACAGATGCCGGTTGCTGGCTCACGCCGCTGTACAACACCAGCCATCCGTATGCGCCGTACAACGATACGGTGCCAAGTCACGACCGGCAATATGTCTCGACCAATGTCGGCGACGAGCACGACACGTCACCGTTTGCCACACGGGAACCGCCCCTGGGCATCTCCATTTCGGACTTCATATCCAGGATGTCGGCGATGCTGCACTACATAGCGGGCGAGTAGCCGCTTTGACCCGCAAACGATGTCCCAGTTCCAAAGGAATATGCTTTTCAGATCGTCGCGCCTGTGGCGCGACCCCCTCCACCGCTACGCGGCGGATCCTCCCCTCTAACAGCCGAGGGTGGCTAGGGTCTTCAAAGCATATTCCTTCTCCACTTATAGAGAACCCAAGCCGGAGGCGTGGGGGGATGAGCGAAGCGAAGGTTTGCGGGGCAAAGCTGCCGGGACGACATCTCCCCGGCAAAAGGGAAGGAGTATAGCTGCCGGAGTGGTTATGCCACCAGCTTTGAAGGGCTTTTCAGATGGAATGCTGCGGCGGTGCTATTTCAGGTTATCCACCAGTGCGAACCAGGCTTCGGCCGTCTTGATGTTGCCCTTGCTCCAGCAGGAACCGTAGTAATAGACAAACGGCTCGCCGGAACGGACTTTCCGGATGACGAGTCCGTGCTCGTCTTCGTTGCCGCAACGGACTGCATCGGCATTCGGCACATAGACTGCCACGCCCAGCATGCCGTCTTCGGGTTCGATGCTCTGGTCGGATGCGCGTTCCCAGATGGCATAGCGGTCGGATGCGGCCTTTTCGTTGACGATGGTGTTCTGGCTGACGTGACGGAACACGCCGGCTGCCACGTCCAGCACGTCACCGTAGGCACCGGAGAACGTGTACGTGTCTTCCACCTTGCAGAAATAACTGTCGGCCGTCACTGTGATTTTCTTGTCGAGCGCGATGGTCTGGCCTTTGGTCTCCCATGCGGGATAGTGCAGCACGAAGACCACCTTTTCAGGGGTGTCTTCAAGGATTTCATAGCTGCGGTAGTTGGTGGCCGGATACTGGATGGTGTCTTCGATCAGCACCGCAGAGGCGCCGCCGCCGAGACTCACCGACACTTTGTAGCAATCCTTGCCGTCGCCGTGGTTGTGGTGATAGTATTCGGGATCCTGCTGGGCTGCGGCGTACCATTCGTCGGCCACCAGCTTGCCCGGCATCTTGACCCAGATGTCGATGCCCGGCGATGTCGGGTTGCCTTCGAGGGCATGGCCGTAGAGCCGGCCGGCGATGAAGTTGTTCTCGAATACGAAATCGTCAGAACGTTCGGGGACGTAGCGCGCCATCACTTTCCGTTCAGAAGTTGTTTCCGCAGGTTTCGGAGCCTGTTTGCAGCCGGCGAGGCACAGGGCCGCCACTGCGAAGAGCAAATACTTTTTCATTTTCATCTTTTTTGGTTCGGTTTTCTCTTGCTCCGATATTGACAACTTGCTGTGACATTGTTGTTTACAACATCGTTGCCATGCAATCGGAGCCGATGGCAAGTTGCCTAAAAAAAAACAGAAAAGCAAGTCCCGGAAGAATCCGCAGCGAGGACACCTTGTGTACGGCCAGGCAGACATTGTATCCGATATTGGGAAAACATGCACGGATGCCAGACGGAACAAAAAAAATCATAAATTTGCATATTGCTGCCGTGTCTGCATGGCGGGCGCTACACTAACCATATTTACACCATTATGAGAAATTTTATCTTTATTGCCATGGCCCTGCTGTGTATGTTGGGTGTCACTTCATGCAACAATAACCGGGTTCCTGAGAACAAGAAAGAAATCATGGACCGTTTCGTAGCCGGCACGCTCGATCCGTCGTATGTCCCGGCGGCTTTTTTCATCCATTTCGGAAGCAACCAGAAGACCGGCGATGCAGCCGTGCAGGCGCACCTGGAGCATCTCAGGAATTCCGACATGGACATCATGAAAGTCCAGTTCGAACAGAGTATGCCGCGCATCCGGAATCTTGATGCACAGGAGACCTGGGACGCCATCGGCCCGGTCAAGACCGATTTCTACCGTCCGACCCTCGAAATCATCAAGAAACTGCAGGAGGCGGTCGGTTCTGAGGTCTATGTGCTGCCGACCCTCTATTCGCCGTATCAGGTGGCGCGTCAGTCGCTCACCGAGCCTGAGATTGCCAAAGCCGCGGTGGAGCGTCCGGAAGACCTCAAACGCGTGCTCGGCTACTATGCGGATGCATTGGTCTGGCTTGTAAAGGAATGCAAGGCCGCCGGCATCGAAGGGTTCTATATGTGCACGCAGGGCGGTGAAGCCAAGTTCGAGGAGATTCCCGGCTGGTTCACCGAGATCATCCGGCCCAACGACCTGAAAGTCATGAACGAGTGCGTTAAAGACACGAAGGTCAACATCCTGCATATCTGCGACTGGGAAGGACCGTACAACGACCTGACCCGCTATGCGGACTATCCCGGCCAGATTGTCAATACGCCCATCTATATCGCCGGCAAACCGTTCTCGTTGCAAGACGGCGTCAAACTGTTCAACCGCCCGGTGCTCGGCGGTCTCGACCGGAAGAAGGAAATCGTCCACAGCAGCGTGGAGGAACTCACCGCCACGGTTGATGCCGTGCTGAAGGCTGCTCCGGCCGGGAAGACGATGCTCGGCGCGGAATGCACGGTGGGCGGCGCTTCGCCCGAGAACATCCGTGCGGCTGTCGCTACGGCACATCACCGATAGATAGCCGGACGTCATTAGATAGCATTTACCCCTTAATTGACTTGCAGAATATGAAAAAACAAATGATTCAATGGCTTTCGGTTGCTTTGCTCCTGGTCGTTACGGCCTGCAGCAGCCAGAAATACGAGTATCCGTTCCAGAATCCGAAACTTTCCAACGCGAAGCGGGTGGATAACCTCATTTCGCTGCTTACGCCGGAAGAGAAGATCGGCCTGATGATGAACAAGTCGGTCTCGGTGGACCGGCTGGGCATCCCGTCGTACAACTGGTGGAGCGAAGCCTGCCACGGCGTGCGGCAGAGCGGTTACACCGTCTATCCGCAGCCCATCGGCATGGGGGCCTCGTTCAATCCCGACCTGGTTTACCGTGTATTCTCCACGGTGTCGGACGAAGCCCGTGCCAACTGGAACCGTTCCGACCATGATATCTTCGGGGTGGCCATGGGCGCGAATTATGTGCCGGGCAATCCTGAACTGACCTTCTGGTGCCCTAACGTGAATATCTTCCGCGACCCGCGCTGGGGCCGCGGACAGGAAGCCTACGGCGAGGATCCCTATCACATGGGCGTTATGGGCGTGGCCAACGTCAAAGGCATGCAGGGCGACGACAAACGCTATTTCAAGACGCATGCCTGTGCCAAGCACTATGCGGTGCACAGCGGGCCGGAACCGCAGCGTCACCGCTACAACGCCGTCGTGTCGATGCGCGACCTCTGGGAAACGTATCTGCCGGCTTTCAGAAAACTGGTCACCGAAGGCAACGTGCGCGAAATCATGTGCGCATACAACCGTTACGAAGGCGAGCCCTGCTGCGGCAGCGACCGCCTGCTGACCAACATCCTGCGGGAGAAATGGGGTTACGATGCCATCATCCTGACCGACTGCGACGCCATCAACAACTTCTACAACCCCAACCAGCACGGCACCCATCCGGATGCCGCTTCGGCCTCCATTGATGCTGTCCTTTCGGGTACCGACCTCGAATGCGGCAAGAGTTTCATGTCGCTTGTCGATGCCTTCAAGGAAGGCGCCATCGCGGAATCCGACCTTGACGTGGCGCTGCGCCGCGTGCTGACGGGACGGTTCGAACTCGGCATGTTCGACCCGGCCGAGATGCTGCCGTGGGCCAACCTGGGCGAGGACGTCATCAGCAGCGAAGCCAACGACGCCCTGGCGGTCGAAGCGGCCCGCCAGTCGATGGTGCTGCTGAAGAACAACGGCGTGCTGCCGTTCGACAAACGCATCGGCAAGCTCGCGGTGCTGGGCCCGAACGCCGACGACACCGGCATGATGAACGGCGAGTACGGCGGATCTCCCACGCAGGAGCACACCCGCTCGCTGTTGTCCGGCATCCGTAAGTATTTCCCCGACACCGAGATTATCTATGACAAAGCCTGTGAGATTCGCAACGAATATGCCACTGTGTATTACACGCAGGATTTCAACGACGGCCGCGGTCTGAAAGCCGACTTCTGGAACAACACCGCCTTCAAGGGCGCCCCGGCTGTGACGGGATATTACAAAGAGGTGAACTTCAGTACTTTCGGTGCATATAACTTTGCTGACGGCGTTGAAAAAGAGAATATTTCGGTCTGTCTGACCGGCCGCATCACGGCTCCGTTCACCGGCGAAATGGGTTACAACATCAGCAGTGACCACGGCTATCGTCTGATTGTCAACGGTAAATTGGTGGAGGAGAGTGCGGCGGCACAGGGCGGTCGTGGCTTCGGCGGTTTCGGTGGCTTCGGCGGTTTCGGTTTCGGCCGTGGCGGTGCGCCGCGGATGAAATCGTTCGAGGTGGTCGAGGGCCGGATCTATGACGTGCGCGTGGAATACACCCACGAAACCTCTCAGTTTGCACGGCTCAACGTCCAGTTCTGCCAGCAGAAGATCGCCGAGTTCACCGACCTTGCCGAAAAACTGGTGGCGGACGGCGTCGATGCCATTGTCATCATCGGTGGTATTTCACCTTCGATGGAAGGTGAGGGCGGTGACAAGCCGGACATCGAGATTCCGGCCGTGCAGCAGCGTCTCGTGCGGGCCATGCATGCCACCGGCAAGCCGGTCGTGTTTGTGGACTGCGCCGGTTCCTGCATGGGATTTGCCAGCATCGAAGACCAGCTCGACGCCATCATCCAGGCCTGGTATCCGGGCCAGGGAGGTGCCCAGGCGCTTGCTGAGATCCTTAACGGCGACTGCAATCCTTCGGCGAAACTGCCGGTGACGTTCTACAAATCGACCGACCAGCTGCCGCCCTTCGAGGATTATTCCATGGAAGGCCGCACTTACCGCTACTTCCACGGTGAACCGCTGTACGCGTTCGGATACGGTCTGAGCTATACCACGTATGCCTACGGCACGCCCCGCATCTCCCGCAATAAGATGCGCAAGAACGGTTCCGTCACCGTGACGGTGCCCGTGACCAATACCGGCAGCCGCGACGGCGACGAGATCGTGCAGGTCTATGTCAAGAGCCTGGACAATCCCGATGCACCCATCAAGGGATTGCAGGGATTCCAGCGCATCTCGCTGAAGGCCGGCGAAACCGGGGAAGCCGTCATTACGCTCGACGGTGAGGCATTCCAGTATTACGATGCGTCGGCTCCTGGCGAAGTCTCGACTTTTGCGGGCCATTACCAGATTCTGTGCGGTCCCTCGTCGATGGACAAAGACCTGCAGGTGCTTGACCTGGAGGTGCTTTAGACCGGGTGCGGGGCTGTGTTGCCATCCGCCGGAGAAAAACGCACCGTCCGGGTTGCGGGGACGGTATTTCCATGCTATTTTTGAGGCCGGTATTCCGACCTTCCGGCCGGATACGCAGCAATTGACATGGATTTCCTGAAAGATTTGAACGAAGTGCAGCGGCAGGCCGTCGAACAATGTGACGGCCCGTCGCTGATTATCGCCGGGGCGGGCTCCGGCAAGACGCGGGTGCTGACCTACCGTGTGGCATATCTGCTGCAGCGGGGGGTGGCCCCATCGCGTATCCTGGCCTTGACGTTCACCAACAAGGCCGCCCGCGAGATGCGCGAACGCATTGCCGCACTCGTCGGCGAAGACACGGCCCGCTACCTGTGGATGGGTACCTTCCATTCCATCTTTTCGCGCATCCTGCGCCGTGAGTCGGAGTCCCTGCAATATCCGTCCACATTCACCATCTATGACGCCCAGGACGCCCGGAATCTGGTGAAACAGATCGTCAAGGAGATGGGGCTGAACGACAAGACCTACAACCCCAAGCAGATTGCGTCCCGCATTTCCTCAGCCAAGAATAACCTGCTGACGGCGGCCGCTTACGCCGCCAACAGCGACGTGCAGCGCACCGACCAGCAGCACGGCTGTCCGCGGATTGCCGAAGTGTACGAAAAATACGTGGCCCGCTGCCGCAAGTCGGCTGTGATGGATTTCGACGACCTGTTGCTCAACACCAACATCCTCTTCCGCGACTTCCCGGCCATTCTCGACCGCTATCAGCAAAGGTTCAGCTACATTCTGGTTGACGAGTACCAGGACACCAATTATGCGCAGTACCTCATCGTCAAGAAACTGGCCCAGCAACACGGCAACGTCTGCGTGGTGGGCGACGACTCGCAGAGCATCTACGCCTTCCGCGGCGCGCAGATTGCGAACATCCTCAACTTCAGGAACGACTATCCCGACTACCGGATGTTCAAGCTGGAACAGAACTACCGCTCTACCAAGGTTATTGTCAGTGCGGCCAACAGTCTCATTGCCAAGAATGTAAACAGGATACCGAAAGAAGTCTGGTCGGCCAATGCCGAAGGCGAGCGGATAAAAGTATTCCATGCCTCCAACGATTTCGAGGAAGGCTTCATGGTGGTGCGCTCGATGCAGGACCTGCTGTACGGCGAACGCATCCCGTACCGCGAGATGGCCATTCTGTACAGGACCCATGCCCAGTCGCGCATCTTCGAGGAGAAACTGCGCAACGACAACATCCCCTATGTGGTGTACGGCGGGCTGTCGTTCTACCAGCGCAAGGAGGTGAAGGACGTGCTGGCCTATCTCCGGCTGATTGTCAATCCACACGACGACGAGGCCTTCCGCCGTGTCATCAACACGCCCTCCAGGGGCATTGGTGAAACCACACTGCAGCATATCGCCGGAGCGGCCGAGGTGCACGGCACATCGCTGTGGGCCGCTGCGGAGCATCTGGCAGAATGGGTGCCGTCGGTCAATGCGGGGACGCAGCGGAAAGTGACGGCATTCATGGACATGATGCGCGAGTTGGCCGTTGATGCCGAGACGAAATCGGCCTATGAAGTGGCCGAGAAAACCGTGCGGATGTCGGGGCTGCTCACGGCGCTGCGCGAGGAGCAGGTGCCCGAAAACATCTCCCGCATAGAGAACATCGAGGAACTGCTCAACGGTGCGATGACCTTCGTGGCCGACAATGCCAATGAAGAGCGTCAGGTGCTGCTGTCAGACTATCTGGAGAACGTGGCCCTGCTTACCGATATGGACCAGGCGACCGAGGACGACGACCATGTCACGCTGATGACAATCCATTCGGCCAAGGGGCTGGAATTCGATGCCGTCTATGTGGTGGGCCTGGAAGAAGAATTGTTCCCTTCGTCGCTGTCGATGACGTCTTTGCAGGAACTCGAGGAGGAACGACGGCTTTTCTACGTGGCCATGACGCGGGCCCGGAAACGCCTCTTCCTGTCGTACGCCGACACCCGACGGCGGAACGGCACGGCGGTCTATGCGCCGCCCAGCCGGTTCCTCAGGGAAATCGACGCGCAATACCTCGACATGCCCGACCGGCGGGCAGGCCGTTTCGGCGAACAACCCGGCCTGGCGCGTCCGGCGGCGGGAGGCGGTTTCAGGGGTGCCGGCCGGCCGGTCGAATACGGGCAGAAATCGTATTACCGGGAATCCGGTGCGCCCGGCATGTCCGCTGCGCGTCCGTCTGCACCACGTCCGTCCGTGCCGCATCCGTCTGTACCGGCAGATGCGGAACCGTTCGTGCCCGATGCTCCGGAGCGGATACAGAAAGGCATGACGGTGCTGCACCGTTCTTTCGGCCGCGGCGAGGTACTGGCCATCGAAGGCGTTGAACCGAACCGCAAGGCGACGGTCCGGTTCGAGTCGTCCGGCATGAAGCAGCTGCTGCTCAAGTTCGCCCGGCTCAAAATCGTGGAGTGACCGCAGATTTCGTCATAAATGCCTATCTTCGCAATCGATAAAACACCCGCATTCATGCAACGCATATCCATGCTCCGGTCTGTCATCTTGCTGCAACGCCGTACAGCCGGCCGGTTGTTCCGGCTTGTGCTGTTTGCGGTCATGCTGCTGCAGGCCGGCGGGCTCCGGGCAGCGTCCGGTCGCATGTCTCTCCAGACACCGGGTGTGGCGGGCCGGATTCCGGCGGCCTATGAGCGGCACATGACCGGACGGACGGTGCGCGACACCGTCTATGTGTATAACCGTTCGAATACCCCTTCGGCTGCGCTGGCCGTTTCGTCCGATACCCTGTCGACTTTCAGCTGGTACCGCATGGCGGGTGCCGTGCCTTCTGCCGCACCGTTCTTCGTGGCGCAGAACGTTGTTTCGAGCCGCGTGGACACGCTTTCGGCGGGAGGCTATCTTCTGGCCATGGAAACCATGCTGCCCGATACGGTGCTCCGTGACACGTCCTACGTGTGGTTCCTCTGCAACGAGCCATTTACATTCCGTCTCGAAAAGAACACTGCCGGGCGGATCGTGCGCGGCCAGCAGTGCGGCTTCATCGACTTCTATCTCGACCCGTCCAGTCCGGCTTTGAAACCGTCATCGCTCCGGTATTACAATCCGCAGACTCTGGAAGCCTTCGACGCCGAAGTGCCGGTGTCGTTCACGGTACAGGCCGGTTCCGGTGCGCCCGGGGCCTGCCGACTCTACACGGAGGCCGGCGGCCAGTATCTCCGGACAGCCGATGTTTATGCGGTTGAGACGCGGTACACCTTCACGGCGTCCGACGGATACGGCCGGGTGCAGCGGGACGAGGCTATCGTCCTGCCGTGGGCTGTCACGGCCGACTTTACGTTGCGGGCCGCCACCGATGCGGCGGGCAAATACTCAGCACCGCTCGATGTCGAGCTGACCAATGCCGCCCTCAACGCCACGTCCTACGTCTGGAACTTTGGCGACGGAGAGACGCTGGAGACCGCGCAGCTGACGCATCCGTCGCATACCTACCGTACGCCCAAAAATTATACGGTGACTTTGACGGTCTCGAATGCGCACGGCTGTGAGGCTACGTCCAGCCAGACATTCGCGGTCGATGCCTCCGACCTGCGCAACGCCAATGTCTTTACGCCCAACGGCGACGGCCAGAACGACTATTTCCTGCCCTACAACGTCTCCATCCGCAGTTTTTCCATCAAGATCTACACGCGGTCGGGCCGGCTGGTTTACAGCCACAGCGGCGACGACATGCGCTTCTGGGAAGGATGGGACGGCAAGACCAACGAAGGGCACGAGGCCTCCGAAGGCGTGTACTACTACGTCATGGAAGCCAAAGGCTACGGCCGCAAGCAGACCTACGAGCCCGAAAACTACACCGGATTCGTGTATCTTTACCGGTAAGACACCGGATTTGCTAAATCGGTATTTGGACCAAATTATTTAGTTATATTTTTTTGTTATATTTGCAGTGTAACAATAGAAAGAAACGGTTGTCGGACATCATCAAATACTACGAATATGAACAGCAATGAACACTTGCAATATATCCGGACCGTCCGGAAGTACGAGCGTCTGGCGGTAAGCCGCAGCCGCCTTTTCCAGCTGTTCGTGCTGGCGCTCACGGCGTTCGTGGTCTATCTGCTCTTTTCGCGCCTGACCCTGGCCGATGCAGACAACTGGGAATACCGCGCCGCGGCCTCCGTCATCCCCTACATGGTGATGAAATACGTCAGCATCATCGAAGCCTTCTTCCTGGTGTTCCTGCTGTCGGAATGCCGGTTCAACGCCTTCGACGACCAGCGTTATTCCGACG
>JAFWVY010000067.1 GCA_017523725.1 Bacteroidales bacterium
CCGGATTCCTGCAAAGCATTTCGCAGCATGCTGCATGTGGTTGTTTTACCATTGGTTCCTGTGACAACGATGATTTCCATACCACGCGATACCACTTCGAGAATTCTCTTACCCCGACATCATCTTCTTCTGGGTGGCGCGCATGATCATGGCGGGTTACGAATACCAGGGTGACATGCCGTTCCGGCACGTCTATTTCACAGGCATCGTCCGCGACAAACTCGGCCGGAAAATGTCGAAGTCGCTCGGCAACAGCCCCGATCCACTGGAACTCATCGACACTTACGGTGCCGATGGTGTGCGTATGGGCATGATGCTCTCCGCCCCTGCCGGCAATGACATCCTGTTCGACGATGCGCTCTGTGAGCAGGGACGCAATTTCAACAACAAGATATGGAACGCGTTCCGGCTGGTGCAGAGCTGGCAGGCGGACGACCGGGCGGTGCAGTCTCCCACGGCTGCTCTGGCCGTGAAGTGGTTCGGCGCCCGCATCAACGCCGCCGTGGCCGAAATGAACGACCTGTTCGAGAAATACCGTTTGTCGGAAGCACTGATGTGCGTTTACAAACTGTTCTGGGACGACTTCTCGTCGTGGTACCTGGAACTGGTGAAACCGGGATTCCAGCAGCCATCCGACCGTGCCACACTGCAAGCCACCCTGCACTATTTCGACATGTTGCTTCGACTGTTGCACCCCTTCATGCCTTTCATCACCGAGGAGCTCTGGCAGTGCCTGCAGCAGCGGCAGGACGGCGAAAGCATCATGTACGCGGCCTGGCCACAAGCCGGAGAAACCGATCCGGAACTGATCGACGCCATGGATGAAACGCGGAGCATCGTGTCCGAACTGCGCAACATCCGGCAGAGCAAGAACATCCCGCAGAAAGAGGCTCTGACTCTGTATGTCCAAGGCCAGGTGAGACTGCCCGAAGTCTTGTCGAAAGCCGCCACACTGGCAGACATCGTACCGTGCGATGCCAAACCGGAAGGCAGTCTGTCCTTCATGGTCCGCACCACCACCTACTTCCTGCCCATGACCGGCCGCGTGGATATCTCCGCAGAAATAGCCAGGCTGCAGGCAGAGCTCGCCTATGCGGAAGGTTTTCTTCAGAACGTTCTCAAGAAATTGGAGAACAGCCGTTTCGTGCAGAATGCACCGGAACAGGTCGTAGCCATGGAACGCAAGAAGAAAGCTGACGCCGAATCCAAGATCGAAGCATTGAAACAACAAATCGCCGCCTTGCAGGCATAAACCGCCATACCATGAGACACCGTATCATTTATTCTATTGGACTAATTTGCAGCCTCTTATTGGTTTCTTGCAGCAGCCGCCAACGTTATGTCATCACGGACTACGGCGCCGTCGGTGACAGTCTGACCATGAACACCCAGGCCATCCAGCAGCTGATAGACGACTGCGCCCAGAAAGGGGGCGGCATCGTGGTGGTGCCCCGCGGCACGTTCCTGACAGGAGCCCTTTTCTTTAAACAAGGGGTCGATCTGTACCTCGAGGAAGGGGGCAAGTTGCAGGGATCCGTCCGGCAGGAGGATTATCCGAACATCGACACACGATGGGAAGGTATCGAACGCAAATGGACTTCCGCGCTCATCAACTTCATCGGCGTGAAAGGCTGCATCGTCAGCGGCGAAGGCACCATCGACGGCAGCGGCGACATCTGGCTGGCCAACAGCAATGAAGCGAAACGGCAGAGAGAAGCGTTGCTGGACTCGTTGCAGCAGGCCTATCCCGACTCGACCATCACGCTCCCGTCCATCCCTTATGTGGGCCGGCCGCGTCTGATCTGCTTCCAGGAGTGCTCCGATGTCATCATCCGCGACATCCGGCTGCACAACCAGGCTGTCTGGTGTCTGCACATCCTTTATTCCAAAAATGTGCTGGCATCCAATCTGCATATTTCGGCCGACCACAACATCCCCAGTTCTGACGGCATCGACATTGATTCCAGTGCAGATGTCGTCGTTGAGAAATGCACCATCGATGTCAACGACGACTGCATCTCCATCAAGGCAGGCAAGGACAGCGACGGCCTCCGCGTGAACCGTCCGAGTGAACGTATTACCGTGAGGGACTGCTTCTTCGGATACGGGCACGGCGGTGTGGCCATGGGCAGCGAAACTTCCGGCAGCATCCGCAACGTGGAAATCGTAGATTGCATCGCCGATGCCGGCAACTGGGCGCCGATCCGTTTCAAGACCCAGCCCAGCCGCAGCGGCGTCGTCGAAGACATCGTATTCCGCAATATCGAAATCCGGGATGCACGCCAGGCCTTTGAAATGAACATGGAATGGCGCATGGTCAATCCACTGCCGCCGGCCGAAGTGCTGCCGGTCTTCCGGAACATCCGACTCATCGGCGTCCACGGCAAGGCCAACGCCACCGGCAGTTTGCACGGACTTGATGACAGCCCCATTCAGAATGTCGTATTCGAAGACTGCCACATACAGGCTTACAGCGACCTGCAAGTTTCAAACGTCACCGGGCTCCAGCGGGAAGGACTGCACGTCGAGTTGATGGAACGGCCAGCCCGGAATATTTCAAGACCCTGAATACACCGGAATATGAATAGCAAATCACTCATCGGAAAAATACTCGCCATCTGCTGTCTTATGACCGCAGGCCAGGCGGCAGCCCAGCAAGACAGCTGGAAATTCGATTTCGGCAACGGTAAAGCCGAAAAGGGTTACATCCAGGTAACCTCTGCCGATGTGTACGGCGCCGGCAAGAGCTACGGATTCGACATCGGTTCCAAAGTACAGGACGTCAACCGCGGCGGCAACAAATTGCTCGGCGATTTCTGCACGGCTGGACAACCGTTTTTCTTCTCGGTGGACCTGCCGGAAGGCAACTACACGGTCAAGGTGATCATGGGGGATGCCAAGGATGCGACGGTGACCACTGTCCGGGCCGAATCGCGACGCCTGGCGGTGGAACGCGCCGCGACGACCGCCGGCAAGTACGCCACTTATACCTTCAATGTCAACATCCGCAACACGGTCATCCGCGACAACGAAACGGTCCGGCTCAAATCGCGCGAATACGGCAAACTTAACTGGGACGACAAGCTCACCCTGGAGTTCAACGATGCCCGGCCCTGCATCAACGCCATTGAAATTACCCGGAACGACAAGGTCGTCACGGTGTTCCTGGCCGGCGACTCGACCGTCGTGGATCAGGACAACGAACCATGGTGCGGCTGGGGGCAGATGATTCCCCGTTTCTTTGACGAACACATCGTGTTTGCCAATTATGCGGAATCGGGCGAGACTCTCGCTTCGTTCGAAGGTGAACGGCGGCTGGCCAAGCTCATGACCAAAATCAAAGCCGGCGATTACCTGTTCATCGAATTCGGGCACAACGACCAGAAGAACAATAATATAACGGCATATAGGAACAACCTGGTCAAGTTTATCGAAACCGCCCGCGGCGTGGGGGCACACCCGGTGCTGGTCACGCCGATGAACCGGCGCACTTTCGATGCCGAACGCAAGGTCACCAACTCGCTGGCCGGCTACACCGACACGGTACAAGCCGTCGGCGCCCGCTACAATGTGCCGGTCATCGAACTCAACGCCAGAAGCAAAGTGCTGTATGAAGCCCTTGAAGCACAAGGAACTGACTTCTCAAAGAACGCATTTGTGCACTATGCTGCCAATACGTTTCCGGGACAGACCTCCGCGTTGGCCGACAACACTCATTTCAACCCTTACGGCGGCTACCAGCTGGCCAAATGTGTCATCGAAGAGATGAAACGTCTGAATCTCGAAGACTTTACGTCGCACATCCGGCCAGACTACACCGCCTACGACCCGGCACAGCCGGATCCGTTCAACGATTTTAAAATCCCGCCTTCGCCGACCATTTCGCTGGTGAAACCCGAAGGCGACTGACCGTAATTTTTTAAACATGAAGACCGCATTTGTTTTTCCCGGGCAAGGCGCCCAGTTCCCCGGCATGGGGCAGCAGCTTTACGAGGATTTCCCGCTGGGACGGGATTTGTTCGAGCAGGCCAACGACCTGCTGGGATTCCGTATCACCGATGTCATGTTCAGCGGGACGGCCGAAGATCTGAAACAGACCCGGGTCACCCAACCGGCTGTCTTTCTGCATTCCGTCATCCTCGCAGCCCTGTTGGGCGACCGCTTCAGACCGGATATGGCCGCCGGACACTCCCTGGGAGAGTTTTCCGCTCTGACCGCCGCCGGTGCCCTGTCTTTCGAAGACGGGCTGCGTCTGGTCTCCGCCAGGGCCGTTGCCATGCAGAAAGCCTGCGAAATGCAGCCCTCGACGATGGCCGTCGTGCTCGGACTGCCCGATGAAACGGTCGAAAATGTATGTCAGGAAATTACCGGCGTGGTGCCTGCCAATTACAACTGTCCGGGACAGTTGGTCATATCCGGGACAGAGGCGGCGGTGGACGAAGCCTGCATCCGCCTCAAGGAAGCCGGCGCCAAACGGGCCATGCGCCTGCAGGTGGGCGGCGCATTCCACTCACCGCTGATGCTGCCGGCACGGGAGGAACTGGAAGAGGCCATCGACCGGACGGCCTTCAACTGGCCACGTTGTCCAATATACCAGAACGTGGATGCACAGCCGACACAGGATCCCGACTTGATCAAGCGGAACCTCAAGGCCCAGCTGACCGCTCCCGTGCGCTGGACACAGTCCGTCCGCAACATGGTGCAGGACGGTGCCATGCAGTTCACTGAACTGGGACCGGGTAAGGTCCTGCAGGGATTGATTCAGAAAATCGCACCCGAGACGACGGTGTCGGGATTCAACAATATTGAAATATAAACTTTTAACGACATGCAAGTAATCATATTCGGCGGCGCTTCGCTGGGTACGCCAGAGGCCATCCGCCTGGTCCGTCAGAACATTGTTTCACGCAAGGAGAAATGCGTGGTGGTGGTATCGGCTTTCGAGGACATGACACAACGGCTCATGCAACTGGCCGACATGGCTGTCTGCCACAACGACGACTACAAGGTCCGACTGGCGAAAATCCAGGAGGAACACGAGGAAATCATCGACGAATTGGTGCCTGCAGACCGCTGCCAGGTAGTCAAACGTCAGGTGAAGGACATTTTCGTCACCTGTGCACAACTGCTGGAAGGCGCCTATCTGCTGCAGGCGATGCCTCGGCAGGCCCGGATCAGACTCTGCGGCGCCGGCCCCATCCTTTCGGCGACGATCCTGTCACATGTCATTCCCGGCACACAATACGTGGATGCCTGCGACCTTATCCGTACCGGCTGTGAAAGGAAACAAGCCTTCGTCCTGAAGGAAGAAACACAGGCGCAGATCCGTGCCCGGCTGCAGACGTTGACTGCAACAGCCATCGTGGCGGGCGGCATCGGCCGGAACGAGGACGGCAGCCTTGCTGTTCTGGGACGGAAAGGGACCGACTGCACCGCTGCGCATATTGCCGCCGCCCTGCAGGCCGACGTGCTGGAACTCTGGATCAACACCGACGGCTTCATGACAGCCGATCCGGAAATCGTACAGCGGACCATGCCCATCCCTTCCATGTCGTACAACGAAGCCTTCGAACTGTCGCATTTCGGCGCATCGCTTATCTATGCGCCGTCGCTGCAGCCTGTTTATCTGGCGCATATCCCCATCCATATCCGGAACACCTTCAATCCGGAGGCCGAAGGCACATGGATCGGCCGGGATGCCAGCAGCAGCGAGACGGCCCGCATCAAAGGCGTATCCTCCATTCCGAACGTAACGATGGTCACGGTCCAGAGTCCTGCCATCGTCGGTGTATCCGGCTCGTCCAAACGTCTGTTTGACGCCCTCGCACGCGTGTCGGTCAATGTCATCCTGATTACCCAGGCTTCATCGGAATTCTCCATCACGTTCGCCATCCAACCGGAAGACACCGACCGGGCGGTCCGGGCCATCCGCGAGGAATTTGCGGCAGAAGCGGCCGGAGGATACGACTTCCATGTCACTACGGAAAGCGACCTGTCCATTATCGCCGTGGTGGGGGAACAGATGAAAAACATGCCCGGCGTGGCTGCCACCCTCTTCAAGGCACTGGCCCGCAACGGCATCAGCGCCGTCGCCGTGGCCCAGGGCTCGTCGGAACTCAACATTTCCATCGCCATCCGGAAAGATGCCCTGCGCAAAGCGCTCAATGTCATCCACGAGGACTTCTTCATTACCATGGGATTCAAGACATTGCATCTTTTCCAGGTAGGTACGGGCACCGTCGGCAACAGCCTGCTCAAACAGATTGGCAGCCAACGGGACATCCTGATGGAACGTCATAAACTGAAAATCAACATCATCGGTGTAGCCAACATCGACAAAATGCTGTTCGATCTGAAAGGCATCCCGGGCGAGAGCTACGACAAGGAAATCGAGCAGCGCGGCGAGCCCATCGATCTCGACAAGTTCGTAGAACGCATCAAAGCGCTGAACCTCCGAAACAGTGTATTCGTCGACTGTACGGCCAGTCCGGTCATCGCCTCCAAATACGAGACTCTGCTCGACAATTTCATCTCCGTTGTCACACCGAACAAGATTGCCTGCTCATCAGCTTACAGCCGGTACGAGAATCTGAAACGGATGGCCAAGGAACGTGGTGTACGTTTCCTGTACGAAACAAACGTTGGTGCGGGTCTGCCTATCATCAACACCATGAATGACCTGATTCTCAGTGGTGACAAGATTCTGCGCATCGAGGCGGTACTGTCCGGGACGCTCAATTTCATTTTCAACACCATCAGCAGCGAAATCCCGCTGAGTCAGACCATCCGGCTGGCCAAGGAACAGGGTTATTCCGAGCCGGATCCGCGCATCGACCTCAGCGGCACCGATGTTGTACGCAAGATTCTGATCCTGTCGCGCGAAGCCGGATGCGCTCTTGAGAAAGAGGATATCGTGGTCAACAAATTCCTGCCCGATGACTGCTTCGAAGGTACGTTGGACGATTTCTGGAAGAAAGTACCGGCCTACGATGCCCAGTTCGAGCAGGAACGACGCAAAATCGAGCAGGAGCACAAACGCTGGCGCTTCGTTGCCGTCTTCGAGAACGGCCAGGCTTCGGTGGGGCTGCGTACAGTGGACCAGTGCCATCCGGCCTACAATCTGGAAGGGAGCAACAACATCATCCTCATTACGACTGAACGGTACAAGGAATTGCCCATGGTCATCAAAGGCTATGGCGCCGGAGCGGAAGTGACGGCGGCCGGCGTCTTCGCAGACGTTATCCGCGTGGCCAATCTGTAAACCGGCAGCCGTGGAGCGACGCCGCATACGCCCGATGGAGATGCCGGCCCTGCTGGGCATGGTGCTCTGTCTTGCATGCTCCGTCATCCATGCCGCACCGCGGAAAGATGCACTGGCCGACCTGCTGCAGACGGAACTGCAACGGGAAATGACGGCGTGGCAAGCCACCGCTTCCCCGCCCTACTTTGTCAGTTTCCGCGTAGATGACCAACAGACCTGGTATCTGGAGGCCTCCTTCGGAGCCGTTTCCGAACATCAGGACCGGCATTACCGGATTTTCACCCCGATGGTCCGCGTCGGCGACTGGCAGTTCGACAACTACCATCCATCGGACAATGGACCGGAGGATGCAGAAACCACCTATCTTCCACTTGAAGACGAACCGGATGCCGTCCGGCAGGTCGTCTGGCTGTCGGCAGACGCTGCCTACCGTGCGGCTGTTTCTCGTCTGGCCGCCGTCTCGGCCGATGCCGCCGTGCGTGTCCGGAATAACAGAGAATCAGCCGACTATACCGAAAGTCCTCCGGTGCAGTATATCGAATCACCCGCTGATGCACCGTTTTCGGCACGCGATGTGGAAAAATGGCTGCAACGGCTCTGCCGCTACAGTGCCATAGGGAAAGATTTTCCGGAGTTGTTGCGATGTGACGCCTCGCTGTCGGTCAGATACGTGCGCAAATACTATGTGTCGAGCGAGGGCAGTGTCATCGTGCAGAACCAGCCCTATGCCACGCTGAGCTGCGACTTGACGGCCAGGGCCGATGACGGTATGCAACTGCCGCTTTTCGTACAATGGTTCGCCTTCCGCCCCAACCGGCTGCCTGATGACAAAACGGTGACAGACGCCATCAAGGACCTTGTACGCCGGCTGCAGCAACTGCAGAAAGCACCCGTGGCTGAACCATATTCCGGTCCGGCCCTGATGTCCGCCGACGCAGCCGGTGTTTTCTTTCACGAAATCTTCGGACACCGGGTGGAAGGTCAGCGCCTCAAAGACGAAAACGATGCGCAGACCTTTCGGCACATGCTCGGCGAAAGCGTCCTGCCCGCCGACATTTCCGTCACAATGAAACCACGGACCCGGCAGTTCGGCTCACAAGACCTGAATGGCTATTATCTGTATGACGATGAAGGTATGCCGGCAGATGAGGTGGATATCGTCCGGAATGGCATCCTGCGACGTTTCCTGATGTCGCGCACCCCCGTCCCTGGCATATCGGGCTCCAACGGGCATGGCCGCGCCGCCGCCGGCTACAATCCGGTCACCCGGCAGTCCAACCTGTTTGTCACATCCGACAGAGGTCTCGGCGAAAACGACCTGCGGCGGATGCTGATTGAAGAAATCAAGGCACAGGGAAAACCCTACGGCTATTTTTTCACAAAAGTCACCGGAGGTTATACGCAAACCAGCCGTTATTCCCCGAATGCATTCAATATCAGTCCTCTCGAGGTCTTCCGCATCTATCCTGACGGACGGCCTGACGAATTGGTACGCGGCGTGGATCTGATCGGGACTCCGCTTGCCATGCTGTCACAGATAGCGGCGGCCGGCGGGACTCCGCAAGTCTTTACAGGCATGTGCGGTGCCGAATCAGGCTATGTGCCGGTCACCTGCGTCGCCCCGATGCTTTTCGTCAAACGGATTGAGACCCAAAAACATGCCGTTGAGCAGGAACTGCCGCCGCTGCTGAAAGCACCGCAACCGGCTGACAAGAACAGAATCAATCTTCCGGAAGACGAACGGCTGCTGCAGGCGATGCAGGACGAACTGCGCCGCAACTGCGACAGTCTGGCGCTGACGAATGCCGAACGGCCGTTCCTGATACAATACACCCTGCAACGTGGTACCGTATGGCGGACCCAGTCCACCCTCGGCAGCCCACTTTATGCAATGGAGCAACCCGTGCAAAGCACATCGGTCAAGACGCTTCTGGGTGACTACCAGCGTACGAGCGCCGACAACGCCCTGCGCGCCAATGTCGGCGGGATATCGCCGCCGGCCGTTCTCGAGGCCGATTACGACGGCCTCCGACGGCAATTCTGGCTCAAGACCGATGCCGCCTATAAAGAAGCCATCCTGCAGTGGCAAACCAAGCAGACACTGCTGCAGCAGATGCAGTTACCCGAAGAAGAGCTGGCTATTCCCGACCTGTTGCCCGTCGACAGCGTCACAAAACGAACCGTCCTTCCGGCGTACCGGGCCGACCTGGCCGCATGGAGCGCAAAAATGCAGCGCATATCGCGCGTTTTCCGCCGATATCCGCAAATCCACTCTTCATACGCCGGCATGGAAGTCTATGCCGGAACATACTATACAGCCACCAGCGAAGGCGTCCTGCTGCAACAGCCTTCCCAACTGGCCGTCGCTTCGGTCACAGCGGCCGCCCGGACCGCCGACGGACTGAGCATATCAGACCGGCTCACCTACTACGGCCGCACACCGGCAGATTTCCCGCCGGAGGAGGTCATGGCAGCGGATGCCGCACAGATGGCCGGACAACTGCTTCGGACCAGCGAAGCCGGACGCATGGAGGAAAATTATACGGGCCCCGTGCTGATGGAAGGCATGGCAGCCGCCAAGTATCTGGCACAAGGCATGTTCCTTTCGCAGGGACAAGGACTGATTACGTACAGGCCTTCCATCAGACAAACCGCCACCGCCCTGTCCGCCACCACGGAAGACCGCCTGCAGCACCGGGTCATGCCTACCGATCTGTCTGTTATCGCCATGCCGTATCTGACCCGGTACGAAGGACAGCTGCTGTGGGGCAGCTATTCGGTGGACGCCGACGGCATAGCACCAGATTCGACGTTGGTACTCATCGAAAACGGTATGCTGCGGCACCTGTTGGCGGGCAGAACGCCCACCGCAGCCGTCAGGCAAGCCACCGGACATCTCCGGTACGTGTACAATCCACAGAATATCAGCACACGGGTTCTGCCAGGCGTCCTGCTCTGCCGGTCTGACGCCGGCCTGACGACCGATTCGCTGAAAAACATGCTGCTGACAGCTGCCCGGGAAGAAGGATACCGCTACGGATACATCGTCCGGACGATTCCGGGAGGCCGGACAGAACTGCTGTACAGGACAGACGTGACGGACGGCAGCGAAACACTGGTCCGCGCCGGCGTATTGTCCGACGTTACGTTCAAAGACTTGAAGAATATCCTGGGTGTGACAGAAACAATGGCAGCGCACAACATGCTGTGGAGCGATACCCCCGTCTCGTTCATCTGTCCGGAAGGCGTACTGTTCGGAGAACTGAACATTACAAAGGAAAATATGCGCAAAGCCGGACAGCCGCCGGCCATTCCCGGACCGCTGGATCAATAGAAACGGCTTCGGTCACGCTGCCAATACCGGATAAGCAGAAAGCCGAACAGCATCCCACCCACATGGGCGATATGCGCCACGGAACTGCCGGGTTGCGCGATCCCCAACACCAATTCCACCGCACCGTATATCATTACAAACCACTTGGCCCGCATCGGGATGGGCGGGAAAAGCAACATCAGTTCGGCATTGGGGAACAGCATGCCGAAGGCAAGCAACAGACCGAAGACGGCGCCGGAAGCCCCCACCGTCGGGATATTCACCTGATATTGCACATACTCCTGCAACTGCCTCACGGCCTGCGTCGCCATGGAAGTATCATTCGGTGTGGAGGCCCACAGGTTATAGAAATCGTACACTGCACGAGACGGATGATGCACATGGGCTTCGATGAACGCATAATAAGTATCTGGCGTCGGGGTATTGGCAAAAGCTTTAAGGTCAACCAACATGCCGTGCAGGATGGCATATTGGACCGCCGTATGAAGTAACGCCGCACCGATACCGGTCACCAGATAATAGACCAGAAAACGCCGGCCTCCCCACACATATTCCAACGTCACGCCGAACATCCACAGCGCAAACATGTTGAACAGCAGATGCGTCAGGGAGCCGTGCATGAACATGTACGTCAGGAACTGATAGGGTTTGAAGTGCGGAGATGCGAAGAAATGCAGGCCGAAAATGGAGGTCAGGTCGATACCGGATGCCTCCATAAGCAACATGGCTACATAGAATATCCCGTTGATAATCAACAGGTGTTTAACAACTGGTGTCAGCGGCCGGTTCATGTGCGGGAGATATTGAACCACTGTTCGATGTCATCGGACAGCAGGATATGGATGATTTTCTGACCGGACGGCGTCGTATTGGGCGTACTGCAAGTGAGCAGTTCCTCCACCAGATGCTGCAGATCCACCGGTGACGTATCGCGCCCGTACGACAAAGCCATAAGGCGTGCCAGGATGCGCGCCAGACATTCCCGGGGTTCCAGCACCTCGTCCTGCAACAGACGGTACTCGTCCAGAAGCGATTCCAGAATCCGCAGGGCATTGCAGCGGCCGTCGAAATCCGCCGGCTGACCGAGCACTTTCACCTCGCAGGTCTCATCATCAAATGCCAGATGGTAGCCCATATTGGACAGATGATCTTTCAGAGAAACGCATAATTCGTAATCGGAGACCGAGAGTTCCAAAGTTTCCGGGAAGATGCACTGCTGTGACGAAACCGATCCGGCATGCCATGCATTCAGGTAGTACTCATAGAGAATCCGCTCATAGGCCCGTTTCCGGTCCACAAACATCAACCCCTGACGGACGGATGTGACAATAAAACGGCCCTGACATGCAATCACATTCGTTCCGGCAGCTCCCTCCGGCACAGCTTCCGAGATTTTCGCTTCCATACCTGGCAGCAGGGGCGCCTCGGTCCGCAAGGGTTCCGGAGCCGGTGCTTCCTGTTCGAACGCTGCATGCAACTGACCCCAAGGCAGCGTAATGTTCTGACCGGCATGTACACCACCGGCCGGACCGGATGTATACCGCGGCCGGACACCCATCTCGGGCAACTGCACGCCAACCGGACGCAAAGCCGCATCCACAATATGTTCCGATTCGAAATCAATGGGCGGAAGGATATTGAACTTGCCGAGTGCCTCCTTGATGCATGCGCAGAGAATCTGGAAAACTGCCTGCTCGTTTTCGAACTTAACGTCCACCTTGGTCGGATGGATGTTGATGTCGATAGTATCTGGATCCACATCGATCCAAATGAAATAGACCGGCAGACTGTTGGGCGGGATAAGTTGCGCAAAAGCCTGCAGCACGGCCTTGTGCAGCAATGAATGACGGATATATCGGCCATTGGCGAAAAAATACTGCTCGCCCGGCGATTTTCTGGCATATTCCGGACGCGCAACATAGCCCGAAATCCGGGCCAGCGTCGTATCTGCCGAGATACCGATCAACTGCTTCTGCATCGCCTGCCCGAAAATATGTACAATCCGACGGAGCCGGTTGGACGCCGTCAGACGGAAAATCTCCGTCTTGTTGTGATAGAGCGTAAATGCCGTCTCCGGACGGGTCAGGGCGATACGCCGGAATTCGGTGAGGCAGTGGCCAAGTTCTGTTGCATCCGATTTGAGGAACTTGCGCCGAACCGGAATATTGTAGAACAGATTCCTGATGGAGAAATCGCTGCCGGCCGCACATGCCACTGGTTCCTGACTGACAGGGCCGTCGCCCGCCAACCGCACTTCGGTGCCCATCTCATCCTCAGGGCGCCGCGTCCGGAGTACCACCTCCGACACTGACGCTATCGAAGCCAGCGCCTCTCCCCGGAATCCCAGTGAATGAATGGCATACAAATCGTGCACGTCCCTGATCTTGGACGTGGCATGACGCAGGAAAGCCCGGCGTGCATCCGCCGGAGACATGCCTATGCCGTCGTCTATGACCTGGATCTGGGTTTTGCCGGCATCTTTGAGGTAAATCTGAATCGACGTACTCCGGGCATCGATGGCGTTTTCCACCAACTCCTTGAGTACGGAAGCCGGCCGCTGCACCACCTCCCCGGCCGCAATCTGCGAAGCAACGGCATCGGAAAGTTGAACTATGCAGTCGGGAGTCACCGTTTTTTCAGCATAGATACCAGCGTCAGCAGCATCATGATGCCGAACATGATGTACAGCACCGTCTTATCGCCGATATACATGTAAATGAGTAACGTCAGGATACCCATGGTCAGCACCAGCCGCATGGAAGAATTACGTTTCAGACGCGAGGAGCGGCGGGATTTCTGCTGCGCCTCGCGGAGGAAACCGGGTTGCAGACCATGACCGGCCACCTGGCGGCCTTCCTTTTCGGCCTGGGCGGCGGCAATCATATTGTTGAGACGCTCCTTGCGCTCGTCGTAATAGCGAGGCTGGTAATTGAACTGGCGCGGGCGGGGCGCATTGAAGTTGAAGATACCCATGACTTTCCGTCCGATTAATTAATTTCGCCTGCCGACGGACAGCGTATAACCGATGTAGAAATTCGCGCCGTAGAACTCGTCCTGCAGCAGGCCGAGCAAGTCGTCGGACCCGATGAAGAGACCGCCCAGGTTGACACCGATACCGACCAGTACCTTCTCATAACGGTTGGAATAGGTGAACGGAACCGCAAGCATGAAGGGACCGGTCTCGATGCGCGGCATAAGGTTCAACAGCGTACCGGTCGGCGATGCCGTCTTCATCTCGTCGGACACCGGCAGAACGGCATTGGCGCCCAAAGACAGCACGCTGCCGACATGCCAGTCGAAGGACAGGTACACCGTGGTGGGTAGCTGCATCTTGTATTCGCCGGTGTGTTCCGTCACTTCGCCGGAACCCATGAAATCGTCCTTGAGTTTCGAAAGAATATCGTCCATTTCCGGATCTTCACCGAAATCCTCATCGGTATTGTAAACCACAGGGTGGGTGACGTTCACGTCATACAGATAGAGATCCTCTTTGTATTTGATGGTCCCGATATCCTGTACGGCCGCACCGAGTTTGAACATATAGCGGTCGTGGCCGTCGCGGTGGTATTCGTAAGACAGTCCGGCATCGGCACCGAAACCGCCCCCGAATTCCTTGCCTCCGAAGAACGTATTGAAATCCACGTCCTTGAAAGCTTCTTCGAAATCTTTTTTGTAATATACCGCCGTTCCCGCAGCGCGGTTGATCGTGATAAGCGAATTCTCGCGGTCCCACGCCGCATCCATGTCATCGACCAAGCCCCGGGCCGTATAGAGACCCGTCAGGTACTTCAGGGAGAAGCCCAGGTCGATGCGGTGGCGGGGAGCCGTGAGCAGCCGCCGGGCAAACGACAGTTTCACCTCGGAGAAAATGTCGCCGTAAAGCTTGAAATCACCGAAAGCCGAATTGAAAAGGCTTGACACGTTTTCATCGTCCGGGTTCACCCCGTCCATAAAACCGGCAATCAGACTTTCTCCGATGTCGTGCGCCAGAACATTTCCCCGCAGGCGCACCCCGAACCCATAGGCCGCGCGCGGCGTTGCCACAATAAGGTTCAACAGGCTGGCATCCAGCGTAAAGTCCAGTTTCTTGGGCATTCCGTCGTCTTTGTATGAGACCAGATTCTTCATGTCGTTGTCTTTCGCCCCTTCCAGTAAATCCTTCATGGACGAAATCCGGACGGCATCGTTTCTCACATTCACATCCAACGACAGAATGTCCAGCTGGAACGTCGACGTGGAAGCCATCATGGCGGCCGGGTTCTTCTCGGCGGCAAAAATGCTCATGCCACGGCTGTTCGCAAAGGCAAACTTCTCCTGCGCGGAAAGAATGCAGGAAAAACTCATCAAGGCGAGACAGCACAGAACCTGCGGGAAAATGCGGCGTATCATCCGTCAGATTTATTTGATTTTCTTGATAAGGCTGAAGGTCACATCGCCGTCGATATCCAGTGTAACCGGCATATTGATGCTCGTCACGCCTGATTTCCGGATACCAAGAATCGAGATGACATAATCTCCAGAAAGCCAACCTGCGACAATGCTTTCAGTGATACCCTCAGCGACCTGGAACTTGACAGACGATGAAGCAGGGATCGACGTTGCAGTTGCAAAGATTTTAACACTTCCCGGACGTTCAATCTGGATGGACATTTCCGTGAAATAGTCGGAAAACTTGACCTTGCTGTCCTTGGCTTCGATCTCGATATCCTTCAGGGCAATCTCGGACAGCTGTGACAGCGACACGCCATGTTTCGAAGCGAGTTGGGCCAGTGACTGCGTGGACGAGGTTGCCAGCAGATCTGCCGCTATCTTATATTTGGTCGAAGTAATGGTGGGATCCACAATCTGAGCATATTGCAGTGTCAGGGGCAGATTGTCAACGATATCCACGTCTTTCAGAGTAAGCGATGTGAGGTCATCGATTTCATCAATGATTCTTCCACCGTCATCGCACGCATTGAGCGCAAAAATAACCGCCAAAGTGGCGAACAGAATTTTAAACAGATTTTTCATTTTGGTTATGATTTAAAATGTTAAACTAATTTATCTATCAGTAATTTACTTCAACAATTCAAGGCCGGCAGCCATGAACGGCGCCGTCCCCTTCGGGTCGTTGCTGACCATGGGAACGCCTGTATAATACGCATACGAACCGTCCCGGTACTCATCGCCGTTTTTACCCAAACCGCATGTGCCGCTGATATAATACACATTGAGAATGCCGCTGCCATCGGGATAATACCACTTGGTCAGCAGCCGCACAGCACAGTCATAGGCTTCGTGCGCAATGTCGCGGTACGAGGCCGGCAGGTATCCCATCCGGGCGCCTTTGGCCAGACTGTATATGAACAGCTGGCTCGACGACATCTCCAGGTAGTTGCCTTCCCGGTCCGCCTGGTCCGTCACCTGATACCAAAGTCTGTATTCAGGAGACTGCTGTGCCAATACAGCCGCGGATACCTCCTGCAGCACCTCGATGAGTTTCGCACGCGAAGGATGATCGGCCGGCAGATAGTCCAGCACGTCCACGATACCAGCCATGAACCAGCCCACGGCACGGCCCCATACGGTGGCAGAGCATCCGGTTTCGGGATTGCTCCACGCCTCGGACTTCGTGCTGTCCCATCCGTGGAACAGCAAACCGGTCTTCGGGTCACGGGCCTTCTCGTAGAGCAGCAGTATCTGCGCCGCCGCTTCGTCGAACCACTGCGGTGCATCGTATTTCGCAGCGTACATAGCCATGAAAGGACACGCCATGTAGGCCGTTTCTATCCACATCTGATTGGGACAGGTTTTACGATACCAGAATCCGCCCTCGCTGTTGCGCGGCTGCGTGGACAGCTGCTCGACGAATTTTGCGATGGCACGCTCATAGCGGGCTTCCTTCGTAATTTCGTACATGGCGAACAGGTTCCGCGCCGGCTGGATGCGCTCGAGGTTGTATTCTTCGATTTTATAACCCCAGATGGCGGAATCACTCACAAAAAAGTCCATGTAGTCCACAAACATGTCGCGGTATTTCTGCTCATGCGTCTGCTGGTACAGATCTTCGTAATTGCGGGCCAGAAACGCCGTGGAATACGACCAGTTGTCGTTATAGTGCGTCAAGGACGAATCACACTGCTGCATATAGGCGTCCGCCTCCAGTTTCACCCACTTCAAAGCATCCTCACGGGGCTGATAGCCAGTATGACAGCCCATCATTCCCGAAAGCAGCCCGACACACAGCGTCAATAGAAAAAACTTTTTCATATACGTTTCGCCTAACCGGGCAAAAATACAAAAAAAAGTCACAGAACAGCGTATTATAATCAGAAAGTTGACTCCACGATGCGCCGGACCGGCAATTAGCCGCCGTATTCCATCAGATAGGCCTTGATGAAGGCATGGATATCGCCGTCCAGCACATCCTCCACGGCCGACGTCTCCAGCTGCGTGCGCAGGTCTTTCACCATCTTGTACGGATGCAGCACATAGTTCCGTATCTGGGATCCCCATTCGATTTTCTTCTTCTGACCTTCGATTTCGGCCTGTTTCTCACGTCTTTTCTGCAGTTCCATCTCGTACAGATGAGACTTCAGCAACCGCATGGCGTTCTCCTTGTTGGTCAGCTGAGAACGCGACTCCTGGTTCTCTATGACAATGCCCGTCGGCAGATGGCGCAACCGGACAGCCGTCTCGACTTTGTTCACGTTCTGGCCGCCCGCCCCGCTCGACCGGTAGGTCTCCCACACGATATCCGCCGGGTTTACCACGATTTCGATGCTGTCGTCCACAAGGGGCGCAACGAAGACCGACGCAAAAGAGGTGTGACGCTTGTGATTGGCATCGAAAGGCGACAGCCGCACCAGCCGGTGCACCCCTGTCTCTGACTTCAGATAGCCGTAAGCGTAGGCACCTTCTATCTGCAGGGTGGCCGACTTGATGCCGGCATCGTCTGCCGGCTGGAGATCCATCTCATGTACCGTGAATCCGTTGCGTTCCGCATATCGAATATACATGCGCAACAGCATTTCGGCCCAATCCTGGCTTTCCGTACCGCCGGCGCCGGGGTTGATCTTGAGCACAGCGCCCAACGCATCTTCCTCGTGCCGCAGCATATTCTTGAATTCCAATTGTTCCACGGCCTGGAGCGTGGCGGCATAGTGCGCATCGATGTCCTCCTCGGAGGCTTCGCCTTCCTTGTAGAAATCGTACATCACCCCCAGGTCGTCCACCGTGGTGCTCATGGCGTTGTACGCCGTAATCCAGGCCGACAGCGCTGCGTTCTTCTTCAGCTGCTGCTCGGCCGCTTTGGGATCATCCCAGAAACCGGGCGCTTCCGTCCTGGCTTCTTCTTCTTTCAGCAGTTCTGTCTTCCGGTCGATGTCAAAGATACCTCCTCAACGCATCCCGGCGTTCCGACATCTCCTTTACCTGTTCCGATGTAATCATGTCGTTAGAAATTTGAACAAAGATAACAAAAAAAAAGCGACCCTCCACAGATCGCTTTTTTCCAGTGTATGACGTATTTAGATAGCCAGTGCATAGCGTGCAAAACCCGTTACCTGCAGGTCTTTGTCAGCGCTTTCGATATACTGGCGGACATTCATTTTACCGTCCTTGATGAACTCCTGGTTGAGCAGCGTGCTTTCCTTGAAGAATTTCTCAAGCTTGCCTTCGGCGATACGCTCGATGATGGCGGCCGGCTTGTTGGCGTTCTTCGGATCGTTCTTCGTCTGGTCAACGGCAATCTCACGTTCTTTTGCGACCACGTCGGCCGGCACGAGCGCCTTGTCAACGGCAATCGGGTTCATGGCGGCCACCTGCATGGCGACGTCCTTGCCTACCTGAATATCGGCCAGCGGTTTGCTGAAACCGACTACGCAAGCCAGCCGGTTGCCCGGATGCACATAAGCGACGACCTGTTCCGCAGAAATCTTCTGATAGAACGAAAGTTCAATCTTCTCGCCGATGGCGGCCATGCGGTCGTTGACTCCTTCCGCCACAGTGATTCCGCCCATCCGGAGCGCGAGCAAAGCCTCCAGGTCGGCCGGATTCTGCTGCAGGGCCAGATCAACGATGTCCTGCGTAAAGCGGACGAAATCGGCATTCTGCGCCACGAAATCGGTTTCGCAGTTCAAGACGGCCACGACGCCGGTCTTGCCATCGGCAGAGACCTTGGCCAGCACACATCCTTCGGAGGCGGTACGGTCCGCCCGTTTGTTGGCGATCAACTGTCCTTTCTTACGGATAATCTCGATGGCTTTTTCCTGATCGCCATCAGCTTCGACCAACGCCTTCTTGCAATCCATCATGCCGGCACCGGTCAATTTTCTCAATTTTGCTACATCAGCTGCTGTTACTGCCATATGTCAATGTTTTTTTATTTTATATACAAACGGAGGGTATGCCCTTTCGCGGACACGCCCCCCGGAAATCTGGCAAAAAGATACGGGATTACTGACCCCGTCTGCCGCCGTTCAGCGTGTTTCTGCGACCGCGGCGTGCAGGCCGGTCGCCTCTCTCGGACTTAGCCGGGGCATCGTCTTCGTCATCGTCCTCTTCGTCTTTGTTGCGACGGGGTTTCGCGGCGGCGACAGTCTCCTCATCGTCCAGATGTTCAGCCTTCCGTTCGCTGAGTCCTTCCCGGATCGCCTCGATCATCACATCGAGAATCAAGGAAATGGAATTGGTGGCGTCGTCGTTGGCCGGAATCGGGAAGTCAATCTCGTTCGGATCGGAATTGGTGTCCACCATGCCGAAAACCGGAATGTCGAGTCTGCGGGCTTCTCTCACGGCGATGTTTTCCTTCAGGATGTCGATGACAAACAGCGCAGCGGGAAGACGGGACAGATCCTTGATGCTGCCCAGGTTCTTCTCCAGCTTGGCACGCTGGCGGTTCATCTGCAGTTTCTCGCGTTTCGACAACGTGTCGAATGTACCGTCACCCACCATCTTGTCGAGCGTCGACATCTTCTTGACCGCCTTGCGGATGGTCGGGAAGTTGGTCAGCATACCGCCCGGCCAGCGCTCGGTCACGTACGGCATCTCTATCGATTGTATTTTCTCGGCTACAACGTCTTTGGCCTGTTTCTTCGTAGCGACGAACAGGATCTTGCGACCCGACTTGGCAATCTGTTTAATGGCGCTGGCAGCTTCTTCCAGCTTGGCCTGCGTCTTCTTCAGGTCAATGATGTGGATTCCGTTGCGCTCCATGAAGATATAGGGCGCCATGTGCGGATTCCATTTTCTTTTCAAATGCCCGAAATGCACACCGGCATCCAGCAATTGTTCAATGGTAACTTGTGTCATGAAATATTAGGTTGATGTTTACATTCTGATTTGGCAACCGTCCAGTAGGCCTTCGGCATCTGCACGGTTTAGATACTAAACAAACTCAGGCACGCAAGGTTCGGCAGACTAACGCTTGCTGAACTGGAATCTTTTACGTGCTTTCGGTTGACCTGGTTTCTTGCGTTCGACCTCACGCGGATCGCGCGTCATGAATCCGGCGGATTTCAGTTTGGGTTTGTTCTCCGGGTCCAGTTTGACCATCGCCCTCGAGATACCGAGCCGCAGCGCTTCCGACTGTCCCTTGATGCCGCCGCCGCAGATGGTGGCAATCACATCGTACCGGCCGGCTGCTTCAAGCAGGTTGAAAGGCTGGTCCACCACATACTGCAGTGTATCTATAGGAAAATACTCCTTGTAATCCCTGTCGTTCACCGTAATTTTTCCGGAACCTTCCTTCAGGTAGACACGGGCTACGGACGCTTTCCGTCTTCCAATGGCATTGATGATTTCCATATATGTTATTTGTTGATTTCGACTACTTTGGGTTGCTGTGCCTCATGGGGATGCGTGGCGCCGGCATAAACATGCAGGTTTCTGTAAAGCGTGTCGCCCAGACGATTCTTCGGCAACATGCCCCGCACGGCCTTTTCGATGACGGCCACCGGGTTCTTCTTCATCAAATCCTGCGCGACAGTCACGCGCTGACCGCCGGGATATCCCGTGTGGCGGACATATTCCTTTTCGGACCATTTGTCACCCGTGAAAACAACCTTTTCCGCATTGATGACAATCACATTATCCCCGCAATCGGCATGGGGAGTGTACAGCGGTTTGTGCTTGCCGCGCAACATCATCGCGACCTGTGTACACAGACGTCCGACAACCTGATTCTGGGCATCAACGACCACCCATTCTTTGTTAGCAGTTTCCTTATTGGCCGAAACTGTCTTATAGCTCAGTGTGTCCACTTTTACTATCCTTTTAATTAACAACTAAATACGTTTCTTTTTCGAGAAAAATACGAAGTGCAAAAGTACAATTAATTTTCATATAAACTATTTCCCGTAAAATTTATTTGCGGTTTTTCCTTTTTTTTTCGAGTGCACCCGACGAAGCCTGCCGCCCAACGCATGAACCCGTTTTTTTCGTATTTTTGTAAGATAAACCCTCAGCCCAAAGCCATGCCTTCCGATCCAAACAGCCGATGCCGCCGCACATGCCTCCGGAATATGCCTGCGCCACCGGCCGGCACGGCTTTGTTTTTCTTTGCGGCATGGATATATATGGCGGTTTACTGGGGCGACCTGCTGTATCGCATGCAAGCCAGTTCCCTTTTCCTGACCGACGGCGGTTTCCTGTCGGACATGCTGCATCGGCCGGCAGGACCGCTGCGCTATGCCGGAAGTTTTCTGACAGCATGCTGTTTCCGGCCGGTTCTGGGTGCCGGTCTGTTTGCGGGCTGCCTGACACTGACCGCGCTCATTGCTGGACGTCTGTTCCGGCCGGCGCGGGCATGGAGCTGGCTGATCTTCGCACCGGCAGCGGCCGTTATTTGGCTGCAACCGGCCGTCAACTACGCCATCTACCGGTTCTTCGACACCACGTTGCTGTTCTCGCTTCCCTTGGGACTGACCGCCATGATGCTGCTTTATGCCCTCATGGCACGTCTGCTGCGCGGTCGTCTCGCCGGACTGCTGCCGGTTGTGGCCGTCGCGGGATATTTCATGATAGGCAGTCTGTTTTTCGGCACCATACTGCTACTGATAGTCCACAGTTTCCGGGAACGTCATCGGACAGGCCTGTGCCTGGGTTGTGCCGTCCTGACGACGCTGCTGCCCTTCGCCGCCTACCGGTTCGTCTTCAGCGATGCACTCGCTGTCTGCTACACCGCACCGATGCCGCTCCGCACCGCATATCCGCTGTTGTTCGCAGACAGTCTGCTGCCGGTCGGCCTGATTCTGCTGCTGGCCATACTGCCTTCCGGAAAACAGGATAGACGCCATGCAAACCTGTACGCCCTCGCCGGACTTGCCGTCCTTCTGACGGTCACCGGCGCTACGGCCTACCGCGATGCGAACTTCCGGACGGAACTGCGGGCATACCGGTTGCTGGAGCGTCACGATTTCGAAGGCCTCCGCAGCACGACGAAGGGGCTGACGCAACCCACCCATGCCCTGCTGGCCTGCAAGGCTATCGCGGCCGACTATACCGGAAGGCTCACCGGAGACTTCTTCGACGGGTTCGGTCTGCCCGTGCCGCCGCGCACGCACCACGCCGTCACGGAAACAGACGCCTTCAACAAAGAATTCTCACTGTACAGCGGTCTGGTCAACAACTGTTATCACTGGGCCATGGAGGACATGGCCTATGAAAGGCCCACCCTGCAGCTGCTGCAGCTGCTCTCCCAGTGCGCGCTGCTCAACCGGGAATATCCGCTGGCCCGCAAATACGCCGGTGTGTTTCGGCGCACGCTGTTCCACCGCAGCTGGGCTCAGCGTCTCGAACGGTGGGCCGACGCACCGGAATCATTCTTTGCTGACAAAGTGTACGGACGCATCGCAGAGGCCATGCCCCGCGAGGATATGCTGGCCAACAACAATCTGACGCCTACCGTCTATTATCTGATGTTGCAGCAGGGAACGGCCACGGAACTTTCCAGATCCCTGACCGCCGCCCTCTACCTGAACCGGCCCGATCTTTTCCTGCCTGCCGTCCAGTGGGCGGAACACTTTACAGATCCGGTCCGCAGCAAGCACCTGCAGGAAGCCGTCGCCATCTTCGACCTGACCGACAGCACCGACCTGTCACAATCTCTCAAGGTTGATGCCCAGATAAGTGCGCGGGCAAAGGATTTTCTGAAGGCATGGCAGACGATGCCGGAACAGCAGGACGCATTGCGCCGGCAGTTCGGCGATACCTATTATTATTACCTCTTCACCATCAACCGATGATACGCCGCCTGCTTTTCCTGATGATGACTGTCGCGGTCTGCGCCTGCGGCAAGGCCCCGGACGCCGGCATTCCATCCGGGCAGACACCGGCGATCGCACCGGACTATACCGATGTGACCATACCATACAATATAGCACCCCTGCGATTCCGTATCATGGAAGGAGGCAACCGGTTCCAGGCCGTGTTCCGGGCTGGCGGAGAAAGCATCACATGTCGCAGCCGCAGCGGTGACATCCGCATCCCGCGCCGGGCCTGGAAGAAGTTGCTTGAAGCCCACCGGGACGAAGACCTCCTCATCGAAATCAGCGTCAAACAAAACGGACGGTGGAACGTCCGCCCGGCCATCCGTAACCACATCGCCGCCGATCCGATCGATACCTATCTGACTTACAGGCTGCTCGAACCAGGCTATGTCAGCTATGGCAACATGGTTATCCAGGAACGGAACCTGGAAAACTTCCGGACACGCACGCTGGTCTCCAACCGGCGCGAACTGGCTGCCGGCACCGACTGCTGCATCAATTGCCACACGCCAAGGAACCACGATGGTTCCTTCACTCTGTTCCAAGTGCGCGGTCCGTTGGGAGGCGCCGTACTTTCGACACCAGACGGTGCAACCCGGCTGAATATGAAAACTGATTCCACTTTCGCTGCGACCGTTTATCCGGCGTGGCATCCGACACTTCCGCGCATCGTGTTTTCAATCAATAATATAGGACAACTTTTCCATACCGCCGACGTCCAGAAGATCGAAGTATTCGACTCCCGTTCGGATCTGGTAATCTACGACATGGATACAAAGACGCTGTCGCCCGTCTGCCGCACGGACGATGCCCTGGAGACATTCCCTGTATGGTCTCCTGACGGGAAGTTCCTGTATTACTGTTCGGCCGCCATGCCTGCCGCCGACTCGACCGGCGAAGTATCCGTCATCCGGGACTACCGGCACATCCACTACGACCTGATACGCAGACCCTACGATGCAGCGACCGGCACCTTCGGCACCGTAGAGATCATGGTCAGAGCCTCCTCGTCGGAACTCAGTGTCACGTTCCCGAGAATCTCTCCCGACGGCCGCTTTCTGCTGTTCTGTCTGTCCGAATACGGCACATTTTCCATCTGGCACCGGAATACGGATCTCTATCTCATTGATTTCGAAACGCAGGCACTGCGTCCTCTGGAAAAAGCCAACAGCCGGGAAACGGAGAGTTATCACACTTGGTCGTCGAACGGACGCTGGATCGTATTCAGCAGCCGGCGTGACGACGGCAACTATACCCGTCCGTACATCGTCTACATGGACAAAGACGGACACGACCACAAACCTTTCGTGCTTCCGCAACGCCGGCCGGATTTTTACGACCGGCTGCTCAAGTCTTTCAATATTCCGGAATTCATGATTACGCCGGCCAGCCGCACATGGCGGCAATACGATGACATCATCCGCACGCCGGCCACCCAGATAACTTATCAATAAAGACATCATGCGAACATCATCTCCAACGTCAGAATCTGCTCCGATCCGCCATCTGCTGCCGGTATGCCGCACGGTCATGGCCACCGGCATCCTGCTTTTCTGGGCTTGGTACAATGCCGATGTCATTTTCAAGACCCAGTCCCATACACTGTTTCTGCTGGACGGAGATTTCTTCCGCGACATGCTCGCGCAACCGGCCGGACTGCTGCGGTACGTCAGCCGCTTTTTTACGCACTGCGGCTACTTTCCGCTACTGGGAGGCCTTCTGCTGGCGCTGTTATGGCTGGGAGTCGAAACGCTGCAGGCACGGGCCCTGCACCTGCCCGACTGGCTGAGACCGGTTTCCTGCCTGATCCCTGCGGTCCTGACAGCCGCCCAGACCTATGCCGGATACTATATTTATACATCTTATGACGGTTCTCTGCTGTTCGGTCTGCCGCTGGGTCTGGCGGTCATGTACACGCAGATTATTCTGCTCCGCAAACTGACAATTCAACGGGGCGGGCTCTGGACCGGACTGCTGCTGACCACCCTGACCTATGGTCTGGCGGGCAGTTTCGGGTGGATAGGCGGTCTGGTCGCAGCGATATACGCCTGGTGCAAACTCCCGGCCCGCCGGGCTGTCCTTTGGACGGCCGCCGCCCTGCTGGCGGCCGTGGTGCTGCCCCTCGCCGCATATCGGTTCGTATGGTACGCACCGTTGCACGTATGCCGCTATGCGCCGCTGCCGGACAGCAGCACACCTGAAGCCGTCGCGGCCCTGGCTGTCGCCGCGGTCTGCACCGCCCTGCTGGCCGCCGCCGTCCGGATCAAACCACAGAAGGACCTGTACCGCCTGGCACTGCCCGCCCTTGTGCTGGGCATGGCGCTGTGCTTTCTCTTTTCCTTCCGCGATACAAACTTCCGGGCCGAATTACGCATGCAGCGTTTGTTGGCAGAGGGAGCCTTCGACGAAATTATCCGGCGGGCCGACCGGCTGCCGCAACCTTCGCGCGCCGTCACTGCCTACCGGGCCATCGCCCTGGACTACAACGGGCAACTGGGCAACGCACTGTTCCGTATCCCCTACACCTACACCGCCATTCCCGCAAAAGGCAAAGTGCCGGCGGAAGTGGTTCACGAACGGGAATTCAGTTTGTACGCTTCCTGTATCAACAACTGTTACATGGTAACCATGACGCAAGTAGTCAACTACGGACTGCGGCCGGCTGACCTGCAATTCTATGCGCTCTGTGCACTGTTCAACGGCGAGGACAACCTGGCCGTAAAGAATCTCAGCACCCTGGGCAAAACGATATTCTACCGCAAATGGGCGGCAGAACATGCGGCCTATCTGAGTCAGTCGGAGGATTTTCTGTCCCATCCCGTTTACGGCCGCATCGCATCTGCCATGTCCGACGAGAATCAATTGACCAACGGCAATGCAAATGTCATCGAGTTCTATCTCCGGCTGAAACAAGGTGAACGGCTGCTGTTCGAACGCCATCTGATGGACTGCCTCTATCTCAAGAACCTGGATGCATTCTGGGCCCGGGCACCGCGTATTCCCGACCTGTTCGACGAGATTCCCGTCCACATCCAGGAAGCGCTCGCCCTCATCGGAATAGTGGATGGCGAGGACATCTCCGCCTATCACATTTCGCCGGCCATCTACCAGCGGGTCGAGAGTTTCATTGCACAGACCGGATCTTTCGGCAATAATTTCGAAGCGGCCCGCACTGCGCTGGAAAGCACCTACGGCAATATGTACGGCTATTATTACTTCTTCCGCAGCCTGCTCGACACGGAATCGGAGCAACCCGAGCCAGGCGAATCCTCCGTAAACTGACATGACCATGAAACATCATATTCTGTCCCGCATCTGCGTCTGCTGTCTTCTGCTGCTCACCTCACTGACCGCATGCCAACAGGAGGCCCGGCAGACCACTGCCGTCAACCGGCTGCCCGCCATCATGCCGGATTATACCGGCACCGTCCTGCCGCCGAACATCGCCCCCGTCAATTTCCGTGTCCTGGAACCGGGCAGTCACTTTTTCATCCGCATCACAGGCGCACAGGGCCAACCCATCCTGATCAGAAGCCGCAAACCGGACATCCGTATCCCGGAAAAGCCCTGGCGTGCATTACTGGAGGCCAACCGCGGCGGCAGCATCGACATCAGCGTGTTTGTGAAAAACGGCAACCAATGGCACCGGTACGCCGTCATCTCCAATGACATTGCCGAGGAAGAAATCGACAGTTATCTGTCTTACAGATTGATAGAACCAAGTTATGTCAATTACAGCATTCTGGGCATCTACCAGCGCTGTCTGGAGAATTACAAGGAGACTCCTATCTATACCACCACGCGGCAGGATGATCTCCGCAACCGGCACTGCATCAACTGTCACACTTTCCAGAACCACAGCACCGACGAAATGTTCTTCCATGTACGCGGCGGACTGGGAGGTACCATATTCGTCCATGACGGCCAGATCGAAAAAGTCAACACAAAAACCGACTCCACCCTCTCCGCCTGTGTCTATCCTTCGTATCACCCGTTTCTGCCCAAAATCGCCTTCTCGACCAACGAAACGCGACAGACCTTCCATTCCAGGGACATCCAGAAGGTCGAAGTGGTTGATTTCGCTTCCGACCTGGTCATGTACGACATTGAAAAGCACGAAATCCGCCCGATTCTCTGCCATACCTCCCAGTTCGAGACTTTCCCGACCTGGGCACCGGACGGCCGCTCGCTCTATTTCTGCTGTGCACAATCGGTTCTGCCGGACTCCATCTCCGATCAAGACGATTACCTGGCATACCATTATCAGGACATCTATTACGACCTGCTCCGGATTGCCTACGACCCGGAAACCGATACGTTTGGCGCTGTCGATACGGTGCTCAACATGTCCTCCCGGAAAAGCAGCATTTCGTTCCCACGCGTATCCCCCGACGGAAAATACATCCTGCTCTGCATCTCCGATTGTGGAAATTTCTCGATCTGGCACAAGCAGAGCGACTTGTACCTGCTCAATCTGGAGGACGGACAGTTGCAGGCATTATGGAACGTGAACAGTCCGGAAACGGAAAGCTTCCATAGCTGGTCCTCGGACGGCCGGTGGTTCGTATTCAGCACGCGCCGTGAGGATGGCAATTACACCCGGCCCTATTTCTCGTATTTCGACCGTTCCGGACAGGCGCACAAGCCTTTTGCGCTTCCGCAGAAAAAACCGGCACAGACGGTCGGACGTTTCAAATCCTACAATCTGCCGGAACTTATGACCGAACCGGTCGGCATATCGCAACGCACGTTCGACGGTGTCATCACAGGTCCGGCCATGCCGGCTGCCTATCGGCCCTGATATTCGTATGCACCAATATCCGGGGCATTGTCCGCCAACCGGTTGTATCCCGCCAGATCGTATGGCAGGACGGCCGCAACAGCCGGATCTCCGGCATCCAGACAAACCGACAGGGAATCCGGGGTGAAGTTTTCCGCCGCTGCACCGGCAAACGGGCTGACGGCAGAGACAAGGGTTGCACGGAAACGGCCGTCAGAAACCGGCAACTGTGTACGGATAAAACAGTGATCGAACAGCACATCGTCCGCAGAAAGCGGATCTTCGCCAAAGTCCAGTTCTTCCGACCACGTGCCATAAATCAAGGTATTGTAGAAAGCATACCGCGGTTCCGGAGCCGACGGTGCAGCTTGTCCCGGACGGAGCGAAACGACCGGTTTCCCGTGCCGGACCATATAACGTGAATAATTGCCGGCCAGCGTGCAGTGACGCAGCGCGCAGCTGCCACCGGTGCAGGCCAGTGTCGCGAAACCGCAATTGGCCACCAGGGTGTTGTCGGCCTCCAGTCTCGCAGATGTGTTCAAGATACCGGCATATGACATGTTCAGAACCCGGCAGGAAACCAACTTTACAGCCGCCGTCGTCCCGCCGGGCATCTCGGGGGCTGTCACTTGGAGACCATTGGTTCCATTCCGTATCTCCGTATGTTCCAATATGTAATCATTCCCGGAGCCGGCCAGCAACAGGCTGCCCCATTGTCCGGGATAGCTCCGATAGTCTTTTTCCAGCCGATTGCCGGAGATGCGCACCGGTTCCTCGGGTGTACCCATGCTCCTGAGCGAATGCAGGACGCGCAGATCCGCGCCGCGGGGTAGATATACCGACACCCCGGGACCGATATCCAGGTCGTCCACCGTCAGCGTACCGGACAACAGATAGGGTTTCGCCCCGCACCATTCGGCCGTCACAAGCCGGCTTTCGCACACAAGGTGCACATCCTGCACAAAAGCCGTGAACACTATATCCCGGGGTTGTCCGTTGGTGACAAAGACTGCGGTAGCATGCAGCGGCACCGGCCGGTCCTCATTCTGTCGAGCCGCCGTCAGCGATACAAAAAGGGCCAGGCTGTCACGCGCTTCCACCGTCAGCGCCAACGGTTCGTCCGAAGTCACCGCCATGCCGTCCGCCATGACAGTGTAACCCGCGTCGAGCAACGTCCCCGCGTATAACTCGGTCTCCAGCCGCCGATGATGCGGATTGAACAGCATCAGTCGGTAAGTCGCGGATGGAAGAGTCGAAAAAACAGTGTCCAAACAGACCGTATCGGACGGAAATTGCAGCTGGGAAGCAGGATCACGGTCGTAGTCGAGCGCATCCCGGCAGCCAGTCCAGAACGGCAGAAGTGCCAGCAGCACCCCGATATATGACAGATATCTCCGCATCAGTGCAAAACCATTTCCGTGAATCCGGATGTCATGTAGACCTTATTCCCTGAACGCCCGCCATAGATAAGCAGTGCATCCAGTTCCGGACGGGATGCCAGCAACCGCCGGGCACCCGCATAACCCGATGCCATGCAGGCTGTGGCCCAGGCATCGGCCATCATGGCATTGTCTGTCACGATGGTTACGCTCAAGAGGCTGTCCTGCGTCGGACAGCCGGTCTTCGGATTGATGGTATGTGCATAGCGGATGCCGTCCACTTCGAAGAACTGTCTGTAATTGCCGGATGTGGCCATGGATTTTCCATCAAGCTGGATGATAGTCTGAAGGCTGTCTCCGGGCATGGCGCGGTCAACCGGGCTGTCGATGCCAATCCGCCAGATCCGTCCCGCCTCGCTGCGGCCCGAAGTCCGGACCTCACCGCCGATTTCCACCATATAGTCCTGGCAACCAGCCTCTTCGAACAGGCGTGCGACCACATCCACGGCGAAACCTTTGGCAATGGCACTCATATCCAGCATGACGCCGGGCACCTCCTTAACGATGGTATCCGCCGAAAGATGCACCTTGTCCATACCGACCATCTGCAGCAAGCTGTCAACAGACGCCTGCGGCACCTGGCGGTGCGGCGCACCCGCAAACCCGAATCCCCATGCATTGACCAGCGGTGTCACCGTGATGTCGAAAAAACCATCCGATGCATCATGGACGATGCGCGCAGCACGGAAAACCTGGCGGAACATCGAATCAGTCCGGGCTGACTGACCGGAGTTGATCATGGATATGACGGAAGAAGGACGGAACGTAGAAAGCGAAGATTCCAGCAGGTCGAGCGACGCAGCCACCCGTTCGGGCCACGACTGCGCCCCGGCACGGTCCACCTGTGCGGCTATGCTGTACGTCGTACCAAGCGCCATGCCGGAAAAACGTACATATACAGGCCTGGGCCGACATCCGGCCAGCAGGAGCAAGCCGGCCGCCAGCAGCAGGATGGTCACCATCCGTCGATATTCAAGGGTTCTCATTGCGATGCGAAAATAACATTTTCGGCGCAATCCCGCAAACCGGCAGGCGCCGGAGGCAGACAGGCAGAAGCGTTCGACAAAGCCCCGGATAACACGAACCCCGGAAGTCTTGTCTGACTTTCGGGGTTCATCGGCTGCAGGCTCTCCGGGTGCCCGCGGCAATTTACGGCGCTACTTGGCCGACAACAATTTCTTCAGGACGCTTTCCTTGACAGTAAAGGCCGTACCATGACGGATGCCTTCGGGGAAGGACACCTGGTCCGACACATCATCCCAATGCGTCATGTCGCTCGAACGCACCGCCCCGTATTTTTTCTCGGTGTACTTGTCAAAATACACGTAGACGAATTCACCGATCTGCAGCGGCGACGGACCTTCAGCCCAGTAGTCACCCGTAATGACCGTCAGTTCGTCAATCGAGAAGCGGTTCATGCGCGGCGAAGGCGCAATCATGATGTTCTTGGCATCGGCATCCTCGTTCTTCATGAACATGTAATAAGATTCGCCCTTGCGGATGAAAGAGGCATCGATGACCGAATAGTACGGATCAAAGAAAACCTTGGTTTCGGAAATGCTCAGGAAATCACGGGTTGTCACGTAATAGAGAATCTGGTCGTACGGATTCTGTTCCAGCGGCAGCAACATTTCACCGGACGTTGCGCTGGCAGAGCCGTCGTCCCAGCCGCCCCAGCCGCCCATCATGCCGCCCATCATGCCACCCATCATGCCGCCCATCATCTGACCCATCATCTGGCCGCCCATCTGGCCGCCCATCTGACCGCCCATCTGACCGCCCATCTGACCACGGTTGAACTGCTGGTTGCCTTGCTGATTACCTTGACGGTTGCCTTGCTGGTTACCCTGTTGGTTGCCTTGCTGGTTACCTTGCTGGTTACCCTGTTGGTTGCCCTGACGGTTGCCCTGCTGGTTGCCCTGTTGGTTATTCCCCTGCATATTCCGGCCCATCGCCTGACGGTTTGCACGCGCTCCCTGCAGATTACCAGACTGTTGTGCACGATCTTGACGGACCGTTCCGCCACCTTGTGCCCGGCCTGCACCTTGCATACCACCCGGCATACCGCCCTGCATACCACCTGGCATGCCGCCCGGCATACCGCCTGGCATACCGCCGCCAGGGAAACCACCGGGAGGACCCATCATACCCATTTCATTCTGTTCTTCCTCCTCTGCGGAAGAATCGGGAGCATGCGAAATCAGTCCGCGTTGTTTCAGCGCTGCGGTACCTGTCGGACCTTCGACATAACCGGCCGGTTTTTTGACCGACGCAGCCCAGACGATATAGAACTGCTGTTCCGTAGTACTGTAGAAGACCTCGGGAGCCCAAGTATTGTTGATGTTCGGCTCAAAGCCCATCACAGGCAGATATTCCTGCTCGGACCAGTTAATCAGGTCGGTGGAGGATGCATGGGCAATGCCGTTGCCGTTCCATCCCGGTGTCCAGACCATGTGGTACACACCGTCCGGTCCGCGGGCGATACTCGGGTCACGCATCAGTTTTTCCTTGCCGACTTCGGGGGTCAGAAACACCTTGCCATTCTGTACCGATTCCCATTTCAGGCCGTCACGGCTGTATGCGAAGTGCAGTCCGTCGCCATTGCCTTCGAAATACGAAAACAGATAAACGTCAGACTCCTCCCCGCAGGCACAGAGTAACAGGCACAGACAGCACCATGCTAAAATTTTTTTCATGTCTGTATGATGAACTAATTAATGTTAGACGTTGTTTCCTATGACATAAACCGCTGCGAAAGGTTTAAACCCGGCAGAAACGGCGTTCTATCTTGACAAAGGTAGAAAAAAGCCGGACGACTGACGCCTGTCCGGGACGAATTAACATTTTTTAATGAGGCGGTATTATCGCAGAAGGATCCATTTCCGAAAGAAAACGCCAGACGCGCTCGAGTTCGGGCAGCCTCACCTCCAGTTCTGCATGCTGTCCAAGCCATCGCAGCGTGCGCAGTGCCGGCGGAATACTCTGGATGAACAGAGGCTTTCTCTCGTACAATCCCCTGAAACCGTACGCACCCATCGCCTGCATCAGACGTATCCGGACAAAACCATAGAAAGTCCGCATAAACGCCTCCGCGTCCCATCCGCGGCTTTCCAGCCGTTCACAATAATACCGGAGCAGCCGTTCGCGGAATTCCGGCGACAAATCCGTCTTGGATTCAAACAGCAAGGATGCGACGTCGTATGCCAGCGGCCCGGACCTGCCCCCCTGATAATCGATGCCATATACCGCACCGTCCGGCATGACCATCACGTTGCGCGACTGGAAATCGCGATACATGAAACAGGTGCGTCCGGCCTGAGAAAGCCAGGCACAGAATGTATCGAAGTCATCCTCAAGCAACTGCTCGTCGAACGGCACACGCAACAGCTTGAGGAAATGGTATTTGAAGTAATTCAGGTCCCACATCATGGACCTGGTGTCAAAAGCCGGCCGCGGATAACAATAGGAAAAATCGAAGTCCAAGACTCCTTCGGTCTGAAAACGGAGCAACATGTCAAGCACCCGGCGGTACACCGTCTCGGCTTCGCCCTCCGGCAGCCCCTTGTTCTGCAAGAACATCAGCAAGGTCGTATCCCCCAGATCCTGTTGCAGATAGCATCGTTTGTCGTCAGAAACAGCATACAATGCCGGCACCGGAAGATGCCGGCTTCCGAAATGGCGCGTCATGTAAAGGAAAGCCTCATTCTCCCGCACGTCTCCGTTGAACGTACCGATCAGCGTTCCTCCCGACGGCGCGGGCATTCGGAAATAACGGCGGTAAGAACCCGAACCCGGCAAAGCGGTTATATCCGTGGGCGGTGTTCCGAAATGCGCAGCGTAAAGCCGTGCGACTTCCTGTCCTGCAGTATCATTCATCAGTTCCGGAATTTTCGGAACCGGTCGCGGACGGAAGCATCGCAATGACCGTATTGTTGCCTCGGACGGTATCCTCCAGATCTACTTGGATATCTGCATCCAAAGGCAGGAAAAGATCCACGCGGGAACCGAACTTGATGAAACCCATGTCCTCTCCCTGTATCGCGGTGTCGCCTACCTTTGCATAGCAGACGATGCGACGAGCCATGGCGCCTGCGATCTGACGCATCAGGATCTGCGTGCCGGACACGGTCTCTATCACGACCGAATTGCGCTCGTTGCGGTGCGAAGACTTCGGCAGATGGGCGATCTTGTGCGAACCGTCGCTGTGGTTGACATACAGGACCGTTCCACCGATGGGATAGCGGTTGACATGCACATTGAGCGGTGACATGAAAATCGATACCTGGATACAATCCCTGCGAAGATATTCCGACTCGTATGTCTGCTCCACCACGACAATTTTGCCATCGGCAGGTGCATAAATCACATTTTCAGCCGGTTCCACATTACGCACAGGATTCCTGAAGAACCACAGAAAAGCGAGCAGGCAAAGAGCCGCCACCACCAGCAGAATGCTGAAAACACCTTTGATGCCCATCAGGAAACCGATGCAAAGCACCAGGATGATGATTGCCGTGTTGCGCAGAAACGCCAGACCTTCTCTATGTATCTTCATGATATCAACAGATCATCAAATATAACCATACCATCGGAAACGAAACCAGCACCGCGTCAAACCGGTCGAGCATGCCGCCATGACCGGGCATGAAATGACCGGAGTCTTTCAGCCCGAGATAACGCTTCAGCATTGATTCGAACAAATCTCCGAACACGCCGAATACCACGACCAGCACTGCTGTAATCAGCCAGCCCGACAGCGGAAGCGTTTTCAGCCAGTGCGACAGCAGCAGTGACAGCAACAGGGCGCAGACCGCGCCTCCCCAGAAGCCTTCCCAAGATTTCAAAGGAGAGATTCTCGGCATCAGCCGATGTTTTCCAAATGTGATGCCGATAAGATAGGCGCCTGAATCGTTCATCCATGTCAGCAGGAAAAAACCAGGCAGCAGCCTCTGGCCGTCGGGCATCGTCGCCAGATGCATCATCATGGCAAATGGAACGGCAATGTAGGCTACACCCCACCAGATCACAGCCAGTCTCCGAAGCGGGTCCGCACCGGAAGAAAAGAGTTCCAGCGCCATCAGCGCCAGCATGACCGGGACAAGGCCGGCGAACCATAACGGGCCTGCCTGACCATACAGGAAAAAACAAGTTATGCCCAGCAGATACACACCCGGCAGCATCGCCAGCCATTTCCATTTCAGGGAAGTCTGCAGCCAGACACTATAAAACTCCCGAAGTACACCCAGCGCCAGCAGAAAGAGCACTGCACAGGCAGACTCCGGACGCCAGCAGACAGCGCCGAGGAGCACAGCAACGAAAAGCAGGCCCGACCATGTTCTGGGAAGCAGTGTCTTATCCATGCCGTCGTACGTATAGTTTAAGAGATGCCGGCATCCGACGGCGTATCGCCGGACCGGTCCTCTCCGGAGAATGTCTCCGGTTGGTTGCCAAACGGACGCGGCCCGAAAACACGTTCCACGTCCTCCGTGAAAATAACTTCTTTGTCCAACAGTTGCAGCGCCAGCTTCTCCAGACCTTCCCGGTGTGTTTTCAGGATCTCCGTGGCACGTTCGTAGGCCCGGTCGATCAATTCATGCGCTTCGCGGTCGATGGCCTCCGCCGTCTGTTCGCTATAAGGCTTTGTAAAAGCATATTCCGACTGTCCTGTCGAATCAAAGAAACTGACATTGCCAAGCTGCTTGCTCATGCCGAAATAAGTGATCATGGCGTACGCCTGCTTGGTCACACGCTCAAGATCGTTCAATGCACCGGTCGAGACCTCGCCAAACACCAGTTCTTCCGCAGCCCGGCCACCCAATGTGGCCGCCATCTCGTCCTGCATCTGCTCTGTCGTCGTAATCTGTCTCTCTTCCGGCAGATACCAGGCCGCCCCCAAGGCTTTCCCCCGGGGGATGATGGTCACCTTGACCAACGGATTGGCATGCTCCAGCATCCAGCTGACCGTCGCATGTCCAGCCTCGTGGAAAGCGATGGTTCTTTTTTCGGCATCGGAAATAATCTTGTTGCGCCGCTCCAGACCACCGACGATCCGGTCGATGGCATCCAGAAAGTCCTGTTTCTCCACCACTTTCTTGTCCTTTCTGGCCGCAATCAGCGCCGCCTCGTTGCAGACATTGGCGATATCGGCACCCGAGAACCCGGGAGTCTGCTTGGCCAGGAAATCAAGGTCCATCGACTTGTCGTACTTGACAGGCCGCAGGTGCACGCCGAAAATGGCCTTGCGCTCCGCCAGGTCCGGCAGTTCCACGTTGATCTGCCGGTCGAAACGGCCGGCGCGCAGGAGTGCTTTGTCCAGAATGTCCGCGCGGTTGGTGGCCGCCAGGATGATGACGCCCGCATTGGAAGCGAAACCATCCATCTCCGTCAGCAACTGATTCAAGGTATTCTCCCGTTCATCGTTGGCGCCGAAATTCGGATTCTTGCCGCGGGCACGGCCGATGGCATCTATTTCATCGATAAACACGATGCACGGAGCCTTTTCCTTGGCTTGCTTGAACAAGTCGCGCACCCGCGATGCCCCGACACCGACGAACATCTCAACAAAATCAGACCCTGACAGGGAGAAAAAAGGCACATTCGCTTCGCCGGCCACAGCTTTGGCCAACAACGTCTTGCCGGTCCCCGGAGGTCCGACCAGCAAGGCCCCTTTCGGAATCTTGCCGCCCAAGTCCGTATATTTTTTCGGATTTTTCAGGAACTCAACGATTTCACGGATTTCCACCTTGGCTTCTTCCAGACCGGCCACATCCTTGAAGTCCACCTTGACCGCAGAATCCCGGTCGAAGACCTGCGCCCGCGACTTGCCGACGTTGAACACGCCGCCGTTGTTGCGACCGCCGCCGGCAAACATGCGCGAGAAAAAGAAGATGACAAGGAAGAAAAATGCCAGCGGCAGCAGCAGCCCCATCACCTGGTTCATCACATGTCCGCGGTCGTTGTCATATTCCGGAAAAACCTGCTCGTCTTTCGGCAGATCCGCCTGCACTTCCTTCACGGCCGTCTCGAACATCTCGAGGGAGCCGATCTGGAAACAGAACTGGGGTTTCCCCTGCGACGGCGGAATCTCACGGCCGGAGAAATATTTCTTATAGCGGTCCCCGGAAATCCGGTCCTCCCGGATGGTCACCTCCACCTTCTTCTCCTTGACCACGACAATCTTCTCGACGTCCCCGGGCTGAAGCATCTCATAGAGGAACGTCCGCATGTTGATTTCCTTCACCCCGGCAGTAGGGTTGAGGATTACAATGACAAAGAACACGAACAGCAGGGCGAGATAAACCCATACCACCGAGGCTAACCTGCGCGGCGCCCGGCCTTGCGGTTTACGTTCGCGCATCCGGTCTCTTTCATCGTATTGGTCATTCATTGCCATTTATCTGTACTTTAATTCTGTAAATCGCCGTTTTCGCCGTAACGCGACAGCGTCCCGTCGGCCCAGAGCGACTCCAGTCGGTAGTACGCGCGGACGGCAGGCTGGAAAACATGTACCACCACATCGCCGTAATCCAGCAGAATCCACTGGCTGTTTTCCCGGCCCTGCACCGACCATGCGTGCAAGCCGTTTTTTTCGCGGAGTCCGCGTTCGATGCCGTCGGCTATGGCGTTTACCTGGGTGGTGGAATCGCCGCTGCAAATGACGAATGCAGCGCAGAAAGCCCCGTCAATGGTCGAAAGATCTATCGACACGATGTCCTTTCCTTTCTTTTCCGCGATTTCCGCGATGACAGCCCGAATAAGGTCTGACACTGTGCTGTTCGTTTCCAAGCGATGCTGTTTAAGATACTTTCCTTATTTTTGCGAAGCGTTTGCGCTACAAATATCGTACAAAAAAACGACTCCCGCAAACAGGTTGCCATGATTCCGGTTTTTTCACTCCCGCCTGTCATCACGCTTGGTCCGGTGCCCTCGACCAACGCCTACGCGCTGCATCTGCCGGACCTCCCGGCACTGCCCGAATTCACGGTCTGGCAGACACATTGTCAGACAGCGGGACGCGGACAAGGTGACAACCGGTGGGAAAGCGAACCGGGACAGAACATCACCTGCAGCATCCTGCTCCATCCCGGGTTCCTGCCCGCCCGGAACCAGTTCGAACTGTCGCAGACCATAGCCCTGGCCGTCTGCCGGATGCTGGGAACCTTCACGGCAGACGTGACGGTCAAATGGCCCAATGACATCTACGTGGGACAGCGGAAAATCGCCGGCATCCTGATCGAAAACAGGCTGATGGAGAAACGCATCGTTTCGTCCGTCGTCGGCATCGGCATGAACATCAACCAACAACGGTTTCTGAGTGATGCCCCCAACCCTGTCTCACTGTCACAGCTCACCGGCAAGACCTACGACCTGACAGACATGACGCTGCGGCTGCAGCAACACATCGCCGACGGCTGTCTGCAACTGCGGCGGCGCTATGCAGAAGGCTCCGACGGGAAGGCCCTGCAGGCAGAATATCTGCGTCATCTGTACCGTTTCGGCACATGGCATCCCTACCTGGCGGACGGCTGCGTTTTCGAAGGCCGTATCGCGGGCGTCACGCCGGAAGGCTACCTGCAGGTGGCACTGCGCGACGGGACCATCCGACAATTTGACCTGAAAGAAATACGTTTTCTGCCATCGCAGCCGATGGCACGCGATTTGACTTCCCACTGACACTTGTTGCAACATACCATGCCGAAGAAAGAAAACAGCCTCGTTCAACTCAACGAATTCCTGCAGTCGCTGCCCAAGCATTTCCAGGTGCTGGAAACGCCGGTGGACGTGGACGTACAACTGGCTTATTACCAGCAGGCACGTACACAGGAGAAACCGGGGGCACCTCCCGACGGAAAACAATTGGAGCAATATGAGGAAGCATTGCGCTCCGGACAGACCGACACCGAGGAGAAGAAACGGCTCCTGATTACGCTGGCTTCGGTCGGCACGCCGGAAGCCTACCGTATTATCGAACGGTATGCGGCGAAGCCCGACGAAGGGCTGGAAGCATGGAGCATCATGGCGTTGCACGAAAGCAAGATGGTGCTGGAATCCTCGCTGCTTGATGAGAATCAAGTCTATATCTCCACCGGATTGGGCGGGAAGGACGACATGCTGCGGTATTTCGCCGTCATCCTGCATAAGCAGGGGCCGCTGGAAGATTTCCAGAAGAAAGTACTCGACGGAGAAGTCCGGGACGCCGTCAACGCAGCGGAAGGTGTCACCGAACGCATTGCACATTACGGCGGATTCTCGACGGTACAGCTGCTGATACCTGTCCGCAACGATCTGACGCACGTGCTCATCTCGGCCATCCAGGAAAGCAACGCCTACGGGGATTTCCTTGAGACAGACATGCTCATAACCAACATGAAAATCCTGAGCAACAAGGAGATCATGCAGCTCATCGCCCAGAAAAACGGCTAACGCCGGGACGCGACATACACCACCTTCTTTTCGAGAAAATAAGGATCCGGCAGGAAGTCAGACAGCACGGACACACAGACCTTGCGTGTGGCCGGGACACCGGCCAGTTCGGCCGTCAGATCCCCGCCTTTCAGACAATACAGGCCACCGGCATCGGCCGGCGAGGTGACTGCCATCTTGTCATCGGTCCAGCGAAGCAGTTGCTGCAGCGTGGCAACCGCACGGCTCACGGCATATTGGAAGGCATGACGGGGCAGTGTCTCCGCGCGTCCGTGGAAAAAATCCACATTGGGCAGCCCCAGCTGCCGCACGACATCTTCCGCCACTTTCAGTTTCTTGCCGATGGAATCGCACAGCACGAACCGGACCTGCGGGCAGCAGACGGCCAGCGGGATACCCGGGAAGCCGCCGCCGGTGCCGACATCAAGCACCCGGGAACCGGGAACGAAACGGACCACGCGCAACAGACTCAGCGAATGCATCACATGGTGCAGGCAGAAATCATCCGTGTCCTTGCGGGATATGACATTGAATTTGGCGTTCCATTCCAGATACAGCGGCTGCAACGCAGCCAGCAAGGCCAGCCGGTCCTCCGGCAGTTCCGGGAAAACGGCCCGTATCGCTTCCATTTTAATAATTGTATTTGGGACGCCGGAACGAGGCAAAAAACTGCGACACCCAGAGTGCCAAAAGAATCAGCGGATAGACCAAGACATCGTAAAGCGGTATCTTCCACCACATGCGCCTCACAGCCAGCAAACGCAGCAACGGCACAAGCACGGCCATCTGCACCGCAAAACGAAGCAGCAGGCCTCCCGCCACATACATCCACAGGTCGCCGCGCAACAACAGCCACACCGTCAACGTGTAAAACAGCAACCGCGTAATCAGTTCAAGCGCCCAGACAAAATGGACGAAGAATCCGTAATACCGCTGCGCCACCTGTTGCTTGCGACGAAGGCGCACCCATTCCTTCCACGTGGTGACAGGCTCTTCCTCCATGAAGGATTCCGGCAGCAGCATCAGGGCCGTGTCGCGGCTGTGCGCAGCTTCCGGAATATAGAGCGGCGTATTGCCGACCGGCACGTGGGCGACATGCATGAAGCCATTGTGCTCATAGAATATGGGACGCCGGTAGCCGATATTGCCGCCATAGCCCATGTAAGGCCGGCAGGTCTGGGCCATGCCGAATCCCATGACCGTATGGAAGAACCGGTCATAGCGGATTATGCTGTTGAGGAAGCCCTCGTGCTCCGTATATCTGCAGTATCCCAGCACGAAATCCGTCCTGCGGGTGAACGCCTGCTGCATGGACGACAGCCAGCGCGGCCCGGAAGGCCGGCAATGGGCCTCGGTGAAGAGCAACAAGTCGTATTTGGCGGCCTTGACGCCGATGGTCTGTGCAAAGTAGGCCGAGTTGACAAAGGCAGGTTCGCCCTTGATCTCTGAATAACGGAGGAACGGGCACTGCTGCTGGAGTACCAGGATGACCGACGACGTATCATCTTTCGAGGCATTGTCCACGACGATAATCTCGAACTCGGGATAGTCCTGTCCGATCAGCAACGGCAGATACTCGGACAACTTTTCCGCCTCGTTGTGGACGTAAACAATGACAGAGACCGGCGGACGGTCGGACGGAGCGGACATTTTCTGCTGACGGCGGCGGATGCGGAGCACCGGGAGAAAAATGAGCAGATAATATATCAATTGTATTATCCCGCACCCTGCCCAGGCGATAACCAGAATGCGCAAAAAAATGTCTGTTCCGAGCAAGTTCATGCACTGTTTTTTTGGACACCCCAAAAGTCACAAAAAAAGATGAAATCCGGGCTGTTTTTCGGAAAAAGTTATACACATTCTGACGTCGCTTCAAGGGTCTTCGTTCAAACTTCTTATTCTCAAAAAGATAAATGTAAATAATTGATTTATAGGTATATATCGATAAGTTTCTGAATATAAAGCCTCTAAAAAAAAGTTAAAAAAAGTGGTCAGATTTCTTTTTTTTATCAGAAAAAATATCCGAATTTGGTCGAACAAAATTGAGAGAAAAATCACCCTTGATTATCTGAACATTTACAAAATTTAGCAGCTCACAATGCACCATAAAGTTTGGGAAAATTGCCTTCGGGTCTTCAAAGACAACCTGGACAAGAGCGTATACACGTACTTCTTCGGGCGGATCAAACCGATCAGCGTGAAAGGGCATGTCCTGACTATCGAGGTTCCGAGCCAGTTCTATTACGACTACTTGGAGGCGCATTACAGCGAGCTGCTGAAGATGGCCTTGCAAAGGGAACTCGGCGCGGAAGCCTGTCTGGAATACCGGATTCCCATCAACCCGGACAACCAGCGGACGAAAAACCACGCCATCACGCTGCCTCCCACCGGACAGGAAGCCTATACCAACCGGAGCATCGATGTTTTCCCGCAGGACAACGCGCCGCAGGACTACAGTCCGTTTGGCGTCCCCGGCACACTGCGCCGGCTGAACATCGACCCGCAACTCAATCCGGCCTACTCCTTCAGCAATTTCATCGAAGGAGACTGCAACCGACTGGGACGCGCCGCCGGACTGAGCATCGCCGAAAAACCCGGAAACAACACGTTCAATCCGTTGTTCATCCACAGCAAGCCCGGCTTGGGAAAGACACACCTGGCGCAGGCCATCGGCATCCAGATCAAGGAATGGCATCCCGAAAAGACAGTTCTTTATGTCAATGCCAGCACATTCCAGGATCAGTTCCAAACTGCGAAGATCAAGAACGAACTCATCCAGTTCATCCACTTCTACCAGCTCATCGATGTCCTGATCATCGATGACATGGAGCATCTGGCCAATAAGGTGAAAACCCAGAAGATGTTCTTCGACATCTTCAATTACCTGCAGCAGAGCAACAAACAGATTATCATGACCTCCGACAAGGCACCGGCTGAACTCGAAGGCATGGAAGACCGGTTGCTCTCGCGTTTCAGATGGGGTTTGAACGTCGAGCTGGATACGCCCGACTACGAGACCCGACTCAAGGTACTGCGGCAGAAAGCCTACAAAGAAGGCATCGCACTGTCGGACGAGGTATTCGATTACGTGGCAAGCAATGTGACCGGCAACTTCCGCGAACTGGAAGGCGCCATCATCTCGCTCATCGCCAATGCCACGCTCGTGAAACAGGACATCACGCCCGAGTTCACGAAATCGGTTCTGGAACGTCTGAACCGCAATCGGAAACAGGAAATTTCAATCGACTACATCAAGCGGGTTGTCTGTTCCTACTACAATCTGTCGGAAGAGCAACTGCTGGCCAAGACACGCAAGCGCGAAATCGTACAGGCACGCTACCTGTCCATGTATTTCGCCAAGATGTTCACCAAATGTTCGCTGACGGGTATCGGCACACAGATCGGGAAAAAAGACCATGCCACGGTCCTGTACGCCTGCAAGACGGTGAACAACCTGATGGCCACCGATAAGCAATTCCGGATGCAGGCGGAGGAAATCGAAAAGAAAATCAAGCATTGAGTCATCGGACAAGAAGACACATACCTGACGATCGGAGAAGCTTCCCAGGGTCTTTACAAGGAAAAGGGCAGCAGATTCCTTTCGTTTGCCTATCCGGTGTCATCTGAGGACGAAGTAAAAGTCCGCGTTGACGCGCTGCGCAAGACGTATTTCGATGCGAAACATCATTGTTTTGCCTATCGCATCGGTCATGCGCAGGAAAGGACCCGGGCTTTTGACGACGGAGAACCGGCGCACAGTGCAGGTCATCCGATTCTCGGCCAGATTGTGGCGCATGGACTGACCGACACGCTGGTGGTAGTGGTGCGGTATTTCGGCGGCATCCTGCTGGGGGTCGGACGGCTTATGCAGGCGTACCGGACCGCCGCGCAGGACGCGCTGGACAAGGCTCCGGCCGTGCAGACCGTGGAGAAAACGACCTGCGTGCTGCAATTCGTCTATGCGGCGACCGGTGCCGTGAACCGGGTGCTCAGGACGTACGCGGCGGAAACATCGGACTACCGCAACGACAGCGTCTGCAGCGTCACCGTAAAAATCCGGACGGGCCTTGCCGATGCCATGCTGAAAGAACTCGGCGCATTGCGTGATGTGCGGGTGACACTGCCTGAAAAGACCGTGTAGACCGAAGAAATGGAATCTAATCTATAAGGATATGGTATACAAAAGTCTGGTTTCAATCAGCGACTACGGCCGGGAAGACTATCTGGACATTCTCGACAAGGCCGAGTCGTTCGAACAGAATCCCAACCGCAGGCTGTTGGAAGGCAAGGTCGTTGCCACACTGTTCTTCGAGCCGTCAACCCGTACGCGGCTCAGTTTCGAAACGGCTGTAAACCGTCTGGGGGGGCGGGTCATCGGATTCGCCGACGCCTCATGCTCCAGTGTCACCAAAGGGGAATGTCTCAAGGACACCATCCGCATCGTCGGCAACTACGCAGACCTGATTATCATGCGGCATCCGCTGGAGGGAGCTGCCAGATACGCCTCCGAGATTTCCACCGTGCCCATCATCAACGCCGGCGACGGCGCCAACCAGCACCCTTCCCAGACTCTGCTCGACCTCTATTCCATCCGCAAGACCCAGGGACGGCTCGATCACCTCAACATCATGATGATCGGCGATCTCAAATATGGAAGGACCGTGCATTCGCTGCTGATGGCCATGTCCCATTTCAATCCGACATTCCAGTTCGTGGCGCCGGACGCTCTGCGCCTGCCCAAAGAATACGTGCGATTCCTCTCCGAAAAAGGGATTCCGTTCCAGGAATACACCGACTACATGCCGTACATCGAGCAGGCCGACATCATCTATATGACGCGCGTCCAGAAAGAAAGGTTCCTGGATCCGATCGAATACGAACGGAACAAGAACGCGTACGTGCTGACCAATGAAGCGCTGCAGCATACCAAGGATACGGTCAAGGTACTGCATCCCCTGCCGCGCATCAACGAAATCCCGCTCGATGTGGATGACAATCCCAAAGCGTACTACTTCACCCAGGCCCGCAACGGACTTTATGTCCGCCAGGCCATCATCGCCAAAGTACTCCAGTTGTTGTAGCCTTCATCTTTCCAACCATGACCAGAGATATCAAGAACGAGAAAATGATCGTCAGTGCGTTGAAAAACGGCACGGTCATCGACCATATCCCCCCGCGGAACCTTTTCAAAGTCATCGCGCTGCTCGACCTGGACCAGTGCACGTCCCAGATGACCTTCGGCACGAACCTGAACAGCAAGCTGCTCGGGAAAAAGGCCATCATCAAGATAGCCGACCTTTTCCTGGAAGAGAAGGATATTGACAAAATCGCCATGATCGCTCCGACCGCCAAACTGAACATCATCAAGGATTATCAGGTGGTTGAAAAAAGGGCGCTCTGCATTCCGGACGTTGTCAAAGGTATTGTTAAATGCCTGAACCCCAAGTGTATAACAAACAACGAAGAAGTGCCCACCGTTTTCGAAGTCGTCGAGCGCCATCCGCTCACACTCCGGTGCCACTACTGCGAAAAAACCGTCGGGCAGGAAGACATCGTGCTGCGCTGATCACCATTTCTTCCGGGGCGTGGTAGCCATGAATTCCTTAAGATAGAAAGGTGTGAAATAGGCGACATCGCACCAACGGCGTTCCTGTAACGCCCGGGCCGACAGTGTAGCCATCGCGGCCGCCGAGGCACGGATGCCGTCATAGAACCGGGCGGTGTCCGGCGTGAGAATGCCTGCACACTTCATCGCACCGGGACCGAAAAAAGCAACGGGTCCTGCCGCCAGTGCCTCGCTGAAAGAATCCGCCGTCACGATTTCGGCATGCACCTCCGAACAAGGCGTACCTTCCCTGTCATACAGCGCAGTGTACACTTCCATCCGGCGCGCATCGATCATCGGTGCCAGCCGCCAGTCCGGGCCGACATCGCCGGCATGCGCGGCCAGAAACGCCTGCACCAGCACCTCGGCCGTTGATACGGCAAGCAGCGGGACTCCGGCGCCATAGCATAATCCTTTGGCCGTCGACACACCGATGCGCAGACCGGTATAAGAACCCGGTCCCATGCTGACCGATACCGCATCCAGATCCGATACCGCCAGGCCGGCCTCCGACAGCAGTTCGCCGGCGCAGACCGTCAGCATGGTGGCATGGCTGTGTCCTTCCGCGCTTTCTTTCAGCGCCTTCACTTCGTTCCCTTCCGAAAGGGACACCGAACAGACATCCGCTGTGGTTTCAATGTTGAGTATCATCGGCCGTTAGTTTTCGGGCGGCTGCCATACCAGTCGGCAATCATTCTTTCGAGCGTCGGACCATACTTGCCGGACAATTCCGTCCGGTTGAATTCCTCTGCCTGCTCGACCATCGAATTGAGCTGGATGATGCGGGCCCGTTTTTCTTCCGACAGCAGCGACGAAAAACGTTTGGGGAAACTTTGCAGGTAATTGTACTCCTCCACGGCCCGGTTGGCCAGTATTTCCATCCAATGGTCGCCCGACGTGACATCGCCGGCCTCATAGTAACGCGAGACGATATTGCGCGAATAGATATCCAGCGGCACCGTCGCGTCCGGAATGACCTCCATGCAGCGGTCCAGCACCTCCAGTGCTTTTTCGTACTTTCCCTCACGCGAAAGCATCTCGGCCAGGTTCATGAACAAATGGCGGCAGGTGATGCCCAGCGTTCGCGTACACGTTTCATCCAGATAGACTTTCGGATTATCGACATTTTCCCAGCGGAAGACATGCATCAGCCGGTCGTACATCAGGTCGGTGTCCATCATGCCGATCCAGTCCTTCTTGACCGTATCCTGCACGGGCACGAAACGGTATGCGAAACCGTCCAGCCGCATGTAGGCATCGAGGTTCAGCCGATGGGAGGCCGGAACCGAATACGCGAAATATACCGGGCGTGTCCAGTTGTTGGTTGCCAGCATGTCAAGCGTCATCATGGCACTCTTCAGCAGGATGTTGTCGCCGTATTCCAGGTTGCCTGCAAGACGCCATTTCACCTCCGGTACAATGTCGGCCGTATCCTTGGGCGGGACGGTGCCGTTCGCAGCCACCTTGCTCCGGTTCACCGGCAGCGAAAGGAACCGCGCCGGCAGATAATCCAGCGTCTCGGCATACTGCGGAAGCGTCTTGGTACGCTTGTCATCGCTCGCCAGGAAATCGACAGCCTCCCTGACGCTGACATATTCTCCATCGAACAGGTCGAAGATATACGCCATCGTCCGGTTCTCATACAGGTATTTCTCGCGTGCGATGGAAATCGGCAACGGATCGGACTCATAGGCTTTCCGGCGCATCTGGTCGATGTACCAGTCCGCCGAAAGGAAACTCAGGTTGGCCACCCGCACGTCAGTGCGCACCCCTTCGGTCTCCTGCGCATACCAGAGCGGATAGGTGTCGTTGTCGCCATACGTAAAGATGATGGCATTTTCATCGCACGACATCAGGTAGTTGTAGCCAAGATCGCGGGCGACATAACGTCCCGAGCGGTCATGGTCGTCCCAGTTCTGCGCCGCCATACGGACTGGGACGCAGAGCAGCAGTACCAGCACCGTCGCGGCCGTCCAACCGACGGTCTGCATCCGCCGGGGCAGGGACTCCGCCAACGCCTGTACTCCCAGTCCTATCCAGATGGCAAAGGCATAGAACGAACCGGCATACGCATAGTCACGTTCCCGCGGCTCATTGGGAGACTGGTTCAGATACAACACTATCGCGATGCCTGTCATAAAGAACAGCGCGAAAACCACCCAGAAATCATGATTCGACTTACGATATTGGAAAAACAGACCCAGCAGACCCAGCAGAAGCGGCAGCATGAAATACGTATTGCGGCCTTTGTTGCGCATACTGTCAGGTATATCCTGCGGTCCCAGCCTGATCTCGTCCAGCACCGGAATACCCGTAATCCAGTTGCCTTTAAGCACATTCCCGTCACCTGGCGTATCGTTCTGACGGCCGGAGAAATTCCACATAAAATAGCGGAAATACATGAAGTTCAACTGATAACGCAGCAGGAACCTCAAATCTTCGACCATAGTGGGCCGTTTAACCGTACCGACTGTACCGTCCGACTGTGTCACCCGGACAGACCGCCCGGAAAGCGGCCCCACCCACTCTTCGTAAAAAGCGGAATGACGTTCGCTGTGCATGCGCGGGAACCATGCGATGAACCGTTTGTCGTAGTTATACGACTGTTTCCGGCCGATCTCCTCATACGAATTCTCCCCCTTGGCGTAGATCTTCCGGCCATCTTTCATGGACAAGACCGGCGCATTGTAATACGCCCCGCGCAGCAGCGGCCGGTCGCCGTACTGCTCGCGGTTGAGATACGACTGCAGATTCATGATATTCTGCGGATCGTTGAGATCCATCGGCAATTCAGCGGCGGAACGGATGACAATCACCGCATACGAGGAATATCCGATCAGGATGACCGTGACACAGAGCAGGATGGTATTCCACAGCACCTTGCCGTGCTTCAGTGTGTAATGGAGACCCCAGACCAGCCCGCCGACAAGCAGGATGGCATAGGCCAGCACCCCCGAAGAGAACGGCAGATGCAGCGTATTCACGAAAAAGAGGTCGGCACTGATGGCCAGCTGCACCACCCCGGGAATGATGCCGTACAGGATGCCGGCCAGAATCAGCGCGGAGACACACAACGTCTTGAGCACGCCGCTCCGCGTCACCCGGCAGGTCTTGAAATAGTACACAAAGACGATGGCCGGTATGGCCAGCAGGTTCAGCAGATGCACGCCGATGGAAAGGCCCATCAGATAGGCTATCAGGATCAGCCAGCGGTTGGCCAGCCGTTCCCCGGCTTCGTCCTCCCATTTCAGGATAGCCCAGAAAACCAAGGCCGTAAAGAGCGACGAACAGGCATAGACCTCGCCTTCCACCGCCGAGAACCAGAAGGTGTCAGAGAAGGTATAGGCCAGGGCGCCCACGACGCCGGAACCCACAATACGGAGAAACTGTGCCGGTTCACAGACCTCCGGCACATCGGCGATTTTCCGTGCCAGGTGTGTGATGCTCAGGTACAGCAGCCAGATGGTCGCCGCACTGCACAGCGCAGAAAAGATATTGATGCAGACCGGTACTTTGGATACGTCCCCACCGGCAAAAAAAGTGAACATACGGCCCAGCAACATGAAGAAAGGCGCTCCCGGCGGGTGTCCCACCTCAAGCCGGAAGGCCGTGGAGATGAACTCGCCGCAGTCCCAGAAACTCACCGACGGCTCAATAGTCATGACATACACGACGGCCGAGACGAGGAACACCATGTATCCAACCAGCCGGTTCCAGAATTTAAACTGCATATATCTTTTTGTTATTTATATCATTACCAATTCCACATGGTGCCGTCCGTCTTGCGGTTGACCGGCAGATAAGCACGCTGGTACGGATACTTCGCGGCCAGTTTCTCATCGAAATCCACCCCGAATCCGACCGCATCGCCCGGATACATGTATCCGTCCGCATAATGGTAGGCATGCGGGAAGACTTCGTCCACCAGCGGCTCGTGCGGCATATGTTCCTGAATGCCGAAATTGTGGACCGCCGTGTCGAAATGCAGGGCCGCGCCCATGGTCACCGGCGAGAGGTCGGTCGCCCCGTGGAAGCCCGTCTTCACCATGTACATCTCAGCGAAATGCGCCGTCTTCAGGACGGGCGTGATGCCGCCGCCGTGCACGATGGTCATGCGGATGTAGTCGATCAGCTGCTCCGAAATCAACTGCTGACAGTCGTAAATGGTGTTGAACACTTCGCCGACCGCCAGCGGCGTGGTGGTATGACGGCGGATGAGCCTGAAATTCTCCTGCAGTTCGGCCTGTACCAAATCCTCAAGCCAGAACAGATGGAACGGCTCGAGTTCCTTGCCCAGCCGGGCGGCCTCGATGGGGGTCAGCCGGTGATGGCCGTCGTGCAGCAACAGCAGGTCCTCCCCGAAGCGGTCGCGGACCGCCTGGAAGAGCCTGGGCATGAAAGCCAGATATTTCTCCGTCGACCAGCAGGCGCTTTCATCGGGCAGACCCGCCCGGATGGCCGGTTCGTATTTGGTACCGGCCGGCGCCACACCGTAGGTATGGTCGATCCCGGGAATACCCGACTGCACCCGGATGGCCCGGTAGCCAAGCTCGCGGTAACGCCCGACTTCCTCCAGTGTATGCGGCAGGTCTGTGCCGTTCGCATGGCAATACACCAACACGCGGTCGCGTGTCCGGCCGCCCAGGAGGTTGTACAGAGGTTGTCCGGCGCATTTCGCACGGATATCCCACAGCGCCATGTCAATGGCGGCGATGGCACTCATCGTCACAGGTCCCCGGCGCCAGTACGCACCGCGGTACAGATACTGCCAGATGTCCTCGGTGTCATATGGATTCCTGCCGATGATGCAAGGCAGGATATAATCTTCCAAATACGACACGACCGCTTTCTCGCGGCCGTTCAGCGTGGCATCGCCCAATCCGTACACACCCTCGTCGGTGTACACCTTCAAAGTGACGAAATTGCGTCCCGGCGAGCAGACGAACACCTTGGCATCCGTAATCTTCATATGCTTGTTTTTATGGAAATATCTGGCAAAGATAGCCATTTTTCCCGTACGGCGCCTCGCACGCGCGCGAGGCGTTTGACAATGTCGTTTTTTACGCTTAAATTTGGCCAACCAAAACATGCAACCATGAAGAAACTCCCCATGCTGCTTTGCATCGGCCTGCTGTGCTGCGCCATGCTTCCTACTGCCGCCAAAACCACCATTTTCTGCATCGGCGACTCCACAATGGCCACGAAAACCGAAAATGACAACCCGCTCGAACGAGGCTGGGGCCAGATGCTGCAACTGTATTTCGACAGCGACTACGTCGTGGTGGACAACCACGCCAAAAACGGCCGGAGTACCAAGAGTTTCATCGACCAGGGTCTGTGGCAGGCCGTTTACGACAAAATTCAGCCCGGCGACTACGTCTTCATACAATTCGGGCACAACGATGAAAAATCGGAAGCGACCGCCGCACACAACGGTTACCGCAACTATCTGACACGCTATGTACAGGAAGTGAGACAGAAAGGAGGCCGTCCTGTGCTTCTCACCCCGATCGTCCGCCGCCGTTTCGACGAAAACGGCGAGTTCTACGACAGTCACGGCGAATACCCGGATGTCGTGCGGGCACTGGCCAAAGAACTGAAGGTGCCGCTCATCGACATGCAGGCAAAGACAGAGAAACTGCTGCGCACCATGGGCGAGGAAGATTCGAAGAAGATATTCCTTTTCGTGGCTCCGGGCGTACTGACCCGCTATCCCAACGGTGTGGAAGACAACACGCATCTGTGCGATTTCGGTGCCATCCGTATCGCAGGTCTGGCCGTGGACGGCATCCGTTCGGCCAAGCTGCCCATCCGCAAATATCTGAAACCCGGAATGCTTAAAATAGATTAATCCCCCCGACCATGCACAAGACAATCCTCTGCTGCATCGCCATCTGCCTGGCGACCGCCGCCTGCGGACGGCAGGACAAAGGCAACGACCAGCCCATCGACCGCCACGCCCTCGTCACGCGGCACAACGTCCACGTCACCGCCATGGACACCCTGGCCTCCCTTTCCGTAGGCAACGGCGAGTTCGCCTATACCGTCGATGCCACCGGCGTACAGTCCTTCCCGGAATTCTATTCCAAAGGCATTCCACTGGGCACCCAGTCCCAGTGGGGATGGCACAGTTTCCCTAATCCCGAGAACTATCAGTTCAGCGAATCGCTGCGTGAATATCCGTTCCACGGAAGCCTCCGCAGCTACGCCATACAGCCCAAGTTCCCACCCAGGAACGTTGCAGCAGTCAACTATGTCCGCAGCAATCCACACCGGTTGCACCTGGGCAATATCGGGTTCGAAATGTATCTGCCCGACGGCCGCCGCGTCACCCCCGGTGACGTCAAGGACATCGACCAGACGCTCGATCTCTGGACGGGCGAGATCACAAGCCGTTTCCGCATCGGGAACGAGCCCGTCTATGTCTCCACGGTCTGTCATCAGGAGCAGGATGCCATTGCCGTAAAGGTTACTTCCAAATTATTGAGTACCGGACAATTGAAGATTAATTTCCGGTTCCCCTACCCGACGGGAGCCCATGCCGACGACGCTTCAGACTGGAACAGTCCGGATTTGCATACATCGCAAATCGTCAGGGCAGACAGCCATCAGGGTGTCATCCAGCACACGCTGGACACCACCACCTACTACGTGTCGTGCTTCTGGGATGCCAACGCCACGCTGCAGGAAACGGCACCGCACTACTTTGTGCTTGCACCCGAGAACACGGAAACCATCGCTTTCACCTGCCGGTTTACCGCCCGCAACACCGGCCGCGACCTGACCTATGGCGCCGCCAGGAAAAGCAGTGCCGACAAATGGCAGGCCTACTGGACAGAAGGCGGAGCCGTCGATTTCAGCGGCAGTACCGACCCGCGTGCCGCGGAGCTGGAACGCCGCGTCGTTCTGTCGCAGTACCTGATGGCCATCCAATGCGCCGGGTCCATGCCTCCACAGGAGACAGGCCTGACCTATAACAGCTGGTATGGCAAATTCCATCTGGAAATGCACTGGTGGCATGCGGCCCACTTCGCACTCTGGGGACACATAGAGCAACTGGAGAAGAGTCTGGGATGGTACAACCGCGTAGCCTGGCGCGCGCGCCAGACCGCCAGGCGGCAGGGTTACGACGGCCTGCGCTGGCAGAAAATGACCGATCCGGCCGGTGAAGACGCACCGTCTTCGGTCGGTTCATTCCTCATCTGGCAGCAACCGCATTACATCTATTTTGCCGAGCTGTGCTACCGGGCTCATCCCGATGACGAAACCCTTGAAAAATACAAGGACCTGCTGTTCGAGACAGCCGAGTTCATGGCATCCTTCGCCGAAGCCGGCTACGACTCCATCAACGATCGCTATCTGCTGGGACCGGGCCTGATTCCCGCACAGGAATGCTACGACAACTCCACGACCTTCAATCCGCCCTTCGAACTGGCATACTGGCGCTGGGGCCTTTCCACCGCCCAGAAATGGAAAGAGCGGCTGGAGCTTCCGCGCGATGAACGGTGGGACCGCATCCTTGCCAAACTGTCCGCGCTGCCGGTCAAGGACGGCGTCTACATGGGTGCCGAGAGCATCCCCGAAGGCTACACGCGGCGCACGCACGTCCACGACCATCCGGCCGTGTTCGGCGCACTGGGCTATCTGCCACAGCAGGGCAACGTGGATATCGAAACCATGAACAAGACCTTCGACCTCATCTGGGACATCTGGCAATGGGCCGATACCTGGGGATGGGACTTCCCGCTCACGGCCATGACCGCCACCCGTCTGGGACGGCCGGACAAGGCCATCGACGCCCTGTTCCTCAATCCGGCCACCAACACCTATCTGGTTAACGGCCACAACTTTCAAGACAAGAGACTCCGGCTGTACCTGCCAGGTAACGGCAGCCTGCTGACCGCCGTCGCGATGATGTGCGGCGGTTATGACGGCTGCACCGAAGAAATGCCGGGCATTCCGAAAGACGGCACCTGGAAAGTCCGGGCAGAAGGGTTGCAACCCATGCCGTAAACGGGATTCCGCCGTTATTCTGCCACGGGCGTCGTTCCCGTCAAAAGCGGAGAAGGCGACTGACCTGGTTTCGACGTATAGACAATCACATAGTTGTTGAGCAGTTCATAATGCAGCGAGAACTGCTCCTGTCGGTCGCGCTTGGAAACTGTTCCGGTGACATAGCCGCTGCCCGAAGAGGAGACCTCGAACGGCTCGACCAGAATATGCTCCTGGAAATTGAGTTCCTGCTTGTCGCAGATTTTGTACATCGCCTCCTTGGCGCACCAGTGGATATAAAGATGGATGCGTTTCATGCCCTTCCGGGGCGTAATATACTCGGACGGCGCAATGAATTTCGAAGCCACACGCTCAATGCGGTGCGACATGTATTCCAGATCGATGCCCACACGCTGGGTGCTGCTGAGCAGAATGGACGTATAGCGGTTTGAATGGGAGATGCTGATGTTCTGCGAGCCGTCCACCAGGAACGGTTTCCGCATTTCATTGTAAACGATGCGTGCTTCAGGCGTCGTCATAGTCTGAAGCAACGCCCTGACGCTCAACAATTCCACCTTCCGGGCCTCGTTCTTGAAATGGCCGATCCATCGGAGGTCGTCATCGTCCAACGCCACCAGCCGGGACAACGTATCGTAATCCTCGGTGATATGCCACAAGCCCATCAGGCAGTCTGTATTGACCCGTGTAGTCCGGAGCAAACCCATTCGGTAATCTTTATCTGCGCAAAGGTAACACTTTATCCCCTGATTGTTTCTCATGGCCCGGTTCTTTCCACGAAACTGTCTCCATGAGATGGCCGATATCCTGCCGGAGGAAGCGGATGACAGGCTCCAGCGAGTCCCGCCGGGCCGGCTGCCTGAAATAAAGTGCACCACGCAGGAAATGGTTCAGACTGTCGGTCAAAAAGAACTGAACGGCCGATGCAGCATCGCCGCCGATGTCATACAAGGCACCGAAAATCCGCCGTTCTGGAAAGGACATCGCAGACACCTGCACATCGGAAGGGTCGCGGGCCGTCCGCTGCACCATGCGCTGCGCATCGCGCAGATAACGGTCCAGGTTGTCATCCACCGGCTTGTAGGTCATATACAACGTGGCACCGTAATCCGGAAAAACGAGGTTGAAACCACCCTCGGACGCCATGGCCTCCGGCTGTTCCAACTGTGCATACACCGGCACTTCCAGGCAGAACGGCCGGCCTGCCGACAGCGTGTCGTAACGGTGCTCCGGCAGGTCGATACGAACATAGCCCCGGGGTTTGGGTTCTTCCACCCGGTTACATGCCATCATGCCGGTCACGACAGCCAACAGCAATCCCGACCGGCATGACCTGCAGACGCTCCGGATACGGAGCAAGGTGCCGGGAAACATCAGAAGGGCAGATCGTCGGGCTCTTCCGGAAGCGATATCGGAGCGGTATTCTGCGGAGTTGCTGCAGCCGGCTGCGGCTGATTGTATCCGCCAACGGGCGGCTGAACGCCACCAGGCTGCGGTCCGTCGCCTTTCTTGTCCAGCAGACGGATGACATCGCATTCGATGTCCGTCGTATAACGTTTGTTACCAGAAGCATCGTCCCACGAGCGATACCTGATACGACCCTCCAGATAGAGCATGGAGCCTTTCCTGACAAAGCGTTCCGCAATGTCCGCCGCATTGCGCCACAGCACAATGTTGTGCCACTCCGTCTGTTCGGAGCGGACTCCATCCCTGTTTTTGAATGTTTCGCTGGTAGCTAATGTAAACGAGGCTTTCTTCGCCCCAGCATCGAAGGCACGAATGTCGGGGTCACGACCGACACGTCCGATTAAAATGACTTTATTTACCATAATTTTGTTTTTTTATACGAGGGTAAAGGTACGATATTTTTTTCATGGAAAACAGGTTTTACAAAATTATTAGCGAAATAATTCTATAAAATCTGCAACAGTCAGATCTGACCAGACTTACGACTGAAAGAACTGGCGCATCCGCTCGAAGAAATTCTTGTCTTCCTTGGTAGGCGACGGACGGAAGGCGTCCGACTCGTTCAGTTTCTCAAGGGTTTTCTTTTCGTCGCGCGAAACTGACTTCGGCACCCAGACGTTGACATCGACCAGCAGATCGCCTTTTCCATAGCCGTTGACATCCGGAATTCCCTTGCCCCTGAGACGCAGAATCTTGCCCGGCTGCGTGCCAGGTTCGATTTTAATCTTGACCTTGCCGTCCAACGTCGGAATCTCTACCGTCGTACCCAGCGTGGCATCCGGGAAACTCAGGAACAAGGCGTACACCAGGTCATTGCCGTCGCGGACCAGGTCGGCATGCGGGATTTCCTCAATCTGCACCAACAGGTCGCCGTTGATGCCGCCGCGCCGGGCTGCATTGCCCTTGCCGCTGACCGACAGTTGCATGTCTTGCGTGACGCCGGCCGGAATGTTGACCGAAATGACCTCCTGGTCGAGCACCACACCTTCGCCGCCACAGTGCGTACACTTCTTGTCGATGATACGGCCCTCTCCGCCGCAGGCGCTGCACACGGCCGTGGTCTGCATCCTGCCCAGAATCGTATTGGCGACCTGGGTCACATGTCCCGAACCGCCGCAGGTCTTACAGGTTGTATAGCCCGAGCCGTTCTCCGCGCCGGTGCCGTGACAATGCGAACATGCCACGTATTTCTTGACCTTCAGTTTCTTCTCACACCCGTGTGCAATCTCTTCGAGTGTCAACTTGACTTTCACGCGCAGCGAGGTGCCATGCGCCTGACGCACGCCGCCGCCCCGGCTGCCGCCGAATCCACTGAACCCGCCGAACCCGCCGAATCCGCCGAAAATATCGCCGAATTGCGAGAAAATATCCTCCATAGACATGCCACCGCCGCTGAATCCGCCGGTGGAGCCACCCAGACCGGCATGGCCATACTGGTCGTAGCGTGCCCGCTTCTGCTCATCGCTGAGCACTTCGTAGGCTTCGGCCGCCTCTTTGAACTTCTCTTCGGCCGCCTTGTCACCGGGATTCTTGTCCGGATGATACTGTATCGCCTTTTTACGGTACGCCTTCTTGATTTCCTCTGCGGTGGCGTTGCGCGGTACTTCGAGTACTTCGTAATAATCTCTCTTGTCCATATGCTTATTCTCCTACGACCACCTTGGCAAAACGCAATACCTTGTCATGCAGCATATAACCCTTGGTCACGACATCGACCACACGGCCCCGTTGCGCAGCATCGGATGCCGGTATCTTGGTCAGCGCCTCGTGCCGGTCGGTGTCGAAAGGCTCGCCCACCGCAACGATCTCCTTGACGCCATTGCGTTGCAGAAAATCTTTCATCTTACTGTAAACCAGATTCATACCTTGCTGTATCGACACCATGTCATCCGTCGATTCCATGGCTTTCAACCCTCTCTCAAAGTCATCCACGACAGCCAGGAAATCCTTCAGGACGTCTGCGCCGGCCGACTGGATAAGATCGGCTTTCTCACGGATTGTCCGCTTGCGGTAATTGTCGAATTCGGCCGACAGCCGCAGGTACCGGTCGTTCAATTGCGCGATCTGCGCCTGCAACGCATCCACACGGCTCTCCTCTGCGGCCGCCTCTTCGGCTTTCGCAGTCTCCGCGGCCGATGCCTGTGCATCACCGGCCTCTTCCGGTTTGTCCTGTGCCGCCCCGGCAGCCTCCCGGACAGGTTCGTTCACAGCCTCGCGCTGTGCCTCATCAAGATTTTCGGACATATGCTGATGTTTGTTTTTCTTCTGTTTCATATTGTTTCACAACCTCCTTTACTACTCTCGCCGGCGCGCTACAAAAACACTGCCATCGTCGTTTTACGACAATTTGGCACGTCGCTGCCGCTGACAGAACTGACAGACGTCTGTCAGACCGCACATATCGCAGTGCGGTTTGCGTGCCAGACATACGTAGCGCCCGTGAAGAATCAGCCAGTGATGCGCGACCGACCACAAATGCTCGGGAATATGCTGCGTGAGCTGACGCTCCGTTTCGACCGGTGTCCTGGCCTGACGGACCAGACCAATCCGGTGCGACACGCGGAACACATGGGTGTCCACAGGCATGGCCGGCCGGCCGAACGCCACCGCAATCATCACATTGGCCGTTTTGCGGCCAACACCGGGCAGACGCTGCAGTTCCTCCGCCGTATCAGGGATTTCACCGTGAAACGTCTCGCAGACCATGACCGCCATCCGCCACAAATGATCTGCCTTGCTGTTCGGATAGGAACAGGATGCGATATAAGGCAGGATGGTTTCGGGCGAAGCGGCCGCCATATCCCGGACGGTCGGAAACGCCTCGAACAGCGCGGGAGTCACCTGGTTCACCCTACGGTCGGTACATTGGGCAGACAGAATGACTGCCACCAGCAACTGGTAGGGATTGGCAAACTGCAATTCTGTCTGCGCAGCCGGCATGGTCTCGGAAAAATAGGCGATGACTTTTGCGTAACGTGTAGCCGTATTCATCTCAGCATAAATTGATTTTCAATATGGTCCTGGTTCCCGGCGTGATACGGAAGCGGTCGTCGATGCGTTCACCCACGATCCACAGGATGTCCCCGCCACGGCACAGCAGCCATTTCCGGTTTTTCTCAGGAACCGGCACCTTGCGGTTGACCCAATAGTCACTCAGTTTCTGGCTGCCTTTCATGCCCAGCGGACAGAACCGGTCGCCCGCCCGCCAATGGCGCAGTTCCAGCGGGAATGACACCCGGTCGGCATCGAACTGAGCCACCTGCGGATCCTTGGTCAGCCGGTAGCCGGCGGCAGGCAGCCGCTCGATGCGAAGCCGGATGGGATGCTCCAGACATACCGTATCGGCATCGATGAAACAGCCTTCCTCTCCCCCTGTCCGCAACGGTTCGACCATCAAGGCCTGCCGGTCGCACCAGAGTCTGTAATACTTGTTGCTCAATTGTTTGCCAGAGAGATCCGGTCTTTGGATCAATTCTTCCAGATGCTGTATCTGCTGCGCCGAAAAGCCGAAAGGATGCAGCATTTCGTACAGCAGGGTCCGTGGTGCCTGGGCCCGTCGCAACAGATCCGTGTCGATACAGACCGTATCACCTTCGCGTCGCATGCAACGGTCGGTTTCCGAAGCAATGTAAGCTGCATAGATCCGCTCGGTTTCCGAAAGCAACCCCATGGTGCGGCGCATACTGTCGCGATAGCCGGGGAAAATGCGCGCCATAGCCGGCAGCAGATGGTGCCGGATGTTGTTGCGCAGGTATTTGTCGGAGGCGTTCGAGGCATCCTCACGGTAGGTCACACCGTGCTGCTCCGCATAGGCGGCAATGCCGTCCCGGTCCGTGAAGAGCATCGGCCGGACCACCACCGCAGGGCCGTGCGCCATACCGGTCAGCCCGCGGATACCTGTACCGCGGCCCAGGTTGATGAAAAAAGTTTCGATGGCATCGTCACCATGGTGCGCCACCGCCACCCGCGTATAGCCGTTTTCCCGGCAAAGCCGTTCGAAGTAGGCATAGCGCAGTTCCCGTGCCGCCATCTGGATGGATATCCGGTGTTCCTCGGCGTATTGCGCCGTATCGAACGCAATGCGGTGGAAAGTCATGCCGTAGGCGGCGGCTGTCTCACGCACGAGCAGTTCGTCCGCATCAGAGGCCTCGCCGCGCAGGCGGAAATTGCAATGCGCCACCGCCGTCTGGAAAGAAGTCCGGGAAAGGAGATGCAGCATCACCATCGAATCGACACCACCGCTCACCGCCGCCAGGATCCGGTCGGATGGTGTCAGAAGCGCCGATTCCGAGATATACCGCTGAAACGCATCGAACAGCATCGGTCTTATGCCTGGGCAACCGGCCCGCCATGCGGCGGCATCGGCATACGGTTCATATCCAATTTGATGGGACCATAGGCGGCCTCATATTTGGCAATATTGTCCTGCATGGCACGTAGCAGACGCTTGGCGTGCTCCGGAGCCAGGATGATGCGCGACATCACCGGGGCCTTCGGCATCCCGGGCATCATCCGGACGAAATCCAGGATGAATTCGGAGGAGGAATGGGTAATGATGGCCAGATTCGCATAAGTTCCTTCGGCGACATTGTCCTTCAACTCAATGCTGAATCCCGTTTTTTTCTCGGCATCTTCCATGACAGTAGAATTTGGTTCACTTGCAAATGTATGATAAAAAAGAAGGCGATTCACCGTCTCTCGACCGGAATCGCCCTCTTTCTGTTATTCGGAAGTCAGAGAAAAGACTACACGTCTTCCTCGTCGTACATTTCCTGCGCTTCGGCCTCTTTTCTAGCCAGCCGGTCGAAGTCCTCCTTCGAGCCGACCACCAGCCGCTGATAGTCGCGGAAACCCGTACCGGCCGGAATCATATGACCGACGATCACATTCTCCTTCAGGCCTTCCAGATAGTCTTCCTTGCCGCAGATAGCCGCTTCGTTCAGCACTTTGGTCGTTTCCTGGAACGATGCCGCCGAAATGAAGCTCTGTGTCTGCAGGGCAGCACGCGTGATACCCTGGAGAATCTGCAGGGACGTGGCCGCCACCGCATCGCGGGCTTCGGCCAGACGGCCGTCGCGCCGGCGGATGGCCGAGTTCTCGTCACGCAGCTGGCGTGCCGAGACAATCTGCCCCTCCTTCAAGGTAGAGTCGCCGCTTTCGGTAATCACCTTGTGACCGTAAATGGCATCGTTTGCCGCCATGAGGTCCCACTTGTCGACCACCTGGCCTTCGAGGAAGGTCGTATCGCCCGGATCGACCACCTGGACCTTGCGCATCATCTGACGTACGATAACTTCGCAGTGCTTGTTGTTGATCTTCACACCTTGCAGCCGGTACACCTTCTGAATTTCGTTGACGATATATTCCTGCACCTTGGTCGGGCCCTTGATGAGCAGGATGTCAGCCGGCGTAATGGCGCCGTCCGACAGCGGAGCACCGGCCTTGATATAGTCGTTCTCCTGCACCAGAATCTGTTTCGACAGCGGTACGAGATAACGTTTTTCCTCGCCCGAACGCGACTTCACGATGATTTCGCGGCTGCCTCTCTTGATTTTGCCGAACGAAATCTCGCCGTCGATTTCGGAAACGATGGCCGGGTTGGACGGGTTGCGCGCCTCGAAGAGCTCCGTGACACGCGGCAGACCGCCCGTGATATCGCCCGTGGACTTCGCAATGGCTCTCGGGATCTTGACCAGCACATCGCCCGCCTTCACCTGCTGTTTGGCTTCCACCTGGATGTGGGCGCCGACCGGCAGGTTGTACGAAGACAGGACGTTCTTCGAGCTGTCCAGAATCTTGATGACCGGGTTCTTGGCCTTGTCCTTCGATTCGATGACCACTTTCTCGCTGAAACCGGTCTGGTCGTCCATTTCCTCGCGGTAGGTCGAACCGGCCGTCAGACTCTCGTAAGCCACCGTACCGGCATATTCCGAAATCAAGACCGCGCTGAACGGGTCCCATTTGCAAATGGTCGTACCCTTGGTGATTTCCTGTCCGTCGGCCACGTAGATCGTGGAACCGTAAGGAATGTTGTGGGTGGTCAGAACAATGTCGGTGTTTTTGTCGACAATGCGCAGTTCCGCCACACGGCCTATCACCACATGTTCTACCTCGCCCTGTTCGTTGACATGGTCAATGGTATGCAGTTCATCAATCTCGACCATACCATCGTAACGGGCGATCAATTTGTTGCTTTCCGTACTGACACCAGCTACAGCACCACCAACGTGGAACGTTCTAAGAGTCAGCTGAGTACCAGGTTCACCGATGGACTGTGCCGCGATGACGCCGACCGCCTCGCCGATCTTGACCATGCGGCCCGTCGCCAGGTTCTGGCCATAGCATTTGGCGCAGACGCCCTTGCGCGACTCGCAGGTGAGCACCGAACGGATTTCGACCTGTTCGATGGGCGATTCGTCGATGGCCTTGGCAATGTCGTCCGTGATCAGGTCACCAGCCGCCACCAGCAGTTCGCCGGTGAGCGGATGGACCACATCGTGCACCGCCGTGCGGCCGAGAATACGGTCGTAAAGCGATTCGACCACTTCGTCGTTGTTCTTCACGGCCGAAGTCACCAGACCGCGCAATGTGCCGCAGTCGTGCTCCGTGATGATGACATCCTGCGAGACATCGACCAGACGACGCGTCAGGTAACCGGCATCAGCCGTTTTCAGAGCGGTATCGGCCAGACCCTTGCGGGCACCGTGCGTCGAGATGAAGTATTCGAGCACCGACAGACCTTCCTTGAAGTTGGCCAGAATCGGGTTCTCGATAATGTCGTTGCCGGCGGAATCGGATTTCTGCGGTTTGGCCATCAGGCCTCGCATGCCAGCCAGCTGACGGATCTGCTCCTTGGAACCACGGGCGCCGGAGTCCAGCATCATGTAGATGGAGTTGAATCCCTGGTTGTCGGAAGAAAGCCGCTTCATCAGGATATTGGTCAGCTCCGTATTGGTATGTGTCCAGATGTCGATGATCTGGTTGTAACGTTCGTTGTTGGTGATAAGACCCATGTTGTAGTCGCCCATCACCTTTTCGGCCTGCTCATAACCGGCGGCCACGAGCTGCTCTTTCTCTTCGGGCACCAGGACGTCGTGCAGGTTGAACGACAGACCGCCCAGGAACGCCATATGGTATCCCATGTTCTTGATGTCGTCGAGGAACTGCGCCGTACGGGCGATACCCGTTTTCTTCAGCACACGCGAGATAATGTCGCGCAACGACTTCTTGGTCAGCACTTCGTTGATATAGCCCACTTCCGGCGGCACGAGTTCGTTGAAAATCACACGCCCAACTGTGGTATCAATACGCTGAACAACGGGTTCTCCCGTATCGTACAGGGTCATGCGGACGTGGATGTTGGCGTGCAGGTCGACCTGCTTTTCGTTGAAGGCGATCTTCACTTCTTCGGGCGAATAGAAGAACAGCCCCTCGCCTTTCACCTTCTCGTCGGCCGTGCTCTCGCGCGGTTTGGTCATGTAGTACAGACCAAGCACCATGTCCTGCGACGGCACCGTCACAGGCGCGCCGTTGGCGGGATGCAGAATATTGTGCGAAGCCAGCATCAGCAGCTGTGCCTCCAGGATGGCGGCGTTGCCCAGCGGCAAATGCACAGCCATCTGGTCGCCGTCGAAGTCCGCGTTGAAAGCGGTACAGACAAGCGGGTGCAGCTGGATGGCCTTGCCTTCGACCAGTTTAGGCTGGAAGGCCTGGATACCGAGACGGTGCAGCGTAGGCGCACGGTTCAGCAGAACCGGATGGCCCTTCAGCACGTTCTCCAGGATATCCCAGATGACTGCGTCCTTGCGGTCGACAATCTTCTTGGCCGATTTGACGGTCTTGACAATACCTCTCTCAATCAGTTTGCGGATGATGAACGGCTTGTAAAGTTCGGCCGCCATGTCCTTCGGAAGACCGCATTCGTGCAGTTTCAGTTCGGGACCCACGACGATGACCGAACGGGCCGAGTAGTCCACACGTTTACCCAACAAGTTCTGACGGAACCGGCCTTGTTTTCCTTTCAAGCTGTCGCTCAGGGATTTCAGCGGGCGGTTGGCATCCGTCTTCACGGCGTTCGATTTGCGCGAGTTGTCGAACAGAGAATCGACCGACTCCTGCAGCATACGCTTCTCATTGCGGAGAATGACTTCCGGCGCCTTGATCTCGATAAGCCGTTTCAGACGGTTGTTGCGGATGATGACCCGGCGGTAGAGATCGTTCAGGTCGGAGGTGGCGAAACGACCGCCGTCCAGCGGAACCAGCGGACGGAGTTCGGGCGGAATGACCGGGATGACCTTCAGAATCATCCATTCCGGCCGGTTGACTTCCTTGGCGGAACGGAACTCTTCCACGACCTGCAGGCGTTTCAGCGCCTCGGTCTTACGCTGCTGCGACGTCTCCGTATTGGCCTTGTTGCGCAGCGAATAGGACAGTTCGTCCAGGTCGAGTTCGGCCAACAGGGTATAAAGCGCAGAAGCGCCCATGTCGGCGATGAACTTGTTCGGGTCGGAGTCGTCCAGCATCTGGTTTTCCTTCGGCAGGGTGTCGATGATGGCCAGATATTCCTCTTCGGTCAGGAAGTCGAGTTTCTGAATGCCGTCGGCCTCCTTGATACCGGGCTGGATGACCACATATTTCTCGTAATAAATGATGGAATCGAGTTTCTTGGTCGGGATGCCGAGCAGATAACCGATCTTGTTCGGCAGCGAACGGAAGTACCAGATGTGGGCCACCGGAACGGTCAGCTGGATATGGCCGATACGTTCGCGGCGCACTTTCTTCTCGGTAACCTCCACACCGCAGCGGTCGCAGACGATACCCTTGTAACGGATGCGTTTGTACTTGCCGCAATGGCACTCATAATCCTTTACAGGACCGAATATGCGCTCGCAGAACAGACCGTCCCGCTCGGGCTTGTACGTACGGTAGTTGATGGTTTCCGGCTTGAGCACCTCGCCGCTCGAACGATCCAGAATCGAATCGGGCGATTCCAGTCCGATGGTGATCTTGCTAAACGTCGTCTTGCTTTTTGTATCTTTTCTGAATGACATAAGCGTCAGTTGAATAACAGGTTCTTTAATAAGACGGACACAGACGGTCCATCGGTACTATTACAAGTTGACATTCAGGGCCAAACCACTCAGTTCGTGCAGCAACACGTTGAACGATTCCGGCACGCCGGGTGTCGGCATCGGGTCGCCCTTGACAATGGCCTCGTAGGTCTTGGCGCGGCCGACCACATCGTCCGATTTCACCGTCATGATTTCCTGCAGGATATTGGCGGCGCCGAAGGCCTCGAGCGCCCACACCTCCATTTCGCCGAAACGCTGGCCACCGAACTGGGCCTTTCCGCCCAGAGGCTGCTGCGTAATCAACGAATACGGACCGATGGAACGCGCGTGCATCTTGTCATCGACCATGTGACCCAGCTTGAGCATATAGATCACACCGACCGTTGCCGGCTGGTCGAAGCGGTCGCCGGTACCTCCGTCATACAGGTAGGTTCTGCCGTAGCGCGGCAGGCCGGCCTTGTCGGTCCAAGCATTGATGTCATCCATGCTGGCACCGTCGAAAATCGGCGTGGCAAACTTGACGCCCAGCTTGGCACCCGCCCAGCCGAGAACCGTCTCGTAAATCTGTCCGAGGTTCATACGCGAAGGCACGCCCAGCGGGTTCAGCACGATATCGACCGGTGTTCCGTCAGCCAGGAACGGCATATCCTCGACACGGGCGATCTTCGAGACAATACCCTTGTTACCGTGCCGGCCGGCCATCTTGTCACCGACCCTGATCTTGCGTTTCTTGGCGATGTACACCTTGGCCATCTGCACGATACCCGAAGGCAGCTCGTCGCCGATGGTGACGTTGTATCTCTTGCGTTTGTAAACCGCATCGATTTCCTTGTAGCGGCTCATGAAGTGGTGAAGCAGTGCCCGGATGGTCTCGTTCTTGGCCTTGTCCGTCGTCCACCGGCCGGGATTCACATTGGTATAGTCGAGTTCCTGCAGCAGTTTCTGCGTGAACTTGGCGCCCTTCGGAATGAGTTCGCTGTTATAGTAATCCTTGACGCCCTGCGAGGTCTTGCCGCTGATGAGCGTCACCAGTTTGGCCACCAGTTTCGCTTTCAGTTCGCCGGTCTGCTGGGCAAAGTCATCGTCCAGTTTCTTCAGCTGGATCTTCTCGTTGGCCATGGTTTTCTTGTCCTTGACCATACGCGAGAAGAGTTTCTTGTCGACAACGACACCCGACAGAGAGGACGAAGCCTTCAGCGAAGCGTCCTTGACATCGCCGGCCTTGTCACCGAAGATGGCGCGCAGCAGTTTCTCCTCGGGCGACGGATCGGATTCGCCCTTGGGCGTAATCTTACCGATCAGGATGTCACCGGGTTCCACATGGGCACCGATGCGGATCAGACCGTTCTCGTCCAGGTTGCGGGTGGCGTCTTCGCTCACGTTCGGAATGTCCGCCGTCAGCTCTTCCACGCCCCGCTTCGTATCGCGCACCTCCATGATGTACTCGTCGATGTGCAGCGAAGTGAAGATGTCGTTCCGGACCACCCGTTCGCTGATGACGATGGCATCCTCGAAGTTGTAGCCCTTCCACGGCATGAACGCCACTTTCAGGTTCTTGCCGAGCGCCAGTTCGCCGTCGGCCGTTGCATAGCCTTCGGAAAGGATGTCGCCGGTCTTGACCCGGTCGCCCTTCAGCACGATGGGCTTCATGTTCATGCACATGCTCTGGTTCGTCTTGCAGAACTTGGCCAGTTCGTAGGTCTTCGTGTCGTCATCGAACATCAGGAAGCGTTCCTCATCGGTCCGGTCATAACGGACGATGATCTTGTCGGCATCCACGTATTCGACCACACCGTCGCCTTCCGCCCGGACAAGCAGCCGGGAGTCGCGGGCCACGTTGTACTCGATGCCTGTACCGACAATCGGGGCTTCCGTCGTCAGCAACGGCACCGCCTGACGCATCATGTTCGATCCCATCAGGGCACGGTTGGCATCGTCGTGCTCCAGGAACGGAATAAGCGATGCTGCGATGGAGGCAATCTGGTTCGGCGCCACATCCATCATGTCGAGCGTGTCCTTGTCGGCCAGCGGAAAATCGCTGTCCAGACGGGCCTTGACACGCGGTTCGATGAAAACGCCGCTGTCATCGACCGGCACATTGGCCTGGGCGATGGTCTTGCCTTCCTCCTCTTCGGCCGTCAGATAGCTGACGCCCGCCTCGCTGAAATCCACCACGCCGTCGTGCACCTGACGGTACGGCGTCTCAATGAATCCCAGGTTGTTGATTTTCGCAAACACACAGAGCGACGAAATAAGACCGATGTTCGGACCTTCCGGCGTCTCGATCGGGCAAAGCCGTCCGTAATGGGTGTAGTGCACGTCGCGCACCTCGAATCCGGCGCGTTCGCGCGACAGACCACCGGGGCCGAGTGCGGACAGACGGCGCTTGTGCGTCATCTCCGCCAGCGGGTTGGTCTGGTCCATGAACTGGGACAGCTGGTTGGTGCCGAAATAAGAATTGATGACCGAAGACAGCGTCTTGGAGTTGATCAGGTCGATGGGCGTGAAGACTTCGTTGTCCCGCACGTTCATCCGCTCCCTGATGGTCCGCGCCATACGCGCCAGACCCACGCTGAACTGGGTCGCCAGCTGCTCGCCGACCGTACGGACACGGCGGTTGCTCAGATGGTCGATATCATCGACATCGGCCTTCGAATTCAGCAGCTGGATCAGATATTTGATAATTTCAATAATGTCTTCCTTGGTCAGGACACGCACGTCCGACGGAATGTCGAGATTCAGTTTCTTGTTGACCCTGTAGCGTCCGACATCGCCCAGATCGTAACGTTTGTCCGAGAAGAACAGCTTGTCGATGACATCCCGGGCCGTCGCGTCATCAGGCGGCTCGGAGTTGCGCAACTGGCGATAAATGTGGAACACAGCCTCTTTCTCCGAGTTGCACGGATCTTTGCCGAGGGTGTTGTAGATAATGGCATAGTCGGACGTTTCCTCCTTGTGCAGCAATATCGTTTCGACGCCCGAGTTGACAATCTTGTCGATGTCCTCAGGTTCGAGCACCTTCTCCCGGTCGACCACAACGTTGGTACGTTCGATGGACACGACCTCGCCGGTGTCTTCGTCGACGAAGTCCTCCACCCACATCTCCAGCACACGGGCCGCAAGCTTCGATCCCACCGCCTTCTTCAACGCCGTCTTCGAAACCTTCACCTCGGTGGCCAGGTCGAAAATGGACAGGATGTCCTTGTCGTTGGCATAGCCGATGGCCCGGAGCAACGTCGTGACCGGCAGTTTCTTCTTGCGGTCGATGTACGCATACATCACGTTGTTGATATCGGTGGCGAACTCAATCCACGAACCCTTGAACGGGATGATACGGGCCGAATAGAGCTTCGTACCGTTGGCGTGGATGCTCTGTCCGAAGAACACGCCGGGCGAGCGGTGCAGCTGCGAAACAATCACACGTTCCGCACCGTTGATGACAAACGACCCCTTGGGCGTCATGTACGGGACGGTTCCCAGATACACATCCGAAACGACGGTGTCAAAATCCTCGTGTTCCGGATCTGTACAGTAAAGTTTGAGTTTTGCTTTCAGCGGCACGCTGTACGTCAGACCGCGCTCGATGCACTCCTTGATGGTGTATCTCGGCGGGTCCACGAAATAATCGATGAACTCCAGTACAAAGTTGTTACGCGTGTCGGTAATGGGGAAATTCTCCTGAAAAACCTTGTACAGGCCTTCGTTCTTTCGATTTTCGGGCGTCGTGTCTATCTGGAAGAAATCATAGAAAGACTTGAGTTGGACCTCCAGAAAATCAGGATAAGGGAACGGTTTTTTTATTGATGAGAAACTTATTCTTGGAGAAACGTTGCGTGACATTGAAGTTGAAATTAAAGTGAACTCGACTGAAATGACAAAAAGGTTCGGGGTCTCACATACATGAGACCCTAAACCTGTAACCCTAATATACTTAGGATAATAGCCTCGTTATTTAAGTTCAACTTCCGCGCCGGCTTCTTCCAGCTGGGCCTTCAGGGATTCAGCATCCTCCTTGGAGCATCCTTCCTTCACAGCCTTCGGGCAGCCGTCCACCAATTCCTTGGCTTCCTTCAGACCCAGACCGGTCAATTCCTTGACCAATTTCACCACCTGCAGCTTGGCACCGCCAGCGGCTTTCAAAATCACATCGAACGTCGATTTCTCCTCGGCAGCGGCGGCACCGCCTTCGGCAGGAGCTGCAACGGCGACAGCCGCGGCGGCGGGTTCGATACCGTATTCTTCCTTCAGGATGTTAGCCAATTCCTGAACTTCCTTAACGGTTAAGTTAACCAGTTGTTCTGCAAAAACTTTCAAGTCTGCCATTTTCTTTTTTATTAAAAAAATTAATTATTCGATTTTATTCTTTCTCCGATAAAGTCTTCACCAGTCCGGCCAGGAGATGACTGCCCGACTGCAAAGAAGAAATAACCCGGTTGGCCGGAGACTGCAGCAGCGCGATGATGTCGCCGATGAGTTCTTCCTTGGACTTAATGTTCGCCAGAGCATCCAGCTGATTGTCACCGATATACACGGATTCCTGCACATAAGCGCCTTTAAGGACCGGTTTCTCGCTGCCTTTGCGGAACTCTTTGATCAGTTTGGCGGGAGCATTGCTCTCGTTGCTGAGCATAATAGCCGTCGGCTGTTTCAGGATGCCGAACAACTCGTCGTATACGCCTTCACTCTTCTCCAGCGCTTTCCGGAGCAGCGTGTTCTTGACCACGATCAGCTTGATCCCCTTGTCGAAGCACATTTTGCGCAGTGCAAACGTCTTGGACGCATTGAGATCAGCGATATCCGTCACATACAGCGTATTGTATTGCCCTATTTTCTCTACGAGACTTTCGATGATTTGATCTTTTCCTTCCTTTCTCATGATTCAAAGTTTTTCGAATTATGCTTCAACGGATTTCGGATCAACTTTCAGTCCTACACTCATCGTAGAAGAAATATAGATGCTCTTGATGTAGGTGCCCTTGGCGGCAGCCGGTTTCAGTTTGTTGATGATGCCGACGAATTCCTTGGCATTGTCAACGATCTGTTCCGGCGCGAATGACACTTTCCCTATCGCCGCGTGAATGATGCCGTACTTGTCGACCTTGAAGTCGATCTTTCCCTGCTTCACTTCGCGGATGGCCTTGCCCAGTTCCATGGTGACCGTACCGCTTTTCGGGTTCGGCATCAGGCCGCGCGGACCGAGGATACGGCCGAGCGCACCGATCTTGGGCATGACGGAGGGCATGGTGATGATGACATCGACGTCAGTCCAGCCACCTTTGATTTTCTCGAGGTACTCTTCCAAGCCCACGAAATCAGCACCGGCAGCCTTCGCTTCCTCTTCCTTGTCAGCCGAGCACAGAGCCAGCACGCGCACCTGCTTTCCGGTACCATGCGGCAGAGAGACCACGCCACGGACCATCTGGTTCGACTTGCGCGGATCGACACCCAGGCGGACGTCCATGTCCACAGAGGCGTCAAACTTCACCGTGGTGATGTCCTTCAGCATAGCGGCGGCTTCCGACAGACTGTACATGGCGGAAGTATCGACTTTTTCCAAAGCCTGCTTCTGTTTTTTAGTAAGTTTTGCCATTTCTGTCCCTCCTATTTGTTATACGGAAATTCACCTTCGACAGTGATTCCCATGCTTCTGGCGGTTCCGGCAACCATTCTCATCGCAGCTTCCAATGTCAAGGCATTCATATCCTGCATCTTGTCTTTTGCAATTGCTTCGACAGCACTCCAGTTGAGCGACGCCACCTTCCGGCGGTTGGGCTCGGCGGAACCGGATTTCAGTTTGCAGGCCTCTTTCAGCTGCACCGGTACCGGGGGTGTTTTCGTTACAAAATCAAACGACTTGTCGGAATAAACCGTGATGATCACAGGAATGGTTTTGCCTGCCATGTTCTGCGTACGAGCGTTGAACTGCTTGCAGAACTCCATGATGTTCACACCTTTCGAACCCAGTGCAGGTCCTACGGGAGGAGATGGATTTGCGGCGCCGCCTTTGATCTGTAACTTGATTAATCCAGCAACTTCTTTTGCCATCGCTTAATTTGTTAATTTGTTAATTTCGACCGTTCAAGATTGGAAGCAGAACAGTCATATGTCAGTGCGTAACATTCTTGGTTCACACGGCTTTTTCAGCCGTTCTTCTCAACTTGCATGAAACTTAATTCCAGAGGCGTCTGGCGTCCGAAAATCTTCACCATCACCTTGAGTTTCTTCTGCTCTTCGTTCACTTCCTCGATGGTGCCCGTGAAAGTGTTGAACGGCCCGTCGGTCACCTTGACCAACTCGCCGACACAGAACGGGACATTGATTTCCTCCTCGCCGGCAGCCAGTTCGTCCACCTTGCCCAGGATACGGTTCACCTCGGCCTGACGCAGCGGCACCGGCAACTTCTTGCGTACGCCGTCCACCGTCCGCTCCTCTTCAAGCAATCCGGCCACATTGGTGATGTTTCGCAGAATATGCACCATCTCCCCGACCAGTTCGGCTTCGATCAGAATATAGCCGGGAAAGAACGTGCGCTCCTTGCTCACCTTCTTTCCTTTCTTGATCTGATAAACCCGTTCCGTGGGAATAAGCACCTGCGACAGATGGTCACTGAGACCCGCCGCCGCAATTTCACTTTCGATCGACTCCTTGACACGTTTCTCCTTGCCGCCGACCGTTCTCAGGACATACCATTTTTTGCCGGACTCTTCCATATCCTATTCGCTTGACGAGCAATTAAAACAATCCGTAAATGGCCTCGAAAATGTGCTGAAAGCAGAAATCCATCACAAAAATCACGACCGCAATCAGCAACGAGGCGACCATCACAACGATAGAACTCGACTTCAAATCGGTCCACGTCGGCCACGTCACTTTATGGACCAGCTCGGTGTATGCTTCCTGAAAGTAAGTTTTAATCTTGTTCATGTTCTCTGAAAATACTGGCAGGAGTGGAGAGATTCGAACTCCCATCAACGGTTTTGGAGACCGCTATTCTGCCCTTGAACTACACTCCTGTGTTTCCAGGGTTCTCCGTCAGCATCCCGAAGGTGCCCGAAGTACCCAGCCCCTCATTTCGCACAAATAATCACAGGCGAATAGGTCTGTTTCAACAAATGCGAGACACCCTGTCTGTCCTGGAAGATCCGACCGGTGCATCGCAAAAATCAACAAACAACCTGAAAAGTCGGGCGGAACTAATGTCAGACAATAGTTTCGCCCACACTTTCAGGTCAGAATTCTCTTAGTCAACAATCGCGGTCACCTGACCGGCGCCCACCGTACGGCCGCCTTCGCGGATAGCGAAACGCAGACCTTCGTTGATAGCGACAGGATAAATCAGGGTAACCTTAATCGTCACGTGATCGCCCGGCATCACCATCTCGCGGCCTTCCGGCAGCTGGATTTCACCGGTCACGTCCAACGTTCTCAGGTAGAACTGCGGACGATAGTTGTTGTGGAACGGCGTATGACGGCCACCTTCCTCTTTCTTCAGCACGTAAACCTCGGCTTCGAAGACCGTGTGCGGCGTAATCGTACCCGGTTTGGCCAGAACCATACCGCGCTTGATTTCTTTCTTGTCGACACCACGGAGCAGCAGACCGACATTGTCGCCAGCTTCACCTTCGTCCAGGATCTTACGGAACATCTCGACACCCGTCACAACGCTGGTACGGCCCTTTTCGGCACCGAGACCCACGATGGCAACCGGGTCGTTCGTGTGGATGATACCCGTTTCGATTCTACCGGTGGCAACCGTACCACGGCCGGTGATCG
>JAFWVY010000011.1 GCA_017523725.1 Bacteroidales bacterium
GCAACCGCATCCGCGGACTGGATATCACCACGCCGTCGCTCAACAAAGGCCGTTACTATGTATGGTTCTGCTTCCGCCATCAGGGTTCCGGTACGTGCGGTGTCGTGCTGACCCACAACGGGGAGTCCAACAAGCGGACGAGATATTTCGACTACTGGGGATCGAAGAGCGACAGCGACCCTGTCAACGCCGGTTACAAACGCTTTACGGTTGGCAAGGACTATCAGATGTCATGCCATCTGATCGGCCAGATCAATGTGACGGCCAACGGCCCGCAGGTCCTGTCGCTTGACATTGACAGGAGTGGATCCAACGGTCTTGGTGCATGGCTCGACATGATCCAGTTCATCCCCATCGACGACAACCAGGCCTGGCCGCGTTTCGACGCCTGTGGCGTTGCGTACTACGAGCAGCAGACAAGGTACAACACGGACCCGTGGAACTGCCCGGTTGTAGAAGTCGATGACGACGAAGAACCGCTGCCCGAAGATTAATAGTTAAGGAATCCGCCCCGCACGGCGGGGCGGACGCTTAAGCGAAGAATAACATTTAAACTGACTGAATATGAAATTCATGAAACATTACCTGCTGGCACTTGTATCTTCCATGATGGTTCTGGCAAGTTGCAACGACGACTGGGATGAGAGAACTTCGTTGATCGATCCGAGTCTGAGCGACACCGATCTGTGGGAAGAAGTGAGTGAACAGAGCAATTTGAGTATTTTCAAGGAAATTCTCACCAAAACGGGATACGCACAGTATCTATCTGCCGACTATGACATTTCAGTGCTTACCGTTTTCGCGCCGACTGATGAGGCCTTCAATGCCGCGTTCCAGAACGGCACGCTGGTGAGAGAGGAATTCATGGCCGATATCGATGGTCTGAAAGACTTTTTGAACAGACACATCGCCAATACGATGCACATGGGCGAGCTCAGCATCGACCCCTACCGGGTTAAGATGTGGGACGGCCGCCGGGTCTATTTCGCCCCGAAGGCGGATGCATCCGGAAAGATGTACGTCGATGAGGATATTCCCCTCACTGACTTTAACATCATGTGCAAGAACGGTGTGATGCATACCATCAACAGTATCATTCCCGACCGGGACAATGTCTGGACGGCAGCCACGAAGTTGCTGACGTCGAACGGCGACCCGCTGCAGCTGTTGAACGCTATCTCGAGATTTGACTACCGGGCCATGGATCCCGAGAGCCGGATCAACGGGTACAACGAGGCCGACCAGCCTACCTACGACACCTTGTGGATCGACTCCAACCACATTCTCGACTTCAAGGATATCTCGAACGAGGATACGGTCTATACTTATGTGGTGCTGCAGGATGAAGGTTACATTCCGCTGGCGGCCAAGTATGGCAAGATCTACAAGCGTGACGTTGCTGCCGAAAGCGATTCCTTGACGATTATGAATCTGAACCTGGATTTGATCTTCCCGGGTGATCTCAATTTAAAATCGGCCGGTGAATACGAATCGGTGACAGGTGTCCGCGTCAAACTGGATCCGGCCGACCTCATCAAGATTACACGTGCCAGCAACGGCTATGTCTATGAGATGAGAACCGCCTCCATCACCTTCCGGAACAACAAGGTGAAGGATGTCATCATCGAAGGCGAGCTGACCGACTATACGGATGCGAACTTCCCGTACAAGGGTCGCAGTGCCACGCTTTATGCAGGTGACACTTTCCTCCGTGGGAAACTGTGGAAAGTGAAATACCGTACCTGGGCCAGCAACAACAACGTGCTGAACCTCGGTGGTTTCTACCGTGAACAGGGTAATAACAACGACCCGCTTTCGATCGGTGGCGACCGTCCGGGTATGTTCTCCATGTTCACCAAGGCGCGTCCCGATGTCTTCTCCGTGCCTTACTCCTTCTATTGGAGAATGGGTAATGATATCGAAAAAGACTCGACCCGGCAGATTGCCCAGCGTATCTACGTTTCAAGTCCCTCCAACGGCGTCCGGAGAGAGGTCACTATGCGCAACAGTTCCTTGCTGAGGGTTGACAACAACGAAGTTTATACGCAGGAATTCGCTGACACGGCGGCGCTGTATCCGCCTCAGGCTACGCAGTTCCTCGAGAGAGATCCGGACCGTCAGACATTTGCATTCTATGCTTCGATCCAGGACTCCATGCGTAAGAACTACTGGCTCAACAACCAGTATTCGCACGATACGATACCGGCCGCTGACGTGATGGCCTGGTTGCTCGAAAATAACCGTTTCGAGGACTACCACTTCTTCCTGTCGGAGGGTGACAACCTGCCGATGCCCGGTACGACCGAAACGTACTTTGCAACCGGTGAAGTGAATGAGTTGGGTGATCCCATTTACGATACGGTGATCCTCGCTTCGCTCCAGTATGTGAGAGATTACTATGAGGAGTACCGCCAGTCTGAGGCTTATCCGGCCGACAAGCACTACCTTGATGGCATCATCCCGCAGCGTGTCACGCATATTGATGCGTATGATGCCGATGGCAATGCGTATGCCGACCGCTTCCTGCTGGTTGCTTTCCCCGATCCCACTTCAGGTTGGAAGAAGAGCGACTATTACACGCTGGAGAATACGCGTTTCTATCAGAACCACGAGCAGCCGCTCTATCTGACGTATGCGTACAAGAACGGCGGCTACGACACGTGGGTGACGAACAAGGAAGATGCCGCCTACAACCGTCATAATTTCGAGGCCTATGGTACGGCAACGCTTCTGATTACACGTAACTTTACAGGTGTCGAATCTTCGAACATGTTCCAACAGAACGTCTATGTGGCCATCGACTACATCCGTATGGTGCCGTACTTAGATGATATTGATGAATAATTCTAAAACGAGGAAATATGCGAACATATCTTAAATTAAGAGAAATAGCCTCATTCTTGCTGATGTTTGCCGCGATTGCCGTGCATGCACAGGATACCAGAATTCAAGGTTACGTAAAAGATGCCGTTACGGGTGAACCTATTGCTGCTGCCCGTGTCACCTTCGGCGGCTTCCAAGCTTATCCTCCGATTGCAACATCCCTGACCGACGATGACGGTAAATACGGGATTAACGCGCCTTCGACTTCGGCAACCATGCTGATCAACTGTGAAGGTTACCAGCAGGTGGAAGTTGCTTTGAAAGGCCGTACGAACATCGATGTGCTGCTGCAGCCCGAAACGATCAACTCATTGTTTGACAACATACAGCTGCCTTACGATACCAAACGTCAGGTCAAGGCCACGCAGGCTGCGACATCCCTGACCGACCGGTATTCACTCGACAAGGACAACACGGTTTCTCCTGAGTTTTTCCTTCAGGGTCGTGTGGCCGGCCTGAATGTCATCCGCCGTTCCGGTTCGGTCGGCGCCGGTGCCGACATGTTCCTCCGCGGCTCTTCTTCGCTGCTTGGAACGTCCCAGCCGCTGATCGTGGTTGACGGGGTGCTGTATCCTATCGCGCCGATGGGTCATTCGCTCTTCTCCTACTATCAGACGAGCGGTCTGGCTAACATCGACACCAAGGACATCGACAACATCACGGTCATCAAGGATGCTTCATCCATCTATGGTGCACGTGCTTCCAACGGTGTCATCCTCATCAACACGTTGCGTGCGCAGGAACTGAAGACTCAGATTAACTTCCACGCCTATGTCGGTGTCTCGCTCGAACCCGATGAGTATCCGATGATGAATGCCAAGCAGTTCCGTCCGTATCTGTCCGACCAGTTGCTTTCGCAGGGTCTGACCAGCGCGGAGATTCAGGAGCTGCCGTACATGAACCTGGTGAAACCCGAGGAGACCATCCTTGGTGTCGGAACGCAGGTCGTGACGGGCAACGCCGATTACTATCGTTACAACCACGACACCAAATGGCAGGACTATGTCTATGACAAGGCCATCACCAATGCATTCCACCTGAGTGTCACCGGTGGTGACAACATCGCTAAGTACGCCTTGATCGTGGGCCTCCAGAATCAGGAAGGTACCATCCGCAACACCTCGCTCGACAAATACAACCTGCGTCTGAACACGGATGTGAACATTTCTGACGATTTCACGGTGGGTACCAACGTCAGTTTCGTCTATACGGACCGCGCCATCGCGAACCAGGGTATGGACAACGAAAAGGGTGCCATCTACACGGCGCTGGTGAAGGCTCCGTTCATGACCACCTATGTGCGTGACTACCGCAACCTGGAGTCGCCGACGCTCGAAGGTGCCGATGTCTTCAATGCCAGTAACCCGTACGCGGTGATTAACAACATCGACAGCCAGATGGAAACCTATCGTCTGGTCGCCAATGTCTTTGCCAATTACGTATTCTCGCCGGCATGGAAAGCTGGTCTGCGTTTCGGTGTCATTTATGACAAAGACCGTGAGAAAATCTTTGTCCCGCAGCTCGGTGTCTATCATGCACCGTCCACCATGCCTATCATGGACGTGACCAACGAGACGCACCGCAAGGCTGAACGCCTCTTCCAGACCAACCTCGACCTCAACGCCACCTATGCCAAGGTCTTCAACCAGATTCATGCGTTTGACGTGACCTTCGGCGGCCGCTACGAGACGAACAACTTTGAGGATGATATCATCTATCGTTACAACACGTCCAGCGACTTGATGGTGAACGAAAAAGGCGAGACGCTGCTGTCTGCCGCCGGTGGTACGTCGGCTTCCTGGGCTTCGCTGAACTACTATGCCAACGCCAACTATGGTCTCCGCGACAAATACTTCGCGACGCTGGTCGGTTCGGTATATGGTTCTTCCAGATTCGGTGAAAACGCCGACGGTCTTTCCCTGTTCGATCACAAGTTCGCGTTCTATCCTTCGCTGTCTCTCGCGTGGATCGCTTCTTCCGAGAACTTCATGCGTAACGCAGATGCGGTGAATCTCCTGAAATTCCGCGCCAGCTACGGTCTGGTGGGTAATGACGACATAGGCAACTATGCTTCCCGCCTGACGTATGTGTCTCAGAACTATCTGGGTCTGTATGGTGTGGTGCTCGGAGCTTTGGCCAACGACAAACTGATGGCCGAAAAGGTCGTGAAGACGAACTTCGGTGTTGATCTCACGATGTTCAACCAGCGTCTGACGCTGAGTGCCGACGTGTACAACAACAAGACGCAGAACATGCTGAGTTACGCTGCGCTGCCGTCGTTTGCCGGTGCCAGCGACTATATGGACAACACGGGTGAAATGACCAACAAGGGTTATGAATTCGCCGCCGAGCTGCGCGTGGTGAATACGCCTGACTTCAAGTTCACCCTCTCCGGTAACATCGCCCATAACGAAGCTGAAATTACCAAGTTTGCGGAGACCCAGTACACCGACATCCTCGGTGCGACGGTCATGACCCGCGAAGGTTACGCCCCGGGCCTGTTCTACGGCTACAAGTACAAAGGTGTGTACAAGAGTGCCGACAATATGGCGGTCGATCCCGCTTCCTTCCGCTATGAAGATGCGGGTGGTAACATGATGACGCCGGAAGCTGGTGACGCCATCTTCGAGAATGTCGACAAGACAGGCGATGCCGACGGTATCCAGTACATCACGGAAGCCGACCGTACGGTCATCGGTGATCCGAATCCGGATTTCTTCGGCTCATTCTCCGCCAGATTCTCCTACAAGCGCTTCACGCTGGATGCCATGTTCACCTACAAGATGGGTGGCGACATCTACAATGCGTTGCGTGCGAAACTGGAAGGCATGACCGGATATGAGAACCAGACCCAGGCGGTGTTGAACCGTTGGCGTTATGAGGGTCAGGATACTTCCATCCCGAGAAATGTCTGGGGAGATCCGCTGGGTAATGCCCGCTTCTCCGACCGTTGGATCGAGGATGGTTCGTATCTGCGTCTGAAGACTCTCACGCTGTCTTATACGCTTCCCGCCACGATTAAGTACATCCGTAATGCAGAAGTCTATGTGCAGGCGAACAATCTGATCACCTGGACTGAATACAAGGGTATGGATCCGGAATTCAGCATCAGCTCCAGTCCGCTGTATCAGGGAATCGACGCTGGCCTCTTCCCGAATGCACAGAGCATCTTCCTGGGCATCAAGCTCGGCTTATAAAAGTGTAGAGTATGAAAATTTTAAAACATAATCAGATGAACAACAGATTATCAAAACTCGCATTATACGTGGCAGTGGCGTTCATGTTGCCGGTCAGTCTCGGTTCCTGCGGCGACATGCTCGATACGTCTGCTGAAGAAGTTTTGGAATATTCCGACCATTACAGAACCATCTACGATGCAGATGCAGCTGTGATCGGTATTTACGGAAAATTCATGAACTTGGCGGAACAGGTGGTCATCCTGAACGAGTTGCGCGGCGATATGATGGACGTAACAACCAACGCGACACAGTATCTGCGCGAGATCAACAACCTCGGAGCCATTTCGGATGCCAATCCCTATGCGGATGCCACACCGTTCTACAACATGATTTATGCTTGCAACGATGTTCTTTACAACCTGAATGTCATGATCAGCAAGGCGGCCATGCGTCAGGCGGAATACAACGAGCGCTATTCGGACATCGGTGCGCTCCGTTGCTGGCTTTATCTGCAACTGGCGGCTCAGTTCCGTACGGCTGAAGGCAAGATCCCTTACATTACCCAACCTCTCAATACGTTGGGTGAAGTTGAGGAGATGATTGCGGACTATGAAGCACAGAAAATCGACCCGACGGCTGTTTCTGACAAAGTGCAGCTTCTGGATGTCGATGCCCTGCTGGACTCGTTGGTTGACTTTGCCGAGACTCTGCCTCACACCTGGGGATATTCCATCAACTATGGAGCCAACCGTTCCAACCAGTTGTGGCCTTATGTCTCCACAAGCGGCAATGGTTATGACAACCTGACTGCAACGGATAATGTTCAGCCCTGGTATCGTTTCATCAACAAGAACGCGCTTCTGGGTGATCTCTATCTGTTCCGCGGCAAGGGTCCTGATGACTATGCCAATGCGGCGAAATTCTACAGACGTATTCTGACCCATAATATTCATGGTGTCCAGTTTAACACCAGCGTCTTGAACACGCCGTATCGTCACTTCCGTTGGGCGACCGACGGTGGTACGGGTGGTACCAGTTCATCCATGGACAATATCAACAGTGTGTACACGGTGGCTTTCGTGCGTGACGATGCCAACAAACCGGACAACTCGACCTTCAAGTACATCACTTGGGGCGAAATGTTCCGTGACAATCCGAACGATGCCCGTCCGCACTGGCAGCATCTCTGGATGATGATCTACCACAAGTCGTACCTGCCTGAGGTGCCGTTCGTGAAGCTGTTCTCTTACAAATATGGCGACTACATGGTCCGTCCGTCCCAGTGGGCTATCGACAGCGTATGGGGCAACGGCCAGTATTTCAGAAATGTCAACGAATGGGGTGATGCCCGCGGCGAAAAGACGGCTTATACGTATGAGCTGATTGACGGCGAAGAGCAGCCGGTTATCCTGAAGTATGTCCGCGATTACGAGACCTATATGAATACGGATGTACTCAGCCGTTCTACGGTGTATGTCATCGGTCGTTGGATTATCTATCGTTCGGATATGATTTACAACCGCCTGGCTGAAGCTGCGGCGCGTTACGCCAAGTTCGTCAGCAACGGCACGGTGGTTCCTGTCATGACCTACCCGACGCTGGGCAACGAGGGACAGGTTTCCAGCCGCCAATACTACAGATTCGCCATGGCTGTGGCGCTGTATGGCGACCAGACTTATTCCAGCATCTTCCCGCGTGGCGACACCATCTTCCCGGAAGAAGGCTTCGCCGTTCGTTTCGTGCCGGGTTCCAGCCAGAGCGGTACGGGTAGCACGGCTATGGGTAACCCGCGTCACTCCGTGGCTCAGGCCGACCTGACGCTGGATTCGGACGAACACATGATTCATTTCCTGACGGCTGAGGAACGTGCCGACAGCACGCTCTGGATGGAGTCTCTGATTCTGCGTGAAGCTGCTCAGAACTACGGTCTGGAAGGTGCGCGCTGGTTCGACCTCGTCCGCGTGGCCCGTCGCCGTGAAAAAGAACTGCCGGGTTCCGGTACTGCGTTCCTGAACCGGACGCTGCTTCCGAAGTTCCAGTTCTCCACGACGCCGACGACGCAGGGTGCCTTCAACGGATTTACTTCACAGGATGACTGGTATTTGTTAATAAAATAACTACTCAGTTGAATAAGGAGAGAAAGGGGGATAACCATTCGGTCTCCCTCTTTTTTTTGCCTGTTTCAAGGCGCTGTTGCGATTTCTATACCAGGGTGTCGCGTTGGTGACGTCTGGCAGTGTCCAGCCGGTATTCTGATTTGCTTTCTCCGACGATGAGTATGTTATATGTATTGTCAGGACCTGGTACATAGGGGATTGCAGGAAAGACAGCCTATTGAGACAGTTCCGAAAGGTCGTACCGGGACATAAAAAACCGGGCGGCTCATGGCCGACCGTCCGGAGGACGGAACGGCGGAGCGCCCGGTTGTCTTTCCCGTTGCGGGAAACAGGTCTATTTAACTTTCATTTTCTTGACATATTCAATGAAGGCCGCTGCATTGTTCAGATCCTTCTCTTTTTCTCCGGCAGACACGACCCAGGTCTTGAGATGGGTGGCCGGTTTCGAAACCAGGCGGATCATGTCGGCGGTCTCGGTTACCGACTCCATGTCATCGGCATTGTAGCGGATGCCTCCGCCAATCTGGATGGGCGCCTGGGAGACATCGGGCGGGTGCACGCCCCATACGGCGGCGTATCCCTTGCCGTAATCCATGGTCTTGTCCGGGTGGAAATTCACGCCGGTAACGAATTGCACTTCCTGCCCGGAGGTGCATTCCGCCTCGACAATGGCATAGCGGTGTTTGTTGTCCATGCGGACCCGGATCAGGATGTCCACCATGCCGTTTTTATAGGCCACACCCTTGACCAGCATTTCGGCGGTGGATTCCTTTTTGCCGCGGTTTACCCTGGCGATGCGGCCCTGGGTGGCGACGAGCTGCTGCACGCGGCTGCCGTCCCACAGGTTGATGCCGCCGAGTCCCACGGTGGAACCTACCTTGTATTCATCACAGCCATATCCGGCCGCCTGTTCCGCTTCGGTGGGATACCAGGCGCAGTCTGCCAGTTCGAGCTGGAACTTCTTCTTGGAATAGACATCGATGGCGCCGCTGTTGTTGAAATAAATGCGCAGGGCCATGTACGGGTTTTCGATGGCGGGGCCGTGGTGTCCGACGAAGTTGTACTGCACGGCTTCGTCGGAAACGATTTCCCGTAACTGGACGCTGTCGGCGCGCCAGAACAGGCTGACATCCGTCTTTTGCGCATACAGCGTTCCGGACAGACTGCACGCGGCGATGGCCGCGAATTTCAGGAGATGTTTCATTGTTATGTTGTGTTTGATGGTTGATATCAGAACGGACTTTGAACCAGATTCGGATCCGACATGGAGCCCGGCATGTCGAAAGACGTGTTGTTGGGCATGTCCATGCCGGCCGGCGCATTGATTCTCGATGAAAGCTGGGTGTAGGCCTGCGCTTCGGGGGCTGCAGCCAGGCTGTCGCCGTATTCGCCGTCTGCGAGTTCGGTAAATTTGGCGTAATCTTTCTGGAAACGGAGTTGGATGGTGTCGAGGGCGCCGTTCCGGTGCTTTGCCACGATGATCTCGGCAATGCCGCGCATGGAGTTGCCCTCGCCGTCTTCATACATACCGTAGTATTCCGGCCGGTGGATCATGAGCACCATATCGGCATCCTGTTCGATGGCGCCCGATTCACGGAGGTCGGCCAGTTGCGGACGCTTGTCCTTGCCGGTCCTGGTTTCCACCCCGCGGTTGAGCTGCGACAGAGCGATGATGGGGATGTTGAGGTCTTTGGCGATGGCTTTGAGCGACCGGGAAATGTTGGACACCTCCTGCTCGCGGTTGCCTTTCGTGTTGCCTCCCCAGGTCATGAGCTGCAGGTAGTCGACCATGATGATGCCGATGCGCTCCTTCTTGACCAGTCGCCGGCATTTGGTCCGGAATTCCGATACGGAGATGGACGCCGTGTCGTCGATAAAGATGGGGGCGCTGACCAATGCCTTGATCTTCTGGTCGATATACGCCCATTCATCGGGGGAGATCCGGCCACTCCGGATCTTATCAGCCGCTAATTCGGTTTCAGATATAATCAAACGCTTAACCAACTGGGTGGCAGACATTTCGAGAGAAAAAATAGCCACTCCCGTGTTGTGGTCGAGGGCCATGTTGCGTGCCATCGACAGGGCGAAAGCCGTCTTACCCATGGACGGACGGGCGGCAATGATGATCAGGTCTGATTTCTGCCATCCACCGTTGAGCCGGTCGAGCTTGACATAACCCGAAGGTACGCCGCTCAGGCTGTCCTCGCGTTTCCCGGCGTTCTGGATTTCGGTGAGCACGTCGCCCATCAGGGTCGCGATAGACTGCGTTTCCTGTTTGACGGTACTCTGGGCGATGTCGAACAGCGATTGTTCCGCATTGTTCAGCACATCGTACACATCGACGGCATCATCGAACGCCCTGTTCTGAATCTCGGTGGCGATGCGGATGAGTTCCCGCTGCAGATACTTCTGATAGATGATGCGCGCATGGTATTCAACATGGGCGGCCGACAGCACACGCAGCGTCAGCTGTGTGATATAGAGCGGTCCGCCGACTTCCTCAAGATGCCCCTGCCGGCGCAGTTCCTGCACGACCGTGTTGGTGTCGATGGGATCGCCCCGCAGGGACAGGTCGGTGATGGCCTGGAAAATCCGGCCGTTGGCGGCACTGTAGAAACATTCAGGCTTGAGAAATTCCACCACCTCGTAGATAGCGTCCTTCTCAAGCATGACGGCTCCCAGCACGGCTTCCTCCATATCGAGCGCCTGCGGCGGCAGTTTGCCTTGTTCCAGTCCGATGACCTTGACGGCATCGGTAATATGCGGGTAGGGTTCGTCCGTCTTGCGGGAATTGCTGCGAGCCATATATATTATTCTGATTTTAAAGTTATTCTGTAATAAAGCGCACCGATGTGCGCTTCAACAAAGTTACGGACTTTTTACGACAGTTCGACGGCTGGAGCGGAATCCGCACTGTCGCCCCGAAAAAATTATGCCGGCCGGCGCGGGTCACCGGGCCGCGTGAACGGCCCCAGCGTGTAGAAAGCGTCCGGGACGGGCGAAGACAGGTGATGCCGCTCGCCTGTGAAAGGATTGGTGAAGGTGAGTTCGGCGGCGTGCAACGCCAGACGTCCGATGGGCGCACGCCGTCCGCCGTACTTGAGGTCGCCGAGCAACGGGTGTCCGATGCCCTGCATCTGTACACGGATCTGGTTTTTCCTGCCTGTTTCGAGCTGACATTCCACCAGGCTGCAGTCGGCGGCCGTCTGCAGGATACGGTAATGTGTGACAGCCGGGATACCGCTGTCGGGGCGCGGGGAGGAATAGACCATGCGGGCGCTGCTTTCGTGCAGATACGAGCGGATGACCCCCTGTCCCGTGCCGTCGCCGGTTCGCATCACTCCCTCGACCACAGCGATGTATTTCCGGTGGATGTAGTCTTTCCAGCGCGCCTGGATGGCCTGCTGCGCCTCTTGGCTCCGGGCGAAAAGAATCAGTCCGGAGGTTTCGCGGTCGAGCCGGTGCACGACAAAAATGCGGGCGCGGGGATCGCGCTGCTTGACATAGTCGCTCACCATCCGGTAGGCGGTCTGCTCTTTCTCCTTGTCCGTGGCGATGGACAGCAGACCCGCCGGCTTGTCGGCGACCACGTAGTCTCCGTCTTCGAAAACCACCCGGAGGCGTCTGTGCGGGTTATGATATGTATTGCGGCCGGCCATATGGAACATTTGCGCGAAGATAGGAAAAACTCCTTGCCCGGCAAGGCATCCGGCAGGGGTTGACGGCGGCAAAAAAGATAAATTTTCGGAAAACATTTGTTGTTTTTTCAAGAATGTCTATCTTTGCTGCCCGTTTTGAGGGAAACAAGGATAACAATAAAAGAAGCGAGATATGGACTTAATGAAAGTTGTAAAAGAGCAGTTGGCTGTCGAACAGAACTTTCCTGCATTCAAAAGCGGCGACACCGTGACGGTTCACTATAGAATCAAAGAAGGAAACAAGGAGCGTATCCAGCAGTTCAGGGGTGTTGTCATTCAGCGTAAAGGCAGCGACAATACAGCCATGTTCACGGTCCGCAAGATGTCGGGCGGCATTGGCGTCGAGAGGATTTTCCCGGTTGCATCGCCGTTCATCGACAAGATTGAAATCAACAAGTACGGCAAGGTGCGTCGTGCGAGAATCTATTACCTGAGAAACCTGACCGGCAAGAAAGCGCGTATCGAAGAGAGACGTGTCAACATTGCAAAATAAACAGTTTCAGCATAAAGAGGAGGCAACCCGGCGGTTGCCTTTTTTTTTGTGCTTATTCCGGCTTTTTATTTAAATTTGTAACCTCTAAAAAAAGACATAATGGCAAGATTCACTAAAATACAAGTTTGCCGCACGGTTATCGATACCGTGATGGTGCCTGTATTCTATCACAAGGACGTCGAAACCGCTGAGCAGGTGGTGAAAGCCTGCTATGAGGGCGGTGTCAGGGCGTTCGAGTTCACCAACCGCGGCGATTTCGCGCATGAGGTATTTGCAGAACTGAACAAATGGGCGGCGCAGCATTGCCCAGACATGGTCATGGGTGTGGGGTCGGTGGTCGATCCCGGTACCGCGGCGCTCTATATGCAGCTGGGAGCCAATTTCGTGGTCGGCCCGCTGTTCAACGCCGATGTGGCGAAAGTCTGCAACCGCCGGAGCGTGCCTTATATTCCGGGTTGCGCTACGGCGACCGAAATCGGCTGGGCGCAGGAAAGCGGCGCAGACATCGTGAAGGTCTTCCCGGCCGGCAACGTGGGCGGTCCGTCGTTCGTCAAGAACATCAAGGCGCCGATGCCGTGGCTGCAGGTGATGGTGACGGGCGGTGTCGAGCCGACCGAAGAGAACCTGACCAACTGGATGAAAGCCGGCGTCTCGGCCATCGGTATGGGATCCAAGCTTTTCCCCAAGGAAGTGATTGCCGCCAAAGACTGGGCCGCCATCTCCGCCAAGTGCCGTGAAGCGATGGGCTACATCGCGGCAGCCCGCAACAAATAGCACATTATTAACCTTTAATATCGACAAAATGAGTAATTCAAAGATGACAAATTACCGGTGGGTGATTTGTATGATGCTGTTCTTCGCGACCACCATCAACTACATGGACCGCCAGGTACTGTCCCTCACGTGGGAGGATTTTATTCGTCCGGAATTCCACTGGACCAACAACCACTACGGCACCATTACCGGTATTTTCTCGCTGGTTTATGCCATTGCGATGCTTTTCGCCGGTAACATCGTCGACAAACTGGATACGAAGAAGGGCTACTTCTGGAGCATCGCCGTGTGGTCGGTGGGCGCCTGCCTGCATGCCCTCTGCGGCGTCGCTACCGAGATGTTCGTCGGCGTGGACAGCGCCGAAGCGCTCCGTGCCATCACGGCCGTGGACACCATCAGCAAGATAACACTCATAAGTACCACGCTGTTCATCATTGCCCGGTGCGTCCTGGCCATCGGTGAGGCGGGTAACTTCCCGGCGGCCATCAAGGCAACGGCGGAATATTTCCCGAAAAAGGACCGTGCCTTTGCTACCAGTATCTTCAATGCCGGTTCGACCATCGGTGCGCTGATTGCGCCGTTCATCATCCCTGTGCTGGCACAGAAATTCGGATGGGAGCTCGCATTTGTGATCATCGGTGCCCTCGGTTTCATCTGGATGGGCTTCTGGATTTTCGTTTACAAGAAACCCGAGCAGAATCCTTCGGTCAATGCGGCTGAGCTGGAATACATCCTGCAGGACAAGGCCGAAGAGGAAGCGGCCAAGGAATCGGCGGCTGCCGCAGCGCAGAACGAACCGCAGATTTCGCTGTGGAAGTGCTTCAGCTTCAAGCAGACCTGGGCTTTTGCCGTCGGTAAGTTCATGACGGATGGTGTGTGGTGGTTCTTCCTGTTCTGGATGCCTTCCTACCTGAAGAACGTGTACGGCATGAGCTCGACCGACCCCAGATTCCAGATCGCCATCGGCGTGCTCTATCTGATTGTCATGGTTTCCATCTTCGGCGGTTACCTGCCGACCATCTTCATCGAGAAGAAAAACATGGAACCATATTCGGGCCGTATGCTGGCCATGCTCATTTTCGCCTTCTTCCCGCTGGTGGCCCTGGCAGCCCAGCCGCTGGCTCCGCTGTCGTACTGGTTCCCGATCATCCTGATCGGTATCGCCGGTGCTGCGCACCAGTCCTGGTCGGCCAACCTGTTCTCGACCATCGGTGACATGTTCCCGAAATCAACCATCGCCACCATCACCGGTATCGGCGGTATGGCCGGCGGTCTCGGTTCCTTCCTGATTCAGAAGGGCGCCGGTCTGCTGTTCGACTTCAGCGAAGCTTCCTCCACCTTCTCGGTCTTCGGTTTCAAAGGCATCCAGGCCGGTTATATGGTGATGTTCACCTTCTGCGGCGTGGCCTACCTGATTGGCTGGATCATCATGAAGGCGCTGGTTCCGCGGTACCAGAAAATCGAAATCTAGATTTCCCTGTACAGGAAGAGAGGGATGGCGGTTCTCCGTCATCCCTTTTTTGATGCCTTGCATCGCTGAAAATATGTACCTTTGCGGTTCATGAAACCGCCGCGCGTGAAAAAACGGGAGTCGTATATGGACATCAGGGGTGTCCGGGTGAACAATCTCAAGAATGTGAGCCTGCGGATACCCCGTAACACCTTGACAGTGATTACCGGTCTGAGCGGCTCCGGCAAATCGTCGCTCGCCTACGACACCATCTACGCGAAAGGTCAGCGCCGGTATGTGGAGAGCCTGTCGTCGTATGCCCGCCAGTTTCTCGGACGCATACGCAAACCGGCGGTGGACTTCATCTACGGCATCCCGCCGGCCATCGCCATCGAACAGAAGGTGACGGTGCGCAATGCGCATTCCACGGTCGGCACATCGACCGAAATCTACGAATATCTCAAGCTGCTGTATGCGCGCATCGGCGTCACCTATTCGCCGGTATCCGGCGAACCGGTCCGCAAGGATTCGGTGACGGACGTGGTGAATGCCATGTTGTAGTGCGAACGTGGGAGCATGGTGCTGGTGATGTATCCTGTCGCCATACAGGCCGACCTGTCTGCGCTCACCGGCCGCCTGCGTCAGGACGGCGTGTCGCGCGTGCTGTGGAACGGGGAGGTGGTCCGGGTGGACGACTTGCCCGGCCGGGCGGAGACATCGGCAGAGAACCCAGTCTGTTATGCCGTGCTCGACCGCGTGGAGATTTCGGACGATGCCGACGAGACGGCCCGGTATGCCGATTCCGTGCAGCTGGCGTTTGAGAGTGGTGGCGGCCGGTGCGCGCTGCGTCTCCCGGACGGCGCAGTCCGGGAATACTCGAACCGGTTCGAGCGCGACGGCATGACGTTCGAGGAACCCTCGACGTATCTGTTCAGTTTCAACAATTCTTACGGCGCCTGTCCGAAATGCGAAGGATTCGGCACCATCATCGGTATTGACGAACGCCTTGTCGTGCCTGACAAGTCGCTGTCGATATACGGCAATGCGGTGGCCTGCTGGCGTGGCGAGACCATGAGTGTATGGAAGGACCGTCTGCTGCATGTGGCCGAGCGGTTTGGATTCCCGGTACACAAACCCTATGAGGAACTGTCGGAGAAGAACCTGGCCGACCTGTGGCACGGCAACCGCTACTTTCCCGGCATTGACGGGTTCTTCGCCTATGTGGACGAGCACCGCTACAAAATACAGTACCGCGTCATGAAAGCCCGCTTCAGCGGACGGACGGTCTGCCCGCTCTGCGGCGGCAGCCGCATCCGGCCGGATGCAGCGTATGTCAAGGTAGGCGGCAAGTCGATCCAGGAACTGGTGGAGATGCCGGCGGCCGAATTGCTGGCATGGTTTGAGCAGTTGTCCCTGACGGATTTCCAGTTGGAAGTGGCCCGCCGGCTGCTGCTCGAAATCAAGAGCCGGCTGTCGTTTCTGTGCGATGTCGGGCTGGGTTATCTGACCCTGTCCCGGCGTTCTGCCACGCTGTCGGGCGGCGAGTCGCAGCGCATCAATCTGGCCAAATCGCTGGGCAGTAGTTTGGTAGGTTCGCTTTATATCCTCGATGAACCCAGTGTGGGGCTCCATCCGCGCGATACGGAGATGCTGGTGAAAGTGCTGAAGGCACTGCGCGATGTCGGCAACACGGTGCTGGTGGTGGAGCACGACCGGGACATCATCTCGGCCGCCGACTATCTGGTCGATGTGGGGCCCGGTGCCGGGACCCACGGCGGTGAGATTGTTTTTGCGGGGCCTGTCTCCGAACTCGACCGGGCTGAGCGAAGCGTGACGGCCGATTATCTGTCGGGCCGCAAGTCGCTGCCCGTACCATCGTTCCGACGGCCGTGGCACAGCCGGCTGAAGATTGTCGGCGCGGCCGAAAACAACCTCAAACACATCGATGTAGAGTTCCCTTTACACACGCTCTGCGTGGTGACGGGAGTCAGCGGATCCGGCAAATCGACGCTGGTGCGAAACATCCTGTATCCGGCCCTGGCACGCTATTTCGAGCAGTATGACAACGAAGTGGGCGAGTTCCGACGGCTGGAGGGCGACCTGAAGGAGATTTCGGCGGTGGAATGCATCGACCAGCATCCCATCGGAAAGTCTTCCCGCTCGAACCCGGTCACCTATTGCAAGGCCTACGACGAAATCCGGAAATTGTTCGCAGAACAGCCGGCGGCACAGTACAACAACCTGAAGCCCATGCATTTTACGTTCAACTCGGAGGGCGGCCGTTGCGAGATGTGCCAGGGAGAGGGTACCATCACGGTGGAAATGCAGTTCATGGCGGATGTCAAGCTGGAATGCGAGGCCTGCCATGGCAAACGCTTCAAGGATGAAGTCCTGGAGGTGACCTATCGTGGGAAGAATATCTACGATGTCCTCGAGATGAGCGTGGACGAGGCGGTAGCTTTTTTCGGCGAACACCCCTCGACCCTTGAGAAAAGAATCATCGCCCGGCTGAAGCCGCTGCAGCAGGTCGGCCTGGGGTACATCAAGCTGGGCCAGTCGTCCAGCACACTGTCGGGCGGCGAGAACCAGCGCGTAAAACTGGCCTCTTTCCTCGTGAAGACCGACAGCATCCGGCCGACGCTGTTCATTTTCGACGAACCCACCACCGGCCTGCACCTGCACGACATCCGGGTGCTGGTCCAGGCGTTCAATGCGCTGATCGAGCAGGGCCACAGCGTCATTGTCATCGAACATAATGTCGAAGTGATGAAATCGGCCGACTGGATTATCGACATGGGACCCGAAGCCGGTGAAGCCGGTGGCCGGATCTGCTGTGCCGGTACGCCGGAGCAGGTGGCCGCAGACCCGGAGTCCAGAACGGCCGGATATCTTCGTCAGGCACTGCAGCGGTAACATGACACTCCTGGCTTTTTACATACATTTCCCTGCCTGGGATACCTCCCTTTTCCTGCGGCTGAACGGCCTGCATACGCCCTTCTGGGATGCCGTGATGTCGTTCTGTACCAACCTCTGGAACAGCCTCCCGGTTTATCTGTGGATGGCGTGGGCTTTCGTCCGCAGAAACTGCAGGACGGGCCTGCTGGCCGTTGTCTTCGCGCTGCTTTGTTTCGCGGCGGGCGACCTGCTCGGGGCGGAGGTCATCAAGCCCATGTTCGCCCGGCTGCGGCCGACGCATGCCCCCGCGCTGGACGGCCTGGTCCATGTTGTCACGGATGTCGGCGGACGCTACGGCTTTGTGTCCATCCATGCCGTCACCACGTTCAGCCTGGCGCTGTTCGCGACACTGGTGCTCGGCCGGCGCCATCCGCTTTCGTGGTTCGTCTGGCCATGGGCGGCGCTGTTGTCCTACAGCCGGATATACGTCGGCAAACATTATCCGCTGGATGTGCTGGCCGGTACCCTGGCCGGGCTGGTGCTGGCCGTGGTCTTCTGGCTGATGTGGAAACGCTGCGTTGCATCATGCCCCTTTACAAACAGGAAAAATCTTGTATCAGAAAAGGAATAAATCGCTACATTTGCTGCGCAAACGGGGAAACCCTTGCCAGATAACTTTTTAAAACCAAACAATATGACATCGTACAAAGATCTCGGACTGGTGAACTCGAGAGAGCTCTTCAAAAAGGCGATGGCCGGTAAGTATGCCATTCCTGCGTTCAATTTCAATAACATGGAGCAGTTGCAAGCCATTATCCAGGCGTGCGTGGAGAAACGTTCTCCGGTTATTCTGCAGGTTTCGAGCGGCGCCCGCAAGTATGCCAACCAGACGCTGCTGCGCTACATGGCACAGGGTGCTGTGGAATATGCCAAGGAACTGGGTTACAACATTCCCATCGTGCTTCATCTGGACCATGGCGACACCTTCGAACTGTGCCAGTCCTGCATTGAATACGGCTTTTCTTCCGTCATGATCGACGGCTCGAAATATCCTTATGCCGAGAATGTCGAACTGACCCGCAAGGTCGTGGAATATGCCCACAAATACGATGTGACGGTCGAAGGCGAACTGGGCGTGCTCGCCGGTATCGAGGACGACGTGGTCGCAGCTGCGCACGTTTACACGCAGCCTTCCGAAGTTGAGGATTTCGTGAGCAAGACCGGTGTGGATTCGCTGGCCATTTCTATCGGAACATCGCACGGCGCCAACAAATTCAAACCGGAACAGTGCACCCGCAACGCGGACGGCATCCTCGTTCCGCCGCCGCTGCGTTTCGACATCCTGAAAGAAATCGAAAAACGCATCCCGGGTTTCCCGATCGTGCTGCACGGCTCTTCTTCCGTCCCGCAGGACCAGGTGGCCATCATCAACAAATATGGCGGCGCACTGAAGGATGCCATCGGCATTCCGGAAGAGCAGCTGCGTGAGGCGGCCACTTCGGCGGTCTGCAAGATCAACATCGACAGCGACGGTCGTCTGGCCATGACGGCAGCCGTCCGCGAGGTGCTGGCTACCAAGCCCGCCGAGTTCGACCCGCGCAAGTACCTCGGTCCGGCCCGCGAATCGCTAAAGAAACTGTACATGCATAAAGTGGAGAACGTGCTGGGCAGCGCGTTCAAAGCCTAAGCCTCCGCGCCCTGCGGCGCACAGAAAAAGAGGACAATCCGTCGGGGTTGTCCTCTTTTTTTACGGGATATGGGCGATTTGCGGGCTGCATCTTCAATCCGGGAATCCGGAGCCCGTCCGGGAAGGCCGGCTATCGCTTGAACGTCGCCGTATAGATGGAAATATTGCCGACGCCGTCGGTGACCTTCATCTGCAATGTGTGTGAGGCGCCTGTGACCGGGCAGTGCTCGTCGAAAGTATAGGTGAGCAGGTCGTTTTTGCTGTCGTACTCAAAGAGTACCCACTGGCCGTCGATGGTCCCTTCGTATGTTTTAATGCCCGAGAAGTTGTCCGAGATGAGTATCCGGATATCCTGCATCCGGGAAAGGTCGGCGCCGTCCATGTTCATGGCGGGCCGGATGACAGGCGGCACGGTGTCCAGTCCGACCGTGTATTCCCCGAAGGTGTAGGTGCTGCCCTCCATGAAACCGTCTTTCCATGTGCCGCCGGCGGAGACAGGCATGCCCGCATTGTTGAAGGTGACGAGCACCGCCTGCGACCGGAACTGTTCCGGGATGCTGTCGGCCCGGATGGAAAGAGTCATCCGCTTGTGCAGCGGCGTATGGCGGTCGTGGATGTGGTAGGTCGGCGTGAACATGCCCGGCAGGCGCGGTGAGACCGTGCAGCGGATGTCTTCCTCGTCGTACAGGGCGTAAGCCGGGATGTCGATGGTGATGCCGTCTTCCACGATGAACTGGCGCTGCTTGTACTTGACAGGCTGCAGCAGCCGGGCCACCTCCTCCGAGATGGGCGGCGTGTAGCACGGTTCGTGCCGGACATAGAACTGCGCCACCGAGGTGTTGCCTTCGATGTCGGCCACCTCGATGCGGATGCAGTGCAGCCCGGCGTCCTTGAACGAAACGACGCCCCGGTTGCGGTGCTCCTTGATCATCGGGAGCCGGTTGTTGGGACTGACGTACATCTTGTATATCATGTCCCGCGTATCGACGTAGGTGGCATAGTCAATCAGACTGTTGAGGGCACGCGTCTCATCGAATGAGAAAGCATCGACTTCCAGCCTGTAATACAGCACCGAATCGACATAGAGCCGGATGCTGTACGGTCCGTCCTGGTTGGGCGTGTCGTCCATCATGTCAATCGTCTCGATGCCGACGGCGAAATCGCCGGTGATGACAGGAATGTGGCCGTCTGGCAGCGTGTAATAGGCTCCGTTCTTGACGGCGTTGTACAGTTGCGTTTTCCCGGTGCGGTCGATGGCGCCTTCGTCCTGCATGGCGTAGAGGCTCAGCTTGCGGATGGTGGGCGGGATGCGGTCGACAATGTCGAAGCCGTACTGCAGTACATTGGTTCCGTACTGGGTGGCGGTGTTGCGGATTTCGAAGTGGAGATGCGGCCCCGAAGAACCGCCGGTATTGCCCGAGAAAGCCACAATTTCGCCGGCTTTGACCTGGAATTTGCCTGCAGGCGGGAACAGGTCGACCGAGAACATTTTCCTGGCATACTGCTGCGCCCGGACGTAGTCCTTAATCTCGTCCGCGTAGCGGCTCAGGTGGGCATAGACAGAGGTGTATCCGTTGGGGTGATCGATATAGAGCGCGTGTCCGTAACCGCCCGGCTCCACTTTGATGCGGGAAACGTAGCCGTCGGCCACGGCATAGACGGGAAACCCTTCCACGCTCTGTGTCTTGATATCGATGCCGCCATGGAAATGGTTGCTGCGCAACTCGCCGAAGGTGGCCGCCAGGTACAGCGGGATTTCCAGCGGCGGACGGAACATTCTTTCCGCGCCCAGGGCGGTGCGGGACATGACCGCAAGGCCGAGCAGGCAGATGCAGAAGGCGGCTGTGAGACGCCGCGGCCGGAGGCCGGAGAGGGAATCAGGGATCGATATCATGGCAGGAATATTTAAAGACAAAAATACACGATTATTCGGCTGAACCGGACATTTCTTGCGAACTTTGACGGGTCCCGTACCGATTCATCGACATTTTTTCTAATTTTGTATTGACAACTTCCTGCGGTGCCGGCAGAAGACGCCCGCCCGCAGTCTTTATCCGAAGGATATGATTTCAGTATCGATTTTGAACGCCGATTTCGGACACCTGGCCGAGGCGTGCGCCATGATCAACCGCAGCCGTGCGGACTGGTTCCATCTGGACGTAATGGACGGCGTATTCGTGCCCAACATTTCGTTCGGCCTGCCGGTCGTAGAATCCGTAAAAAAACTGGCAGAAAAACCGTTGGATGTCCATCTGATGATTGTGGACCCGGACCGCTACGTGGAGGCTTTCCACAAGGCCGGTGCGGACTGGTTGACGGTGCATTACGAGGCCTGCACGCACCTCCACCGGACGGTGCAGCACATCAAGTCGCTGGGCATGAAGGCGGGCGTGGTGCTCAACCCGCATACGCCGGTCTCTGTCCTCGAAGACATCATCGGCGACCTGGACATGGTGCTGCTGATGTCGGTCAATCCGGGGTTCGGCGGCCAGCAGTTCATCGCCAACACGTTCGACAAAGTGGGCCGCCTGCGCAGAATGATTGCCGAGAAGCAGTCGCATGCGCTGATCGAGATCGACGGCGGCGTCGACCTGGGCAACATCCAGCCGCTCCGGACCACTGGCGTAGACGTGTTCGTGGTGGGCAGTTTCATCTTCAGGTCGTCCGCACCCGAAGAAACCATCGCTGCGCTGAAACAGCGTCCGTAGCACCTTCCGGCCGGCCTCCGTTTGGCCGTCACTGAAAAATTGATTTAATTTGTCCCTGCTTTTTCAAATGCGTATTCATGATTAGCCGCCGTTTGCTCCGCATCAAGATCTTTCAGGTGTTGTACGCCCACTTTTCATCGCCCGACAATACGATGTCCGCGGCGGAAAAGAACTTGGAATACAGTATAGAGAAGACCTATGACCTGTATTGTTATCTGATGTTGCTGCCCATGGCGGTGACCCGCTATGCCGAATCGCGCATCGAGCTCGGCCGGCAGAAGAAGATGCCTACCTACGAAGACCTGCACCCCAACCTGCGGTTTGTCGAAAACAAGGTGACACAGCAGCTGGCCGCACATGCGCCGCTTCAGTCCTACCTCGAGAAAAAAGGATTGAACTGGGTCAGATATCCGGAGCTCATCCGCAATCTGTACCAGGAACTGGTGGCGTCTGATGTCTATGCCGGATACATGGCCCTGGATGCCTGCACGTATCGCGACGACCGGGCGGTCTGGCAGTATTTCTACGAAACCCTGCTGGTGAACAACGACATGTTCTTCGACATCCTGGAAGAGCAGAACATCTTCTGGAACGACGACGTGGAACTGGTGGTGAGCATGATTCTCCGGACGCTTTCCATGAGTACGGAACAGCGCCTTCATCCGTTGCTTCCGCTCTATACCGACGAAGATGACAAAGAGTTCGCCTTTACGCTGCTCAAGGAGACCATCCGGCACAACGATGCGAACCAGCAACTCATAGCCAAATATGCCCGGAACTGGGACCTCGAACGCATCGCGTTTGCCGATACCCTGATTCTGAGCATGGCCATCACCGAAATCGAAACCTTCCCGTCGGTGCCTGTCCGGGTCTCGTTCGACGAGTACCTCGAACTTTCGAAATTCTATTCCACCGAAAAAAGCTCGGTGTTCGTCAACGGCATCCTGGACCGCATCGTGGAAGAACTGAGCGCATCGAACCGCATTGTCAAGGCAGACGGTGGTGCGCCGGTCAAATAATAAAAAACAGGCTCTATGAAATATTTACGCTATTGGTTCCCGCTGTTGCTGCTGCTCATGCTGACCTCCTGTCGGCAGCAGCAACCTGACAAGGTGCTCGATGGTACGCCGGAAATCACTTTCGAAGAAACCGATCTCACTTTCCTGGAGATTTTCGAAGGGGAGACGCGTGACTTTGAATACAAGTTCACGAATACCGGCACCTCCACGCTGATGATCCTGGATGTGCAGGTGGCCTGCGGGTGCACGCTGTCTTCCTGGAACCACAGCCCGGTCGATCCCGGTGAGACGAGCGTACTGAAGGTGCATTTCGATTCATCGCGTCTGCGCGGTCTCAAGCACAACTTCATCGACGTGTTCACCAATGGCAACCACGTCCGGTTATTCTTTACGGCAGAAGTAATTTAAATTTATGATTATGAATATTTTGACAGTTTTATTACAAGCGCAGGGCTCTGCGGCATCCTCGATGGTCATGTTGCTGCTCATCATCTTTATTTTCTACCTCTTCATGATCCGTCCGCAGGTGAAACGGCAGAAGGAACTGCGCGATTTCCGCGCGGCGCTGCAGAAAGGCGACAAGGTGGTGACCACCGGCGGCATCTATGGTAAAATCGTAGAGGTGCAGGAACAGGCCGTCATTATCGAGATTGCAGACGGCGTGCGCATCAAGATTGACAAGTTCGCGGTTCTGAAGGACGCGACCGATCTGGCGGCCGGGCAGAAATAACCGTCTTGAAGGAGCATTTCCATCTGGATATACTGCGGAGCATTTTCCTCCGCAAGGTCCGCAGCAGGCAATGGCTGACCTATGGCGTCTGCCTGTGTGTGGCGGCGGTCTTCTGGTATATCAACAAGCTGGATAACACGTACAACCAAGAGGACTCCCTCCGGGTGAAGTATATCGATTATCCCGAAGACATGGTGGTGATGCAGCCTCCTGTGCCGGTGCTCCACGTGGGACTGAAGGCGGACGGCTTTACACTGTTTCAGCATGTCTCAGGTCTGACGTTCCGGCCTTTTATTTTGAATGTCAGCGCGTTGCAGCTTAAATTGATGAGCAAGGGGCGTACGGCGCATTACGTGACGGCCGAGAGCATCCGCAGTCTGCTGGCCGATTATTACGGTGCAGACTGCGAAATCGCATATATCCGGCCGGACACGATCTGGTTCGCCTTCGACCGGCTGGCGACGCGCGACCTGCCGGTGAAACCGGTGCTCGAAGTGGAGGCCGACAAGGGCCACGAGGTGGTCTACGAGGCCGTCTCGGCCCGTCCGGACCGCATCAAGGTCTCGGGGCCCGCCAGCGTGCTCGACACCCTTCCCGCAGTCTATACCGTGCCCGTGCAGCGGCGTCATCTTACCGATACGCTTGTGGCAACCGTCCGTACGGTGCATCCTGAGGCGCATGGCATCCAGATGAAACAGCAGAAAATTGCCGTGACCGTCCCGGTGGTGAAGACGGAGAACCCGGAGAATCCGCCCGCGGACGGTGCGCAGACAGAGCCGGAAGAATGAAACGGATAGGCATCACCGGCGGTATCGGCAGCGGCAAGACGACCGTGTGCGAAGTCTTCAAGGCTTTGCAGATTCCCGTCTATCATGCCGACGACAGGGCCCGCCAGCTCATGGATGCGCCGGGGCCGTTGCGCGAACAGCTGGCCCGGACATTCGGCGGAGACATCTATACGCCGGAAGGGCTGGACCGCCGCCGTTTCGCGGCGATGCTGTTCGGCGACGAAGCCGCGGTGCAGCGGGTGAACCGTCTGGTCCACCCGGCAGTCATGGCCGATTTCGCCAATTGGGCGGACACACAGACGGCCCCCTACGTGCTGCACGAGGCAGCCATCCTGTTCGAGACCGGCCTGTACCGGCAGTTCGACGCGAGCATTCTCGTGACAGCTCCGGCCGAGGTCCGCATCCAGCGTGTGACGTCGCGTGATGCGTGTGAGCCTGAGGCGGTGATACAGCGCATGCGGCACCAGTGGGACGATGCGCGGAAACTGCCGCTGGCAGATTATGTGATACAGAACGATAATGTACAACTGATTGTGCCTCAGGTGATGCGCATCCATGCGCAACTCTCGGGCGAATAAAAAAGAGAAATATGAATCTGAAAGACATTTTAGTGATTTCCGGCATGCCGGGTATGTATAAATACGTGTCGCAGGGACGCCACGGCATGATTGTCGAAGGACTGGCCGACAGCAAGCGCTTCAACGTGCCGGTAACGGCCAAGGTGAGCGCCCTGGAGGACATCTCCGTCTTTACAGAAGACGAAGACGTGCCGCTCGCAGAAGTGTTCCGGAACATCTACCGCAAGGAGGATGGTGCAGCGTCTATTCCCCACAAGTCGCCGGACCTGGTGCTGAAGGACTACTTCGGCCAGGTGCTCCCGTCGTACGACCGTGGCCGGGTCCATGTGTCGGACATGCGCAAGATCGTCAGCTGGTACAACACCCTGCAGGCGCAGGGGCTGGTCGACCTGGAGGAACCTGCCGCAGAAGGGGAGGCCACCGGAGAAGCGGCCGACGCCACGGCACCGGCCGCAGAAGGTTAATTCCCTCCATACCCTCCGCCATGATATCTGTCAATCAACTCACGGTCAGTTTCGGCGCGTTCGACCTGTTCAAGGAGATCACGTTCGCGATCAATCCGAAGGACCGCATCGGGCTGGTTGGACGGAACGGCGCCGGGAAATCGACCCTGCTTAAAATCATTGCGGGCCGGCAGGCACCCACCTCGGGACAGGTGGTGATGCCCGAAGGAACGCGCGTCGGCTATCTGCCGCAGCAGATGGTCCACCTCGACGGCCGCCGGGTCATCGACGAGGCGCGCCTGGCCTTTTCGGAACTGCTCGACATGGAGGCCGAGCTTCAGCGGCTGCAGCAATGGACGGCCACGGCCGACCGGTACGATACGGCCGAATACGAGGCGGCGCTGCACCGCATGGAGGAACTGCGCGAACGTCGTGACATGCTGGGCGGCCACACCATGGACGCCGAGATCGAACGGACCCTGATCGGCCTGGGTTTCAGACCCGAAGACTTCGAGCGGCCGACCAACGCCTTCAGCGGCGGCTGGCGGATGCGGATCGAGCTGGCCAAAGTACTGCTGCAGCATCCGCAGGTCCTGTTGCTGGACGAGCCGACCAACCATCTGGACATCGAGTCGATCGGCTGGCTGGAAGATTTTCTGAAAACATACGCCGGGGCGGTGATGCTGGTGTCGCACGACCGGGCTTTCCTGGACAATGTGACGAACCGGACGGTGGAGATTTCGCTGGGACGCATCACCGACTACCATGTGCCTTACACGCGCTATACGGAACTCCGCCGGGAGCGCCGCGAGCAGCAGATGGCAGCCTACCGCAACCAGCAGAAGATGATCAAGGACACCGAGGCGTTCATCGAACGATTCAGATACAAGGCGACCAAGGCCGTGCAGGTGCAGTCGCGCATCAAGCAGCTGGACCGTCTGGACCGCATCGAGGTCGAGCCGGAAGACCTGGCCGCGATGCATATCACATTTCCGCCTGCGCCGCGGTCGGGCCTGCTGGTCGTGACAGCGGAGGACCTGGGCAAGAGCTACGGCACGAAAGTCGTCTTCCAGCACATCCACCTCAAGATCCAGCGGGGCGAGAAAGTGGCATTCGTCGGCCGGAACGGCGAGGGCAAATCGACCCTTTCGAAGCTGATTGTAGGGGAGATAGAACCCACGCACGGCACCATTACGCTGGGGCATCAGGTCAACGTAGGCTATTTCGCACAGAACCAGGACGAGATCATGGACGGCGAACAGACCGTGTTCGAGACGGTCGACCGCGTCGCCGTAGGGGACATCCGTACGCGCCTCCGCGATCTGCTGGGCGCCTTCCTCTTCGGTGGCGAGGACCTCGACAAGAAGGTGAAAGTGCTGTCGGGCGGAGAACGGTCGCGGCTGGCCATGGTCAAGCTGCTGCTCGAGCCGTACAACCTGTTGCTGCTGGACGAGCCGACCAACCATCTGGACATCCATTCGAAGGACGTCCTGAAACAGGCGCTGCTCAAATACGACGGCACGATCATCATCGTCTCGCACGACCGGGATTTTCTGAGCGGCCTGACAGACAAGGTGTATGAGTTCGCCCATCAGGGCGTGAAAGAATACCTCGGCGATGTGTACGACTTCCTCGAGAAAAAGCGCATCGCCTCGCTCGACGAACTGAACCGCGCCGTGGCGGCCGCGCCTGTCTCTGCGAAACCCGCGGTCGGACGCGACGACTATGTGGCGCGCAAGCAGAACGACCGGCGGCGCCGTAGCCTGCAGCAGCAGGTAGACCGGGCCGAGCAGCAGGTAGAGGAAATCGAGAAGGAAATAGCCGGCATAGAGCGCAAACTGACCTATCCCGAACTGATGGAAGAGGGCACATCGGAGGAGGTCTATGCGCAGTACGCCCGGCTCAAGGCGCAGCAGGAAGAGGCGCTGAAACAATGGGAAACCGCATGTATGGCCCTCGAAGACTTTACAAACCGGGAAGATGAAAAGTGAATGGCATGACAAACCGCAGCGGCGTCCGCAGGCGCCGCGTTACGGAGACACCCCGCGCCGTCCGCGCACGGACCTGCTGTTCGGCATCCGCGCCGTCATGGAGGCGGTCGAGGCGGGCAAGGAAATAGAGCGCGTATTGGTGAAACGCGGCCTGGACGGTCCGCTCGCACAGGAGATGCTGACACTGCTCCGGCGTCACGAAATCCCGGTGCAGGCGGTCCCGATCGAGAAAATCAACGCCGTGTCGCGCAAGAACCACCAGGGCGTCCTGGCCTTCGCCGCGCCGATAACCTACAGCAAGCTGGAGAACCTGCTGCCTGCGTTGTACGAGGAGGGCAAGGAACCGCTGCTGATGCTGCTGTGCGGCGTGACCGACGTCCGCAACGTGGGGGCCGTCGCCCGCACCGTGGAATGCGTCGGCGCCGATGCACTCATCGTGCCCGAAAGAGGTGGCGCACAGCTCAATGCCGACACCGTCAAGACATCTGCCGGGGCGCTGAACCATATCGCCGTCTGCCGCTGCCGCGACATGAAGGAAACCATCCGGTTCCTGAAAGACAGCGGTCTCAAGATCGTGGCAGTGACCGAACACGGCAGCGTGTCGTACGTCCATGCCGACCTCACCGGCCCCGTGGCCCTGCTGATGGGTGCCGAGGATGCAGGCATCCCGGCCGATTACCTGCCGCTCTGCGATGCAGCCGTCAAGATCCCGCTATTCGGCGCCGTCGAATCGTTGAATGTGTCGGTTGCGGCGTCCATCCTGCTGTACGAAGTGAAAAGACAACGCAATTTGCTCTGATATGCTGAACTATACCCTATCGGATCTGGCCCGAATCATGAACGGGCACCTGACAGGCGACGGCTGTCTGCCTGTCCAGCAGTTGCTGATTGACAGCCGGGCGTTGTTTTCGCCCGACGGGGCGCTGTTCTTCGCCTTGCGTGGGCAGCGGCACGACGGCCACCTCTACATCGGCGACCTGTATGCCTCCGGCGTGCGGGCCTTCGTCGTCGAGGAGATACCGGCGGAGCCCTTCCCGGATGCCAGTTTCGTCGTCGTCGGGAACACCCTTGCCGCCCTGCAGCAAGTGGCGGCCCAACACCGCCGTTTCTTCGCGATACCCGTCGTGGCCATCACGGGCAGCAACGGCAAGACGGTGGTCAAGGAATGGCTTTACCAGGCCATGCAGCGGCTGCGGAAAGTGGTCCGCAGCCCCCGCAGCTACAATTCGCAGGTCGGCGTGCCGCTGTCGGTCTGGCAGCTGTCCGACGCCTACGACCTGGCCATCTTCGAGGCCGGCATATCCTATCCCGGCGAGATGGCGCGCCTGGAGACCATCCTGCGTCCCGACGTGGGCATCCTGACACATATCGGCGAGGCCCATCAAGAACATTTCGCCTCGATGGAAGAGAAGATTGCGGAGAAACTCAAGCTGTTCATTCATTGCAAGACCTTGATATACAATGCCGGTGATGCGCGTATCACACGGGAGATCGAAAAGATGGACGCCCTGCGCGGCCTGAACATCCATGCATGGAAAGCCTATGAGTCGGCCGCGGACATGGCCGCGGATGCCCGTCCGGCCGCCGTGTCCGTCATCCGACAGGCCAGCCGCGACCACACCCTGGCCGAGGTGCATACCCCGCGCGAGGTGTTCGACATCCGGCTGCCCTTTGCCGATCAGGCCTCGTTCGAGGACGCCATGCACGTCGTGGCCTTCATGCTGTTCTCCGGATACGACGCACAGACTGTGACCGCCGCCATGCAGTCGCTCGCGCCCGTGGCCATGCGGCTGGAGATGAAACAGGGCATCCACGGATGCACGCTGATAAACGACAGCTACAATTCCGACACCGAGTCGCTCGCTATCGCGCTGGACGTGCTGGGACGGCAGACGCAGCATGCCTCGCGCACGCTCATCCTTTCGGACATCCTGCAGACAGGCCGTGACGAAGACGAGCTGTACCGGGAAGTGGCGCAGCTGGTCACCGAAGGCCGCATCGACCGGATGATCGGCATCGGCCCGGCGCTCTGCCGGCATCAGGCCCTGTTCGCGGACAACAGCCGCTTCTTCCTCTCGACCGCCGATTTCCTGCAGGCTTTCCGGCAGTTCCCGTTCAACGGCGAAGCCATCCTGCTGAAAGGCGCCCGGCCGTATGCTTTCGAACGCATCGCCGACCTGCTCGAAGGCAAGTCGCACGAGACCGTCCTGGAGGTCGATCTGAGTGCCATGATCAACAACTACAATTACTTCAAGTCGCTGTTGCGGCCTGAGACCAAGATGGTGGTGATGGCCAAGGCCTGCACCTACGGCAGCGGCACCTACGAGACAGCCAACCTGCTGCAGTACCACCGGGTGGACTACCTGGCGGTGGCGTTTGTCGACGAAGGCGTCGTGCTGCGCGAAAACGGCATCACGGTGCCCCTGATGGTGATGAACCCGGAACTCCCCAGCCTGCGGACCATGGTGATGCACCGGCTTGAACCCGAAATGTACAGCCTGCCGATGCTGCGCGCGCTGGCGGAGGTGGTGGCGGCGGAAGGCCTGCGCGGCTATCCGGTGCACATCAAACTCGACACAGGCATGCACCGGCTCGGCTTCCAGCCGACCGACCTGCCGGAACTGATTGCTTTTCTGCGGCAGAGTCCGTACCTTAAAGTGCAGTCCGCCTTCTCGCATCTGGCGGGCAGCGACGAAGCGCGTTTCGACGACTTCACACGGTCGCAGATCGCCCGTTTCAAGACCATGACCGAGGAACTTGCAACCGGCATCGGCTACCGATTCCTCCGGCATATCCTCAACTCGGCCGGCATCGAACGGTTCCCCGAAGCGCAGTTCGACATGGTGCGTCTCGGCATCGGCCTGCACGGCATCAGTGCCGCCGGGGCGACCAGCCTCAAACCGGTGGTGACACTGAAGAGCACGTTGCTGCAGATCAAAGAGATCGCTTCGGGCGAGTCGGTGGGCTACAGCCGCCGTTTCATGGCCGGCCGGCCCACCCGTTACGGGGTGGTTCCCATCGGCTACGCGGACGGCTGGCGCCGGGCGCTCGGCAACGGCCGGGGCTATGTCACCGTGCGCGGACAGCGCGCCCCGATCATCGGCAATATCTGCATGGACATGTGTACCGTCGACCTTACCGGTCTGGTGGCCGAGGAAGGCGACACGGTCGTCCTGATGGGCGAGCATCCGTCGGTCACCGAAATCGCCGATATGCTCCAGACCATTCCCTACGAGGTGCTGACGGATATCGCACCCCGGGTGAAACGCGTTTATTACCAGGAGTGACGGTCTCGCAGGGCCGAAGAAAAGGGGCGGTTGGTCAGTCTATGGACTTTCCAGCCGCCCCTTTTTTTTGCCTGGCGCAACCGTCTGGACGCGCCGGCGTTGAACCGCGTTAGAAAAGTTTGATAATGAAAGCCTGGGTCAACGCATTGTAATTGGTTCCGTTTGACGTGCCGCCCACGACCAGGATGTTGCCGTTCGGAAGCATCCGGATGCCTGACTGCGCGAGGGAACGGCTGATGACTTCGTCATGAAGCACTTGCTTGGTTTTGAGATCGATGATTCTCAATACGCAATCCTGGGGACTGGCATAACCGAAAATATAGGCCAGCTTCCTGCTTGGGTTGATAAACAATTCGTTGGTGTAGGTGTAGTTGTGTCCCGGGATGGACAAGGCAGGTAAAACCATCTCTTCCGAGAAAGACGCATCGGCGGGATTGAACGCAACAATAACGAATGGTTTTTCATCTTCTTGCTCCTGGGCGACAAATAGATAACGTCCGTCTGCGGTCAGCATGCTCTCCATGTTGTGCGTCGGACTGCCGTAAACATTGCATGGACTCAGTCCCTTGAGCGATTCGACGACGAGGTCTGAAATGGTGCCGTCCGCTGCATAGCTGATTACTTTCCCGTCGGTCCTGTTGTTCACCAGGATTGCACCGCCATCGGCCGTCGGGAAAATAAGGGGAGAGTGTCCGATGGAACTGGTCAATTCGCCGGCCATGGTGAATTCACGGGTGCTGGGGTCGAAGAGGTCCAGTGTCTGGTCATCGGCATACCAGTTGCCGCAGATCAGGATTTTGCCATTCTTGAGCAGCGCACCTTGGTTCCAAGTCCGTGCGGTCGTCATGGAACCGACGGCTGAGATGGAACGGGCGACTGGATCGTAGATATGTGCAACGTCGGAATTCCCGCTGCCGCCACCGCTGGAACAACCGCCGGCAACGAGGGTCTTGCCGTCTTGCAGCATGGTTTGGGAGCCCAGGTCGTGTCGGATGTCATCGGCTATTTCAACCCATTCCTCGCCATTGTAGGCCTCTACGGTATTGCAAAGACTGAACCCGGTGGTGTGGCCGCCCAGGACGACAAAATCTTCGTTACCGTTGACAATCAGTACCGGGCCGTTGCGGGGTTCGTTGACTGACGGCAGGTCGATGATGGAAACGGAGATGGGGGCATCCGGCACTGACGTGACGGTCACGGTGCAAGAGGCGGTCTTCGCGCCGTCGGTGGTCGTGGCGGTGATGGAAGCGGTGCCGGGCGCCACGGCGGTCACGGTGCCGTTGGAGACCGTGGCGACGCCGGTGTCGGAACTCTTCCAGCTGACGGATTTATCGGTGGCTTCTGCCGGAAGCACGGTGGCTGTCAGCTTGGCCGGAGCGTCCCCGACGGCGAGGTCCAGCGTTGCGGGTGTGACAGAGATGCCGGTGACTGCGATGGTTACCGGGTCGTCGTTGTCGTCGGAACCGCCGCATCCGGGCATAAGCAGGATACATGCCGCGGCAAAGGCTGCGAGCAGGAGTCGGAATGAGTTTTTCATAATCGATGTTTTTATTGGAAAAGATGTCAAAGATAATTTCTATGATCCGGAAATACAATGTGTCCACAAAAAAATAATTCAAAAATTCATCGTGAAAAATGGAAGTCTGGACTTATATTTGCTATATTTGTAAGTCCGGCCAAGGTGTCCAGACGCCGGTCATTTATTCAGACGTTTGATTATCAAAATCTCAGAGCTATGAAACGGATATTCTTACTCCTCATGTGCTGCATGGTGGCGGTGCTGGCTCCGGCGCAGACCCAGGTGAAGACCATGTACAACTCTCAGAAGAAAGAGGTTACCAACGAGAAAAAGGCGAAATTCTACCGCATTGTGGAACAGCGCGCCGACAAGGTTTACAAGGTGTCGTACTACGAAGTCAACGGTCCGATGCTTTGGGATGGTCTTTTTACGTCCATCGACCCGTACAAGCCGATTCAGCGGAATATCTATTTTCCCAGCGGGAAGCTCAAGAAAACAGAGACTTACGAAAACGGCAACCACGGCGTAAGCGAGTATTACGAGAACGGCCAGCTGATGAACAAGTCCATGCGGAATGCCGACGGACAACTCACGGGCGAGGTCCTGTCGTTCTATGAGGACGGCACGGCGTTGCGCCGCGACTCGTACGATGCCGGCAAGCTCATCGACGGTCACTGCTACGACCGCGCCGGCAAGGAGGTCGATCACTACGATTTCTTCGTGGACGCTTCGTTCAACGGCACCGAGTATGGTGTCAGCAAGGCGTTCCGGAATCTTATTTACCAGAACCTGAACTATCCGCGCAGCGCCATGAACTATGCTATCCAGGGCATCGTCTATGTCGGTTTCACGGTCAAGACCAACGGCAAGATGGATAACATCGAGGTGTTGAACGCTGTTTACAGCGACCCGGAGGTCAAGGAAGAAATTGTGCGCGACATGGAAGCAGAGGCCATCCGTCTGGTACAGTTTGTCAACGGATGGAGCAAGCCGGCCAAGATCAACGGCCAGCCAGCCGATGCTGACTATGTTGCACCTATCGTTTTTCAGCTGAAATAGCCACGAAAGGTTTTATTGAGAAGTTTCCTTTCGCGATCCATTCAGTTGGCGCATGGCCGATAGTCGTGAGACTTTCCGGCCATTTTTTTTTCGCTATACCGACTTGATGGCTTCCAGCAGCAGCTGCCAGAACTTGTCAACGGTGGACAGCTCGATGGCTTCGTCCGGGGAGTGGGGATGCCGGATGGTCGGGCCGAATGAGATCATCTGGAGTCCGGGATATTTGCCGCCGATGATGCCGCATTCCAGGCCGGCGTGGATGGCCTTGACCACGGGCTTCGTCCCGAACAGCCGTTCGTAGGCGCTGACGAGCAGCCGGACGGCTTCGGTGTCGGGTTGCGGTGCCCAGCCGGGGTAGGCCCCGGAGAACACGGCCCGTCCGCCGCCCAGTTCGATGGCGGCGCGCATCATGTTGGCGAGATGGGCCTTGGCGGATTCCTTGGCGCTGCGCAGCAGGCACTGTGCCGAGAGGGTCTTCTCGCCGCAGAGCAGCACGCCCCAGTTGGTCGAGGTCTCGACCAGACCGGGCACGTCTGACGACATGCGCAGCACGCCGTCCGGCATGGCATAGAGCGCCGACAGGATTTTCTTCTGGGAGGTCTGGTTCCAGACGCTGTCTGCGGCCGTCGGTTTGGAGGCGCGGCAGGTCAGGGTGATGTTATCCTCGGTGCCGCGGTATTCCTGGCTGAACATGCGGTTGCACTGGGCCGTGAATTCTTTCAGTTCCTTTGCCGCTTCCGGCGCGACGGCCACGCGGGCCTGCGTATGGCGCGGGATGGCGTTGTGCACTTCGCCGCCGGACCATCCTATCATCCGGATGTCGAACGCTGCGGCGGCCATCCACAGGAATCTGCACATCATTTTCAGGGCGTTGGCGCGTCCGAGGTGGATGTCCGACCCGGAGTGGCCGCCCTTGAGCCCGGACAGGCTCAGGTCGAATAGGGCATAGCCTTCGGGCACAGGTTCCCGCCGCAGGCGGAACGTCGCAGCCAGGTCCAGTCCGCCGGCGCAGCCGATGCAGAACTCGCCGTCTTCTTCGTTGTCCAGGTTGAGCAGTATCTTTCCCTGCATCCAGCCGGGCTGCAGGGCGAGGGCGCCGGTGAGGCCGGTTTCTTCTTCCACCGTGAAGAGGGCTTCGAGGGGCCCGTGGGTCAATGTGTCATCGGCCAGGACGGACAGGGCCGCCGCGATGCCGATGCCGTCGTCCGCGCCGAGCGTGGTACCTTCGGCTTTCATCCAGAGCCCGTCGTCGGTGATGCGCGGCTTGATGGCGTCTTTCTCGAAATCGTGCCGGATGTCGGGGTTCTTCTGCGGCACCATGTCCAGGTGCGCTTGCAGGATGATGCCGGGCCGGTCTTCCATGCCCGCCGACGCAGGTTTGCTTATCAGGACGTTGCCGGCGTCATCGACTTTGCAGGCCAGATGATGTACTTCGGCGAATGTTTTTACAAACTGGATGGCTTGCTGTTCTTTGTGCGACGGACGCGGCACGTTGCACAGCGACAGGAAATACGGCCAGGGTTCGGTGGCGGGAAGTTTATGCATGATGTCTGTTTTTTTGTTTAGCGTGTGTGTCTCTGCAAAAATACGGTTTTTCGGACTTGGCTGGATTCTGTTGCGGTATTTTGTTTAAATTTGCAATTTAGGCTTGGTTTGCACGCTGTTCGGATGGGTTGGAATAGACATATGCTGAGGGTTCTGCTGCTCTTCGGTGCGGTGTGGGGCCTGCATGTCTGCTCTTCGGTGCGGGCCGCTGCGGCGCCTGCATCGGGCGGGGATTATCTGGTGCCTTATGCCGTGGAGGCTGGCGACACGATTCCGGTTATTTATCTGCCCGAGGTTTTTGTGTACGACTCCAATACGCCGGCGGGCCGGCGGGTCGCCGCGCAGTTGAACCGCAAGCAGATTCAGCAGACGAAGCTGATTTACAATGTGCGCAAGGTGTATCCTTATGCCAAGTTGGCGCGGCAGACGCTCGAGGAGCTTAACGAGCAGTATCTCAAGTTGCAGACTGACAAGGAGCGGAAGGCTTATACGGACCAGTTGGAGAAGGATCTTTTCGCCAAGTACGAGAAGACGCTGCGGAGTATGACGATTACGCAGGGCAAGATTCTCATCAAGCTGGTGGACCGTGAGACGGGCAATTCGTCGTATGCGCTCATCAAGGATTTCCGGGGCGGCCTTTCTGCGCGTTTCTGGCAGACTATTGCGCGTCTGTTCGGTGCCAATCTCAAGAAGACTTATGATGCGGAGGGCGAGGATAAGGAGATCGAGGAGATTATCGGCATGATTGAGGCCGGGTACTTCAACTATTAGCGCTGCTTCGCTCCCGGGTAACGTCTCCGGGCGCCGAAGCGCTGTGCTTTTCGGCTCCGGAAATCGGCTCCGGGCGCCGAAGCGCTCGGGCGGCGGCTTTCGCTTCGCCCGCCTTGCTCGAAACTCCTCCCTTTTAGTCCCGGCAGGCCGGGCCTAACGGTCGTCAGACATGTTCTCGCACGGGACGGCGTGCTCTGGCTCGGCCGCTTTTTCGCCCTCGCGCTATGCCCCCTTCGCCGTTTTTCCGGGGCCTTTGGGGCGGCTTTCTCCGGCTCCGGAAATCGGCTCCGGGCGCCGAAGCGCTCGGGCGGCGGCTTTCGCTTCGCCCGCCTTGCTCGAAACTCCTCCCTTTTAGTCCCGGCAGGCCGGGCCTAACGGTCGTCAGACATGTTCTCGCACGGGACGGCGGGCTCCGGCTCGGCCGCTTTTTCGCCCTTGCGCTATGCACCCTTCGTCGTTTTTCCGGGGGCTATGCGGGTCTGTTCTATTGGATTTTAAAAATTTTCGCTATCTTTAAGGCGATTATCCATCGGCTACGGATTGGTTCAGTGCATATCGCAGTAAGATGGCTTTTCCCGGATATTATCGGCATTGTGTAGTAAATCTGTAAACTCTATAAATCCTATTTCTATGAAATCAATTGTCGTAAAATTGGCGATGGTGGCACTTGCCGTGTGCGCCGTTGCATGGTCCTGTGATAAAGATGATTCGGAGGAGACCATTGTTCCGAACCTTACGCTTGGCTCTATTACGGATCTTTCCTTCGAAGCGGCCGGAAACCAGGGTACGTTTACTTTTACCACCAACCAAGACTGGGTGGTTTCGCCCAATGCTTCATGGATAAAGGCCAATCCATCCAGCGGCAAGGCTTCCGACAAGGTCATTACCGTGACGGTCACTTGTGACCCCAACACTGCGTATAGTGCACGTTCCGCCGTCATTCTCGTCAAGGCCGGAGATCTCACAAAGGAGATTACCGTTGCACAGGCTGCCGCCGAGCAACCTGCTACGCCTCTTCAGGCGGTCGATCTCGGCCTGAGTGTTCTGTGGGCCGATCGCAACCTCGGTGCAGACGGTCCTACCGGATACGGCGACTATTATGCATGGGGCGAAACGCAAACAAAAGATAATTATACCTGGGGTACTTACAAATGGAGCGAAGGATCCAAAACGACCCTGACCAAATACAATACCCGTAGTGAATACGGCAAAGTGGACAACGATTCCCAGCTGGATCTTGAAGACGATGCGGCGTGGGTCAATACCGGCGGCCAGTGGAGGATGCCCACGGATGCAGAAATCACCGAGTTACGGAACGCTTGTAATATCGAGTGGGCGACGGTTGACGGCGTGGGGGGATGCTGGTTCACCAGCAAAACCAACGGCAACAAGTTTTTCGTCCCCGCCGCAGGTGGTAAATTGGGCACCCAGGCCATGAGTGTCAACAGTCACGTGAATATGGTTTCGGCCAATATCTGTTCGGAAAGCAACGGATACGGCTATAAAGATGACTATGCGTGGTATCTGTACTTTGATGACGACGAGCGACTGTATCGCTACGGCGACTCCCGTGCTTCCGGTTGGGCCATCCGGCCGGTGAAGGACAAGGTGCAGTAATAACTGTTTACGGTCGTCGGACATATTCTCGCACGGGACGGCGGGCTCTGGCTCGGCCGCTTTTCCGCCCTCGCGCTATGCGCCCTTTCGCCGTTTTTCCGGGGCCTTTGGGGCGGCTTTCTCCAGCTCCGGGTAACGTCTTCGGGTGCCGAAACGCTCGGGCGGCGGCTTTCGCTTCGCCCGCCTCGCTCGAAGCGTCTCCCTTCGTTTTTTCTCTATGTGTTAGAGTCGTATGAAAAATGTATATATCTTTGCAAAAGTGATATAACTTTTGCAAGTCAAAGGATTTATGAAACGCGAGTTTATAAATGATCTGGTGGCCTGGCGCGATAGTGTCCGGCGCAAACCATTGCTTGTAACGGGTGTGCGTCAGTGTGGTAAAACTCACACGTTGAAGGAGTTCGGGACATCATATTTCGATAATGTCTGCTATGTTAATTTTGAGGCGGACAGTCATTATGCTTCTATCTTCGATTATGATTTTGATGTGAAGCGCATCATAAGGGAGATTGAACTTCTGGAGCAATGCAAAATAACGGCGGGTAAGACTCTTTTGATTTTTGATGAGATTCAGGAAGCCCCGCGTGCCATAACGGCTTTGAAATATTTCTGTGAAAACATGCGTGAGCTTCATGTGGCTTGTGCTGGTTCGCTTCTGGGGGTGGCATTAAAGAATGGGAACATTGCCTTTCCTGTGGGGAAGGTGAATCGCATGCAGATGTATCCTATGAGTTTTAAGGAATTTGTCGTGGCAAACGGCCAGGAAAAATATATCGGACTGTTTGCCGATTGGCAGAATGGACGCGAAATTCCGGAGGTTTATGCACGTCCTCTCGAGCATCTTTTAAAGGAATACTATCTTGTGGGCGGTATGCCGGAGGTGGTCCAGGAATATATTGATTCCCATGATTTCAAGTCGGTTCAGTCTATTCAGGACGAGATTCTGGCCGATTATGCCGATGATTTTTCAAAACATGCTCCTGTCGCAGAAATCGAGAAAATACGTCTCGTGTGGGATTCTATTCCCAAGCAGCTTGCAAAAGAGAATAACAAGTTTATGTTCTCGCATGTAAAGGAGGGCAAACGGGCTCACGAGCTCGAAGCGGCCTTGCAATGGCTTAAGTATTCCGGACTTGCTCATTTGCTGGAATTGGTCCAAAATGCTGAAGTCCCGCTCGAAGCGCATGCGGATGCTACTTATTTCAAGGTTTATATGTCTGATTGCGGGCTTTTGTCTCGCAGGTTGGGGCTCGGATACAGGGATTTTTTCGGAGAGGCTGAATCTCTCAAGACTTTCAAGGGTGCTGTCGTGGAGAATTTCGTTATGAATGAACTTGTCTGTTCTGGCAAGAAGCCTTTTTTCTGGCGGTCGGGTAATACAGCTGAGCTGGATTTTCTTTTCGAAATCAATGGGGAGATTGTCCCGGTAGAGGTGAAGGCTGCGACCAACACGCAGGCAAAGAGTTATAAACTTTTTTGCAAAAAACACAGGCCGCACAGAGGTTACAAATTATCGCTCCGGAATTTTGCGGTGAATGATTGTGAGGGTACTGCTACAACAAGTCTCCCTCTCTATCTGTCGTGGAAGGTGCAGTGATTTTTTTTGCTGCGCTGTCCGGCCGCCGGAAATCGGCTCCGGGCGCCGAAGCGCTCGGGCGGCGGCTTTCGCTTCGCCCGCCTTGCTCGAAACTCCTCCCTTTTAGTCCCGGCAGGCCGGGCCTAACGGTCGTCAGACATGTTCTCGCACGGGACGGCGGGCTCTGGCTCGGCCGCTTTTCCGCCCTCGCGCTATGCCCCCTTTGCCGTTATCCCGGGGCCTTTTGGTGCGGGTGTCGTGATGCCTTTGGAGTCTTCGAAGTGGTAAGTCATCATTTGCATTGCGTTTGTCGATTGCTGGATAATGAGATGGGAGTTAATTTTTTATATAGAGCGTATCTTGTGTATCGATGCGAAATTATACTCCCCGGCATAATCTCTATCAAAAAAGAACTATATTTGTAGTAAATTTTATCGGCGTGATTATAGAAAACCAACAACGAATGTAAATCATGAGCGATGTTTTATTTCTTGTTCAGAGTCTTATTCATGATATTCGTGGAATAAAGGTTATGCTGGATTATGATTTGGCAAAACTGTACCAAATTGAGACTAAGGCGTTAAAACAGGCTGTTCGGAGAAATCGGGAGCGGTTTCCGGATGATTTTATGTTTGAATTATCACAGGATGAGTATAACTCGTTGAAAACCAATATAAGGTCACAATTTGTGACCTTAGACGTCCGAAGAGGGAAATATCCTAAATATGCTCCGTTTGCCTTTACTGAGCAAGGCGTTGCCATGCTGTCTTCCGTGTTAAAAAGTGATGTGGCTATTGCGGCAAATATAGCTATTATGCGGGCGTTTGTAAAAGTTAGGGAATATTTATCAACCACGTCTTCTTTATCGGCTGAGTTGAAAGAGCTACGTGCCAGAGTTGATTTATTGCAGATTCAGCATGAAGAGAACCTGGTGGCTGTCAATGATTTGTCGGAAGATGTCCGCCGTGACATTGACTCTCTCTGCATCGCCATCCGCCAATTGGCAGAGAAGATTGATGAAAAGAAAAAGGTCCCAATGCCCCGGATAGGATTTAATCAACAATCCGCAAATAAGGATTCTTGAGGATGGAAATCCTTGTAATCGAAAGGAAGATGGACGTGTTTGCGCTGCTTCGCATCCTTTGCCGTTATCCCGGGGCTTTTGATGTTATGCTTCGGCCTCGGGAACCGTCTCCGGTTTGCTGCTCGGTTCCGGTTCCGGCTGGTCGGCCGGCTGCCGTTCGCCCAGGATGACGAGCACGGCACACAGGATGATGCTCAGCAACACGACGGCGTAGGCTACGTTCCGGACGGTTTTGCCGGCATAGACCAGGTCGACGGCTTCGGCGAAGTTGCGGTAGTCGCTGTCCGGGATGGTGCTTCCGGCGGAGATGGTCGCCTGTACGGGGGCGTAATAATCGGCGGCCACGGTCCGGAACGGCATTTCGTCGTTCATCTTGAGTTCGGCGGCGTTTTCGACGGTTTCTGCATCGAGGCCGTTGTCTCTGATGTAATCGGCGGTGGACTGCAGCGGTACGGTGGCCAGTACCGCGGCTACTAATCCTTTGGCGCCCAGGGCGGCCAGCA
>JAFWVY010000068.1 GCA_017523725.1 Bacteroidales bacterium
GCCCACGGGCAACCTCGACTCGAAGATGGGTGCTGAAATCATGAGCCTGCTCCACAAGTTGAACCGCGAAGACGGCCGCACCGTTGCTATGGTAACACACAACGAACAACAGGCCGCACAGACCGACCGCATCATCAAGTTTCTGGACGGCCGGCAAATCATGTAATTTCCGATTTACTGTTTTTCGATTTACTATATCTGATGAGAAAATTTATTCTCTTTATTCGTCATGCGCTGGCGCTGATCCACGAGGATAAACTGTTCTCCGCCATCTACATCGCGGGCACGGCGGTAGCCATTGCCTCAGCCATGGTGGTGGCGCTCATTCTGCACATCCGCATCAGCAACATCTACCCGGAGGAGCACCGCGACCGCACAGTGGGCATACGTGGAAACGACTTTGAAAAAGAAGGCAAATACATCTGGCGGGGCTATTCCCCATTAGCCGTGGAAGAAGTGTTTGACCAGTTGCAATGTGCCGAAATAGTCAGTGCCCACATACAATCCGGTTACGTCTTTTCCTTTACGGCCTGTGCCGGATTTGGCAAGCAGGAAGTACCCGTCACCGTGAAGTTCACCGATGCCGACTTCTGGCGTCTGTACAGTTTCCGTTTTGTGGATGGGAGGCCTTACACCGACCAACACTTGAAAAACGCCGACAAGCAAATCGTGATTACCGACGCCCTTGCCAGGAAAGTCTTTGGGACAACCGAACATATTGTAGGACAGTCGCTGCTGCTGAACTTCCTGTCCTATCAGATTATCGGCATCGTGAAAGACGCGAGCCCGCTGATGCGCGACTCCTCTGCCGATGTTTACCTGCCCTATACGGTGTCAGACGCCGGCCAGAGGCAAGGGATACGAGAAGTAAATTATACCGGCCCTCTGGCGGTGACAATATTGCTGAAAAAAGGCTGTACCGTGCAAATGCTGAACGACGAACTGGAGTCGTACCGTGTAAAATACCTTTCCATGCTGAAACAAACCACGGGGAATGAATATGAATGGCGCATCCGCGCAGTACCGTATTGGGCAAGGACTCTCAATTTCTTTTCAGAAGGTACTACAACAGCCGACATGCTGTCTAATCTTTCGCTGCCTGTACTGCTCATGCTGCTTCTTCTGCTATTACCGGCCATTAACCTGAGCGGCATGGTGTCAAACCGGATGGAATCACGCATGGCGGAAATGGGCATCCGCAAAGCATTCGGAGCCAAACGTCGCACGCTGCTCCGCGAAGTCATCCGTGAGAACTTGGTGCTGACACTCTGCGGCGGCATCGCGGGTTATCTGCTCTCGTGGCTGTTTGTATATGCCATACGAAACAGCAAGTTTTTTTTGACTTTCTTCGCGCGGGAGTACGATTCTGTCAACAGTGTGTCGTTACAATCCGACATGTTCTTCTCCCCGTTGCCGTTTCTCATCGCCTTTGTATGCTGTTGTGCCATCAATCTGATGGCTGCTCTCCTCCCGGCACGGAAGTCGCTCCGTAATCCCATTGTCGAATCGTTAAATCAGAAAAGATGAGCATGATATTCAAGAGTCTTTGGGCTCACAGAAAACAAAACAGCGGGCTGTTTGCCGAAATTGCCATCATTGCTTGCCTGGGTTGGTTCTCTGTGGATTTCGTGACGACCTCTTTCTATGCCGTCCACTTGTGCCGTCCGGCAGGAGAAGTGGAAAAAGATCATCTGTGCGTTGGACAGATGGCCATTATCCGGAACGAGAGTGCCACCGAAGGACATTTCGTCACGGAAGAGGAGCGTCAGGGCATCTATGTCATCAAGAACAAACTTGAAAACATGCCCGAAGTGGCATCGGTCTGCCTGGCATACGACTATCTGGGATGTAATCTGCGTATGTACACCTGGCAGACGCTGGCTCCAGCCGATGATACGACCCGGACTATCGGGTTCGCAAGGGTCTCTTATTATCAGAACGAACGTTTCTTCGAAACACAGGGTCTGCAGACCATCGAAGGGAGTCCCGAAGCCGAAACACTGTCGCGGCAAATTCCGCAGGACGGTATCGTCATCACCCGCAGCGTGGCGCGGGATCTCTTTGGCACCGACCAGGCAGTGGGTAAACGCGTGGTGATAATCGATGAGTATGCATATAAAAAATACAAAGCCAAAGATTACCATACCATATCGGGCGTAGTGGAAGACGTAAGGCAATCTCCCAAAGAACGATACCCATACATGGCATTCTTCCCTTACGATGACATGCCCAGTGCCGACTGTCATTTGATGTTGCGTCTCAAACCGGATGCAGATGCAGATGCCTTCGTGAAACGGCTGTCCCCCACACTGCTCAACGACTTCCATGCCGGCATCTGCGTACTGGCCCGTCTTGAGACCTACCGGGAGCATTACAAGGAGCAGGTGGCACAAAACCAAGCCACCCTAGATCAGCAACTGGCCACCGTTCCAATCGTACTCTTCTGCATCATCACCGTTCTGGGTGTGCTTGGCACCTTCTGGCTGCAAGTGCGCAAGCGGCAGGAGGACTTCGGCATCATGCGGGCCTTCGGTGCCACAAAAGGCCATATCTTCCGTAAACTCCTCGCTGAAGGGAGCATCCTGACTTTTCTGGCAACCCTCACAGGATGTCTCATCTGGCTCCAGTTCGCCGTCAATTTCGATTTACTCTCCGACGGCGACGCATTTGGCGGTTCGGGCCGTGAAACCGATTGGGTGACGCAGTTCTGGCCTCACTTCCTCATCGTATCCACCATGGTCTATCTGCTCATTCTCTTGGCAGTCAGCATCGGTGTCACACTGCCTGCCTGGGATGTGTGCCGGAAGAAAGTCGTAGAGGCGCTGCGGACCGAATGAAGATGATGTCGCAGCTACTCATATCGGAACGCCCTGTAGGAATGCGGTTTGACAGTCACCGGCACCCGGACGGAAGGCGTCCTGCGCAGAGAAAAGGCCTGCGCCGCACCGACCGCCTCGATGGTCTCCCCTGTCTCCAGGTCGGTGAGTTTCGAGATGCCGGGCTGACCTACCAGACGGATGTCCACCGCCTGGTCGTTGAAGTTCTCGACGATGAGGGTCTTGTTGTCATAGAGAAACAGGCTGACTTTCGCCGGGCCCTCGAGATAGAAGTCCAGGTCCTTGCTCATGACACGGCGGATCTCATTGAGCACGCCCGCAGGGTAGTCGTACAGATTGCCGAAATTGTCCGGGATGGTCAGCACATACAGCGTGCCCTGGGAATACGTCGCCCGGTGCAGGATCGGCCAGCCGGAGACGCCGCCGCTCAGCGGATTGCCCGCGCTGATGACCTCCCAACTGTCGTTGGTCCAGTATCTCACCTGCGGGATGAGGATATCCTTCGTACTCTTGCCGTGACGGCCGAAGTCGTTGACCAGCGCCTTGAGGTCGTCGCACTGCAGTTCGCAGATGTCGGCAATCTTCTCCGGGACAGCCTTGAGCAGTCCCGTGGTGATGACCACGTCCCCGCCGCCCTGCAACTGGGCCTCAATCTTCTTGGTCAGGTCGGGGTCCGTGGCGGCCTGCGCGGTCAGCAGGACGGTCTTGCGGCCCTGCGGGAAATCCGGATACATGTCCATCGGCAGGCCAATCATGCCCAGATAGTTCTGCAGGAATTCCTCGCCCGGCGCATGATATACCTTGTACGACTGGATACCGACGGGATTGCCGAGCTTGCCGACCAGCTCGTCGGTCTTGCGCAACACCACATCCGCGATGCGGGCCATCGTCGTCGGCGTGACCGTATCATTTCCGCTGAGGAATGGCGCCGTCATCTCATCGTAGTTCCAGCTCGTACCCTGGTCCTGCCAAGGTGCACGGTATCTCGGATTGAGCCGGACATCCAGCAGCTGGTTGTAGGCAAAGAGCATCACGTCGCGGCCTTTGGCGATGGCTGTCAGGAAGAGCTGCTCGGCATAGCGGTCCATGCTCATGCTGATGCCGCCGGAATCCACCCAGCCGCCACCGTTACGGCCGCCGGAAATATTTTCGAAATACCGCATGATGTTATAGCTGAGATAGTTCTGGAGATGCTGAGCCCCTGAGGGATCGCAGGTTTCGGTGCCCGTCCAGACGCCGTCGAAAATCTGGGGGCCGTCCTTCAGATTGAAACCCAGCCCCTGGAAATGGTCGTACCAGTTGGGGTATTTGATAATCACCTTGACCTTCGGGTTAACCGCCTTGGCGGGTCCGACAACCAGGTTACGGCCGGCCTCGTTCATCAGGTCCAGCCGGTACTGCGTCCAGCTGCGATTGCCCTTGGCCTTGATCTCGACGTCCTTCTTGCTGCTGGTAAAGAAGAAGTCGTCAAGCAGGAATTCGTCGAAATGGCGGGCCGTATGTTCGGCCACCTTCTTCACCCACGCCCGGTTCTCCGGGTCGGAATAGCTGAAGGTCTCGAAATCGTTCGGTTCGCTGATGGTGTACGTGATGCCGCCGGCCACTTCGATACCCCGGTCTTCAAAGAATTTCTTGGCCTTCTCCAGCGTCTCGTCATCCACCAGCAGCATGTCACGGTGGGTCTCCAGATAGATCTTGTCCACGTCGAGCTGGCTGGAGATGGTCTTCCAGGTTGATTCGAGCCACTCGGTGTCTTTCATTTTGTCAACTTCGAACGCCCGGACATAGACGGACACCTTGAAATTCGTGTGACGGGCCATGGCAGGTGCAACCGCAAACAGCACCAGTACGATGCAGCACAGCCAGTTCAAGACGGTTCTTCTCATAAGTATATATCTCATTTAATGTGAATTACAAAATCAACTCCCCTCCGCAACCGTGTCTCGGAAGGAAACTTTCATCCGCACCGGAAGAGGTACGGACCGGAAACAAATGTAGCCGGATTTACGGAATAAAACAAGTGTCCGTCCAACGTCGGAAATAACCAGACCTCGCCTGTCACCCCGATCTGGAGAAAATCTCTATCTTTGTCAATAAGGTGATGCTGCCTTCTGCCACGGCCGGAGCACATCGCGCAAAACGAACCTGCATATCGAAGAATACCCATGAAGCACGTTTTGTCTTTCTGCATATTGATATTTCTGTCTGCCTGGACGGCGGCGCAGCAGCCGACAGAACCCGCCAGCCAACCGGCTGTCGTTCTGCTTACGGCAGGGCAAAGCAACGCCGACGGACGGGTCGCCATCGAGGAGCTGCCCGGATATATCCGGCAGAACGGCTATACCTGTTGTCTGTGGAGCTATGGCAGCGGGGATTACCGCAAAGCGCCGGGCGTCTTTGCGCCCTTTCAGCCCGCCGTGGCACGCGCCGACCTCGGCCGGCGATGGGGATTCGATGCCGTGACCTATTATGAGTTGGAACAATATCTCGGACAAACTTTCTACGTCATCAAACAGACCATGGGTGGCACGGCGATCGACACCCTGTGCTCCTCGACAAACGGCAAGTACTGGTCGGCCGATCCCGCATTTCTTGCGCATACCGGTTCGGCTTCCGACGGCGGCAAATCGCTGCTCAAAGCCTTCACGGAACAGATCGACGCCTGCATCGACGGCTATCTGGCTTCCCTGCCCGGAGGATACGACATCAAGGCGATGCTGTGGCACCAGGGCGAAAGCGACAGGACCCGGGGCGACCGTTACTACGACAACCTGAAAGCGGTCGTGGCCTGCATCCGCAGTCATCTGGTGCAGAAGACCGGGCGGCCGCAATACGCCCGTCTGCCCGTCATCTGCGGCACCTTCAACGCAGCCAGCCGTCAGGGAAGCCAGCAAGTGACCGATGCACTGCGGAAACTCGAAGCAGAAGATCCCGACTTCCACGTCATCGACGCCAGCGACTGCCCGCTGGGCTCCGACCAGATTCATTTCGATGCCGCCGGTGCCGAGATGCTCGGCAAACGGGTATTCCAGGTCCTGAAACCCATGCTTTCCGAAAAGCAGCCTTCGCGTACGACGCCCATCATGGGCTGGAACTCATAAAGCACCTGTCGCTTGAACATCAGCGACTCTTTTGTCAAGAGGTGCCCGCCTATTCGAACCGGTATTCGAACGGAACAGCCGGGAGGCCCGCCTTGTTCCGCAGATTGGGCTGCGCCACTTCGTCATATCCGAAGCGTACCACAGGATGCTGTGTCTGCGGACTTAACGTCACTTTCACGCATGTGCCGTCGATAACCGCATTCGCCTTGGCGAAAGAGCCATTGCGCTGACTGACATAGAACCAGTCCGGATCTTTGCCGTCGGCCGTGACCAGTCCGTCTTCGGCATGACTGAACTCCAGGATGGCCTGGTTGCCTTCGATGCGGGCGGAGGCCAGCTGCGGTCCGCTGTATGCAATGTTTCGGCCGTAGATATCGTGCAATGCCAGCCGAGCCAGACGCTCACCGACGATCCATTTATAGGGCGGATGGATGTCGTTCAGCCGCTCGGGGATATCCGTCGTAACCACCATGCCCGTGTGGGGAATCCTCAGGCACGCCGTCTGGGCATCCCAGAAACGGGGCAGATCCAGCCAGGTCTTCGGCACGGGATCCCCCTTTCTCTGAGAGTACATCAAAGGAGAAATCTGGACATAATAGAACGGGAGGCTGTCATTTTTCCATGCCTGACGCCACAGGTTGACCAGACGTTCCATTTTGGAAACATAGATATCGGTATCGCCGTCAATCAGATTCGATTCGCCCTGATACCAGATGAACCCGCGAATGGCGAACGGTGCCATCGGCTCCACCATCTTCGCGTACCGCCGGCCCGTGCCAGGCGTCCATTCCTCGATTTTGGTCCCTCCCCACGAGGTCGAGATGATCCCGACGGGCACCTGAAGGCTGTCTTGCAGCATCTGGGCGAAAAACCAGGCCGCGGCGGAAAAAGGCTTCAGCGACGCCTGGTCCGTCATCTTCCATCCTTGGGTGGGCAGCGTATCGCAATTCACATTCTTTTCGATATAAAGCAGACGGATATGGGGATTCGAAGCCTTTTCCCATGCGTGGAGCAGAAAGTCCGGATCGCCTTTCTGGGGCTTGACATACTGAGGATGGTTGTTCATCGAATACTCCATGTTCGACTGCCCGGATGCAAGCCAGACTTCACCTACAAGGATGTTGTTCAGCACAATGGCATTCCGTTTTCCGGCAACCCGGAGCTGCTGTGGTTTGAAAGCAGCCCGGCATGGAGCGAGTTCCGCCATCCAGTGCCCCTCCGGATCCGCGACGACTTTCTGCGTTTTACCTGAAAAACGGACCGTTACGGTCTCCCCTTTTTCTGCGGTACCCCATACAGGTATCGGCTGTTCCTGCTGAAGCACCATGTTGCTGCTGAAGACATCAGCCAGCCTGACCTCCGCCTTGACCACTGTGGTCAAAGCCAACAAAACACAAAGTATAATTATTCTCATGTCTGATTCTCATGACGACCTGTACACAAAAGTACGTCATATTTCGTGAGAGAAAAAAACTTTTCCGGGAGTCTGGAAATGATTTTTCCTGCCATGACAAAAACTACGGATAAACGTTGGGCAAAATCCTAAAAATCACTTTCCTGTTACCACCACCAGGTCGAGGTGCTCTACGATGCCTACACCGGCACCCACGAACTGATGGACAACGGCAAGGCCAACTATCTCGAAGTGCTTACCGCACAGGAGAGCCTGCTCAACTCGCAGCTCAGCGAGGCCATGAACATGTACAAGGGCGCCCAGGCGGTCATCGCCCTCTACGTTGCACTGGGAGGCGGCACAGAATAGATCTCCGGAGCCGTGCCCGGCATGCCGTCTCCCGGGCACACAGCATATCGGCCCATAAACGTTCCCCGTGATACGGCGAAAGGGGTAAAAAACAAGCCGGACAGACACTCATGTTGTCCATCCGGCTTGCAAATAAGTATTCCGGTTTTTCGGTCGGACGTTAATACTCGTCCTCGTTGAAGAAGAAGTCCTCTTTGCTCGGATAGTCGGGCCAGATGTCCTCGATGCTTTCGTAGATATCGCCCTCGTCTTCGATCTCATTCAGGTTTTCAATAACTTCGAGCGGCGCACCGGAACGGGCAGCAAAATCAATCAACTCATCTTTGGTTGCCGGCCACGGAGCATCCTCCAGTTTGGAGGCCAATTCTAATGTCCAATACATAGCTCAGAAATTTAAATGAAACGGGAAATCCCCCGTCTGAAATTTTTCGCGAAAGTATATAAATTCTCCATATAAGCAACGCATGATATACAAAAAATCAAATATTTTTATTATTAATTGTATATCAGCGCGTTACAATAGAAAAATTATTTTGGAGCCGCATAGCGTCCCTTGAGCTGGAGCCGGTCGCCGCTCAGGTCCACACGCATGATCATAGGCGTGCGGCCGCGATGCTGTGCGTCGGAATAGTGCAGCACCATGAGCGTTTCGCCCTCGAAACTGTTGAAGAGCATGGCATGGCCGCCGTTGTCCTTATAGATTAACTCCGCCTGATGTACCCAGGGACCGGCCACCTTGCCCGTCTCGGAATAAGATACGCCGAGACAGTAGCGGTTGTCGCTCCAGCCCGACCAGAGCATGCCGAGCCGGCCGGTGCCGGTCCGGAACAGAAACGGTCCGTCGGTGACATTGCCCGGCAGGTCCAGGCCGTATGTTTTCTCGTGTATCGACAGCATTTCGCGCGACCACGGCGACGAAGAGGCCTTGAACAGCGTCACCGGCCGGCCTTCAGTGCCGGTCAGGTCCTGTTTGAGCCGCACCAGCTCCATGGTCCCGTCGACAATCTGCAGCCATTCATGGCAGAAAACCATATACGGCACGCCGTCCTCCACCCACAGGGTGCCGTCGAGCGTGGCCCAGTCATGCGGCGTGTACTGTTCCGGCGAAGCGGGAACGAAGGGACCTTCGGGGCTGTCGGCCACCAGCAGCTGCATGGCGCGGCGCGGAATGTCGTAGCGCCCGGGAATCTTCTCGATAATCTCGTTCGATGTCAGCGTAGCAAACAGGTAATAGCGGCCGCCGTAATAATGCATTTCGGGCGCCCATACCTGACAGCGCGGACCGGCCCAGAGCGTCGAATCGGCCTGGAAGATGGTGAACGGCCCCACCCAATGCTCAAGGTCGCGGCTCTTGCGCGCCTGAATCCGGCCGCTGCCGCCCGTCCCGATGAGATAATACGTGCGGCTGGCCTGGTCGGCGAAGATAAACGGGTCGCTGATGGTAAGGTTGTCGAGCAAGGCGGTGTCGATGCGCGCCTCACGCATGCGGCCCCGCATACCCCCCTGCGGCGGCATGGCATTCTGCGGCGGCATGGCGTTCTGGCCAGCCGGCGCCGCCTCGGATCCTGAAGTCGAGCCAACAGAAGAAGTGTCAGAGGAGCTGGACACCGTATGGCAAGCCGCCAGTAACGTCACCATACCAAGCGTCAGGAAGATCTTTCTCATGCTTTTGTATATTTCTATTTTTCAATATGTTACTGATTGGAAGACGATACCAGGTCATCCTCGTTACCCTGAATCCCCTTGGCTCTGCGCGTGGTCGGCTCCGTCGTGCCGGCGTGCACGCCGTACATGCGATTGGCCGACCAAGCGATGCCGCCCGTAATGGGATACGGCCGGTCGGTGACATCCACGAGGCCGATGTTGTAACGCTCGCCGTCCCCGCGTCCGGTCAGTCCCTGGTCGTTGTACTGGAACCAGGCCGTACCGATGAGCGCAGGATGCGAGAAGGCCTGTTCGCTGAAATACTGGTACGCCACTGCCCGCTCCCGCTGGTCGGCCACTTGCACCAGACCCGGCGCCATGCCGCGGTCGATGGTGCCGAAATGGAACTCGCCCAGGATCATCGGCAGACCGGTCTTGCCGTACACATAATCCATGTACTCCCGGTTGGGCGCCTCACGGTAGGTATTGAAACTGAACACATCGAACAGATCCTTGCATATCTGGAGGATTTCGTCCGATGGCGGCACGGACTGTCCGAAACGGATGCCGAGGTTGAGGTGTTCCGGATCGTATTTGTCCTTGACCTGCTTAATCGTCGTCAGGTACTTGCGGAAAGTGTCGTACACGAACTGGCGGCGGCGTTCCGGCGTGTCACCGGCGGCCAGCCAGGCCTTGAGCGCACGCTGCATGGGCGAATCGCCGGCTTCGAGGATCAGGCTGCAGACACGTTCCTCCTGGAAAAGCCAGGCCGGTTCGTTGCCCGAGAAATAGCCGATAAGCAGCGGATTGTGCCGGTTGTTCTCGAAATTGGCACGCAGCGCGTCCTCCACCTGTTGCCCGAACTGTTCGCCATAGACATCCTGCAGGCCGGCGACCATCGGCACACGCACCGACATATACCCCATGTAAGGTTTGCCGTTGCCGCCCGTATTGAGTCCCCAAACCTCCATGCGCTGCCTGGTCTTCTCAGCCCAGCGGTCCCGCCACTGAGGGTCGTTGCCGTAGCGCAACTGCAGGTTCTGCTGGCCGAACGATGCTCCGCCGAAGCCGCCGCGGCCGGCCCCGCGGCCGCCAGCATTGTCCTGGCCGGCCGGTTCAGCCACCGTCTCGTAGAGATGTTCCAACCCAGGGCGCCGGGAGATATTGCCGCCACCGCCGGGACTCAGCCCGTTCACGCCCGTAGACAGGAAGAGATATCCATCGGGATCGACGAACCACCATATGCTGTCGCGGCACGTCACGCGGAACACGCCGGTCGCCTCCAGACGCGGTTGGAAGAGACCGGCGAAACCGCCGTAGCGCGAAGCACTGTATGGCCGCCGGGACCACTCCAGGCTGTCATCCTCCACCGCCCAGGCCGCCCGCAATTCCTCCTCGGAATGTACCTTGCCCTCGAAATCCTCCAGCGCCCACTGCCCGAAACGGTCGATGTAGGGCACCGTATCCAGATACGCATTGCCCGCGTCTTCCTTCGAAAGCGTCAGCGAACGGATTTCGATGACAGGATGGTCGAGCGGCGTGTACATGCGGAGGCTGAGCCCCTTGACATGGTCCAGCGGTCCGACGGTTCCGCCTTCGATGTGCATGAATCCCACCGTCAACGGCTTGTTTACCGTGGCCGCCAGGTCAGCTCCGGGCGCCGGTTTCTCACGGTAGTAGGCCAGCGGGATGGAGACCCGCACCCACGCCTTCGGCAGCAGATGCGTCCGTTTCTCATGGATGGCGCTGTCGGTCTCGATGCCGAGAAGAAAACGCTGCGCCGTCGAAGTGCGCATCTCCAGCACCATGTAATCGTAGGGTTCCCAGTCTTCGGGAAGTTCCTTGTTGAGTCTCTTCAGCGGAATCTGCACCGAGGCGATATGCCCGTCTGAGGCCTCCATGGCACACCGGTACGGTCCGACGTCGCCCAGCGGCATGAAGAAAAACACATACACGATGGCCGCCATGAGAAGGGCCATGATAAGAAGATGTTTCATAATTCAATGATTAATACAACAAAAATAACTGTATCAGACGGATTATGTCCCCTTAATAACTACTTTTACCATGAAAATTGTTCAAAAGACTGAATCTATGAAAGCTATACATCTTCACACTCTTTTACTCTGCCTGTCATGCGTCACTGTCCATGTTGCATGTCAAGCGATGCCGGAAGAAGAGCGGCCGCGCATCATTGTCACACTACGTCAGGCCGGCCTGAAATGACCTGGAAAAACTGCTGACAAAGTTCACTCCAGCCGGATGCCGAACACTTCGTCGAGCAGTGTCTTCAGCGCCGTCACATCTTCTGCATCCGGAATAATCCATCCGGCGCCGTATATAAGACGCGGAATACCGCTCTGGCCGGACATGCTGGTGCGGCCGAAAAGTTCCGCGAACGTGGCAAAGTTGCGGGCCAGACGCTCGCTTCGCAAGGCCTCGTCAAGCCGCTTCTCCCCGACAAGCCGCACAGCCCGGTTGCGGGCAGCTTCGACCGGCCGGGGTTTCCAGGCATCGCCTTCGCGGTCGGTGCCGAACAGATAGGCATCGAAGGCATAGAACGCCGCCGTATCGGTCAGCCACAGGGCTTCGGCCATCCGTGCCAAATCGCAAGAGCCTTCGAACAAATCTTTTGAGGTATGCGAGACATAAGGGTTGCAGGCCGGACTGAGCGGCGTCGGACAAAGCCTGACACAGAGCGAATCGCCATACGCCGCTGTCAGTTCCCAGACAAGTCCGTGCATCCGTTGGCAATGACTGCACTGGTAGTCGAACAGCAGATAGCAGGTGTACGGGGCGTCAGGGCGGCCGAGATAAGGCGTATCGGCCTTGTCCGGGTCCGGAAGCGGCGCTTCGGTATAGCCTCGGGCATAAACCGTCCGGGGCGTGGTGAACCACTGTACGGCAGCCAGCATCAATGCCGCAGCAACGCCGGCCGCGATAAGCAGCAAGCGGCACCGCCGGGAGTCCCCCGGACGGCAGACCGCCCAGACAAGCACAGCCAGCAGCACGCCCGCCGCATGTGATGCCATGCAATACGGGCAGAACGCATGCAGCACGGCCACCTGCAATATCGTGAACCAGACGGCACTTCCGACGATGGCGCCCGAAAGCGCGAAGAGCAGCGGCGGCACCAGCCGGTCGGTCTCAGGATCCGGTTTGCCGAGCAACAGCAGCGCGCAGCACAGCGTCACGGCATAGACGCTCGAAGCCAGTGCGCTGACAGGCAGCAGACCGAACAGCATCGACCAGCGGCTGCCAAGCACCCGGTCGCAAGACGACCCGGCCGCACATCCTATGGTTTCCGTCCCATTAAGGGCGTGAACCGTCAGATAAACAGCAATAAAGAGAGCTATGGCACTCAACAGGGCCATAGCTCCCGACCAAATGCGCATGGGACGTTGGACGCTCATGTCTTGGCATATGAAAAGGCCGGCGGAATATCCCCGCCAGCCTTTCTGTTAATAGCGGTTGGGGGCGCCGGGTGTCGGCGTTCCCGTACCGATGGCCTCTCCGGCCAGATGTGCATGACGGAGGGCCGAAGTAAAGGTGATGCCGGTGCCCGACACCGCCGTTCCGGCACGCTGGGCCCGTTTCAGACCGTTCTCCAGCGTAATGGCGTCATATTGCGGCTGCTGCGGAGCTCCGGGAGCACCCTGGCCCATCATCGGGAATCCACCGCGACCGCCGCGACGTACCATTTCGACCGAAGCGATGACCGCCTGTTCGACCGAAGCACCCGTGCCGATTTCGATAACCTGACCCGCCGAGAAGTTCTGGGCGGAGAGCACCCGCAGCACCTTGCTGCCGGCGCTGGCCGCCTCGCCCAGCGAAGTGCTGCCCGGCGTGCCGACCGTCGCGATGATTGCCTGCTCGGTACTGTTGCCGGTGCCGATGTAAACCACCTGACCGGGCTGGAAGCGCTGGACATTGCCGACCTTGACATTGACCGCGCCCGAAGCGGAAGCCGCTGCCGTCACCTGCGTGCGATGGACATGGAAGTCGGCGGCATTGTCATCACTGTCAGCGCCGTCCGGGAAGCGGCCGGTACTGACTTCCGGCGCAGCAGCCTGCTGAGCGCCGAAGCCACCGCGGTTGTTCCCGCCGGCCGACGGAGCGGGTGCGAAGTTACCGGAAGCATTGGCATCGCCATGATAGCCTTCGGACAGCCACGGATCGACCACACTGCCGAAGTTCAAGGCATCCACGATCAGCCCCTTGGCATTGCGGAGCGTGATATTGCCGCGCGTTGCCGGGAGAGCCGGTCCGCCGAACAGCTGATTGGCCGGGACATCGCCCTGGTAACCGGCATCCGTCACCTTGGCATCGAACACCACGTCATCTATATCGTGGTTGTTGGCGAGCGGTTCGGTAAGTTCGAGCGCATAAGCCAGCGGCAGCACCGGTTCGTTGCTCATGTGGGCAAACTTCGTGGCCGGTTCGAACGAAATACCCGTACCGTTGACACTGTAAGGCATGTTCGAGGAATGCGCGTATTTCAGAGGTTCTTCGAGTTCGAGACCCGTGCCGGGATCTTCGTTCGGACCCAGCGGACCACGCAGCGTATTGCGCGCCGACTGCGTACCCACCGATTTGACGGTGACCCATTCGACGCCGTGCCCCACGCTGTTGATGTCCAGACGTATCTTGTCACCGGCCGTGATATTGGCAACCGACGACACCTTGATGTTGGTGTCACCCGGCTTGGCGTCCATCGACAGATAACCCTGCGTACCGGGTTTGCCGACCGCCGTCACGGTGACGACCTCATACTGTTCCTTGACATTCGAGACAAACGGACCCGTCTCGCCATAGCCGATGGCCATTTTCTGCCCAACGGCAAAACCATTCACCGATGCCACGGGAATACTCGTGGAACCGGCCGGGATGGTGATATACGGACCTTCGGGCAGCGGCTGCCACACCGTGGTGGGATTCACCGGCTGCAGACGGCGGGGCTGCTGGGCACCGCCGAAGCCTCCCTGCGGACCACCGAAGCCACCCTGCGGGCCGCCGAAACCACCCTGCGGACCATTCTGCGGCGCGGGAGTGATGACATTGGCCACCACACGTTTCTCGGCATTCTTGCCCGTGCCTATCTCGATCTCGTCACCGGCCGAAATACCGGCAACCGAGCGGACATATACAATCTTGTCACCCTTGGCCGCCTGGACCGAAAGGCCGGAATTCGAAAGACCGAAAAGATAGAAGCCCTTGGGCGCCATCTTGGTGCCGGACGGCACGGTCACCGCCGAGAAATACGGCAGGTTGATGGCATGCTGCGTCAGCGTCCAGCCCGAAATATCGACTTCCTTGTCGCCGGCGTTGAAGAGTTCGATGAACGTATTCGTCGTGTTGCCGCGGGCGTCTGAGATACGGAATTCGTTGATCTTGACCGGGCTCACGTTACGCACTTTCTCCACAGCCGTTTCGGTGGCAGATTTGCCGTCGACCGTCCAGGCCGCCTGGGCCTGCAGGTCGCCGTTGAACTCATCCGAACCGGATGTAACCGCGAACGTCGCGATGACCGTCTGGCCGGGTTCCACCGTATAATCTATGGCCTTCACGGCGTCAGAAGAACCGGAGACCACCGCCTTCCAGCCCTTGGGCGTCTCCACTTTCAGCGTGAGGTCGCTGAGTGGTGCACCGGTCGTGTTGACGAAAGTTACCGTCACATTCTGGGTGGAGCCGGGCGCAAACGTCTGCAGCGCATTCGAAGCGGGCCGCTGCTCCGACGGAGAGATGCCCAGCCGCTGCACATCGTAGCCGGCCGCCACGACATTGGCCTGGATGGCCTGGTTGACTTCCTCGGTCGGGAACGTACCGGCCGCCGTCATGGCACCTTCGTAGAACGTACCGGACGAACCGACGCTGTTGTCGCCGCCGTTGCCGAGCAGGATGGCGCCCTGCTTGCGCATCGGGTCGTAGCTGCTGCGGTCGTTCTGGATACGCTTGCCGTCGTACATGATGACAAGGTCGCCCTTCTGGGCGTCACCGCCCATCGAACGCCAGTGGTGCGGTTCGCCGTCGGCCGTAGCCGTCACGAAACGCCAGCTTATCGAAGGCAGGTCGCGGCAGAACTTGTCGTTGGGCGACTCGTTGACACAACCCACCAGGTTGTTCTCCTGGTCGGTCATGACCCACGGACCAGAACCGCTGCCGTAGTACCAGCCGCGGCCATTGCCGAAATAGGTGGTTTCCATCGTACCGTCACCGTCGTCGCGGCTGTCGGTCTCGGCATTGCCGTAGTCGAAGCAGCATCCGCCGTTGTAATGGTGACCGGCGATGACCCAGTACTGACCCTCGGCCTGGTCGTCCACGGCCGTCCCCTTGGTGTCGTTCCAGCGCATGCCCATGCCGGGCGCGATATAGAGACCGTACACCTTGTGGCCCATCAGCGTCACGGGAGCCCAGTCGGCCATCGACAGGTTGTTGGAGCCGCCGAGCGCACCGCCGCTGAAACCGCCGCGCGGCGCCTGGATGAGATGGTTCTCATTGCCGGACTGGTCGTAGATGACCGTCACCCAGCAGTAAGTGTTGGCGCAGAAAGCGTCCTGCGCTGCGGCGTCGGCATAACCGCTCGGATCGCCGGCAGAAGGTTTCACCACGCCGATGTCCAGCTTCTTATTGTCAGACTGGCGCATAACCTGGTAAAGCGGGCCCTTGTACTTGGCATACAGCGCACGCGTGGTACTGTGCGCGGCGGCGCAGGGTGCCCCGCCTTTCGCATAGACGTCGCAAGGTCCTTCCGGACGGGCAGGCGAAGAAATCGCCTTGACAGCGAAGATAACCGCCGGGACCAGGATGGCCAGGGCGATGACAGTCAAAAGTAATTTTTTCATAGACAGTATGAATTAATTGAATTCTAGCGTTTTACACGTGCATTACCTTCCCAGATGCTCCACACCTGCTCCTCGTCGGCCGGCTGGCCGTAATCGGTGAGGAACGTGGTGGCCAATGCACCGGAAGCCCAGCCGAACTGGATCCACTTCTCGGGAGCCCAGCCTTTCAGGATGGCATAGAGCATGCCTCCGACGAAACCGTCGCCGCCGCCGATGCGGTCGAGCACGTGGATTTCGCGCGGCATGATTACCTGCCACTCGTCACCGGCAAGCATGATGGCCCCCCAGTTGTGGCTGTTGGTATGATTCACCTGACGCAACGTGGTGGCGAACACCGAGGCATTCGGATAGGCCGCCTTGACCCGGCGGATCATCTCCTTGAAACTGTCAATCTTGGCCGCAATGTCCTTGCCGCCGGCTTCAGGTCCTTCGATATCCAGGCAGAGCTGGAAATCTTCTTCGTTGCCGATGAGGATGTCCGACAGACTGGCAATCTCGGAGAATATGTCGTGCAACTCTTTCTCACGGCCTTTCCAGAACGATGCGCGGTAGTTCAGGTCGAACGAAATGAGCGAACCGTGCTTCTTGGCGGCGCGGGCGATCTCCAGGCAGAATTGGCTGGTCTCGGGCGACAGAGCACCGATCAGGCCGGACAGGTGCACAATCTGCACGCCCTCCTGGCCGAAGATACGTTCGAGATCGAAATCCTTGACATTCAGCGTCCGGCCGACTTCACCAGCCCGGTCGTTCCAGACCCGCGGGCCGCGCGAGCCATAGCCGCTGTCGGCCACATTAATCTGGTGACGGTACCCCCACGGACCGCCCTGTTCCACATCGACCCCCTCGAAGTCCATCCCGCGGCTGCGCAGGTTGGCCTTGATGAAATGGGCGAACGGGCTGCCCTTGACGAAAGTGGTCAGCACCTTCACCGGCAGGCCGAGAATGGACGCCACCGACGCCACGTTGGTCTCGGCGCTGGTGGCCTGCAGACGGAAGACATCACTCGAATGCACCGGCTGTCCGTCGCCGGGCGTAATACGCAATCCCATACTGGTAGGCACCAGCAGCGCGTATTTTGCGTTTTTTTTCAGTTCTAGCATGTTTTTGGAATTAAATGTCAGTTTTGCGAAAAGCGCATCCCCGTCCGCCAGGCGCCCGATCGGCCGGCCATGCAACGGAAAATGCCATCAATTCAAACAGCGAAGATAAGATTTTTACTGTAAAGCCCCATGAAAAAACAGCGTTTTTTCTGATTACCTTTGTCGCGTGTCCGACCCCGCAGCGATGACCCGATTCACTCTCCAGAAAGCAGGCGCATGTATCTATTATCATGTGCGAAGGCCCCACGGCCGGGGCTACGGCATCCATTCGCCCTTTGTGTACCGGCTGGTGCGCGACCTGCTGCGCCGCGACGGAAGGGCCGCAGAAGGCAGTCCTCTGGCTGAACGGCTGGCCGGATGGTACGGCTGCGCACAGCGGCTGCCACTGGAAAAACTGATGGCGGAGAATCCGGGCGGAGATAATCCGGCAGAGAATCAGGTAGCGGACAATCCGGCCGCAGTCAATCCGGCAACGGAAAGTCCGATGGCGGAAGCCCTGCCCGACGTTGCCTCCGTCTGCTACGAAGGCAGCGCCACTGCCCTGCCCGCGCTCATGCCGCACCTGGCCCGGTGCCGGGAACACGACATACTGGTACTGGACAGCATCAGGCACAACGAGGAGACATTCATGCTATGGCGGCGCATGCAACACATACCGGTTGTCACAGTCACCATCGACCTCTGGGACAAAGGCCTCGTATTCTTCGACCGGCGGCTCCGGCAACAGCAGTTCACCGTCTATGCGCCATGGAAAACAAGACAATGAGACCCGGAAACGATATCCAGGAAAAGCAGAGAATGATTGCCCCGGAAACATGGCAGACACTCCGGCGGCAGATAACCGGCGACCTGTACACCGACGACACGGTGCGCACGCTGTTCGCCACCGACGCCTCGGCCTACCGCGAAATACCGGTCGCCGTCGCGTTTCCGCGGACGGCCGATGACATCCGGCAGCTCATCCTGTTTGCCGGGCAGCACCGGCTCACGCTCATCCCCCGCTCGGGCGGCACCTCGCTGGCCGGACAGACCGTCGGCAACGGCCTGGTGGTCGATGTGTCGAAATACATGACCCGCCTGCTCGAAGTCAACGCCGAAGAACGGTGGGTGATGGTCGAACCCGGCATCGTGCTGGATGAACTGAACCGGCGGCTGGCACCCTTCGGACTTTTCTTTGCGCCCGAAACTTCGACCTCGAACCGATGCACCATCGGCGGCATGGTCGGCAACAATTCATGCGGAAGCCATGCGCTGATATACGGCAGCACGCGCGATCACATCCTCGAAGTGCACGGTCTGCTGAGCAGCGGCGAAACCGTCACATTCGGGCCGGAAGACCGCGAAACATTCGAAAGACTGTCCAAGGGCGAAAGCCACGCCGCCCGCATCCGCCGCCACCTGCGCGCCCTGCTCGGCGACGCAGCGAACCGGCAGGAAATCGACCGTCAGTTCCCCGACCCGGAGGTCCGGCGGCGCAACAACGGCTACGCGCTGGACGCCCTCTGCCACACGGCCCCGTTCGAGCCGGACGGCGCTCCGTTCAACCTGAGCCGGCTGATCGCCGGTTCGGAAGGCACACTGCTGTTCCTCACCGCCGTCAAACTGCACCTGGAACCGCGTCCCGCACCGGTCAAACTGCTCTCCTGTGTCCATCTCACACACCTCGAAGATGCCTTTGAGGCCAACCTGCTGGCCCTCGGCCACGCGCCGACCGCCGTCGAACTGATGGACCGCACCATTCTGGAATGTACCCGCAAGAACCGGGAGCAGCAGGCCAACCGGTTCTTTGTCCAGGGCGATCCCGCAGCCCTGCTCATCGTGGAATTCACCGGCCACGATGCCGAAGCACTGGCCATGCAGGCCGGCCGGATGGAAGCAGACCTGGCGGCACACGGCCTTGGCTACAGCTACGTGCGTGTCACCGGCAGCGACACCGCCAAAGTGTGGGCCCTGCGCAAGGCGGGGCTGGGCGTGCTGTCCAACATTCCGGGCGATGCGAAGCCCGTCTCACTCATCGAAGACACGGCCGTCGCGCCGTCAAAACTGGCCGCCTACATCCGCGACCTGGACGAAGTGATGGCCCGCCACGGCCTCACGTTGGTCTATCACGGCCACATCTCGACCGGCGAACTGCACCTGCGGCCCGTCCTGGATCTCAAGCGTCCCGAAGACGTCGTCAAGTTCCGGCAAGTGGCCGTCGAGACCGCCCGCATTGTCCGGAAATACCGGGGCTCGCTCAGCGGCGAGCATGGCGACGGCCGGCTGCGCGGCGAATTCATCTCGCTGATGTACGGCGACACCGTGTACCGCTGGTTCCGCGAGCTCAAAGCCGTCTTCGATCCCGACGGCATCTTCAACGCCGGCAAAATCACCGACACGCCGGCCATGGACACCCACCTGCGCTACGTCCCCGGACAGCCCACCCGGCAGATCGAAACCATATTCGACTTCTCGGCCGAGATGGGCCTGATGCGCGCCGTCGAGAAATGCAACGGTGCGGGCGACTGCCGCAAGCCGCAGGAACAGGGCGGGCTGATGTGCCCCACCTACAAGGCGCTGCGCGACGAATGGGCCTCGACCCGCGGACGTGCCAATATGCTGCGCGAAGTGCTGACGCAGTCCGACCGCAGGAACCCCTTCGACCATGCAGAACTGTTCCGGCTGATGGACACCTGCCTGTCGTGCAAGGGATGCAAACGGGAATGTCCGTCAGGCATCGACATGGCCAAACTCAAATCGGAATTCCTTTACCATTACTACCAGTCGCACCGGCCGTCGCTGCGCACGCGCCTCATCGCCGGGCTCAGCTTCTGGAACCGCGCGGCCTCCGCCACCCGGCTCGGTACGGCCCTGTACAATGCCGTCACACAAACATCCCTGCTCAAGCGTGCCCTTGCCATCGCGCCGCGCCGCATGCCACGGCTGAAACCGGACGCAATGTACCGGCGGCTGATACGCCACACGCTCGTTCCGTCTGCCGCAGGGCATGCTGCAAAAAGCATCTGGCTGGGCGTAGACGAAGTCACCCACGACTACTTCCCCGAAGTGGCGGCGGAAGCCGTCCGGCTGCTGCAGCATTTCGGCTACCACGTCGTGCCCGTGCGCTATGACAGCGGCCGCCCTCTCATCTCGAAAGGCATGCTCCGGCCGGCCCGCGAGAAAGCCGAAAAAAATGTCCGACGCTTTGCCGCCTGTGTCTCCGCCGACATGCCGCTGGTCGGTCTGGAGCCGTCCTGCATCCTCAGTTTCAGCGACGAATATCCGGAACTCGTGAGGAAAAACCTGCAGGACGACGCCCGTTGCCTGGCCGCGAACACTTTCACGTTCGACGCCTTCTTCATGCGCGAGGTGGCCGCCGGACACATCCCGGCCGATGCCTTCCACACCAGGGAGTCCCTGCGGATATGGGTGCACGGGCACTGTCAGCAGAAAGCGCTTACCGGCGACAAAGACCTGTGTGCCATGCTGTCGCTGGCCCGTGGCGTCCAGGTGGAATACATCCCGTCGGGCTGCTGCGGCATGGCGGGGTCGTTCGGCTACGAGGCCGAGCATTATGAGCTGTCGAAACAGGTGGGCGAACTGGTGTTGTTCCCGACCATCCGGAAAGCAGAAGCCGGAGACCTCATCGTGGCCCCCGGCTTCAGTTGCAGGCATCACATCGAAGAAGGCACCGGGCGCAAAGCCCTGCATCCCGTGACGTGCATGCTGCGTCTTGCGGCGCTGTCCTAGCTGCCGGCCGGTTTTTCCAGCGTGGCGAGCGACGGCGTATAAGGCCAGTAGAATGCCGCCGGGTCGTCCGGATCGGCCGCGTCGAAATCCACCCAGTCAGACCGCAGATACTTGACGATGTCCAAATCCAGATACTTCAGGCCCATGACCACCATCTTGCAGATCTCATAGGCCCCGAACGGGCTGAAATGGGTATTGTCAGCCAGGGCATTGGGCTGGTTGGGATACGTACCGGCCGGATAATGCACCAGCAGGCACTTGCTGCCCTCCTCGCCGAACGTCTCGTACAGCACCCTGGTCATGGATGTCAGATCGAAGAAGGCCGCCTTCTCGCGGTCGGCTGTCGCCTTCATGGCCGCCGGATAGTCGCCGTGTGTCGGACTGATGTCACCATCCACGAAATTACGGCGCTCCGTCGGCGAAACCAGGATGGGAATGCCACCCTTCTGACGGATCTCGTCGATATAGCGCTTGAGGTTGTACGTATAATTGTACCACGCGCCCGAACCGGCCCCGCGGTCTTTCTCGTCGTTGTGGCCGAATTCGACCACCACATAGTCGCCGGGCTTGAGGCTGTGCAGAATCTTGGCCAGCCGGTTCTGATTGTAGAACGACGTCGTGGTCAGGCCACTGTTGGCCAGGTTGGCCACCACCACCTTGTCGGTGAAGAAACGCGGCAGAATCTGTCCCCAGGACGTGTAGGGGTCGGCATCCTGGTCGACGACGGTGGAATCGCCGCAGAGCCAGATGGTCACCACATCCCCGTCGGCAGGCTCGATCCGGATGCTCTTCACGGCCGGCGCATCGCCGTTGAATTCCAGCGTCAGTTTGTTGTCCCAGCCCACATCGACACGCTCGCGCATCGAAATACCCACACGCGTGTTGCCGTCGATTTCGGTGGAATGGACATGTACGTTGAACGTGAAAGTCTTGAATTCGCCTTTCCGGGTGATGACCTTCTCCTCGAACATCCGCCGGGTCTCGGCCCGCAGCACGGTCACGCCGGCATACGACTTGCTGCCCACGGTGACCGTCACCTTGTAGTTGCCATCCGGCACCTTGACCGAGAAAAACGTCGGATGCAGGTCTTTCTTCGAAAGCGCCCCGGTACCCAGGTCATAGCCATAGCCCGTCGCATCGCTGTAGGCCGGCTGGGAGGCGGTCAGGTCGAACTCGAACGTCTGCTGCGCCGTGGCTGCAAGCGGCAGCAATAGCACCGCACACGCCATCAGACAGAAAAATTTCTTCATGGTAAACAGAATTGAAAGTTTAAAACAAACAAAAATAGCAAAAAAGGAAAAACACCGCGTATCGTCCTGCGCTAATATTGCCATGACAAATGGATCTCCTCCCCTTTCCGGAGCTGCACTGTCACAAACTGCCCGTCCGATTCCGCCGACTGGAAAGATCCGCTCGCTTCGTACGATACGGCTCCGTCGGGTATCTTGATGCGGAACGAATGAGAAGCCGTAGCCAGAAGCGACATGTGCTGCAGTGAACCATCCTTCCACTCGGCCGATACCTGGCCGCCACCGCGCACGCAGAGCCCGCTGAAACTGCCATCCGTCCAATGGTCCGGAATGGCCGGAAGGCACTCGATGAACCCGGCATGGCTCTGCAGCAGCATCTCGGCAATGCCGGCCGCACCGCCGAAATTGCCATCGATCTGGAACGGCGGATGGGCGTCGAACAAATTGTTGTACGATCCGCCCGAGAAACCACCTTCCGATGCGACCGTCCCCGTCGGAGACAGCAGATACGTCAGGATGCGGTAAGCATGATTGCCATCGCCGAGCCGTGCCCAGAAATTGATTTTCCAGGCCCGCGACCAACCGGTGCTGCCGTCCCCGCGCCGTTCCAGCGTCCGACGGGCCGCCCCGGCCAGTTCGGGAGTGCCGGAAGGCGTTATCTGGGCCGAAGGATAAAGTCCGTACAGTTGCGACACATGCCGATGTTGCGGGTCGGTTTCCTCATAGTCTTCGAGCCACTCCATGATCTGCCCGTGGCGTCCGATCTGCATCGGCGGCAGTTTGTCACGCGCCGATGCCAGTTCCGCGGCAAAATCCCGGTCGACCTGCAGCAGACCGGCGGCTTCGATGACATGCGTGAAAAGGTCGCGCACCAGCTGGTTGTCCATGGTGGAGCCGGCACAGATGGAAGCCGTTGCGCCCGATGCCATCCGGAAGGTATTCTCGGGCGATGTGGTCGGCACCGTCACCAGCCATCCGTGCGTCGGTTCGGGATACAACATGTCAAGGAAAAATTCAGCAGAGCCTTTCATCACCGGATACACATCGGCCAGAAAAGCCGAATCCTGCGTAAAGGCATAGTGCTCCCACAGATGTTCCGACAGCCAGGCCGCCCCGGACGTCGTGGCACCCCACGATGCGTTCTCGCCCGGCGAAGTGAATCCCCAGAGATTCGTGACGGAATGGGCCACCCATCCCCTGGCGCCGTAATACACTTCGGCCGTCTTTTGCCCCGGCGCCTGCATACGCTTGATGAGTTCCGCCAGCGGCAGATGCAGTTCGCTCAGGTTGCCGGTTTCCACCGGCCAGTGGTTCATCTGGACATTGATGTTGGTATGGTAGTCGCCGTTCCACGGCGTCTGATAGGTATTCGCCCAAAGACCCTGAAGGTTCGGCGGCAGCAGGCCGGGCCGCGTGCTGCTGATGGAAAGATACCGGCCGAACTGGTAATACAATGCAGCGAAAGAAGCATCCTCGGGATGCGCGGCGAACTGCGCCAGCCGCCGGTCGGTCGGCAGCTGTGCCGAAGCCTCGTCCACAGGCAATTGCAGACAAACCCGGTCGAAGAGACGGCGGTAGGCCGCCTCATGATCACGCCGCATGACGGTGAAACGTTTCTTCCGGGCCGTCCCGAGCAATCCGGCAGCCCTTTCGGCATAGGGCACGCCGGCATAATCGGTGGCCGCCGAGACCAGCAGCACCACTTCGTCCGCACCCGTCACGGAAAGCCCCTCGTCCGACACGGAAAGCGTCCCGCCCGACGTTACGGCACCAAGACGCGCCATGTATTTCATGCCGTCCTGCAACGGGCTGCCGGTAAGTTGTCCGGTCAACACCAGTTCATTCCCTTCGGGACGTATCTCCGCCGCCTGCCGTTCCAGCATGGCCTTGACCGAAATCATTCCTTTCTTGTCGGATGACAATCTGACCACCACGACATCCGAAGCAAAGTCGGTGAAATATTCCCGGCGGTAGGTCGTGCCATCCAGCGTGAACGTGGTGGAGGCCACCGCCTGCGTCAGGTCAAGCCAACGGCGATACTCTGTATAGGGCACATCCTGCGGGAAGCCGTAATCCAGTTTCAGACGCGCCAGCATCTGGTACGAGCCATAAGGTTTTGCAGCAGACCGCGCCCGGGCCGTTCCCTCGCCCTGGCAGACAAAATAGCGGTTTACCAAAGCCTCAGCCTCGTCGTTCCGGCCGGCGAAAATCAGTTCCCTGATTTGCGGAAGCCACTCTGCCGCTCCTTCGCGGTCGGCCTCCTGCGGGCCGCCCGACCATAGCGAAATTTCGTTGAGCACGAGAGTTTCCGAAGCCACCCCGCCGTCCGGCATGGCCCCCAGCCGGCCGTTGCCGAGCGGCAGGGTCTCCTCCCAGGCCGCAGCCGGCCGGTCAAACCAAATCTGCAAAGGCTGACGTCCTTCCTCTCTGCCGGCCGAACAGCCGGCCGTAATGCAGCATAAGAGGAGACAGGCCGCGAAGGCCGGATTGTTTTTCGGAATAAGCATGGTTCGCATGGCAGTTTCTTTTTTTTGAGGGATAAAGATAGCACATCGCAAGTCAAGAAGGCAAACCACACACAGAAAAAAGGGGCAAAAGATTGCGCAAAAAACATTATTTTCGTCACCGGAAGACCGACCCGCAAAGTCCGTCTTCCGACACTGACCTCAAACCCATACGATATGAAATACATGTTGACGGCAGGACTCTGCGCAGCCCTGTTCCTGCTGGCCGGATGCACCGGCGGACCCCGGACTTCCATCACGCCGACCGGCGAACTGGAAGCCCGGATTCTCCGGAACTACGACAAGATGGAAACCGAACGGTACCAGCCCCAGAACGTCTTTCTGGACAGCTCTACAGACCAGGGCTGGCCCGGCGACACCGAAGGCCGCACCATCCTGGCCCTGGTGCGTGATGCCCAGTCGAGCGGCCGGGCGCCGAAGTTCCTCGACGAGATGATCCGGCTCATTCCGGAGCGGCTCAATGCGAAAGGATACATCGGTCCCATCTACGAAGGTAAGAAGAACGAGCAGCAGCTGTCGGGCCACGGCTGGTTCCTCAGAGGCCTGTGCGAATATTACAAGTGGAAAAAGGATCCCGCCGTGCTGGATCTCATCAAAGGTATCACCTATCAGCTTTTCATGGTCAATCCCGAAGACTACGCCGCCTATCCCATCGACCCGAAAGACCGGACGCAGGATGTCGGCGAAGCCATCGGCAGCAACGACAAGACCATCGGCAACTGGATCCTCTCCACCGACGTCGGCTGCATCTTCATCGCCACCGACGGACTCATCGAGGCCAATGAACTGCTGCACGACCCGGCCATCGACAAGGTCATCAACGACGTCATCGGCAAATTCCTCGTCTTCGACCCGGTCGGCATCCGGGCCCAGGCCCACGCTACCCTCACCGGCTGCCGGGCGTTGCTGCGCTACTGCTTCGCCAAGGACAATCCGGCCTACCTGCACCGTGTGGAAGAAATCTGGACGCTTTACAAACAATACTGCATGACAGAGAATTACGAGAACTACAACTGGTTCTGCCGCTACAACTCGCACAGCGAGCCCTGCGCCATCGTCGATTCATACATGGTGGCGTATCAGCTCTGGCAGCTGACCGGCAATGCTGCCTATCTCGACGACGCCGAGCTGATATACTACAACGGTATCTGCCACACCCAGCACGACCACGGCGGGTTCGGCCTGGACAACAACCCGGGCCGTGCCCTGCGCACCGCCGAACTGACGGTCAACCGCGACGAAGTGTACTGGTGCTGCACCATGCGCGGCGCCGAAGGCTTCTGGAGCGTGCTGAACTCCTCGTATGACATCCGCGACGGACGGATCTACGTCCCCTTCTATTACGGCTCTACCCTCACCTTCGGCGAGGACGCGTACCTGACGCAGGAAGCCTCCTATCCCTTCGGCGACGAAGTGGTTTTCACGCTGCATGCCGCCAAACCGCAGGCCCTGGCGCTGCGCATCCCGGCATGGGCGGAACTGCAGGAAATCAGCCTCAACGGAGAGAAAGCCGACTACAAGGTCGAAAACGGATTCGCCATGCCGGACAAAGCCCTGCAACCGGAGGGCAGACTGACCCTCAAGTTCGGCCTGACCGTACGTACCGAGCCGGCCATCAACTCCCAGAACACCCGCGCCGGCCAGTTCCGGGTCTGCTACGGGCCATTTGTACTTGGCCTCGATCCGGCGGCCGCCATGCCTGCGGAAGATAATGCCGGATCAGACATGGAGTCCGAAGCCACCGATGCACTGACCACCACCGACCGGTTCACCGTGAAACCGGGTCCCGTCGTCGAGGTCGAAGGGAAAAACATCGTCCTCAGGCCACTGTACCATCTGATGGATCCGGCGGTGAAGACCGGACCGGACTACCGCCGGCAGATCCTGTTCTGATACAGGCGGAATAACGTTTCACACTCATGACATTTGCCCTATGAAAACAGCAACCTCTCTCCTGCGGCGCGGCTGGACCATCCTGTGCGGCCTGCTCGCACTCATGCCGGCCTACGCCGGTAAAGGCCACACCATCGTCTCCGTCGAACCCGTCCGGATAGAGACGCCGGCCGGCACCGTCCCGCGGCTGCCATGGCAGGTAATGGTCACCTGCGCCGACGGTCAGAAGGAATGGCGGCAGGCCGTATGGACCAATGCCGACCGCCAGACCGAAGAAGAACAGGCCGATGCCGCCAGATATCCGGCGGGAAGCACCTACCGCATCACCGGCTACGTCATCGGCGACCAGACCACCGACAACGGCTGGCCCCTGACGGCTGAAATCACTGTCACAGAAGCACCGTGGGACGTGCCCGGCGCAACGCCGGAAGCCACTCCCCTGCCACTCGGCGACGTTCTGCTCGAAGGCGACAACCGGCTCACCTCGAACCGTGACCTCGCCACCGATGCCATCCTGTCGTGGGATATCACGAAACAGCTGTACAACTACCGCGACACCTATGGTTTGAGCACCGAAGGCTACGCCCGTTCCGACGGCTGGGATTCACCGACCACCAAACTCAAGGGGCACGGTTCGGGCCACTACATGTCGGCCCTGGCATTCGCCTTCGCCGGTACGCAGGATGCCGCCCGCAAGGCCGCGCTCAAGAGCCGCATCGTGCGCATGGTGGACGAACTGCGCGCCTGCCAGGAACGCACCTTCGTCTGGAGCGATTCGCTGGGCCGGTACTGGGAAGCCCGCGATTTCGCACCCGAAGCCGAGCTGCGCGAGATGCAAGGCACCTGGGAAGCCTTCAACACCTACAAACAAGATTACGAGAAATACGGATACGGCTATCTCAACGCCATCCCCGCCCACCATCCGGCACTGATTGAAATGTACCGTCCCTACAACAACGACCAGTGGGTCTGGGCGCCGTACTACGCCATCCACAAACAACTGGCCGGCCTCATCGACATCGCCTGCCAGATTGACGACGAAGCCGTGGCGGCCAAGGCTCTGCTCATTGCCAAGGATATGGGCCTCTGGGTATGGAACCGCATGCATTACAGGACTTTCGTACAGCAGGAAGGCAGCCGGCAAGAACGGCAGGAACGGCCAGGCAACCGGTACGAAATGTGGAACATGTACATCGCCGGCGAGGTCGGCGGCATGGCCGAATCGCTGTCGCGCCTGTCCGAGATGACCGGGGACCCGGTGGAAAAAGCCAGGCTGCTCGAAGCCGCCAACTGCTTCGACTCGCCGGCCTTCTTCGACCCCGTGGCGCGGAACATCGACGACATCCGCACCCGGCACGCCAACCAGCACATCCCGATGATCACCGGGGCGCTGCGCTCTTACCGGGGCAACGGCCAGCCTTACTATTACAACCTGGCCGTCAATTTCTGGAACATGATACAGGGCCGCTACGCCTATGCCACCGGCGGCGTGGGCAACGGCGAAATGTTCCGGCAGCCCTATACGCAGATACTCAGCATGAACACCAATGTCATGTCGGGTGGACGGCAGCGTACCACTTACCCCAATCCCGACATGAACGAAACCTGCTGCGCCTACAACCTGGCCAAGCTCACCAAGGACCTGAACTGCTACGATCCGGACGATGCCCGGTACATGGACTATTACGAACGCGTCATGTACAACCAGATTGTCGGTTCGCTGCATCCGGAACACTATGCCACGACCTACCAGTACGCCGTGGGCATGAACGCCATTAAACCCTTCGGCAACGAAACCCCGCAGTCGTCGTGCTGCGGCGGCACCGGCAGCGAGAATCATGTAAAATACCAGGAAGCAGCCTGGTTCGTGTCGGACGATGCCATCTGGGTGGCGCTTTACCTGCCTTCGACAGCCGTCTGGCGGCAGAAGGGCGTGACCCTGACGCAGACCTGCGAATGGCCGGCCGAACGCTCCGTCATCCGCATTCGCGAAGGCGAAGGCGATTTTGCCATGAAACTGCGCATTCCATACTGGGCCGTCGGAGGCGTGGAGATACGCCTGAACGGCCAGCCGGTTGCCGACCGGTTCACGCCCTGTTCCTACGCAGGGATTCCCCTCAGGCACTGGACGGCCGGCGATGAAGTCGAGGTGGTGATGCCGTTTACGAAGCATCTCTTCTTCGGCCCAGACAAGATGGACGTAGCCGCCACCGGACCCGGCGAGAGCGCAACGCCGTTCCCGCCGCAGTGGGTCGGCGTGCTGATGTACGGGCCGCTCGTCATGGCGACCCCCGACGTGACCGCGTGGTCCGATGCCGATGTGGCACTCCAGGCCGACCTCAGCGAAATCCAGGCCCTCGGCCTGCAACCCGGCGACGACGGCGACATTTTCCATACCCTGCAGCTGGGTCTGCTCACCTTCCGGCCGGACTACAGCCTGACCGGACACGCCACGCACTACCTGCGGCTTCAGGTGGACAGCGGCCGGCGTAAAAACGCCAGCAGAAAAACCGACCGCACCCCGCTGGCCCGGGCGCTTCGCACCGCGCACGAACGCCTGGCGGCGCAGGACGCATGGGAAGCCCTGACCGTCAAAGTGCCGGCATACGCCCCGTGGGCGCCCAACGGATTCGCCCGGATGACAGACGCCATGGAAAAGGCCGAAAAAGTGTACGGCATGCCGAAGAAAAACCTGCTGCAGCGCGATATCGACAGCGCACTTTCGGCCCTCAATGTAGCCATCAACACCATGCGGCCCGGCAACCTGGCCGAGCCAGAAGACCTCGCGGCCCTGCAGGCACTGCTCAACGACACAGCCCGGCGCCAGACCGGTCAGAATGAAGCGCTGCGCGAAGCTGTATCCTACGCCGAGGACGTAGTAAAATACGTCAACGACGGCAGCGGCACCAAAGATATGATAGAACGCGCCACGGCACAGTTGCAGGCCGTCCGGCGCACTTTGGGAATGCCCGAAAACACATCCGCCCGGCCGAGAACCTTCTGACACGGTGCCAGAAGCCCGGACGGGCGGACACGCTGAAAGCCGGACCGGCTATTTGACGGCAGGTACCAGTGAATTGAGATACGCTTCGATATCGGAATAACGTTTTTCCAGCTTGTCGGGAATGCCGTTGCGGTTCTTGTCGCGCTGCGGCTTGCCCTGCTTCAGCACCGGCATGCCGCCCGCCTCTTCCGGAGCGTCGATGAATCCGTTGCGTCCCCACGGCGCCGTGCCGGTACGCACCTGACGCACCACCTCCCCGTCGAAGCTGTCGCGGCGGAAACTGCAGCCCACCTGCGCCGGGACGGCCTCCACCAGTTCCGACATCGGATGCTCCCGGATGGGATCGGCCGGAAAAGGCGTTTTCACCACGGCTTCGTCCGGATTCGGACCACCCACGCCCAGCCGGTTGTCAGCCGTGATGTCCGGCTGTCCTTCAACCAGGTTGCTGGCCACATAATAGCGGCTGGTTCCATCGTCCGACACCGCCAGGAATTCGCGCGGATGCTCAGTGCCCGGACCGGGCTTGTAATAATTGTTCACAAAGTTGATGTTGCCCTCGCGGCCGCCGCCGTAAGCCCCCTTGTAGCCCCAGTTATAGACCACGTTGTTACGGTAATCGACGTTCTTGGTGCCTTCTACCGATGAAAAACGCGGATTGCGGCTGGAATGGTTGGCCAGCAGATTGTGGTGGAACGTGGCGTTGTAGCCGCCCCAGATGCCGCCGAAACCATGGCTGCCCTTGGTGTGTTTCGACTGGCAGAGACTGTTGGCCACCAGACACCACTGTACCGTCAGGTTCTCCGTCTTGTAAATCGACAGGCATTCGTCGATAGACCACGACACGCTCAGATGGTCGAGGATGACATTCTTCTGCCCGTAGCGGCCGCCGCCCACACCGTCCGAATCGCGTTCTATCGCATCGCCCAGGCGGCAGCGGATATAACGCACAATCACCTCGCTGGCATCGACCGACAGCGCATAGTCGGTCAGGCAGATGCCGTCACCCGGCGCACTCTGCCCGGCGATGGTGATGGAATCGTTGGCAATGCGCAGCGGGCTTTTGAGATGGATAACCCCATCCACCTCGAACACCACGATACGCGGCCCCGAAGCCTCGACCGCCTCGCGCAGACTGCCCGGCCCGCTGTCGTTCAGATTCGTCACAATCCAGACTTTACCGCCACGGCCGCCACGCGTGTACTTGCCGAAACCTTCGGCTCCGGGAAACGCCAGTTCCGCCGCAGACAGCCCCGCAGAAATACAGGCGAAACAGAGGAATAACCAGATTCTTTTCATGTTACACAATATGCCGGAGCGAAGGACCGGCTGCATATGCTATTCGGTCACTTCGCGGATGGTCGCCCGGTTCGAAAGCAGCTGACCCTCCTTTTTCATCGTATTGACAAAGAACTGGCGGTCTTCGAAACGCCGATCACCCTCGCCCCAGGCTCCGAACACATAGTAACAGGCCTTGCCTTCCGGCATGTTGAGCCGGGCACACCAGGTCTGGATCAGACCCGGATCCTTGCCGGGACGGCCGACCTCGGGCGCCTCGAAATCGCGGTCGAAATAAACAGAGGGAATCATTACGCACATGCCGAACCAGAAATCCTTCTCGTACGACTGCAGGTCGTGCGTCAGCATGACGTCCAGGTTGCCGAAGACGTCCTTATGGAGCGGCATGTCGTTACGGCTCGTCACCAGACCCGTCACGAGCTGGGAGCCGGCGGGAATGCCCTTCGCCTCAAGCCGGTTTTCATAGCCGTAGCGGCCGGCCCAGATAACCACCGTCTGCTTGACGTCGATCTTGGCGCCGCCGCCCACGTCCCAGCCATAGTGCTCCAACGTGAAGACGCCGCGCACCGGACCCTTGTTGATGAGCGTAAACCGCGTGGAATCCATGACGCCTTTCGGCTCATACTGCAGCACACCGAAACGGATAAGCGTATCCGGGCGGTAGAGCGCCAGACCGCCCAGACCGAACGAATTGGCACAGCTCAGGATGTCGCGGCCCCAGTCGGCCATCACATGATACGTATCGCCGATGGTGCCGTCCGGCCGGATGCCGACCTTGTCCATCACCATCTCGGTGGTCTTCTTGCCGAAGAAATCGCGGCTGTGGCGTCCGTCGAAGTAATGACGGAATCCCGCCAGGTCGTTCTCCCAGGCCGGTCCGTCGGTCTGGTACGGATAAGGATTCCATGGCAGCGCGGCACCGTAAATCACGTCGGTCTTCATGTCCTGCACCGGCTGACCGGGCAGCTTCTTGCCCAGATGCACATTGGTACGGGCCTTGAATTCCGGGTAAGAGGCGGCGTCCACCCAGGAGACCTTCACCTGTTTCTTCTCACCGGCTGCAAGCGAATACACAAACGCCAGTTCGTCCCAGACGCCGTCGCCGTCCATGTCGTCCACCTGCGTCGGCACCTGCTGCCCGGCATCGTCGGTCACCACGGGCAGCGTAGCATCGGTCACCGGCCGCAGGTCGGCACGGGTGAGCACAAACTGGGCGTCCGACTGGTCGGCATCCGACGGATTGGCTATTTCGAACATCAAATCCTTGTTGGCGGGCGCACAGGCCGCAAGCCACAGCGCCGCAAGGACACATCCAAATGTTTTATTCATGATTGACAGTATTGGGATTCAAAGCAAAGGTGGGCTATTTCAGCACCGCCTTGACCTCCGAAACCATGTTTTTGAAATTGTTGTTGTCTGGCTGGGTGTATTCGGCCTTCAGCGTTACATCGCCTGCCGCCGCATCCGAACGGAAGGTTCCGGAGAACAGCACGGCATGGTCGTTGAAGAGCGTGGCCTCCACCATTACCTTGTATTCGCCCTTGGGCACCGCCTTGCCCGCCTGGTCGGTCATGTCCCAGACAAAAGACTGAAGACCGTCGGCCGACGGCGTGGCACCGCTCACCGCATCGAGCGCCTCGTCGGACAGCTCAGCGGCACCGGAGGCCTTGACCCACCGGGGCACACAGGCAGGACGGACGATATAGCCGCGCACAGGCGTTTCACCGCCGCGCGCACGCCCCTTGGCCGTGTATTTTGTCACGAACAGCGTCTTGACGAATTTACCCGAGGAATCCTCAATCCAGACTGCATACTGGTTGGAACCCGGGGTGTTCTGCTTGGCATACTGGAAGGACACCTCCAACTGCGAGGCCTTGTCCGATGCCGACGTGCACATCAGCAACGCTGCAACGGCCAACAGCAGCAAACCGCCCAAATACATCTTTTTCATGGCATTATGTTTTAAGAGCCGGCGCCGCTCAAACGACGCCGGCAGGTTTTAAGGATTCTATTCCTGAGGCTGGCCGCCGGCCACCACATTTTTCATGGTATAGGAGACAAACGCATCGCGGCGCCAGTTGGTCTGGTTGGTCTCGATGTTGATGTTCTCGAACGCAAAATCAGTGAGGTCGTAGTCGGGACTGCCCGAAACTCCCATAAAGTTGTTGCACTGCAGATTGATGTTCTTCAGCGTGATATTGTTGGCATGCGACGGAATCTTGTCGGGCTGACCCTTCAGGTCGAAGAACTGCGTCCAGGGCGCGATACCCAGCAGGTTACGGCAGAAACCGCTCATGTTCTCCACCGTGATGTATTCGTAGCGCTGGGCCGTGTCGGGCCGCATCTTGAGCTGCAGCATGGTACCGCCGCCTTCGACACGGCAGTTCCGCATCAGGATGTTGTAGGCATGGATCGACTCACTGCCACAGGTCATGCAGCTGCCGGTGGTGTTGTCGAAGAGCACGTCCTCGATGAGGATGCTGTGGTTGGGACCGTTGTTCGGATCGGTGTCCGCACCGGGATATTTGCCGCCCTTGAAGCAGATGGCGTCGTCGTTGACCGTGATACGGCAGCCCTTGATGAGGAAGTGGTGGCAGACATCCATGTCAATGCCGTCGGCGCTGGCCGAAGCAATGGGCTTCACCGGCGAGAAGATGCGCACGTTCACGATCTTGACGTGGTCGCATTTATAATAGTGGCTGCTCCAGAAAGGAGAATTCTGGAAGACCACGTTGGCCACATAGACATTCGTGCAACCGTTCATGAACACCAGGCGCGGACGCTGCTCGTCCTTGTTGGTGCACGCCATGTTCCACTGACGGCGCTGACGGAAGGCCTGCCAGTAAGGCGCACCGTTGCCGTCGATGATACCGCCGTTGCCGGTGATTGAGAATCCGTCGAGACCCTCTGCGTTGATCAGCGCGGCGAAATAACGGCACCACTCCCCTTCGATACGCGTCATCACCACCGGGAAATCGCGGATGAATTCACTGCCGAGCAGCACGGCACCCTGCTTCAGATAAAGCCGCGTACCCTGCTTGAAGAACAGCGAACCGGTCTTGTAGATGCCCTCGGGCACCACGATCACACCACCGCCGTTCTCCGCGGCCTGGTCGATGACTGCCTGGATCTTTTCGGTCTGGATCTGGTTGGGATCGCTGTAGATACGGTAATCGTCCAGACTGTAGATTTTACCGAGTTCCGACAGTTCCGGCACGGAACTGTCCAGGAACCAGTCTTCAATCGGCGTCCCATCGGGGAACAGATTGACTTCTTTCTGGACCTTCTTGGCTGCCGTGGCCGACATCGCCACCAGGCACAGGCCCATCAAAACGAGTGATAATTTTCTCATGAGTTTTTTATTTGGTTTAGATAAAAAAAAGCCTTGCTAAGAAAAGGTAAAGATACATCTTTCGGCCGGATTTTTCCCTGCGTGACCCCGGACAAGGGCTTTCCTTTAATTTTTTTTAACATTTCGCCCCTCTCCCGTCAGGAATAACGAACCAAAGACCATAGCACCAAAGCGCCGCATGAGTTATTTTTCAATCCATCCGAGACAAAAAAAGGAAAAAATGAAATTTTTTAGTTAAATTATTTGGAGGCACCGTTTTTTTTTTTACAATTGCATGTTTTTATGAAATTATTCCTGCGGAAATATCATCCTTAAAAATAATCTGCTATGAAAAAACTGTTCTACTGTTTTGTAATGGTTGCACTGGTCTTTTCCTGCAACCTCGACAACACCGCGCAACTGGCCGGTTCCGACTCCGAAACCAAGGCACAAAACCCGTCTGACGCATGGCAACAGACCATCGATCAGGCGGACGACATCATCAAAAACATGCTGATAAGCGACTATAAGGAACAACTTGAGGAAGGAAGCGCAGAGCGTTTTTTTAAATTCCCGATAGATGTAAACGCACCCGAAAAACTGGATGTATTCGGCATCCCCACCTATACCATCGACAGTGCCCTGTGGGCCTCATCGCCCGCCCTTACGCTGGATGCCTATCTCCGGCCCACGCAAAAAACGGCTGTTTTCTATATCTTTGACCAAGACAAGATTGTGGCTAGAATGGATGTCGATTATGACGGTGAAAAATGGGGTCCTGGATACGCGATTCTCGGCGGTGCCGATGCTGAACAAACCAAGCATGTCCTGCGGGCACGCAATGCCGGAGAAAAAATTCTAGCAATAAATCCGGCCCCAAAACGGGGCAATGGACCTCATCTTATCTATGCGTTCTTCGACAATGAGTGGCGTCGAATCGACAGCGGTCTGAAGCGCAGTGACGATCCCGTCGAAGACCTGAGACTGGGCCGGAACAGTAGAATCCTGAATCTTCCCCCGCTGAAAGAGCGCCCCACCGGAGTCGTTGACATATTATAGTATTGCAGTATTTTATAATTTTTCATATTTTTTTAGGAAAAATTACTCATAATATCCTTTGATAAAAAACGGGCATTGCTCCCTGTCACATACACATCTGCATGTCCGATGTGCAAAAAACTATTCAGCACGTCCTCAAACTCATCCACCAGTTGCACCTCATCCAACAGGATATAGTACATTTCACCATCCTTGATGCGCCCGTACACATGTTCACACAAGGCATCGGGATTGCGCAGGTTGCGGCTCATGCGATCATCAAGAGCAACCTTGATGATATGGTCTTCACGCACCCCCTGCTCCAACAAAAAATTGTAGAAAAGTTCGAACAGCAGAAACGACTTTCCACAACGCCGCACGCCAGTTATTACCTTTATCATGCCATTATGCCGCCGGTGAACAAGCCGCTGCAGATATATATCCCGTTGAACGATCATGGCTATTCTATTTTTGGGCTACACTGTACCGCAAATTTCGATTACGATGGTACGATTATTTTCCAATCCCACCATCGTAACGCTGTTTCCCTGGTCCATACCGTCCATGCACGAGAGACCGCAAGCGATCTGATACAAGCGACACGGTTCTCGGACGACTCCGTCGTCCGGCGCTACCGGCAGATCTTGCAGGAATACCTGGACAAATCCGACAGTGAATCAGTCCCTGGACAGACCGGCCGGCCGGTTTCTGATTGAAATAAGATCCTCCACGGCCTCCTTGCCGGTATTTGCGCTGATCCAGCGGCCGTCTTTCTTGACATATGCCGATTTCGAGTAAAAAGACGTCTTCCTTCTTTTGTAGATTTCAACAATAATGACCTCTTCGCCAGCATTGAAGGCCTTTACCAGATTGTCCTGCAAGACCTTCTGCGCACCGGCACCGATTTCGACAATATCACGCCAGCCATCGTTATAGGAGGCCTTGATGAGAAAGGCCATGTCACCTTTATGGAGTACTAAAAAATCCGCGTTTTTCGTATCCAGTGTAAGGACCGATTCAAAATCCGACTGCGGTGTCAGTGCGTAGAACTGTGCGCTGTCCAGCCGATAAACGGGCATCCCTTTCAAATCTACAAGATCCTTGCGGTTGACATCGAAATCTCTGGCTTCTAACAGCGGCTGTATCATATCATCCTCCTGGATGGCGGCAAAGAACAAGTCTTTAACCTTGTCGAGGTCGCCATCGATGACCTCCCGCCAGGACGCATCAGCGAGACCGCGTGTGGCGGCCGGACTATCCTGTCTGCCATCCGGCGAAGTGGAACAGGATGCCATGACGGCGAGCATGAGTGCGAGAATAATAGCAAGTTTTTTCATAGTGCGTTGAATTAAAGAGTATTTACAGTCGCAAAAAAAAAAAAAATTATGCAAAAAAAAAATTATTTTTGTCAAAAAAATGTATCGTAACTTGTTGAGTATAATGACAAAGTAATAGCATATGAAAAAGTATATCTTTATTTTGGTAATTATCAGTTTGTTTGCCGCCTGCTCTCCCTCCCGCGTGGACGTGGAGCAACGGACTGATGCTGACTCTCCAATCGAGACCAAAAGTGCTGACGCCTGGCAGAAATTCCTCTCCCAGAGCGAGAAACAGGTAAAACAATCTTTTATTGCCGCCCTGAAGGAAGAATTCTCAGATTCTGACCTGATTACGGAACAGGCCTTTAATCTCGAAAAGCCGGAATCGCTGGATTTGTATGCCGTTCCGGTTATGTATATCGACAGCCTGGGCGTGGCTGCCTTGCAGAACGGTACGTCCCTGAACAATATTCTACGCACAGATGAATCCAAGGCCAATTTCTACCTGCTCCAGAAACAGCCGCAGGCGTGCATAAGTACCACCCTGAATTGTCAGGCCGGAGAATGGTCGGAGGTGACGAAAATCGGCAGACCGTCCGGCTCCTATGCCGCTTCACTGTTGGAAGAACTGGGAGGCGGGAAAAAACTGGCAGTCATCTCTACGCCTTTGGCGAGAAATTTCAGTTTCTTCGGCATCCTGAAAGACGGCGTATGGTATGATCTCCGCTCGAACCGTCCGATAAAAGACGAGCTGCTCAGGGTATTGAATGCTACGAAAACGGGGGCGTTGCTATAGGCGAGAAGGCAAAAGTGTCAGCCTTTCTCAAGGAAGGTAGGCAAAAATGCCAAAGCAAAGGTTCTCACTGTTCCAGCACCCCCATCCTTCCGTCCGGCGTGATGCCCTGGATGCTGACGTGCATGGCGCCGCGGCGGTCGGAGCGGTAGAATGACACCTTGGCGTGCCCCTCTTCGTCGGTCTTGACGGCGGGGTTCCAGTAGAGGGTGCTCCGGGCGTCGTATTCGCTCTCCATCACGTCGAAGGGGTCGTCCCTGTTGAACGACGCATAGTCCGGGCTGTGGAACCGGGCCGGGTCGAGGTAGCCCTGCCAGCGCACCCAGCGGATGCCGGGCTTGGGCTCGTAGGTCCGCTTGCGGGTGTAGAGCACCAGCACACTGTTCATCAAATTCACTCCGTCCATCATCATGTCGAAGATGGCCTCCCAATATACCGGGAACTGTTTGAGATACTCGTAGGTCTTCACCCGCGCATAGGGATCGGTGGCCACATACACCTGGTCTATCGTCTGGAAATCACGATTATACCCCCCCGGAAGAATATTCTGTGTGAGGTCTATCAGCGCAATGGGACGGCCCTCCCAGGAATATCCGTGTACCTTGTTGGGATACATGTGGTGCAGCACCCACCAGATGTCCGGCGTATAGACGAAGTTGTTCTGGTTGATGATGTCCATGGACACCATGGCGCCGTCGAAGCGGTAGGCGGATATCTTCCGCGCGAACCGCTCCGCCGCCTCCCTCGGCGCCAGCGCCTCCGCCGGCGCAAGGTAGTAGGTCGTCAGCGAGTCGCGCGACACGCGGTAGGTCTGCACCTCGTCCCGTATGGCCCGGTGCACCTCCGTCTGACGCCGCTGCGCCGCCAGGAACGCCTCCATGTCGGCCGGGTGCAGGTCCAGGTGACGCATGAACGGCGCCGCCGGCAGCGTGTCCAGCGGAGAACGCAGGCTGACCGTCCGGTCCACCGGCACCTCGCGCCCCCGCCTACCCACCGTCTTCTTCGTGGAGAACAGCGTCTGGTACTCGCCCTTCAGCGCGCTGTAGAACAGGAAACCGCCGCCGTCGTCCGTCACCGTGTCGTCCACCTCGCTGATGGTCCAGCTGTCACGCAGCACCGTCTGCGCCGTGTCGAGCGGGTTGCTGGCCGCGGCCAGCTTGTACTCCCAGCCGCGCACGTCGGTCAGCCAGCGGTTCTCGGCGTAGGCCTGCTTGCGGACCTTGCCCGCCGCACGGATCACCTGGATGCCGCCCAGGCCCTTGCCCGTGGTCATGTTCTGCACCTCGCCCGGGATGCGCAGCGCGTACTCCAGCTTCCACGGCAGCGCGGGCGCGTTGTCCGCCGTCTGTGCATCGGCCCCGTCCGCCGTCTGTGTGCCGTCCGCCGTCTGTGCTTTGTCTGTCGTCTGTGCATCACCGTAGCGCCGCCACGCCCTCGTCAGCAGCAGCAGGTCCAGCTCGCGCCGGCGCTCCGCAGACGTGTCGCGGA
>JAFWVY010000012.1 GCA_017523725.1 Bacteroidales bacterium
AACAGAACCGGCCTTGAGCAGTTCCACCGACTGGTACTGGCCTTCGTATTCACCGTCCTCGTTGTAGACCGGGAGATTCAGCGTAGCCGTCTTCTCGCCGTCCACCAGGAAGATGTTCTGGTTCATGATGTAGTCGGTCTTGTTGCCGGCAATGTAAAGAATGTCGTCGATCACTTCGAAGTCGACGTCCGACAGCGTGAGGTCGCCGAGTTTCTCGCCATTGTAATAGTAACCGCCGTTTTCAATCTTGAATTCGCCCTTAACCTGGCCGCAGTCGATGGTCTCATTGCCGAACTGGGCGATGAGGTTGCCATTGTCATTGATGGAGAACGACAGCGACGGCAGCGTACCGGCAGGTCCCTGCGGACCCGTCACATTGCCGAGGTCGGTCGTTTCGCCGTCCACCGTGACGGTGAGGTTGCCGGCATCGGTAATAGCGAAGGAGATGGTCGGTTTGTTGTCGATGACCGTGGTTTCACCGTCTTCGCCCTTGGGGCCGATGACGTTGCCAAGATCCTGACCGTTGTAGATCAGGTGACCCTCCTCGTTGATGGAGAATTCGAGTTCGGGGATTTCCGAAACCACCTGACCGAGGTTGTCCGGCTCACGGTCGGCTTCTTCGGGCCATGTGGCAATCAGATTGCCGTTGCCGTCGATGGAGAAGGTGGGAACAAAGCCGCGGGGGCCGATCGGGCCGCGCGGACCGGTGATGGACTCACCCTGCTCACCCTTGTCGCCTTTCTTAATGTTATAGGTATCACCAGACGAAGTCGTGACAATAATGCCTCCGTTGTTATCCGACGTGATGCTGGTAATAACCACGCCCGCATCGTAAGCGGCCTGCAACTTTGCAAGTTGCGCTTCCCGATTGCGAAGCTCTTCCGTGTTTTTGTCTACTTGATCCCACAGGTCGTCAATGTCGTCCTGATAGTCGGAGCAAGCCACAAAAGCGGTGCTGAACAATACAGCGCAGGCCGCACTCAAGAGTGCGTTCTGCAAAATGAAAAACCATTTTTTCATATATACATCTGTTTTTGGTGATTAATTTTCTCTGTTTTTTTGTTCTATATTATAAATGTATAAGTATTCATATACATAAAAATGTGTCCGGAGTACACTCCGAACCCAACTTATTGCCGCAAAGATATGATTTTTTTTCAAATAGCTATCATTTTTTTTTATTTATCTGAACTTTTTTTAACAAAATATTTTCGCATAATGCTGCTGAATTCCTCCGACATATTCCGGTTGGAGGCCGCCATCTCCCCTCCGAAAATGAAATTGCTGCCCCCCGAGAAATCGGATACAGTTCCACCGGCCTTCTCTACGAGCAGCACACCGGCCGCCACGTCCCACGGATGCAGGCCGTATTCGTAAAAAGCATCGAACCGGCCGCAGGCGGTATAAGCCAGGTCGATGGCCGCCGATCCAAGCCGGCGTACGCCGTGCGAGTGCTCCATAAAATATTGAAGACAAGGTATATACTGATACATGCCGAGAAAATCGGTGTACGGAAAACCCGTGGCGATCAGCGCATCGTCCACCCGGCGGCAGGCGGAGACTTGCACCGGCCGGCCGTTCAGGTAGGCGCCCGGCGCATCGCACCATGTATAGAAACACTCGTCCAGCGTCGGATCGTACACCACACCCACCACGACAGCATCGGCCTCCATCAGGGCGATGCTGACGGAATAGGGCGCCAGGCCGTGGATGAAGTTAGTCGTGCCGTCCAGCGGATCGATGACCCAGTTGAACCGGTCGCCGCGATGCCGGTCCGTTCCTTCCTCCGTGATAAAACCGGCCTCCGGCAGTAACTGCCGCAATGCGGCCACAATCTGCGTCTCAGACGCCTTGTCCACATAGGACACAAAATTGTGCAGGCCTTTCACTTCGACTTTGTCGCCCGAAAAACGGGCCGCTTCCTGCCGGATGAACCGCCCGGCGGCGCGGGCGATTTCGCAGGTTTCCATACAGATTTTCTGATACATATACCATTAGTTTTTGTCAGACGCCGGGACTGGTACGCCATACAGCAGCCCGGGACGGAGCTCGCGTTCCAGGCGGACGGCGGCGGTCCGGCCGATGCTGGCGGCGTCGAAGGGGGACGCCACCCGGATATAATTGTCGGTAAAACCGGTCATCAGTCCGTCCACGGCCTTGGATTCGAAGAAAACACGCCGGATCTCACCCATAAATCGTGCGTAAAATGCCTCCTTCTGTTGTTCGGACCATGCCAGCAACAGGCGGCTGCGGCGCTCTTTCTCCGCAGACGGCACTTTGTCCGGCATGTCGGCCGCAGGGGTGTACGGTCTTTCGGAGTACGGAAAGACGTGACACGCTGAGAGATCGGTCTGCCGCAGCAGCGCCAGGGTGTCCTCGAAGTCATTGTCGGTTTCGCCGGGGAAACCGACAATGACGTCTGCCGCAATAAAGGCATCCGGCATCAGCTGCCGGATTTTCTCCACGCGCGAGACAAAGATGTCGCGCCGGTAACGCCGGCCCATCCGCACCAGCGTCCTGTCGCAACCCGACTGCAGCGGAATGTGGAAGTGCGGCATAAAGGTCCGGGCAGCGGCGGTGAAGGCGATGATGTCGTCGGTGAGCAGATCGGGTTCGATGGATGAGATGCGGTAGCGTTCGACGCCTTCGACCAGGTCGAGCCGGCGCAGCAGATCAATCAGGCTCTCGCCGGTAGTCTTGCCGAAATCGCCGATATTGACTCCGGTCAGGACGATCTCGCGGATGCCGGAGGCTGCAATCTGCCGGGCTGCCGCCACGATGGATTCGACCGGCGCGTTGCGGCTGTTGCCCCGGGCCAGCGGCACCGTGCAATAAGCGCAGCGGTAGTCACATCCATCCTGTATCTTGAGAAAAGACCGGCTGCGGTCGTGGAGGGAATAGGCGCCTTCGAAGGGCAGATGAATGTCGGGAGAAAGTATCGGTCCCTGTGCACACGGCGTTGTTTCGGCCGATGGGATGACATCCGGCATGACAGGAGCCGTTTCCGGAGACGCAACCTGCAGAGTCTCAACCATACCGGGGCTCTCCGGCCGGTCCAGACCCAGTGCCTGGAGCACGCGCTCCGGCAGTTGGCTCTTCTGTCCGGTACCCGACACAAGGCCTACACCCGGCAGCCGGCTGATTTCCTCCGCCCGGAGCTGGGCGTAGCAACCTGTCACGACAATCATGGCCGACGGGGCCGCATGGTGGGCCTTGGCAATGGCCTGCCGGCATTTGCGGTCGGCCTGCGCGGTTACAGAACAACTGTTGACGACCACTACATCGGCATCGGCGCCGAACGGCACCCGGCGGAATCCCATTTCGACGAAACGTCGTGACAACGCAGAAGTCTCCGCGAAATTGAGTTTGCAGCCCAGGGTGCAGAATGCGATGCGTTTCTCCATTTATCTTTCGGATTCCGAAGGTGCGATGAAACGGGGCGAAGGCCAGCCGGTATAAGCCCACGACCGGCACAGCAGCAGCAGTGTCAGCGGAATGACGGCAGCGTGCATGTCCTGCGGCAGCCAAAGCCAGGCCGCAAGCAGAAATATGCAGAGCATGGAGGTCAGCCTGAAATACCACAGGCGCCATTGGGCGGGACGGCGGCCAGGCAGACAATACGCAACGAAGAGATGGGTCGGCAGTGCCCATAGGAGATTCAGGTTCCAATGGGTGGCCGTATGGGCCGACAAGAACCACATATAAGCGACGATCATACCGGCTGTGCCGACGAGTGCAAAGAGACAGCGGTCGAAAACGGCACGGGCCTTCCCCTTGCGGAAACAGAGGACTCCGGCCACCAGCAGCAACCAGGCACAGATGGTCGGGACAGTCACGTATGGATGACGCTGCGGTTTGGGTGACAAGTTATTCAGGGCTGCCGGCGAGGCCGTCAGCGGTCTGCCCTGCAGGCGGGCGTCGGCAAAGGCGTCCGACAGACATCCCGGCAGGAACATGCGGGTATGGGCCGTGGCCAGACTGTCACACGGCAGGCCAAGGATGATGTCCAACCCCAGACGGCTCCACGGATGGCGTCCCAGACAGCTGTGCAGCAGGTCGCGCAGCGTGCCGTCGGAAGGACGGTCTGCAAAGACCAGTGAATCACCGAAAACGGTCTGAAGCATGTCGCGGATGCGGGTCGCACAATTGTCGTAGAAAAAATCATAGGCGTAGTCGCGGTTCTCCGGCTCGGCATTGACCAGCAGCGCATCGAAGAGCCGCTGCCGCTGGCCTGCGTCGAGCAGCAGCTCCTGCTCATAGGTATAGCGGCCGTCCTCCGTATTCCAATAGATGAAACGGGAGAAGTCGGACACAGCCAGGAAATAGGTCATGTGTCCCTGCATGAAATTGGTGTAGAACCCCGGTGCGTTGAAATCGAACGTGCCGTAATTGAACACAAGGTCTATCGGAATGGAGGTGTCGCGCACCCGCAGTGCACTGTGCCCGAAGGCGGTGTAGAGCGGACGGCCACCCTCCACCGTCACCAGCGAGATGCGGGCCGACGGGGACAGGGGCGGACGCGAAGCCTGCAGCGGCGCCAGCATGAGGCAGACGGCCGCCAGCAGCAGACACCATCGCATATTTCGCCTGAAACGGAGCATCTACTTTATCAGCTCGGCATATTCCGCCGCCGAAAGCAGCGTGTCGAGTTCGTCCGGCGACGTCATCCTGATCCGGACCATCCAGCCCTCTCCGTACGGCGACTGGTTCACCAGTTCCGGTGCGCCTTCGAGCGCGTCGTTCACGGCGAGCACTTCACCGCCGACCGGCATGAAGATGTCGGAAGCCGTCTTGACGGCGTCCACGGCACCGAACACGTCGCCCTGGCTCAAGGTCTCGCCCACGGTGTTGATATCGACGAACACGATGTCACCCAATTCGCTTTGTGCGTAATCGGTGATACCGACCACCGCTTCGTCCCCTTCGGGGCGGATCCATTCGTGGTCTTTTGTAAATTTCAAGTTTTCAGGAATATTCATGTCGCTTTCTTTGGAAACAAACTGAGCCAAAGGTAACGATTATTTCGTTTCTCCCTAATCGGCAAGCATAAATTGCAGGCTGAAACCGAACGAAGAATTCGAGGTGCGGTACGACGACGAGACGAACGGCGAATTGACCACGCGGTCGTAGAAGACGCGCAGCGTGAAGTTGTTGTCGAGGACGTAACGGGCCGAGACTCCGAGTGTCACGATGCGCTGACCGCCAGAGGCCTGCGGCACTTCGCCGATACGCCGGATGAAGCTCCGGGTATCGCGGATGGAAAGGTCTCCGTCCAGGGTGAGCTGGCTGTTGACCGTGCGCGACGAACCCGACAGGTTACGCAGGAAAAGCGGCACGTTTTCGAAGATGTAGCCGAAGCCCACCACGGTTTCGCGGTTCAGGTTTTCGGACACCTGCATGTTGGTCAGGCCCAGCGACACGGTGCGCGACCGGCGGATTTCGGCCCGGGCCGAAATATTGCTCTGGGTCGTCATGTCCACGCCGATGAACGGCCCGAACTGCTCGCTGATGGAGACGGTGGACACATCGAACTCAGGCACGAAGTCGTACTGGGCGTCGCGCACTTTCAGCGCCGCCGTCCGGACATCCGCATAATCGGTGTTGCTGACATAGCTCCCGATGCTGTAAAGGGCGCTGTAAGCATGGTTCAGATTGATGCTCTTGAAGTGCTTTTCGAAGAACGGCACGGTCTCGCGCAATCCTTCCCATACGAGTTCCCAGTTGGGACGCAGCGACTTGAGCGACGGGAAGAAACCGAGCGGCACTTTCTCCGGCGAACGGCCGGTATAGGCCGCGAGGAACGCCGGAATCAGCACTTCCTGCGAAGAAAGACTGTACCCGTTGTAACCACCGCCAGCGTTCTCGTCCATGACATACGCCGGATCGGAAGCCTTGAGGCGTCCGGCCTGACGGCGCGCGATATCCTGCCGGTAGGCCACGAAACGGTCGAAACTTGCCGATCGATAGCCGTCGTCTTCATCGGGTGTCTCGAACGAAGTGCCGAACGCCGTGACTGAGATACTGAAACGGCCGGAACGGACAGGATGCCGGTATGATTCGGGGAATCCGCCGTTTTCATAGACATAGTACGAAGTCTGGTTCTCGGAGAAGGTGCGGGAACCTCTGAAACGGATGGTCAGCCCCGTCACCGGCATATAGGTGGCGCGCAGGTTGACGGTCCGGCCATGGATGGTGCCGAACTGCTGGATCAGCGATGTGTCCTGCGTCAGCCAGCCGCGCCGCATGGCCTTGTCGGCAAAGAGTCGGTCCTGCCAGCCCATGGCGAACGGCAGGCCGGGTGCACCGCCCTTCATGCCGAGGAATCCGGATCCGCCCGCATAGCCGGGCAAGGTCGTATTGCCGTTCTCGGTATAGTAGAACGTAACGTCGCGCAGACCGAGCAGCAGGCGCAGGGCCGCATCCCTGGCAAGCTCCCAGTGGTTGCCATGTTTCTCTATCATACCCGTCACGGTCAGCGTCGCTCCGCGGATGTCTTCGCGCGCCCGGACGGCGATGCGGTTCTCCGACACGACCTGCACGTCCACTTCGTGTTTCTTGCCTTCCGCATCGACAACCGCAACTTCCAGACGACGGGTCTTGAGGTCATGCGTGATGTAGCGGTCGCGACCGCCCGTGAAGTTCATCTTAACCCGCTCGAAGACAACTTTCTTGTAGGTAATCTGTTTCTCCTCCTCGGCCCGTTTCATCATGGGATTGAGCAGCTGACGGAAGTACGGAGACAGGTTGTAAATAGTCTGAAGATTGGCTATATTGTTGAATGTAAGACTCGAGCTGTTCGTTATGGTGTTTCCCGGATTGAACTTCACGCCCATCACCTCACGGGTGACCGGCGCCGCCTGCCACTCGTACGTGGCGTTGTACGTCAGCGATGAAGAAAGCCAGTTCAAGAGGGGCAGTTTATTGATCGGCAGAGTATAGGAGAATCGCAGTTGCTGGGCGTATTCCGTCACGCGGCCGGCATGCCGGATGTTGTACATCACCGAATCGCGCCAGGCATCGTAGGCATCGCCGTTCCGGCGGCTGACCACGCCCTCGGGCTCGTCGATGCGCGCCGTGGAACCGGCCGAAAAATCGAAGCGCATGGAACGCGTCAGATCCCACGACAGTTCGTAGGAGCGGTACCAGAAGAAGTTCTTGTCCACCGTGGGATCCAGCATGGCCGATGCAGAAGTCAGGCTGCGCGTCTTCTTCTCGGCATAGTCACGCACGAATTCTGTCCGAAACGATACACGCGATGGCAACGGATTGAAGTTGAACTCCTTGAATAGCCGGAGCCACCTGCGCTGGGCCCAGGATGATTCCGCAAAGGGAGCAATGGACTTCGGCTGGAATGTATAGCTGTACATCAGACCGCCCCGGTACTGCTTGTCGATGGCATATTCCTGTGTCACGTTGCGCCGGTAGGTCTCATAAAAGGCATAGTCGAGCGTAAAGTTCGACAGGCTGTAGAAGGTTTCGCGGGCGTCTTCCGGCGCGATGCGCACATTGGTGAAATTGAGGCTCCGGTGGCGCGTGTAGTCTTCGGCATAACGGCGGATTGAATCGCGGCCGGCAGCCGATGCGGCATGGTCGAGTGCGTCCTTGAACAGTACGTCCGGCTGCTGCGGATCGTATTCCGGCGTGACAAACGTCTCTGCGTAAGAGGCATACATCGGTATCTGGAGACCGAGGCGTTCCGGCAGCAGTTTGCCTAGTTCGGCATTGAAACCGACGGCGTACTCCTGTACGTTGTCCGTGCTGCGTTCCGTCACCTTGGAATTGATGCTGCCAAAACCGGCCGTCTGCTTGGAGCCGGTCAGCGACAGGCTGGCAAAATCGGACAGATTGAGCACCACCCGGGCGTTGGCCGCCCAGCCGCCATTGTTGCTAAAATCGCTCAGCCGCAGTTCATTGACCCACACTTCGACCGAACGGCGTTCCCCTGCGTGCATCGGATCGAAAGGATACCGCACACCAATCATGATGGTCTTGACGTTGCTCAGGTTGGGGTTACCCACCACAACAAATTTCTCCTCTTCTATTTCATAGGTATAGGGTGTCGTAAGCGTCACGCCTGAACCGGCACGCCGCATCGCATCGTTCCGGGCCTGCTTGGCCTCGACGAAATAGTCCAGCACAATGTCCATGGCATTGAGTTCCGGCCAGACATCCTCGGGTGATACCGAGCCCCATGGCGTCAGCTGCAGGGGCACTTCATACTCGTAGTAATTGCTGCGCGCATCGGAACCCAGGCGGATGAACACGGTCATTTCCTCGTCGGTCAGCGGGCTGCCGGCTATCTGCTCGGCATGCACTTCCATCTTGAGTTGCTTGTAGCGGCGCAGGTCGTACGACACGGTTTTGTACACAGCCCGGGCGTCACCGTTCAACAGGTTCTTGACTTTGAGCATCATAGATTGCTCATTGAGCTGCTGAAGCTCGGTGCTCGACTGGTTGACGGCACGGTCGAATCCGGGCGGGAGCACATACCCGACCGGATCTTTGCCGGCATTGTCCTCAATGTTGAGCGTCCCCGTCTCGAACTCGGTCTCGTCATCCTCGGGCACCGCGGCAGAGGCCGGCTGGAGCGGCAGCGTGTATTTCCGCCACTCGCTGCGGATGAGGTCCATCGTGGCGAAACGGAGGACGACCGAATCCTGGAAGTTAGTCAGAAACATACGCATGAACTGGATGGCGGTGAACCCGTCGATGCCTCCGATACGCTGTTCGTAGTCGTTGAGCGGAATGCGGAACTGGTACCAGTTCACGGTCGATTCGACGCCGTTCGGGAAGGTCACGGTCTGCGGCACGATGTCCACGATGAAGTTCCGGCCGACTTCCTGCAGGTCCTCGGGACGCAGGCTGACGTGGTACTGATAGTAACTCTCTGTTTCAGAAAGCGTATTGTCGCCGTTGATATCCTCGACCGACGGCAGGCCGGAGTTGGTGTAGCCGGACACCGTGGAGTTGCCGTCAACGCCGTTGTAATATTTGTAACGTTGCAGGATGCCGGCCTGCACAGCGTCCCAGTCCGGTCCGCGCGGATAGCGGAAATTGTCGGAAGAAGGATCGCGGAGCGCATTCTGCAGCACGCCATCGTGGACCGCACCGGACAGCTGCTGCAGATACGAGGCGAAATAACGGTTCTCGGCGCCGTCCGGCATGCCGTCCAGACCGACGTCCTGCCGGGCGATGGCTCCCTGGCTGAAAGCATTGACCAGCGACTCGGCCTGCGGGACATAGCCCCACGCTGTCGAATCGATGGCTGCCGGCACCGTACCGGTCGGCAAGCCGTTCTCATAGGCTTTCCGGCCATCCTTCAGGATGTCTTCGGAGATGTTGCCGAAGTTGAAATACAGGTCGCCGCCCCGCTGCGTGCCGTCGACATCCTCCACGAACGGGTCCATCAGCCAGAATTCCAGCGACTCAATGTTCGATGCCTCGAAATTGGTGGCCGTCATCTGCCGCATCAGACCGCCCCAGCGCGATGCCGGGTCGCGGAGGGTTCCGTCGGGATTGACACCCGCCGAATAGGCCGTTCCCGTGGTCTCGTAATTGTAGGGGCCGCGCTCGCTGGGATAATAGGCCACGTTAAGCACGCTCATCAGCGTGGATTCGCCCGACAGATGCTCCCGGTTCTTGAAGATATCCTCTTCGTAAACCGGTGCCACGAAATGGGACGACCGGCTGTCGGCATCGTTGCGGATGTGCGCCGGCGTGGAAGACGTGAAATAGCTTTTGTTGACGAACATCGGGTCGATGACGTACCAGGCCGTCAGGGCGCGGTTCATGCCGATGGTCAGGTCGTTGGTCAGGGCTGCCTCGGCGAATTTATTGTGGTGCGGGATCGAAGCAAGCGACCAGGCGGAGAAAGTCTTGAGCTCGTAGGATGACTCGCTGCTCTCGAAATCGTCGATATAGGCCGTGTTCCTGTGCTGCAGCGTGGAGGAGCTGCCGGGCACCAGGCCTGCCACCTCGCCTTCGAACGAAACAGAGGAGGGCGCAGAAGCGTTCATCAGGGGCCAGCGGTCGATCAGCCGCGTCAGCCAGTCGGATTCAGTATGATAAGACGCATTCAGGCCGAACATGGTGTTGGCCATGGGCTCGTCGCCGAAATTGACCTTCTGCGTCAACGGACGCTCCCGCAGCCGCAGCAAGGTCGCACCCATGTTGAACCGGTCGGAGAAGGCATAGTCCAGGTGGGTTCCCATGAGGGTCTTTGTCTGGACATTGTACATCGTATTGTTCTCGAGCGAGACAGATATCTTACGGCCCGAAGCCAGTACCGCCTGGTTCAGGATGATGACGCGGCCGCCCAGATAGTCCACCGTATAATCGACCCCCTCGACCAGTGTCGTCCCGCCGGCCGACACGACGACGGAACCCTCGGGGATGTTGTAGGCGTTGAGGATGATCTCCGAACCGGAGGCAGCCCTATAGGTGCCCCTGAGCAGGAATTTATTGTGTTCGGTCTGCAGCCGGGCCACAGTCAGGGTAGAGTCGTAAAGTGCCTGATAGACATAATTGTCGATGACATCATCTGCCACGCCTCGCGACGCCATGTACGTCCGCAGCGTCCGCCCGAACGGCTCGAGCACCGGGAAAAAGATCCGACCTTTTTCGGCATCGACCGTCACGGACGGCACAAAGTCGAACACGCCGTCCGGATAGGGATCCTGCTGCGAGTTAAGGCGGTCGAGCTGCATCACACGCAACAGCAACACATCGTCCATGCCGGATTCGGGAATGTGGTTCAAATCCGTCCCCGAAGCATCATCCTGATAGAGAATCTGGAGATCGAACCCGTCTTTTTCCAACTGATAGGCCTGCAGTGCATAGACATTCTTCATCATCAGGTCCCAGACCGGGTAGCGCGGCGACAAATTGGTCGGTTTCAGGAGTTTGGCCACCAAAGTCTGCGGCACCGGCACACCGGATGTGGAGAGTTCGCCGACTTTGTATGTCTGCCCGCGATAGGTGTACTCGTAGGCCACGGCCAGCACCTCGTTGCCGGTCAGCGGGGTGTTCAGCGAGATGTAGCCGAGCTGGGCATTATAGGTGTATTCGGAAGTGGTCAGAAGCCTGGCGTTCTGCAGTTTTTCGTAGTCGATACCGGCCGTCAGCCCGAGACCGTCCAATGCAGCCGTCACGGTGTTGATATCACGTACGACCGGGGCGACCGTCTGGTACAGGGTGTTGAACAGGCCGTCCGTATCGTTCTGGGGCACCTGTTCCCGTGCGGAACGGGAGAACGGCGTATGCCAGATGTGCGTCGACTCGCCCAGGTCCATGAACGCCGCCACGTTGCGCGAATTGGTATAGACCGTGGTCTTGTTGGTCACCCATACTTCCATCCGGGTGATGGTGATGCCGGAATTGACAATCGGAAGACCGGCCAGCGCCTGCTCGTAATGGTCGCGGAAATACTGGGAGAGGAAGAAGTGCCGGTTGGCGTCGTAACTGTCGGCGCCCGCCTCGAACTCAACGGTCTGGCTGCCGCCGGATATGGACACATTCTGGTATTCGCTCTTCTGCTGGGACAGCACCGTGCTCACTGACAAACGGCCGAACTGCATGTCGGCCCGCACGCCAAACAGGCTCTGGCTGCCAGAAATGAGCGTACCGGGCACCGAGAACGACACATTGCCGGCCTCGACGCGCCGCAGAATCTCGTCCTCCTTGCCTACGTACTCCAGCTTGGCCTCGTTGTCGAATTCGAAGGAAGCCTGCGTGTTGTAACTGATGCCCACGCGCATTTTGTCGCCCACCGTACCGGTGACGTTCATCTGCAGGTTGGTGTCGAAATCGAACGACGTGCTGCGCCGGGCCTGCTCGGACAGATTGGGGTTGTCGGTTTTCGAGGTCTTGATGCCAAACGTGGTCTCGGCCGTACCCTGCGGCACAATCGAGATGACGTTGGTACCGAACACCTTGTCAAAAATCGGACTGTTGACGTAGATGGGCGCAATGAGACCGTCACTGACCTGCTCTTCGATGACCGAAGAAGAGCGCTGGCGGTCGTACCAATACTGCGTTTTGAAACGCTGCCGGTCGAATTCCAGGAAATCGGACAGCGGCAGCGAGAACGGCTGGCGGTACGGAATCAGCGGCCCGACGGTCGAACGTACCGTCATTTCGTTCTGGCGGCCGTCATACTCCTCGAAAAGCCGGAAATTACGCGGATTCTGCAGGTCGATGCCCAGGCCCGGCTTGTCGAAGTCGTACGGCAGCAGAAACGGTTTGTGAAGTTTATAGGCATCGGGCAGGCGGCTGTACTGGGCATGCAACATTCCGCCGCATGCGCAAAGGCATGCCGCGAGCCAGAATATCCGGTGCCCTGCGCCCCGCATCAGACGGCGGCAACGGGCTGTAAACGTGTGTTGCAAGTCCTGTCTCTATGATGCTTGTCCCAACGTAACAGCATGATCACCGGCCAGATACTGCGACAATGGCCCAAGCCGGTCACATGCTCTTGAGCAAGAGTTTCACCAGTTCCTCCACGGAGGCTGACGGATGGTCGCGGACCAGTTTGTCCAAGGTCTTTTCGACCGCCGCCTTCGGGAATCCCAGGTTCACCATAGCAGATAACGCTTCTTCGCGCGAACTATTGTTCAGATGGACAAAATTATCGCCTTCCTGTGTCCATGTACCCAATTTGTCTTTCAGGTCGATGACGATGCGCTCGGCCGTCTTCTGACCGATGCCCTTGACATGTTTCAGTGCCGCCGCATTGCCGTCGGAGATAACCTGGCGCACTTCGGCCGGACTCATCGACGAAAGAATCATCATGGCCGACACCGCCCCGACGCCTGAGACAGAGACAAGTTTGCGGAAAATGTCACGTTCGGAACGGTCGGAGAAGCCGTAGAGCAGCATGGCGTCCTCTCGCACGATGAAATGGGTGTAGACGCACACCTGACCGCGATCCTGCTGCGCGTGCAATGCCGTATAGGTGTTGAGTGAAATGGCCAGCATATACCCCACACCGCCGGCCTTCACGACCGCATAGGTGGGTGTCAGCTCGGCCAGAGGGCCTTCTATGAAATCGTACATGTGCTTTTTTCGGCGAATTTACGCTTATTTTCGGACAAATTTCACCGCATCCGCTGCCACATAACGCAATTCTGCATCGTTGAAGAGGGTCACGAAGGCGGTGTCGCGTTCGAGAACCAGTGTCCCCAGCTGGGTCCAGCCGGACTGTACACGCCGGTAGTCGACCTGGAACGGCACATTCACGCGTTTGCCCTGCGTGACCTGGAACCGGTAAAACACCGGCTGGCGCATCCGTCCCTGCTGCTGCAGGAAGGCATTGTCGGCCCGCCACATGTTGCAGAACACATCATATGTGCCGGGCTCGTCCACGTAAACTTTCCACGTGGCCGACTGTTTGACGCCGCCATATCCTGTCGTACGGACGACATAACCCGAACGGGCGAACTGGCCGTAGAAATTATTGTTGACCACGGCACGCCATTCTACAGGTGGACGGAACGGGGCAAAGGTGCCGTAACGGTAATCCGAAGTCTGCTCGCGGTGCAGCCAACGGCTCAACCGGCTCTGCTCCAGTTCAGGCTGGGTGATGGAGAAGAGCAGCGTGTCCTCGTTGTCAACGATGATTTCGCCCTCTTCGGTGTATGAAGTCGGACGCTCGGCATCGACGATGCGCGTTTCACCTGCTTCGTCCCGGATCAGACGCCCCCAGTCGACCGTCGACAGCTGCGTCTCGATACGACCTGGCAGATTCTGCGACAGCATGGTACGCACCACCAGCGACGTCGGCCTGAGCTCGGACACAAAGATGGCCTCCTTGGTGGACTGCGGCGGCATGACGACAGGATAATAATCGTTGTCACCCCGGCCGTACTGCATGACCAGCATCACCAGCCCCTCCTCATCAGAATCGTTGGTAACATACTGTTTCACTTCGTAATATCCCATATTTCCATCGCGGATGCGACGCACCGTCGGATTCGTGAACAGATAGCGAGGAGCACCCTTGGCGTGATACCAGCGGTCCACGCGGTCGGCCATGCGGACACCGGTCGAATCTTCCAGCTGCGCAAAGACATCCTCGAGCCGCTGGTTCTGGAACGGATAGGCTTTGACTATATTCGACAGATACAGATAGAACGAATCACGACCGATCTCCGACTCCCCGTAGGCGAAAAGCTGTTCAGCCTTGAGCTGTATCACGTTGTTTATCATGTTGCTGCGCGAGGTATCGGCCACAATCTCTGCCAGCGACTGGTCCTGCAACAGCAAACTGGCCCGTTCCTCGACGGTCATGCCGCCGTTCTGCGTGGCATAGCCCGTTGCATTATTGTTTCGGCGCAAAGAGAAATATATGGATATCAACCTGTTCGCCAAAGGCACCTTCGGCGAATAGACATTATACACAAAGTCAAACAACTGCGGATACTGGGAGTAGTTGCCATTGCCGCCCGTGAAAGTGTTGAAGAAATTGAGCAGGGCCTGCCGCTCGTACTCCTCAGCCGCGAGTGTGGTCCGGGAAGTACGCCGCCGGAGCTTGACATCCGTCACGAAATCGACGTTGTTCAGGCCGAAGCCCATTTCCGGCAACAGCGCCATCTCCGGCTGTGTCATCTCGGTGGCAGTCGTCCAGTTGCGGCGGTAGGATGTCAGAGGCGCCGGCACCTCCACAATAGTAAAACGGAAATATCTGTACGGCAACTGATTGTTCCGTTCAAACATTTCCAGCCGGTCGGCCAGCAGACCCGGAATCATGTACCGCGCACTGTCAATGCCTTCCTTGAAGAAATCGTGTCCCTTGAGGTAATAGACCCCGTAGGTCACGTCCGCCGTATCGACCGAAACATACTCGTAATCACCGATGCTGAGCGTCAGCGACGGCAACTTGACTTCCGGCTCGTAGGTGAACCAGCCGCCCGTCGTGTCGACCAACGCCCCCTGCGAAACCGGGTAGAGCCCGTCCAACGGCTTGACACTCAAGTCGAAGAAACTGAAATACGCCTGCTGCCAGAGGGTATGCTGCTGCGTGAACGAAGTACCCGAGCGGGGATACCAATACGATTCCGGCGTAAAGAGGGCATATCCGGGCGTCTGGAAAAGATAACGCTTGGGAATGGAAATATTCCGGTTGGTGCGTCCGGCGTAATAGGTGCGGTCGGCCGCATCGAGATAGCAGGCGTCACCGTTCAGCGCGCCGTTGTAACTGATGTCGAGTATCACCGTATCCTGCTCGGTCACAGTCCGGCCGAAATCAACCAGCAGTATTTGATGATGCCGTTCGAAGGTCACGTCATATCCCTCGGCAGCCATCCGCGTGACCTCGAGTCCCGGGTTGAGGCAGAACACGAAACTGCGGTCGGCGGTCTGCGGTGATGCCATCAGGGATGCATCCACGGAAATCGTGGACGGTTGCTGTTCCAGGTCGATGCGGTAATCATGTACGACAAGAACAGAACGGTCGCCATACGTGTCGTTTTCGACTATCATGGCTTTGCGCAGTTCCTTCCGGGCGGAAATCCTGTGCAGATGTGTTGTGGTCAATATGCCCACACCCAGCAGACAGCACACGGCTATGGCCAACCAGGCAGGTCGTTCCCGGCGCGAGGCAGGCAACCGCATGAAGAGCACCACGGTCAGGCATATGAATGCGATACCGGCCAGAAGATACAGGCCACGGAGCCTGAAAATGAGCTGGGCATCGGCGAACCCGACCACGGTCGAACGGAAAAGCGGCAGGGTGTTGGCCATATAGTCGAACAACCCGTCGTACTTATTGCGCACATAGATGATGGTGTAGGCAATATAGCCCAGCAGCACGATGAACGTCAGGGCCTGATTCTTCAGCAGGAGCATGGTGAAAAACGACAGCCCCATAATGAAAATCAGGGTCGGGACACTGATAATCAGGAAATAGATGAAATATGAGCCCAGATCGACATGCGACTGGGAGGCCGTCAGGTTGAACAGGATGGTCACCAGCAGCACGAGCACGTTCAACGCAAGGAACACCCGCAGGTTGCCCCAGGTCTTGCCGAGCACATATTCCGCGTTGCTGAGCGGCCGGACGTAGAAAACCTCGGACGTATCGAGTTGTTTGTCACGCTTGATGAATTCCGAGGAGAGGAAAACGGCGATGACAGCCTGGGCGATGTTGAGCCGGAGCAGAGTCATGTAGGGAATGGTGGCCGGAATGGAACGGAACATCCAGGTGGCCCGCCCCATGTCGGTCAGCATCGAAAAATTCTGCACCAGAATGTAAATCAACGCTCCGATACCGAAAATCTTGAAGAACCATGTACGCAGAAGCAATTTGCTCTCATAATGCGCCACAGATCTGATATTGTGCAGAATACGCCACATATTTCCCCTTGTTGCCGGACTGTGAATAAACAGTTGTTTTTTTCGTGTGAGGACAAATGTACGCCGAAAACCTCATACGGGCACATCGGGAAAGCGGTTTTAAATTTATTTAACAATCGAGCGGTTACGGACTTGCAGCAATCCCCGCACGTTTTTTCACGCCCTGTCCGGAACTTTTGCTACCTTTGGCGCATATATCGTCCATTTTTTTCATATGAGTACGCCATTCAAAAAAGAAACAATCTGTGTGCAGGAAGGGTGGCATCCGACCAAAGGGGAGCCGAGAATCCTGCCGATATATCAGAGTACCACGTTCAAATACGACACCAGTGAGCAGATGGCCCGCCTGTTCGACCTGAAGGACAGCGGCTATTTCTACACCCGGTTGCAGAACCCGACCAACGACACCGTCGCGGCCAAAATCACAGCGCTCGAAGGCGGGGTCGCCGGCATGCTCACTTCTTCCGGCCAGGCCGCCAATTTCTACGCCGTCTTCAATGTCTGCGAGACCGGCGACCACTTTGTCTGCGCCTCCACCATCTACGGCGGCACCTACAATCTGTTCGGCATCACGATGAAGAAATTCGGCATCGAATGCACGTTCGTCGATGCGGACGCCGATGAGGAGACCATCTCCGCAGCGTTCAGACCCAATACCAAGGCTCTGTTCGGCGAGACGGTCACCAACCCGGGCGTCACCGTGCTGGACATCGAGAAGTTCGCGCGCATCGCCCACCGGCACGGCGTGCCGCTCATCGTGGACAACACCTTCCCGACCCCCATCAACTGCCGGCCGTTTGAATGGGGCGCCGATATCGTGACCCACTCGACCACCAAATACATGGACGGCCACGCCACCAGCGTGGGCGGCGCCATTGTCGACAGCGGCAATTTCGACTGGGATGCCTACGGCGACAAGTTCCACGGGCTGACCACGCCGGATCCGTCGTACCACGGTCTGACCTACACCAAGGCGTTCGGCAAGGCGGCCTTCATCACCAAGGCGACCGCACAGCTCATGCGCGACATGGGGTCTATCCAGTCGCCGTTCGATGCCTTCCTGCTCAATCTGGGTCTGGAAACGCTGCATCTGCGCATGCAGCGCCACTGCGAAAATGCGCAGAAAGTGGCCGAATATCTGGCAGCGAATCCCAAGATTGCATGGATCAACTACAGCGGACTCAAGACCGACAAATACCATGCACTGGCCGAAAAATACATGCCGAACGGCACATGCGGCGTCATCGCTTTCGCGACCAAAGGCAGCCGCGAGGCATCCCTGCGTTTCATCGACCATCTGAAAATGATTGCCATCGTCACCCATGTGGCCGATGCAAGGTCGTGTGTGCTGCATCCCGCGTCGCACACCCATCGCCAACTTTCTGACGAGCAGTTGCGCGAGGCCGGCGTGGCGCCGGACCTGATCCGGCTGTCGGTCGGCATCGAGAATGTCGGGGACATCATCGCCGACATCGAGCAGGCCCTGCAGTACATCAACTGAACATGACCGGGGACGCCGCAGCGCCCCATACAGACAGGACGAGGCCGGCCCGGAGGGTCGGCCTCGTTTTTTGCGCACATAGTGTGCAAACATTCCCAGACGGCAGCAGCCTGCCGGCATGCGTCCGGACCTGCCGGCATAAAATAGAAGAGTGGCTATCGGTTTTTCAACCTCTAGTCACTCCCTACTACGAATCCGGTCGGTGCCGTTATTCCGAGCCGGTGCCCGAGAGACTAATCCTCAGGCAGCGGTTCGTCGTCGTCGTCGGCTTCCTGGACCGGGCAGTTCCACGGGTCCGTGTTGTACCTTGTCTGCTGCTCGTAGTACGCAACGCCGCAGGCGTCGAAACGCGGCCAGGCCTGGTTGTCGTCGATGGGGATGAACTGGATCATGTCGAGCCATGCACCGAGACTGTTGGATCCCCTCGTGTCAATGTCAAGCGACAAGACCTGCGGGCCGTTGGCCGTCACGTTGATCTGGCCGATCAGATGGCATGACATCTGATAGTCCTTGCCAACCGTAAAGCGTTTGTAACCGGCGTTGACAGGGTCGCTGTCGCTCTTCGATCCCCAGTAGTCGAAATATTTCGTCCGCTTGTTGGACTCCCCGTTGTGGGTCAGCACGACACCGCACGTACCGGAACCCTGATGGCGGAAGCAGAACCATACATAGTAACGGCCTTTGTTGAGCGACGGCGTGGTGATATCCAGTCCGCGGATGCGGTTGC
>JAFWVY010000013.1 GCA_017523725.1 Bacteroidales bacterium
CTGTATTTCCACAAGGCACCGTCGGCCCGCGAGTTTCACGAAGAAACGGTCCGCAAGCTTTCCAAGCTGTATCTGTACGACTGTCTCCGCGCCAACAAGAGCCTGTCTGCATGGGGTGTGGAAGGGCGTGTGCCGTTCCTCGACAAGGAGTTTCTCGACGTGGCCATGCGTACCGACCCGGCGGCCAAGATGTGCCCGGGCCGTGAGATTGAAAAACGGATTGTCCGCGAGGCGTTCAGCGACATGCTGCCCGAGGAGATTGTCTGGCGGCAGAAGGAACAGTTCAGCGACGGCGTGGGCTATTCGTGGATTGACACGCTGAAGCGCATCACGGCGGAACGGGTGTCCGACGAGCAGATGGCGCATGCGGCGGAACGGTTCCCCATCAATCCGCCGCTCAACAAGGAAGAATATTATTACAGAAGCATATTCGCAGAGCATTTCCCGTCCGAAAGCGCCGCCCGTTCAGTGCCGCAGGAGGCGAGTGTCGCCTGTTCCACCGCCATCGCGCGGGAGTGGGATGCGGCCTTCAAGCAGCTCAACGACCCTAGCGGCCGGGCGGTGGCAGGTGTGCATGAGCAGGCGTACTGACCTGCGGATATGCTGGTAAAAAGAAGAATACAAGCAAATGAACAAAGCAACATTACGGCTCAGCGACGGCACGGAGTTCACGGGACAGTCCTTCGGATATGAGGGAGCCGTGTCGGGCGAAGTCGTCTTCAACACGGCCATGACCGGCTATCCCGAGTCGCTGACCGATCCTTCGTACGCCGGGCAGCTGCTGGTGCTGACCTATCCGCTGGCGGGCAACTACGGGGTGCCGCCTTTCACGGTCGGGCCGGACGGGCTTCCGGATTTTTTTGAAAGCGGCCGCATCCATGTCTCGGGTCTCATCGTGGCGGACTACAGCGAGCAGTATTCGCACTGGCATGCTGTAGAAAGCCTCGGCGACTGGCTTAAGAGAGAAAAGATACCGGGCCTGACGGGCATCGACACACGTGCATTGACCAAACGTCTGCGCGAGCAGGGCGTCATGATGGGACAGATTGTGCCCGAAGGCGTGTCCTGTCCGTCGCCTGCTGAGAACTACGGCGAGGTCAACTGGGTGGAACGGGTATCCTGCCGGGACATCGTCCGCTACAACGAGGGTGCCGGCCGCAAGGTCGTGCTCGTGGATTGCGGCGTCAAGGCGAACATTGTCCGGAGCCTGGTGCGTCGCGGCTGTGAGGTGGTGCGTGTACCTTGGAATTACGATTATACGGACATGGACTTCGACGGTCTTTTCCTCGCCAACGGCCCCGGCGATCCCGACCGGTGCGCGGCGGCGGTGGAAGTGCTGAAGCGGCATCTGGCCTCGACCCGCAAGCCCGTCTGCGGCATCTGCATGGGCAACCAGTTGCTGGCCAAGGCGGCCGGTGCTTCCATCTACAAACTGAAATATGGTCACCGCTCGCACAACCAGCCGGTGCGCGAAAAAGGGACGGATCGGTGTTATATCACGTCGCAGAACCACGGTTACGCGGTCGACGCCGCTACGTTGCCGGCCGGCTGGGAGGAGCTGTTCGTCAATATGAACGACGGTTCCAACGAAGGCATCCGGCATGCTGTGAATCCCTGGTTTTCATCCCAGTTCCATCCGGAAGCCTGCCCGGGTCCGCTGGACACCGGTTTTATGTTCGACAGATTTACCCAGTTGCTATGAAAGAGAAGAAAATCCGGAAAGTGCTGCTGCTCGGCAGCGGCGCGTTGAAAATCGGCGAAGCGGGTGAATTCGACTATTCCGGTTCGCAGGCGCTCAAGGCCATGCGCGAGGAAGGCATCCGCACGGTGCTCATCAATCCCAACATCGCTACAGTACAGACTTCGGCCGGCGTGGCTGACGAGATATATTTCCTGCCTGTCCAGCCTTATTTCGTGGAGAGGGTCATCGAGAAGGAACGCCCGGACGGCATTTTCCTTGCCTTCGGCGGCCAGACGGCCTTGAACTGTGGCGTCGCCCTCTATCGCAACGGCGTGCTGGAGAAATATGGTGTCAAGGTACTCGGGACGCCGGTGCAGGCTATCATCGATACCGAAGACCGCGAATTGTTTGTGGAGCGGCTCAATGAGATTGATGTAAAAACCATCCGGAGTGTAGCCTGCGAGAACATGGAGCAGGCCCGTGCTGCGGCGGAGGAACTCGGCTATCCTGTCATTCTCCGGGCTGCGTATGCACTCGGCGGGCTGGGCAGCGGGTTCTGCGACGACGATGAGTCGCTTGTCCGTCTGGCCGAAAAGGCCTTTGCCTTCTCGCCGCAGGTGCTGGTCGAGAAATCGCTGAAGGGATGGAAGGAAATCGAGTACGAAGTGGTCCGCGACCGTTATGACAACTGCATCACGGTCTGCAACATGGAGAACTTCGACCCGCTGGGTATCCATACTGGCGAAAGTATCGTGGTTGCGCCGTCGCAGACCCTGTCTGATACCGACTATCACTTTCTGCGCGCACTGGCTATCCGGATTGTCCGCCATATCGGCATCATCGGTGAGTGCAACGTGCAGTACGCCTACGACCCGCAGTCGGAGGACTACCGTGTCATCGAAGTCAACGCCCGCCTGTCGCGTTCGTCGGCACTGGCCAGCAAGGCTACCGGTTATCCGCTGGCTTTTGTGGCCGCCAAGCTTGGCATGGGATACGGCCTGTTCGAACTCTCGAATTCCGTCACCCGGACCACGAGTGCGTTCTTCGAACCGGCACTCGACTATGTGGTGTGCAAGATTCCGCGCTGGGACCTTTCCAAGTTCCACGGCGTCGACCGGGAAATTGGCTCGTCCATGAAGAGCGTGGGGGAGGTGATGGCCATTGGCCGCACCTTCGAGGAGGCACTCCAGAAGGGACTCCGCATGATCGGGCAGGGCATGCACGGGTTTGTGGAAAACCGGGAACTGCAGATCGCCGATATCGATGCGGCGCTGCGCGAGCCTACGGACAAACGCATTTTCGTCATATCCAAGGCGATGCACCTGCCGCATTACGATATAGAGAAGATTCACGACCTGACACGGATAGACCGCTGGTTCCTGTACAAACTCAAGCATATCATCGACATTGATGAACAGCTGAAACTGCAGCGTTTCGACACGCTCGACGCCGGTCTGCTCCGCGAAGCGAAGGTCTATGGTTTCACCGATTTCCAGATTGCCCGTGCCATCGGGCTCGAAAGTACGTCGGCGAGCATGCACGAGGCGTTGCTGAAGGTGCGTGGCCGTCGCAAGGAAATGGGCATTCTGCCGGTCGTCAAGCAGATCGACACGCTGGCCGCCGAATACCCCGCCCAGACGAACTATCTGTATGTGACGTATGCGGGTGAGTCGAACGACATCGAGGCTGCGCGCGACGGCAAGAGTGTGGTGGTGCTCGGTTCGGGCGCCTACCGCATCGGCTCTTCGGTCGAATTCGACTGGTGCGGCGTACAGGCGCTGCACACCATCCGCAAGGAGGGCTGGCGCTCGGTGATGATCAACTATAACCCGGAGACGGTCTCCACCGATTACGACATGTGCGACCGGCTCTATTTCGATGAGCTTACGTTCGAACGCGTGATGGACATCGTCGAATTCGAGCAGCCGCACGGTGTGATTGTCTCCACCGGCGGGCAGATTCCGAACAATCTGGCTGTCAGTCTGGATGCACAGCATGTCCGCATTCTCGGTACGCAGGCAGAGGATATCGACCGGGCAGAAGACCGGGCCAAGTTCTCGCAGATGCTGAGCAACCTCGGTGTCAATCAGCCCGAATGGTCGGCTTTGACTTCGATGGAAGATATCGACCGCTTTGTTCAGCGGGTGGGTTTCCCGGTGCTGGTACGTCCGTCGTATGTGTTGAGCGGCGCCGCGATGAATGTCTGTTCCAACAGCGAGGAACTGGGGCGGTTCCTTCAGCTGGCAGCCAATGTCAGCGAAGACCATCCTGTCGTGGTGTCGAAATTCATCGAGCATGCCAAGGAAATCGAGATGGATGCCGTGGCGAAGGACGGTGAGATCATGGCCTATGCCATCAGTGAGCATATCGAATTTGCCGGGGTCCATTCCGGTGATGCCACCATCCAGTTTCCGCCGCAGAAACTCTATGTGGAGACGGTCCGGCGCATCAAGCGCATCAGCCGCCAGATTGCCAAAGCGCTCCACATCAACGGCCCGTTCAACATCCAGTACATGGCCCGTGACAACGACATTTTGGTTATCGAATGTAACCTGCGGGCTTCGCGGTCTTTCCCGTTTGTTTCGAAAGTTCTGAAAATCAATTTCATAGAACTTGCAACCAAAGTCATGCTCGGGCTGCCTGTCAAGAAACCCGCCAAGAATCTCTTCGATCTGGACTATGTGGGCATCAAGGCATCGCAGTTCTCGTTCAACCGGCTCCAGAAGGCCGACCCCGTGCTGGGTGTGGACATGGCTTCGACGGGTGAGGTCGGCTGCATCGGCGACAATACCGATACAGCGCTGCTCAAGGCGATGCTTTCTGTAGGTTACCGGGTGCCGGCGAAGACGGTGCTTCTTTCGACAGGTTCTGTCAAGCAGAAGGCCGATATGCTGGATGCGGCGCGTACGCTGGCGGCCCATGGCTATGAGCTGTATGCCACGGAGGGGACGTCCCGCTTCCTTGCCGACAACGGGGTGCCGAACACGCTGGTACACTGGCCGTCCGATCCGGACCTCCAGCCGCAGGCCATCGATCTGCTGCACCGGCACAAAATCGACATGGTTGTGAACATTCCGAAGAACCTGACGACGCACGAGCTGACCAACGGCTACAAGATCCGCCGGGCGGCCATCGACCTGAACATTCCGCTGATTACGAACGCGCGGCTTGCTTCGGCGTTCATCAACGCGTTTACGTCGGTGCCGCTCGACCGCATCAGCATCCGCAGCTGGCGGGAGTACAAGTAATGCGGCGGCATCCGTAGTGCTGAATAAAAGCTATCTTTGCAGGAGATTACATCCCCTCAGGAAACGCGTATGCTCTTCTCTCCGAACGCCAAGATCAATATCGGTCTGTATGTCACGGCAGAACGGCCGGACGGATACCACGACATCGAAACGCTGTTCTATCCGCTGCCGCTCTGTGATGTATTGGAAATGGTGCCGGCCACCGACCGTGCCGGTGTGGCGGGATGTCGGCTGGATTTGTATGGACACACGCTTGAAGGGCCGGCCGAAGATAATCTGTGTGTCAAGGCTTACCGGCTTCTGCAGGCCGATTTCAATCTGCCGCCGGTGGACATGGCACTCGTCAAACTCATTCCGGCGGGCGGCGGACTCGGCGGCGGTTCTTCCGATGCCACCGCCACATTGAAGGGCCTGAATACCCTTTTCGACCTTGGTCTGAGCGAAGTGCAACTGGAGGCCTATGCCGGCCGGCTTGGCAGCGACTGCGCCTTCTTCGTGCGCAACGAACCGGCCATCGGCCGGGGCAGGGGGGAACTGCTTACGCCATTCAGTCTGTCTCTCAAAGGATATTATATGGTTCTGGCCGTACCTTCGGACCATGTCAGCACGGCCGAAGCCTACCGCGGCATTGCGTCGCGCCGGCCGCAGAGGCCGCTCGAAGAGATGTTGCGCCTTCCGGTCACCGCCTGGCCGGGTGTCATCGAAAACGACTTTGAGCGGACGGTGTTCTCACATCATCCGGAAATTGCCGCACTCAAGGAAGCGTTCTACCGGGCGGGCGCCGTCTATGCGTCCATGACGGGCAGCGGCGCCGGTGTATATGGTCTGTTCCGCAAAGAGAACGACCTCGCGTCCCGGCTGGCGGGCGTCCGGCTGGCAAAGGGGTTCTGGTTATAAATTGTCCTTCCGCGCTTACAGCGTGTTACCGGAGGGCCGGACCTGCGCCTTTAGTGCAGATTCTGTCCGATGAGCTGCATGAATTCGGCCCGGGTGCGGTTGTCCTTGAGGAAGATGCCGGTGAAGGCCGAGGTGGTCGTCACGGAGTTCTGTTTCTGAACGCCACGCATCATCATGCACAGATGCTGCGCCTCGATGACGACGGCCACGCCGAGCGGATTGAGTGCTTCCTGGATACAGTCGCGGATCTGCACGGTAAGCCGTTCCTGTACCTGCAGCCGGTGTGCGAAAGCATCGACGACACGGGCGATCTTGCTCAGACCGGTGATATAGCCGTTCGGAATGTACGCCACATGCGCCTTTCCGAAGAAAGGCACCAAATGATGCTCGCAGAGCGAATACATCTCGATGTCCTTGACAACCACCATTTGGCGATACTCTTCCTTGAACAGCGCCGAAAGCAGGATTTCCTTAGGGTCGGTCTCATAGCCCTGTGTGACAAACTGCATGGCGCTGGCCACCCGGCGCGGCGTAGCCAGCAGGCCTTCGCGTTCGGGATCGGGGTCGAGCTGGGTCAGTACTTGCTTGAACAGTTTTTCCAGAACAATCTGTTTAGTCTCTTCCATGTCTTATCTTTTGATATAGTTTTCGTCACTTTGGCAGACCGACGCCGAGAAACGGGCGCTCTGCATGATAATCTCCTCCCATACGGCATCCGTCAGCGCCGTCAGTTCCTGACGCGTCACATGCCTGGAGGTCAGGCCGTAGGCCAGTCCGGCGTTGAAGGTGTCGCCGGCACCGACCGTGCTGACAATTTCCTGTACTGCGGGCGGGGTGTAGCGCAGCGTATGGCTGCCGGTGCAACGGGTGATGCATCGGCCGCCGGATGTGCATATGAAGACCTGGTCCTCTTTCAGGTTTTGCCGGTAGATATGTGCCGGGTCGTCGCTCCCGAAGATCAGCGCACAGTCTTCGTCAGAAGCCCGGACGATGTCGGCCACGGCCAGATTCTGTCGCAGCAACGGCCGGACAGCCTCCAGCTGGCTGAGGTGCGCCTTGCGGAAATTCGGGTCGTAAAGCAGCAGGGCGCCTTTGGCGCGGGAGGCTTCGAGCCACGGGTAGAAAAACGCGTGCAATTCAGCTTCCAACGAGAAAAACGAGCCGAACAGAATCATGTCGCCGCGTCCGGCTTCGGGTAGCCGGACGTCCAGCCGCACGGCCGGTTTCGGTTTGTAGAACTGGTATTCCGCATTGCCGTTTTCGTCCAGAAAGGCCAGCGCCAGCGACGAATTCACGTCGCTGTAGCGGTACACGCAGTCCGTGGCGACGCCGTTGTCGCGCAGGAATGCGTCGATCTGCCGCCCGATGCGGTCTGTGCCGTATTCACCGATGAAATGGATGTCGGCTCCCAGCCTGCCAAGCGAGACAGAAGCATTGAGCATGGAGCCTCCCGGCGTGGCCTTGCACGGCACACCGCCGCGGAAGATCATGTCGAGCACCGTTTCGCCGATGGCAAAGATGCGGTTCATGAACGGCGGGCCTGTTCGCGGGATTTTTCGCCCAGATAGCCGCCGTGGTGCCGGCGTGCGTAGTCGGCGGTCGTAAAGCCGATGCGTTCCATCATCGACACCACCAGGATGTCGCCGATGACGCTCATGACCGTCGTGGAAATGGTGGGGGAGAGCCCGAGCGGACAGAGTTCGGCCGGACCTCCGGTATAGATGCAGACATCGGCCGAGCGGGCCAGTTCGCTGTCTTTGTTGCCGGTGATGACGATGAGCGGGATGCCAGTGTAAAGGTTGTCTGCCAGCGTCACCAGTTCGAGGATCTCACGGGTCTTGCCCGAGTTCGAAACCAGGATCATGATGTCTTCGGGCCGCAGGATGCCCAGGTCGCCGTGCTGTGCGTCGGCCGGATGCAGAAAAACGGCGGGCGTGCCGGTGGAGCTGAACGTCGTGGCGATGGCCAGGGCAATCTGTCCGGCCTTGCCCATGCCGCTTACGACCACTTTGCCGTGCTGCTCATGGACACGCTTGTATATGAGGTCGATGGCGCGTTCGTAGCTGTCATCCACCGGAATCTGCCGGATGGCATCCGCCTCTCTTTTGATGTAACTTTCTACAGGATTCATGGTTCAGGTTTATTGGGCGTGGGTATGTACGCAAAGGGCGTCGTTCAGGGCGCGGATGGCGTTGCGGTATTGTTCGCGTGCGATGACGAACTGCATGTTGACCTGCCGCAGCGACTGGCTGAAACACTCGATGTTGATGCCGTTGTCGAACAGGACGGTGGAGGCCTTCGAGAGGATGCCCGGGATGGCGATGTTCGACCCCATGCAGCAGACGATGGCCACCTGCTTGACCTGCACCTGGTGATACAGTGTCCGGAGTTCCTCTATGAGTGCCGCCGATTCGGGATTGTCCCATACCACCGTCGTGATACAGTTGGCATTGGTCGATTTCATGATGTAGCTCACCCCGTGGCGATAGAACACCTCCATGATTTTCATGTCGAAACCCACTTCGCCGACCATCATCGGATCGTAGATCTCGACCGCCAGCACCTTGTCGGTACCGGAGACAATCTCCACGCGCGAAACCGGACTGACATAGCCGCTGGAGATGAGCGTACCCTCGTGTTCCGGTTCGAACGTATTCTTGATGCGGATGTTGATGCCGTGCATTTCGAGCGGCTTGGCGGCTTTGGGATGGATGGCCTCCATGCCGATGTCGGCCAGCTGGTCGGCAATGATGAAGTTGGTGTGCCCCACGGGAATCGAGTTCTCCACACCGACAATCTTCGGGTCGGCGCTCGACAGGTGGTATTCCTTGTGGATGATGGCTTCGTCAGCCTTTATTTCGACGGCTATCTTACTGAATGTCACTTCGGAATAGCCACGGTCGAAGGCTCGCATGATCCCTTCGGTGCCCTTGGTGTAGCCGGTGGCGACACAAAGCGTCCGGCTGAAATCGATGCCTTTGAACGCATGGGCAATCCGCTGGTCGATGGTATAGGGTTTGGCATCGTCGAAGCCGCACAGGTCGATCAGCGTGGCATTGATGCCGTTGTGCTTCAGAATATCGACCGTGTTGAAGGCCGAGTGCGCCTCGCCGATGGAAGCGAGAATCTCACGGGCGGCCAGACAGATGTCGTTGCGGTCGACGTAGCCCGACGAAAGCACATTGCTCAGCCCGGACAGGAAGTTGCAGGCCTTGGCGATGCGCTCGCGGATAAAGCGGTCGGCCGCAACCTTGTCGAGTCCGATGTCGGTGAACTGGGCGTTGATGTCGATGAGCCGGCCGTACAGTTCCTCCAATGCACCCTCGTAGTCCGCATGTTCGAGAAAACGCGTGTAGATGCCCGGCGCACCGGTCTTCTTGTGCTCCAACAGCCAGTTGGTCACGTTGTTATAGGCCGATACGACAAATATGCGGTTGTACATTTCATCGGGTCTGCGGTGTCCGATGACAATGTTGTGCAGCACGTCATGGAACTTTGACATGGAAGTGCCGCCGATTTTTTCAACAGTTAACATAAGCCAGAAAAAATGAAGTCGGATAAAGCGTCAGGGAACGAGCCTTGAACCGCCTTGTCCGACTTCGTGAAAAAAAGGATAACAGTGCCTATCCTTCTTGCGAAGCGTAGTGTCTGTTATTCCGAGAAGACTTCAAAGTCGATGTCGAGACTCACGTCTTTGTGCAGGAAAACCTTGGCCTTGTACTGACCCACTTCCTTGACCTGGTTGTTGTCCAGGACAATGTTGCGGCGGTCGACCTCGAAGCCTTGTTCCTGCAGGGCCTCTGCAATCTGAATGGCGTTGATGGAACCGAAAATCTTGCCGGTCGAACTGGTCTTGGCACCGATTCTCAGCATCGTGCCTTCCATCTTCTGCGCCAGAGCCAGTGCTTCTTCCTTGATCCTGGCTTCCTTGTGCGCACGCTGGCGTGCGTTTTCGGCCAGCACTTTCTTGGCGGACGACGTAGCCATGACAGCCAGTCCCTGGGGAATAAGATAATTGCGGGCGTAACCGTCCTTGACCTTGATGATGGTGTCTTTGGCGCCCAGATTAGCGACGTTCTGCGTTAAAATGATTTCCATTATCTGTCCTCCCTTTAATTATTTCAACAAATCGGTGACATACGGCAGCAGGGCCAGATGTCTGGCGCGCTTGATGGCGGTGGCCACTTTGCGCTGGTACTTGAGCGAGGTGCCGGTCAGGCGGCGGGGCAGAATCTTGCCCTGCTCGTTCAGGAAACGTTTCAGGAATTCAGGATCCTTATAGTCGATGTATTTGATGCCGGTTTTTTTGAAGCGGCAGTATTTTTTCTTCTTGACGTCCACCGAAACGGGGGTCAGATATCTGATTTCTGATTGACTCTGTGCCATGGCTTATTCCTCCTTTTTTGTCTCGTTCTGTTTCTGACTTCTCTTCTGACTGTATTCGATGGCGTATTTGTCCATCTTGAAGGTCAGGAACCGGATGATGCGCTCGTCGCGACGATATTCGGTCTCGAGTTTTTCGACAACAGTGCTGTCGCCCTTGAATTCAAAAAGCGCATAGAATCCTGTGCTTTTCTTCTGGATGGGATAGGCCAGTTTGCGCAGGCCCCACTCTTCTTCCTTGACGATCTCGCATCCTTCGCCCACGAGAAGGTCTTTGAATTTCTGTACCGCTTCCTTCATCTGAATATCAGACAAAACGGGAGTTACAATGAAAACGGTTTCGTACTGGTTTAACATAAAAGAATTTAATTAATTAGTGAAAAATTTGAGGCGCAAAGATAGTGATATTTGACAGATCTGCAAGAAATTTGAAAAAAAAGCCTGTACAATCAAGCTGCAGATACCTTTCCGGTGGATTTTGCGGACGGCGCAGGCCTCTGTTTTTACCGGATTCTGACCAGTCTCACTGCGTCGGCCACCACATAGCGCAGTTCAGAGTCGTTTGTCAGCGAGAACGCGACGTCCCCTTCGTGCAGGGTGCAGGTGCCGAGCGATTGCCAGCCGGGCTCTTTGACTTCGTTGAGTGTGAGCGAGAAAGAAGTCTGCATGCTTTCTTGTGTGAGCTGGAAGCGATACGTCCCCTGACGGTTGTTGCGTGATGCATAGGCATCGTCGTACGGCCAGATGTGATAAAAGATTTCGTACATGCCGGGTTGCGAGATCGGGAGCGTCCAGGTGGCGGTCTGCTCCGGCGCCCCCATGTGGGTGGACCGGACAACGTAGGCCGAGTGACGGTACCGGCCATGGAACGACTGATTGACGATATAGCTCCACGAGGCGGGCGGTCTCAGTGCACTGAACGAAAGCCGCCGCGTGTCGTATGCGGAGCGGGTCATGGTTTTGCCGTTGCGCAGGAGCGTCCGGGGAATCGGCGCCCGGGTCAGGGAGAAGCGCAGCGTGTCCTCGTTGTCTGCAATGAGTTCATTTTCCCATACCGGCGATGCCGGATACTCGCACGGCAGGATTCGGCTTTGTACCGTCTGTTCCGGGATTTCGGCTCCCCAGGCATTATCCGGACCGAGCCGGATGCGCTGCATGCCGGGCAGATTACCGGACTGCAGATGCCGGATGATGAGATAATCAGGTTTCTTTCCGGAGACCATGACCACCTTCCGGGACGTATGTGCCGGCACCGTGACGGGATAGTAATCATAAGCTTGGACGCCATATTGCAGCATCAGCAGCACCACGCCGTCGTGCGGCGAGTCGTTTGAAACAGTCTCGGAGACTTCGTAATACATGCCGTTTTCGTTACGTAGCAGCCTTTTTTCCGGTTCCTGCAGAAGATATTCGGGCACGTCTTTTACGAACCCTCTGGCCATCAACTCGGTAATGGAAAGCCCTGTCGAATCATCCAACGTATGCAGCAATTCCTCAAAACGGATATTCTCGAAAGGTTTGGCCGACAGCATCTCCGCGAGACGGAGCGGACAGGTGTCACACGACGCTTCCCTTGCTTTCTCCCAGGCGAAAAGCAGTTCGGCCTGCCGGCGGATCACCGTTTCCGCCAGGTGATGGTCGGAGCGGATGGCTGCGAGTGCTTCGCCGGATGACATGCCCTCGAACTGCCGCGTGTCGATTTCATCCGAAGCCGATTCGCCCGGACGCCGGGCACCGGCGGTCATGGCATTGAAGTACGATTCTGGATTTGCAGTCAGGTCGATATACTTTGAAACGGTCTGCCGGCTGAACGGCAAGTCAGGAGAATATACGTTATACACGAAATCAAATAACTGCGGCCTTTGAACCGGAGCTGTCGCACTGGAGGATCGTTCGGAAGACGTGAATTTCTTAAGAAAGGCAAGCAGCACCTGCCGCTGGTATTCTTCATCGGAATATTGGTTCTGGAAGTAGCGTTTCCGCCGGCGGAGCTGCTGGGCGAAGTCGCATTCCGGCAGATGGATACCCTTTTCGGCCACCAGTTGCATCCCGGGCTGTGTCCATTCGGAGGCCGTGGACTGGGGACGGTCGAACGACCTGAACGTTGCGGGAACTTCCACGATGGCAAACCGTCGGTACAGATAGCGCAGCCGGTTGTTCCGTTCGAAATCTTCCGTCACTTCGGCCAGCAGTCCGGCCATATCGTTGCGGGAAAGCCGGATGGATTCCCTGAAATCGTCATGCCCCTTGATGTAATAGGCCGTATAGCAGATGCCGGCCGTATCGACGGCGACAGTCTCATAGTCGGCGATGCACAGGGAGAGCGCGGGTATCGGTACCTCGGTACGGAAATGATACCAGCCGGGCAGCGTATCCTGCAGGGCGCCTTGCGCGACAGGCATGAGACCGGCACGTGGAAGCACCCGCAGATCGAACCGGCTGAAACAGTCCTGTTCCCGGTAGATGTTTTGTGTGGTAGGCGATGTGCCCGGCCGTGGATACCATCCCGATTCCGGTGTGAAGACACAGCAGCGGGGCGTCTGAATCAGCGCCTGTGACGGCAGGACGAGGTCGGCAATGAGGTATTCCCTGTCGAGGACATCCTGTGTGGCGACATCCAGATAACAGGCCGCTTCCTGTAATGCTCCCTGATAGGTGATGACCAGTTTCCCGGTGTCGGCCGGTGTCATGGTGCGGCCGAAATCGACCAGCAGCAGGTGGCCGTTGCGAGACCAGGCAAGTTCCGACCCGGTTGCCGTCTGTACGGAAGATACCGTCAGCCCGGGGTTGAGACGGAAGACGAACCGTCGGTCTGCAGTCTGCGGGGAGCCTTCAAGTTCTGCCGTAGCCTGGATGCTGTTCCGTAATTGCTCGATTTCTATCCGATACTGATGAACCGTCCAAACGGCATCATCGGCATGCATTTCGTTGGCTTCGACCATCGCCTGTCTTTCAGCCGACACCTTGTACCACTGTGCGACCGGCAGGACCATAAGCAGCAGGGCAAGGACCGCGCAGCACATGCCGGCTGTCTGGATTCCCTTTCGTCCGCGAACCGAATAGGCTGGATCCCCGAAACGGACGGATGCCAGGAGGATGAACGCGAGGCCCCACACCAGATACACGCCCCGGTGCAGCAGAATCTGCCCCAGCGCCGGATTGCCGACTATTTCGGAACGGAACCACGGCAGGGAAAAGGCGGTGCAGTCGAAAATGCCGAAATACCGGTATCCGACATGGATGCAGACCAGCGCGATGTATCCCAGCAGCAGGAGCACTGTTATGGCCTGGTTCCGGATGGCGAGATATAGCCAGGCGGCGCATCCCAGCATAAAGACGAACGACGGCGGACCGAGCAGGAAAAAATAGAACAGATATGCAAGCCAGTCCGTCCCGGCCGATGACTGGGTGATGTTGAAAACGAGCACAATGCCCAGAACCAGCACATTGAGCGACATCAGGGCGCTGATGTTTCCCCACACGATGCCGGCGATACGGGTCAGACTGCTGACCGGGCGTACATGGAATACGCAGGAGGAGTCGAACTGTTTCTCACGCTTCAGCGAAGACGAAGCCAGAAAGGCGCAAAGCACGGTTTCTGCCGTACTGACATACAGCAGGATCAGGTACGGAAACGTGGAGGAAACCGCGCGGTAGGTCCAGTTCGTCCCGCCCGCATCCGACAGGTCGTACATGCAGGTCACCAGCGTATAGAGCACCACGCCCAGACTGAATATCTGGAAGAAGCGGTTCCGGAAGACCAGTTTCCGCTCGTAGTGTGCCGCCGCAAAGAAGGGGGAGACTGCATACCGGGGTTGCCTGCTATTTCCTGAAGCGTGGGATTTCATTTTTTTCTCTGATTTTATTTATGGAAAGATGCTCGTTGCCGGGAGTGCTCCCATAGGAAACAAAACCGTAGTCGGAATCTTGTCCAGTCGTATTATATTGGAATCCCAAAGGCATTTTCTTGTTTAATTCGAGAGAGATTTTCTGTAAATCGTCACGCATAGGGAACAGGAACGTTGAATCGTAGCGGTTTGTGTGGAATGGGATGGAAACGGGAGAGTACTTTGCGATGTGTTCCGGGATTCCAAAACCGAGAAAGCCCAAAACAACGGTTTTATGGAATTCGGAATCTTCTATTATTTTGCGATGTTCGCTGGTCCACTCTTCATCAAGTTGCAAATGATGGAGATAGGCATAGGGGCGCGGAGCCGTGATGCTGTATAACTTACCATTTCTCCTGTCTTCGCGTTCCAGCCATTGGATAGTAATATGTGCATTTTGAATGATGCCGTCGGCATCGAATGTGAAGGTCCATTTTTCCCGCCAGGTTTGCTTTTCCACAGAACATCCTTTCGGTTTCCATGTAGAATGTTCGGTATAAAGCGTGCCTGCCTCATGGACTTCGATGGTCTCCAAAGTGTTCTGAATACCATCGATGACCAGATATCCCTCTATATATAACCGGTTACTCGAGGAGATCTTATTTTCTTTTGTCGAGAATCCTATGGTATAGTAGCGTTCGTCAAATGATTCAAGATGGAATAAGAAGTTGCGTTCCGGAGAGAAACAGGGTGCATACAGATATAACCACCGCATACGCTCGAAAATATAGCGTCGGGAGGCATTGTAAGAAGCATCGAAACTTCCGTGGTCCGGTGGTACGATGAGTGAAATACTTTCAAGCGTGTCCACCCCGTCGGCATCAAAGTATAAACTGCTCGCTTTGCGCAAAACAAGATAGAGGCGATAAAACTCTTCATCATATCTGGTATGTTTAAGCGAAGGATCTGGAGTCTCAAGCAGTGCGTATTCACGACGGAGTGATACGGGGAGATCGTCACAGCGTACGATTTGTGTGAAATGGCCGGTATGACATAAGATGCTGGATGTAGCTTTAGGAGATACCTTGAGTGAAAGTTTCCGGGTTACCTTTTGCAGGGCCTCTTCCCAATCAGATTCAGCAGCTGTAACAACAACTTCCTGCATATCGTACTGGGGAAGCGTGACAGTAGCATTTCCTGCTAATAAATTACTCCCACAAAGTATGGTCATGTAAAGAAGAAATACGCGCATCATATTTGTCATGGCTCTTCAAAAAAGCGTATACCATTGCACAGTCAGAAGCGAAATGACACAATGGAATACTTTGTTATTCATGAGATGCTGGAGGAGTGCTCTTTATTTTTTTACAAAAATAAAAAAAATAATATAAAAACGAGGATTCTTTTAAATTCAAAAGTCTGAAGTGTGTTTGGTGTAACGCAAAAAGATGTCCCATCAAAATATGCCGGACCGGTGGAAGCGACATCAAAAACAATTACCTTTGCAGGTAATCTCCGCCGCATGGAAAGAGACTGCGGCATCAGACAGATACATTATGAGACTGGGTTTTGACAACGAAAAATATCTGAAAATACAATCGGAACACATCCGGGAACGCATCGACCGTTTCGGAGACAAGCTGTACCTGGAGTTTGGCGGCAAACTGTTCGATGATTACCACGCGGCCCGGGTGCTGCCGGGGTTCGAACCTGACAGTAAGCTCAAGATGCTCATGCAGTTGCGCGATTATGCCGAGATTGTCATTGTCATCAGCGCCGTGGACATCGAGAAGAACAAGATCCGCGGCGATCTGGGCATTACGTACGACATGGACGTGCTGCGGCTGCGCGACGAGTTCATCAGTCGTGGACTGCTCGTCGGTTCGGTGGTCATCACCCATTTCAACGGGCAGGAGAGTGCCCGGGCGTTCCGCAACCGGCTGGAGCGGCTTGGCATCCGGACGTTTTTCCACTATACCATCGAGGGTTATCCCACCAATGTGGCGCTGATCGACAGCGACGAAGGTTTTGGCAAGAACGATTATGTCGAGACGGAGCGGCCGCTGGTGGTGGTGACGGCGCCCGGCCCCGGCAGCGGCAAGATGGCGGTGTGTCTGAGCCAGCTTTACCAGGAGAACAAACGCGGTGTCAAGGCCGGCTATGCCAAGTTCGAGACGTTCCCCATCTGGAACATTCCGCTCAAGCACCCGGTCAACATCGCCTACGAGGCGGCCACGGCCGACCTGGCCGATGTGAACATGATCGACCCGTTCCATCTGGAGGCCTACGGCAGTACGGCGGTGAACTACAACCGCGACATCGAGATTTTCCCGGTCCTGAATGCCATTTTCGAGGGCATCTACGGTGAGAATCCCTATAAATCGCCCACCGACATGGGGGTCAACATGGCCGGTTACTGCATTTCAGATGACGAAGTGTGCTGTGAGGCTTCAAAGCAGGAAATCATCCGCCGCTATTATACGGCGCTCAATACGCTGGCCACGGGCGAGTGCAATGACAACGAGGTGAACAAGATCGCGCTGCTGATGAAGCAGGTGAAGATTACGACGGATTACCGGCGGGTGACCACGGCGGCCAAGCAGCGTGCCGAGCAGGCCCATGTGCCGTGTGCTGCCATCGAACTGGCCGACGGTACGTTGATCACTGCGGAAAATTCGCCGTTGCTGGGCACCAGCGCGGCCCTGCTGCTCAATGCCACCAAGTATCTGGCAGGCATCGACCACAATGTCAAGCTCATTCCGGCCGAGATGATCGAACCCATCCAGAACATGAAGGTGTTCTATCTGCACGGCAACAACCCGCGGTTGCATACCGACGAGGTACTGGTGGCGCTGGCCATGCTGAGTCTGCACAACGACGATTGCCGGCGGGCTATTTCGCAGCTGCCCTCCCTGCAGGGATGTCAGGTGCATACCACGGTGATGCTGAACGAGGTGGACCGTAAGATCTTCCATAAATTGGGCGTCGGTCTCACCTGCGAACCGATACAGAAGAAATAATGCCGGGCGGGTGCCTTCGGTGCCGCCCCATCATACAATCGCCATGAAGAAATTTGTTTCCCTTATGCTGGCAGCGCTGTGGCTGCCTTTTGCGGCCGATGCTGCCAACATGGGCATCAGCCCGCTCATCCAGAATGTGCCCGGACGCCAGACACAGTCGCTTGACGGCCATTGGAAATATATCCTGGATGTTTACGAACTGGGTTATTATAATTACCGCATGGCCGAAGA